>NZ_JBNHHW010000003.1:0-586096 GCF_059092625.1 Arthrobacter sp. Y3221114
TCCCCCGCCCCGGCACAGGCTCCGGCATCGGCGCCTGTGCCGGCGCCGGGTCCGGGTCTGGGCGCCGTCGCGTGTTCCCCGTTGGCGGCGATGTCCGTCTGCTCCACGGCCTGGGCGCCGGCTGCCTGCAGGAACTCCACCAGCTTCGAAACGTCCTCCACCGCAGCTACGGTATTGGCCAGATCCCGGGTACACAGGGACGCCCACTCGGCGGGAAAGCGGTCAGCGACCTCCTGCAGCAGGACAAACGCCTGGGCCAGGGATGTTCCCATCTCCCCGGTGCGGTCCAACGGTGCAAGAGCCATACCACAATTTTATTCGTACATACATTCGATGGCCACCGAAAAGAACCATTGTGTAGGAATAGTGGGTGGCTTTTTTGAGAGACCCGAACTAACCGGCCAACACGCCAGCGCTAGCCGCCACCACTCACCGACCAATCGGGCCGGCGGTAGCCGCCACCATCTCACCGATCAGTCGGTCGAAAACCTTCCAGCCGCCCTTGACGTGGCCCCCGCCACAGGCCATGATGGATCATATACGATTTCGTACTTCACAGGAGGATGCTTTGTCCGAAGCCAACGTCACCCAGTCCGCGGGCACGCTGCAGGCGGTGGATACCCAGATCCTGGAGGACGCCGGCAAGGTGCTGGCCGTACATCTGTCCTACAACTCCCGGGCGGAACAGCGTGGACGGGTTCCGGCTAACCCCTCCTACTTCATGAAGGCTTCCTCCTCGCTGGCCCTCTCGGGCGGCACTGTGGAGCGCCCCGCGGGCACCGAGCTGCTGGCCTTCGAGGGTGAAATCGCCCTCATCATCGGCAAGCCTGCCCGCCGCGTGACCGTCGAGGAGGCCTGGGACTATGTGGGCCATGTGACCGCCAGCAACGATCTGGGCGTCTACGACATCAAGTACGCGGACAAGGGCTCCAACGTCCGCTCCAAGTCCGGCGACGGCTTCACGCCGATCGGCCCGGCCCTGCTGCCCGCCGCGACGGTCAACCCGGACGCCCTCCGGATCCGCACCTGGGTCAACGGGGAGGTCGCCCAGGACGACACGACCGCCGGCCTGATCTTCTCCTTCGCCCGCATTGTCGCCGACCTGTCGCAGCTGATGACACTGCACCCGGGAGACATTATCCTCACCGGAACCCCGGCCGGCTCCTCCGTGATCGTGCCGGGCGACGTCGTCGAGGTCGAGGTCTCCGACGAAGCCGCCGGGCTGAGCACCGGCCGCCTGTCGACCACCGTCACCCAGGGCGAGGCGGAATTCGCGTCCTTCGGCAACACTCCCAAGATCACCGACACCGACCGGATCGATGCCTTCGGCAGCGAGGAAGCGGCCGGCCTGGCCCCGGCAGTTACCGGCAAGTCCGCGCTGACCGAGGACGTCAAGGCCAAGCTGCTCTCGGTCGCCACGGCCACCATCTCCGGCGCGTTGCGGAAGCGGGGGCTGAACAACGTCAGCGTTGACGGCCTGCTGGCCACCAAGCCCGGCCAGAAGGTCATCGGCACCGCCCGCACGCTGCGGTATGTGCCCAACCGTGAGGACCTGTTCAAGTCCCACGGCGGCGGCTACAACGCGCAGAAGCGCATCATCGACGCGCTCGGCCCGGGCGAGATCCTGGTCATGGAGGCCCGCGGCGAGAAGGGCTCCGGCACCCTCGGGGACATCCTCGCCCTGCGCTCCCAGGTGCGCGGTGCGGAAGCCATTATTACCGACGGCGGTGTCCGCGACCTTTCCGAGGTGGCGGCGCTGGACATCCCGACGTTCTACAACGGCGCCCACCCGGCGGTGCTGGGGCGCAAGCACGTGCCCTGGGACACCGACGTGACAGTCGCCTGCGGCGGCACCACCATCCAGCCCGGGGACATCGTCGTCGCCGACGACAACGGCATCCTGGTGATACCGCCCGCCCTGGCCGCCGAGATCGCGGACGAGGTCGTCGAACAGGAACGCCAGGACAGCTTCGTCTTCGAAATGGTCAAGGAAGGCCACAAGATCGAGGGCCTGTTCCCGATGAACGCCGAATGGCGCGCACGCTACGAGGCCTGGGTCGCGGAGCAGCCGAAGTGACCACCCTGGCCCCCAGCAAGTCGGAACAGGCCTACGAGCTGCTGCACGAGCGGATCGCCAAGGGCGAGCTGGTGCCCGGCTACCGGTTGGTCCTCGGGACCATCGCCGCGGAGCTTGGCTGCAGTACCGTCCCGGTGCGCGAGGCGATCCGCCGGCTGGAGGCCGAGGGCCTGGTGACGTTCGAGCGCAATATCGGGGCGACGGTGGCAGCCGTCGACGCCGAGTTGTACCTGCACACCATGGAGACGCTGGCCGTGATCGAGGGCGCGGCAACGGCCTTGGCCGCGCCGCTGCTCTCCGCCGTGGACCTGGCCGAGGCCCGCGCGGTCAACGCCGAGCTGCGCCGGTGCCTGGAGGACTTCGATCCGCGCCGCTTCACCCAGCTCAACGACCGGTTCCATGCGGGGTTGTACGAACGCTGCCCGAACCCGCACATCCTGGATCTGGTACACCGGGGCTGGAACCGGCTCAACGCCATGGGGGCCTCCAGCTTCAGCCACATCCCCGGCCGTGCCCGCTCCTCGGTCGAGGAGCACGAGCAACTGCTGGATTTGATCGACGCCGGTGCCAGCACCGGCGAGGTGGAGAAGGCGGCCCGGGCCCACCGGACCAACACGCTCAACGCCTACCTGGCCGCGGACGGCTTGCCGCCCTCGCCCCTGTAGGCCGCGCCCGCTGCGGAAGGCGACATCCCGCCGTCGTCAGCGGTCAAGCACCCTACACAACCCAGACCTCACCGACTACCGACCATTCAACCCCCAATGGAAAGGACCATCATGGCCGAGCACTTTGTCCCGGACAACCTGCCCACCCACCTGCAGCACTACATCGGCGGCAAGCTTGTCGACTCCATCGACGGCGACACCTTCGACGTGCTGGACCCGGTCACCAACAAGCCCTACCTCAAGGCTGCCTCCGGCAAGGTCGCCGACGTCGCCGCGGCCGTTGCCGCCGCCAAGGACGCCTTCGAGAACGGTCCCTGGCCCACCATGCTTCCGCGCCAGCGCTCCCGCGTGCTGCACAAGGTCGCCGACATCGTCGAGTCCCGCGGCCAGGAACTGGCCGAGATGGAGTGCTTCGACACCGGGCTGCCCATCAAGCAGGCCCTGGGGCAGGCCCAGCGCGCGGCGGAGAACTTCCGCTTCTTCGCCGACCTCATCGTCGCCCAGCACGACGACGCCTTCAAGGTTCCCGGCCGCCAGGCCAACTACGTCAACCGCAAGCCGATCGGCGTTGCCGGCCTGATCACGCCGTGGAACACCCCGTTCATGCTGGAGTCCTGGAAGCTGGGTCCGGCGCTGGCGACCGGCAACACCGTGGTCCTGAAGCCGGCCGAGTTCACCCCGCTCTCCGCATCCCTGTGGCCGGGAATCTTCGAAGAAGCCGGCCTGCCCGAGGGCGTCTTCAACATCGTCCACGGCTACGGGGAGGAAGGCTTCGCCGGGGACTCCCTGGTCAAGCACCCGGACGTCCCGCTGATCTCCTTCACGGGCGAGTCCCGCACGGGCCAGATCATCTTCGCGAACGCGGCTCCGTACCTGAAGGGCCTGTCCATGGAGCTGGGCGGCAAGTCCCCCGCCGTCGTCTTCGAGGATGCCGATCTGGAGGCAGCCATCGACGCGACGATCTTCGGAGTCTTCTCCCTCAACGGCGAGCGCTGCACCGCGGGCTCGCGCATCTTGGTCCAGCGGAGCATCTACGACGAGTTCGTCGAGCGCTACTCCGCCCAGGCAAAGCGGGTCAAGGTCGGCCTCCCCCACGAGGAAACGACGGAGGTCGGCGCCCTGGTCCACCCGGAGCACTTCGACAAGGTCATGTCCTATGTGGAGATCGGCAAGCAGGAGGCCCGCCTGACGGCCGGCGGCGGCCGCCCCGAGGAGTTCCCGGAAGGCAACTTCATCCAGCCGACCGTCTTCGCCGACGTGGCCCCGGACGCCCGGATCTTCCAGGAGGAGATCTTCGGGCCGGTCGTGGCCATCACCCCGTTCGACACGGACGAGGAGGCCCTTGAACTGGCCAACAACACCAAGTACGGACTGGCCGCCTACATCTGGACCAACGACCTGAAGCGGTCCCACAACTTCGCCCAGAACGTCGAGGCCGGGATGGTGTGGCTGAACTCCAACAATGTCCGCGACCTGCGCACCCCGTTCGGCGGCGTGAAGGCGTCCGGCCTGGGCCACGAGGGCGGCTACCGCTCCATCGACTTCTACACCGACCAGCAGGCCGTGCACATCAACCTCGGCGAGGTGCACAACCCGGTCTTCGGCAAGGCCGAGGACGCCGCCGCCATCCCGGACGCCTGACACTTACCCCCACCGCTCGAAGGAGAGAATTATGAGCAACGAAATCCCCAAGCCCTCGGTTCCGGCCCCGGACATCCTGCGCTGCGCCTACATGGAGATCGTGGTCACCGATCTGGCCAAGTCGCGCGCCTTCTACGTCGACCTGCTGGGCCTGCACGTGACCTACGAAGACGACGAGGCGATCTACCTGCGCTCGTTCGAAGAGTTCATCCACCACAACCTGGTGCTGCGCAAGGGCCCGATCGCCGCGGTGGCGGCTTTCGCCTACCGCGTGCGTTCCCCGGAGGACGTGGACCGTGCCGAGGCCTACTACCAGGAGCTGGGCTGCCGGACCGAGCGCCGCAAGGAAGGCTTCGTCAAGGGCATCGGCGACTCGGTCCGCGTGGAGGACCCGCTGGGCTTCCCGTACGAGTTCTTCCACGAGGTGGACCACGTGGAGCGCCTGCACATGCGCTACGACCTCTACTCCGCCGGCGAGCTGGTGCGCCTGGACCACTTCAACCAGGTCACTCCGGACGTGCCGCGCGGGCGCAAGTACCTGGAAGACCTGGGCTTCCGGGTCACCGAAGACATCAAGGACTCCGACGGCGTGACCTACGCGGCCTGGATGCACCGCAAGGGCACCGTGCACGACACCGCCCTGACCGGCGGCAACGGCCCGCGCATGCACCACGTGGCCTTCTCTACCCATGAGAAGCACAACATCATCCAGATCTGCGACAAGATGGGCGCCCTGCGCATGTCCGACCGGATCGAACGCGGCCCCGGCCGCCACGGCGTGTCCAACGCGTTCTACCTGTACATCCTGGATCCGGACGGCCACCGCGTGGAGATCTACACCCAGGACTACTACACCGGCGACCCGGACAACCCCGTCATCACCTGGGACGTCCACGACAACCAGCGCCGCGACTGGTGGGGCAACCCCGTGGTCCCGTCCTGGTACACCGAGGCGTCCCTGGTGCTGGACCTCGACGGCAACCCGCAGGAAGTCATCGAGCGCACCGACAACTCCGAGATGGAGGTGACCATCGGCGCCGACGGGTTCTCCTTCACCCGGGAAGACGACGAGGACGGCACCTTCCGCGGCCAGGCGTCGAAGGGCTTTAAGATCGGCAACCAGGTTTAATCCTGGTCCTCGACCACATGACGACGCCGCTGGGCGGCTTCCGCACGGAAGCCGCCCAGCGGCGTCTGTGGCCTTGTCCACCTTGCCGCGGGATGCCACACTGGCACCTAACTGCGGTGCCGGTGCCCGGCCGACAGGGCCGCCCCCGGTTGCCGACCGTTCTAGGGGATTGGGGGGACGGCGTGAATATTCTCCGCACCGTCGTTGCACGTATAGAACGAACCGAGGCTCTGGACAAGGTTGCCGAGCCGGTGGCCGGACTGGTGGGCAGGATGGTCAGCCCCCGGCCGATCAGGAACATCCTCAGCGGCAGCTTTGTGGGCCATCCGCTGCATCCGCTCATGACCGACTTTCCTATCGGTGCCTGGACCATGTCCACGCTGCTCGACACCGTGGGCGGCCGCCGTTCCGAGCCCGCGGCCGACCTCCTGGTCGCTGCCGGGATCATCACGGCCGCACCCACGGCATGGGCCGGGCTCAACGACTGGTCGTATACCCAGGGCGAGGACCGCCGGCTCGGCATCGTGCACGCCGCATCCAATTCAGCGGCGCTGGCTTGCTTCGCCGCTTCCTTCCTGGCCCGCCGCAGCGGCAGCCGGGGGTTCGCCAAGGTGCTCGCCCTGGGCGGCTTCGGGCTGGTCATGTCCGGCGGCTACCTGGGCGGTCATCTGAGCTACGCGCGCGGCGTCAATGTCAATCACACCGCGTGGCGAAAAGGTCCCGTCGAGTGGACCCCTGTCCTGGCGGAGAACGAGCTGGCCGAGGGGCGGCCGCAGCTGGCGCACGCGGGAGACGTGTCGCTGGTCCTGTATCGCAGCGACGGCACCGTCCGGGCGCTGGACAGCGTCTGCAGCCACATGGGCGGGCCGCTGGCAGAAGGACAGGTCGACGACGGCTGCATCACCTGCCCCTGGCACGGCAGCCAGTTCCGCCTGGCCGATGGCAGCATCGTCAGGGGTCCGGCCAGCTCCGAGCAGCCGGCCTACGAAACACGCGTCCGCGAAGGGCAGGTCGAGGTCCGGCTGAGCTGACCGGATCAGCCCCTCGGAGACCGCGTCTTGGGCCCGCGGGAGGCCCGGCGGGCGTCGGATCCGGCAATGACGAGCGTGGCAACGACCGACGCGGCGGTGACAGCCAGGCCGGCGGTGATCGCCTCCGTCCAGCCTGACCGGGCCTGGACGGAAAAGGCGACGGCGGTGATCACCGCGATTCCCACGGCGGTGCCGATGCGCTGGGACGTCTGCAGCACTCCCCCGGCGCTGCCCGCGTACTCCAACGACACGTCGGCCAGGGTCAGCGTCTGGTTGGGGGTGATAATCAGGCCCTGCGCCATGCCGATGAACGACAATGTCAGCAACATCCACCAGATGCTGAGCAGGCCTGCCGCCTCCAGTTGGATGACGGCGATGGTCAGCGCCAGCCCCAGCAACGCACAGAGGATCCCGACGACGATCATCTGCCGTCCCCGCTCCAGCACCCGCTTGCCGGACCAGTGCGACGAATACGCCCCGAACAGTGCAGCAGGCAGCCCGATCAGCCCTGCCTCGAGTGCGCTGCCACCGAGCCCCTGCTGGATATAGAGCGCCACCAGCACCCAGACGCTCGTCACGCCCATGAAATACAGGCCGGCGATCAGCGAGCCGGCGGAGAAGCTGCGGGTGCGGAAGATCCGCAGGTCAACCATCGGGCTGCGTCCGCGGTGGCGGTAGGAATGTTCCCACCACGCCCACAGCGCCAGCAGTCCCGCGCCGCCGGGAAGCAGCAGCCAGATCCATGCACCGGTCCCGCGTTCGACGAACGGCAGCAGCAGCGCCAGCACGGCCAGGCCCAGCAGCACAGCCCCGACGGGATCGAGGTCACGCTCGGCTTTGGCTACGCGGGTCCCGGTGGTCCCGGGCGCGGCGGCTCCGGGCGCGGCGGTGTCGGGCGCTGCTGCTCCGGCCGCGGCGGTGCGACGATCATTGGCGGCGGCGCCTTCGCGGTCTTCAGCCCCGGGGCGGTCGGCAGCGCGCCGCGGCTTGAACCACATCAGCGCGAGCACGATTGCCAGGATCCCGACCGGTACGTTGACCAGGAAGGTCCAGCGCCACCCGTCCTGGACCCCGGCGAACTCAATGATCATCCCGCCCAGCAGGGGTCCGATGGCCACCGAAATGCCAATCACGCTGCCGAGCGCCCCGTAGGCACGGCCGCGTTCCGCGCCGCGGAAATACTGCTGGATCATGCCCACGGCCTGCGGATTCAGCAGGCCCGACCCCAGCCCCTGCACAAAGCGCGTGATGTTCAGGCTGAGGGGGTCGGGAGCGAGTCCTGCGGCCACCGAGGAGAGCGTGAAAATCGCGACGCCGGCGATGAACAGCGGGCCGCGGCCCAGGATATCCCCCGCCCGGCCGGCGGCCACCAGCACCACACCAAAAGTCAGCGCGTAGCCGGATAGCACCCACTGCAGGTCCGAGTCCGTCGCGCCCAACCCGATCTGGATGGACGGCAGCACCACGTTGACGATGCTGACGCTCACCAGCGACATGAAGATGGCCACCAGCAGCACCGCCAGGATCCGCCAGCGGCCCGGATCCGGGACGAAGCCAGCCTCCACGCCGTCGGGGCCGGCCGGTGCGGGCGCGGGACGGTTTTCTGGAACGGAATCGGAGGCTTGAGTCACCTACCATTCATACGCCGGGACGGGGCTGCTGCCAAACCGTGAGTGCTGCGCGGCGACAGTTAAACGAAAGAGCCGGAGCGGCAGGCGTTGGGGGAAACCTGCGGGTCCGGCTCTTCCACGCCCGGACCCAAGTCCAGGCGACGCGATGCGGGCCCCCGTTCCGAGCCCCACCGTTGTTTCGAGCCTATCCGGGATGCCATTAGCCCGCGATGGGGAGAACTACCCATGCCGGTTAAGCGGTTCAGCAAGACTTCCACGGTCGGTGGCGCTCTCCCGTCATCTGGCGTCCAGCCACCGTAGCGGACGATCTTTCTCGCCGGACATTTAGCCACCGCAGCGGGCGGACGCTCCCCGCCACCCGGCGTGCAGCCACCACCGCAGCGGCGTTCGCTCCCCCTCGCGACCTCGGGAACGCAAGAGGATACTAAAGCCGTGGGATTGTTGAGCGGGGCCCCTGACCCTTTCGCCGATCGGCCCGATGCGGCACGACAGCTGGCGGCCGAACTGGGAGCCTACCGCGGCCGCAACGACGTCACCGTGCTGGGACTGGCGCGCGGGGGTGTGCCGGTGGCCGCGGTGCTGGCGAAAGAACTGGCCGCCGGCTTTGACGCGCTCATCGTTCGCAAATTAGGCATCCCGGGCCAGCCGGAGGTGGCCTTCGGTGCCTTGGCCGCCCACGGCGGGCACACCGCCGTCGTCATGGTGGAACCGATACTGGCAGAACTGCGCCGCCGCAATTACAGCGACGAGCTCCTGCGGCAGGTCCAAGACCGGGAACGTGCCGAACTGAAGCGGCGGCAGGAGGCGTATCTCCACGGCAGGACGGCAGAGGTCCGCGGCCGAACCGCCATTCTCTGCGACGACGGATTGGCGACCGGTGCCACCATGAAGGCCGCGATCAACGCCGTCAGGCAAAGCGGACCCCGCGAGATCGTCGTCGCGGTGCCGGTGGGCCCGCCGCAGGCCTGCGCCGAGCTCGAGAAACTGGCCGACGTCGTGTTCTGCCTGCGCAGGCCGCGCAACTTCAGGGCCGTCGGCGAGGCCTACCAGTACTTTAGCCAGGTCAGCGACGACGAGGTACTGGCAGCCCTTCCCCGGTAGCGGCTGCGTCTGCAGCGCTTGCAACAGCGGACCGCCGCCGGGTGCAATCACCCGGCGGCGGTCCTGCCTTCAGCTGGTTCTGCTGCGTGTCGAGAACCTAGTGCGCCTCAGGGTGCCGCTTAAGGTGCTCGATCTCGGGGTCGATTGCCCGAAGGTTCGCGCCCTTGGTTTCCTTGACCATGGAAACGGCGACCAGCGAGATCACGCACAACACCATGATGTAGATGCCGATCGGAATCGTGCTTCCGGTCTGGCCCAGCAGCAGCTCGGCGATCATCGGGGCGAACGCGCCGCCGAGGATGGCGCCGATGGCGTAGCCGATAGAGACGCCGGAGTACCGCACGTTCGCCGGGAACATTTCCGCGTACAGGGCTGACTGGGGACCGTACGACAGGCCCAGCCCGATGGTCAGGACAAACATGGCGATGCCCATCAGCACGATGCTCGCCGTGTCGATCAGCATGAACATCGGAATCTGCCAGAGCAGTACCCAGACGTAGCCGATCTGGAACGTGCGGATTCGCCCGATCTTGTCCGAGAGGATGCCGCCGTACATCGTGAAGGCCAGCCAGCCGAAGGCCGCCAGCGTCGTCGCCAGGAGCACGGACGGGCGGTGCATGCCCAGGCCGCCGGCCTCGACATCCTTGGTGGCATACGAGGCGAAGAACGCGATCAGCAGATAGCCGGCGGCGTTGTTGGCAATGAAGATCAGCGCGGTGAGGATGACCTGCTTCCAGTTGTGCCGGAACAGCAGGCGCAGCGGAGCGGCAGATTCCTTCTTGCGTTCCTGCATCTCCTTGAACACCGGGGACTCGTCCACGGCGCGCCGGATGATGTAGCCGACCACGATCAGCACGATCGAGAACAGGAAGGGAATACGCCAGCCCCAGGCCAGGAACTGGTCCTCGCTCATCACGGTCGTGAGCAGCCACATCACGCCGGTGGCCAGGATCATGCCGCAGGGAACACCGATCTGCGGGTACGCGCCGAAGAAGCCGCGCTTGTTGATCGGGGCGTGCTCGACGGACATCAGGGCAGCGCCGCCCCATTCACCGCCGGCCGAGAAGCCCTGCAGGATGCGGAGCACCACGAGCAGGATCGGAGCCGCGATGCCGATCTGGTCGTAGGTCGGCAGCAAACCGATCAGCGCAGTCGCCACGCCCATCAGCATCAGCGTAAAGACCAGCATCAGCTTCCGCCCCAGCCGGTCCCCGAGGTGTCCGGCGACGATGGCGCCGAGCGGGCGGAAGAGGAAGCTAATGCCCAGCGACGCCCAGGCGACGATCTGCGCCAGGCCGGCGCTCTCCTGGGACAGCGGGGCAAAGTACAACGTAGCCAGCACCAGGCCGGCGGCTTGCGCATAGATGAAGAAGTCGTACCACTCGATGGTGGTCCCGACCAAGGTGCCGGCGAGCACCTTGCGCTCTTCACGGCGGGCTGCTGGGCTAAGATTGCCTGCCAGCTCTTCTGACGTTGACATATTTTCTCCGTGTATTCACAGAACGGGTTACCGAACGGTCGGTAATGTGACTGGAGCCATATTACCGGACAGTGACAGGCCACACATAGGGCCGCCATATCATTTCCATAACGCCCCCGCGATGCGGGGTCGCGTCCCGACAACGCTTGCCCGGCGCGGGAACGACGCCGCCCGGTTTCGCGGACAGCAAGCGCGACGGGTGGCGGGCGCGTCCTTGCCGCGGCCCTCCCCTCGCCACCGGGTGGCCGGGCGCCCGCACCTTAGCGACGGGTATTCAAAGGCAGCGGCCCGGAACGCGCCGGGATTGCGTTCTATAGTTGGACGGTTTGTCCTGATATAGAACAATAGGACCTGTGAGGACCGACACAGGACGCATGTTCGGTCCCCCAGCAGCTCCCCTAGCCAGGATTTTTTCAGAGGATGGACCGATGAGCCAGACCCCCACCAAACCCGCCCCGGCGCACTCGCAGACCCTTTCCCGCGGCATCAAGGCATTGGAAATCCTGGCGGAAGCGCAGTCGCCGATGACGATCGCCGAGTTGTCCGAGGCGTTGGGGGTGCACCGTTCGGTCGCCTACCGGATCCTGCGCACGCTCGAAGACCATTCGCTGCTGATGCGCGATTCGGCGGGCCGGGTGCAGGCGGGGCCCGGCCTGGCCGCGCTGGCCCGCGGTGTTTCGCGGGACCTGCAGTCGGCGGCGCTGCCGGAGCTGACTGCCCTGGCCAACGACCTGATGATGACAGCCTTCATCGCGGTCTGGGACCAGCACGACTGCGTCACGCTGCTGACCGTGGAGCCGCGGCATACGACGGCGCTGGTGCAGCGTCCGGGCACCCGGCATTCCTTCGCCGCGGGAGCCCCGGGCATCGCCATCCAATCGGCCCTGACCCGGGACCAGTGGGAGCAGCATGCTCCTGGGCAGCCGATCCGTCCGGAAGCCCGGCTGGCCAAGGACGCCGGTTATGCCATCAGCCATGACGAGGTGATCCCCGGCGTCTCGTCGGTCGCTGTGCCGGTCACCGTCCCGGGCCAGCTCCCGGCGGCCGTCGCCGTGGTCTACATCAGGACCGATACGCCCGATGAGGAAATTGCGGAGGCATTAAAGCGTTCCGCCGCCGTCATCGAGGCGGAGCTGCACTGAGCCGGGCTTAGCCGTGCCGCGCCGGATGACGGAGCGGAAGTCAGGCGCCCTGTCGGCGCCGGACGACGGCAGCCGCGATCAGGCCGAGCACCAGCAGCATGGCCGAAGCGGCAACCGACACCAGGAACGCACCGGAGTGGCCCAGGTTCTCGGCCAGTGCACCGGCTACTGCCGAACCGATGGCAGAGCCGAGGACGACCCCGCTGGCGAGCAGCGTCATCACCGTACCGAGCCGCTCATCCGGAGCGACCAGGCTTCCGATGCCGTAAATGGTGACCATCGTGGGCCCAACGGGCACGCCGACCAACAGCAGCACGAGAATCATCGGCAGCACTTCGTCGGGCAGCAGCAGCAGTACGCAGAACGCCGTCATCGCCGCCGCGCACACGACCCAGCGGCTCGAATGTTTCCACCGTGCGGGCCAGTAGGCGACGGACAGGGCACCGAAGGCCGACGTCAGGCCCAGCAGCGCATAGAGCAGGCCGGCGGTGTCGGCCGCGCCAAAGCTGCCGCCGAAAGCACTCAGGGCGTTCTGGGTTGCGCCAAAGAACACGCCCATGGCCACCATGCCCAGCACGGGGATGGCGACCAGCGGCCAGTTGATCCGCACCGGCGAGGCCGCCGCAGCGGCTCCCGGGTGCGCCTTGACCAGTCCCGGCGTCACCGGAACGACGGCGCGGTAGGTGGGGTGGACGGCGAAGGCAGTAACCATCGTTACGGTCAGGGCAGCGGCCAAAACGAAGGGCAGCCACGGGGCAATCAGCGCCGCGAGCAGCCCGACCAATGCCGGTCCCAGCACGAACGTCAGTTCATCGGCGGTGCTCTCATAGGACAGCGCGGTATCCAGTACCGGCTTGTCGTTGCGCGTCATCGCCATCCACCGCACCCTCGCCAGCGGGCCGACCTGCGGACAGGTGGCCCCGACGGCGAAGGAGGCCGCCAGCACGGCCACCGTGCCGGCTCCACTGCCTCCTATGTAGACGGAGGTCAGCAGGACGACGATGGCACAGGTGTGTGCGGCGGCCGCGACCAGCAGCACGGGCCGTTGACCGACCCGGTCGGCAAGATAGCCGAACAACGGCGCACCGGCGGCCGAGCCGATCCCGACGGCGCCGGCGGCGAAACCGCCCGAGGCATAGGATCCGGTGCTGACCGTGACCAGGGTCAGGGCTCCGACCGTCAGCATCGCCAGCGGCAGCCGGGCAACGAATCCGATGGCCAGGAAGGAGGTTCCGGCCATCCGTGCCAGCCGCGCGTAGCGGCCGAAGGGGTTTCGGGTCTTGCGCCGGCCGGCGGTGTCGTCGCTGGAAAGGTGTTCCTGTGCGGGCGCGCCGGGATCAGAAGAAGTCATCGGTTTTTCCGTTGGTTCGAACCGCGCACCGTCCCGCCTCCCGATGCGCACAACCCGTATAACATAACCATCATACCGGCGGTCAGGCGGCCCCGGTGAGCACGGTGCGGACGGAGGAGCCGTGGCGCCCCTTTGTGACCTGGAGCTGGGCACCGATGCGCTGCTTCATGTCCGCCACGTGGCTGACCAGGCCAATGACCCGGCCCCCGTCGCGGAGTCCCTCCAACGCATCCATGACCTGTTCCAAGGCCTGCTCATCCAGGCTGCCGAACCCCTCATCGACGAACAGCGTCTCGATGTCCACGCCGCCTGCCTCTGCCTGGACCACGTCGGCCAAACCGAGCGCCAGCGCGAGCGAGGCCATGAAGGATTCGCCGCCGGACAAGGTGGAGGTGTCGCGCCGCTGCCCCGTCCATTCGTCGCTGACGTGTAGACCAAGGCCCGACTTCTTGTTGCCGGACTTTGAGTCGTCGTGGACCAGGGTGTACCGCCCGTCCGTCATCGCAATCAGGCGCTCCGAAGCTGCCGCCGCAATCTGCTCCAACCGCGCGGCCAAGACGTAGGTGGTGAGCGTCATCTTGCGTTCGTTCTCGCCCAGTCCCCTGACCGTGTCCGCCACAGACTGCAACAGTTCGTGCCGTGCGGCGATCGGTGCCAAGCGGACTTGTTCCTCGTCGAAACGCCGGCGGTAGCTGGCAAGTTGTTGCAGCGACGCTGTCAGCACTCCGTGCCGCACGTGGTGCTCCTGCACCACGCCGTCCAAGACCGTGGCTTCCTCGCGTGCGGCGTCCAGTTCCGCGGTCCCCGGCAGCGTTTCGCCCTTTTCAAGCGCCGTGCGGGCACGGACGACGGCTTCGGAGGACTCCAGCACCTGCAGCCGCTGGCCTGCTTCGGTGTAGGCGGTGTGGCGCCGCTGGAGTTCCTGCAGTTGTGCCGGCGCCAGCAGGGACACCCGGATCTCGTCCTCCGAGGCGAAGCTGGATTGCCCGATCGCCGCGGCAAGATCGGCTTCCGCCTGCTCCAACGCCTTGCCGCAGTGGCGGTGCTGACTTAAAACATCCAGGGCATCGGCCAGGAGCTGGTCGAGGCGGGACAGTGAGGCCGCGTGTTCGTGCAGGCTGCCTCCGTCGGGACGTGCCTCGCGCAGCTTTTGCTCGAGTTCACGCACGCGTTCCCTGCCGGTATTGAGCTCGGAGTCGGCAGAGGCCTTGGCTACCGCCAGGGCCGACAGCTGCCGGCCGTTCTCGTCAAGCTGCTGCGTCGTGGCATCCGCCCGTTCCTGCAGCCTCGTCCGCCGCTCCCTCACCGCGACGGCCTCGTCCAAGCGGGCACGGGCGGCGGCGAGGGCGTCGGTTGCCTCGGCGGCATCGGTCGCCCCGCCGCGGGAGGCCAGGGCGGAAAGTTGCTGTTCCAGTTCCGCGCAGGCCTCGCGGGCCTTGGAGTACTTGGCTTCGGCCGCCGCGTGGTCCTCCCGGGCTGCTGTTTCCTGCTCGCGGGTGACCAGGTCTCCGCCGCCGGCCGAGGCCGGTTGCGGATGTTCTGTTCCGCCGCACACCGGACAGGGGTCTCCCTCGGCGAGGTTGGCGGCGAGCTCCGCTGCGGCCTGATCGAGGCGCTGTTCCAGCAGCGACAACCAGGCTTCCTTCAGCTGAAGCTGCCTGGCCTGCGCCGCATCGCGATTCCGGCGGGCCTCGCCGGTCTTGGCCAGGCAGGCGGCGTACTCGGCCACGGTGTCGCGCAGCTGCCGGGCTTGTTCCAACCGCTCGGTGAGCAGGCCGACGTCGTCGGCGGCTGCCGCCAGCTCGGCCAGCTCCTCCTGCAGCCCGCGGCCGATGCCGGCCAGCCGTTCCCGGGTGCTTTCCGCGGCACCGATGTCCCTCGCCAGCTGCCCCGCGTGCTGTTCCAAACGCCGCACCTCGGCACCGGCCGCCTGCAGCCGCTGCTCCTCCGGCAGCAGGGCGCGGATTCGTCCGAGCTCGGCGGAGAGCTGTCCCGCCGCCTCCTCGAGCAACGCCTGTCCCGCAGCATCGGGGTCGGGGCGGCGGGAAACGAACGACGGGTAGAGCGGATGGGCTTCGGCCGCGTCGATCCGGTCCAGGAATTCTTTCCCGGCGCGTTCCGCAGCGAGCGCAGCCTGATCCCGGTGCCGGATCGGCGACGCCAACAGTTCCGCGGATCGGTGCGATGCCAGTGTTTCGGTCAGGGCGGCGTGGCCGTCGGCGCCGTTGCGGTGCTCCGCGGCGAGGTTTTCCAGCGCCGCCAATTCCGCGTGATCGGCCAACGCCCGCTCACGACTGACGATGGTGTCCCGCAGCCGGCCCAGCTTATCTTGTCCGCGCTCGGCCAAGTCCCGGACGGAGGCGGCCGCGGACGCCATCGAGGACTCAAGCGTGGCGAGCAGGTCCGCGGCAGGCATTGACTGGTCCGGCATGTCCTCGGCCGCCAGATGCCGGGCTGCTTCCTCTGTTGCCCGCGCCAGGAGTTGCTCGGATGCTGCCACTGCTGCCTGGTAGTCCGAGCGGGCCTTGGCCGCTTCGTCGGCCAGGACCTGCTCGACTGCCTCGTAGCGGTCGGTCGCGAACAGGCGTTGCAGCAACGGCCGGCGTTCCTTGGCATCGGCGCGCAGGAACGCCGCAAAGTCGCCTTGCGGCAGCAGGACTACCTTGGTGAACTGCTCCAAACTCATGCCCAAGACGGCCAGCAGTTCAGCCGCGGCCTCGTCGTTGCGGCCGCTTTTCTGGACCCAGGCGCCGTTGATCTTCTCGCGCAACAGCGTGCGAGCCTGCTCCGTCACCGACCCGGACCGGGCCCGGGACGAGGGGCGTTCCCACTGCGGGCTGCGGGTTACTTCGAACCGCCTGCCGCGCGCGGAGAATTCGCACACGACTTCCGGCTCTGTCCCGGGTTCGGCGTGGTCGCTGCGCAGCCGCTTGCCCTGTTGGCGTGCGCCGGGAACCGACCCGTACAGCGCAAAACAGATGGCGTCCAGGATGCTGGTCTTACCGGCCCCGGTCGGCCCGTTGAGCAGGAAGAGCCCTTGCGCGCCCAGCTCGTCGAAGTCGATGGTTTCCCGGGCAGCGAAAGGCCCGAAGGCCTGCATTTCAAGCCGGTGGATCCTCATGCCGATGCCTCCGCTGCCTGCACGGCCTCCAGCGCATGCGCCAGCAGTGCGCGTTCGGCCTCGCCGGCCGGCCGGGAGCGGACATGGTCCAGGAATCCGCAGCAGACCTCCAGGTCGTCCTGGGCCTTCGCGATGCGCTGGCTGTAGCTCATGGTGTCCCGGCGCGGTCCGGAGGCGGGTTCGAAGTTGAGCACCAGCGTGTCGGGGAAGCGTGCCCGCAGCCGTTCCATTGCCTTCGTTGGGCGCTCGTCGTCCGTGACCGTGATCTGGCAGTAGGCTTCCTCGGCCCAGGCATGGTCGGCAGATTCCAGCAGGTCCTGCATGGTCCCCTTGAGTACGGCGAGCTTGCGCGGTGAGGGCCAACTGACGTTTTCCACGGATGTGAGTCCGGCCGCGGTGAATTCGAGGATGATGCCGCCCTTCTCGTGTCCGGCCTCGGAAAACGAATAGGGCAGGGGCGACCCGGAATAGCGCACGGTTTCGCTCAATTTCTGGCGCCCGTGCAGGTGCCCCAGCGCCACATAGTCAAGGCCGTCGAACAAATCCAGCGGCACCGCTCCAACTCCCCCGATGCTCAGGTCGCGTTCGCTGTCCGAGGTGATGCCGCCGCTGGCGAAGGTGTGCCCCATGACCAGGGAATGCACGGTGCCGCCGGCCCTCCGCTGCTCAAGGTCGGCACGAATGCGGCCCAGCGCCGCCCGCGTGACGGCGGTGTGGCTGGGAGCCTCCGCGCCCAGTTCCTCAGCGCACATCCGCGGCTCGAGGTAGGGAATGCCGTACACGGCAAGCGTGGCCCCGTCCAGGTCCAGTTCCACCGGGTCGGCAAGCTGGTCGAGCCGGGCGCGGATATGGACCCCGCCGTGGGCCAGGATGCCGGAGCCGAAGCCCAACCGGGTGGCCGAATCGTGGTTGCCGCTGGTCAGGATCACGGTTGCCCCGGCAGCGCGGATGCGCGACAAGGCATCGGAAAAGAGGTTGACGACATCCACACCGGGCAGCGCGCGGTCGTACACGTCGCCGGCGATGAGCACCACGTCGATGCCCTCCTCGCGGACTGTCTGCAGGAGTCGCTCGACGAAGGCGTGCTGCGCCTGCAGCATCCCAACGCCGTGGAAGGAACGGCCCAGATGCCAGTCCGACGTGTGCAGTAACCTCATATTTCCAAACTATCCGGCGGCTGGGACAGTTTCGGACAAGCACAACGGCACGTCCCGAAATCGGGACGTGCCGTTGTGCGGGGCTTGTGGTTATTCGCCGTCCGGGCGTGTGCGCTTCGGCTTGCGGTCAAAGAAGTCGCGCGCTTCGGCGGCGCCCTGGTCGTCCACTGGCGCCGGCTCGTCCGGCTGGTCCTCCACCGCGACGTCGGGAACCTCACGTCCGGCGTTCGCGGACCCGGCCGGCACCGTGCCGGCGGAAGCGGCGCCGCCGCCGACGGCAGTCTTCCCCTCCACAGGTTGGGTGGAAGACGCAGCCGGAGCACCGCCGTCGTTGGTTGCCTTGCGCGGCCCCGGCACCAGTTCGGCACTGCGGTAGAGCAGTCCGGCGATAACGGCACCGAGCAGCGGGGCCGCCCAGAACAGCCACAGTTCGCCCAGCGGGCTGCCGTCCGCGAAATACACCGCGGCCGTGGAGCGGGCCGGGTTCAGCCCTGCGTTGGAGATCGGGAGCATCACAGCGGTCAGCACGCCAAAGGCAAGCCCTACCGCGTACGGGGCGCTGCGGAGCCGGTCCAGGGACGAGGTGGCGCCCAGGTAGACCGCCACGAGCAGTCCGGTGGCGACGGTTTCGGCCAGGAACACACCCGCCATCGAGAAGCCCAGTTCGTCGCCGCCGGCGTAGCCGTTGGAGATGGACGTGAACACGGCGGCCGACTGGGCGCTGACCGGATGGCTGCCCATGATGACCCAGAGCACGACGGCGGCCAGCGAGGTGCCGGCCAGTTGCGCCAGGACGTAGGGCGGGACCGACTTCCAGGAGGTGCGGCCCGCGAGCGCGCTGCCCAGCGTGATGGCCGGGTTAAAGTGGCCCCCGGAGACATGGCCGAAGGCAAGCATGCCGGCAATTACCGCCAGGCCGAAGCCGAAGGGAACGCCGAAACCGCCCTGCGGATTGAACATGCCGATCCCCAGGGCACCGAAGAAGAGCAGGAACGATCCTGCCATTTCGGCGCCGATGCGGGCGGAGTAGCTGCGCCCCTCGCCGAGCCGGGGCGGGGCGGCGGGGACGGCCGGGGCCGGTGACGCCGGGTGGGCTGCTGCCATGGATACTGTCCTTCTGCCGGGCCGGCTAGCCGCCGGCGATTCTCTCAAAACTACTCCACTCTGGCACCGGGGTCTGGGAAAACGCTGAGTGCTTCCCGGGAAGGAGGCCCGGCGAACGTCCGGTGCCGCGCCTAAGCTGGTAGTCGTGACTAACGATGCCCAGCTCCCCGGTTCCCCCTCTGCCGACGCGCCGGACTTCGCCGGCAGCGCGCCGCCCCCTCCCGGCACCGTCCAGCCCGCGCCCGGCACCGTCCAGCCGCCGCCCGAGACCCAGCCGGAGACGACGGCCCAGGCGGTGCCAAATTTCGCGTCGCGGGTGCGCGGCTGCCTGCTCGGAGGCGCCCTCGGGGACCAGCTGGGGGCCGCCGTGGAATTCGACTCCTTTGACTCGATCGCCGGGCGCTTCGGGGCCGAAGGGCTGCTGGACTTCTCCCAGCTGCCGGAGCCCGGCCACTTCACCGACGACACGCAGATGACGCTCTATACCCTCGACGGGCTGACCGAAGCGCTGGAATGGGCCAACGCCGGCACCTCCGCGGACGAAGCCGCCTGCCTCTGGCTGGCTTATCTGCGCTGGTACGCCACCCAGGAAGGCCGCTTTCCCGACAACGCTCCGGAACCCCAGCCGCGCTGGATCGACGGACAGGAAGTGCTGCACGCGCGCCGCGCCCCCGGCACCGCCTGCCTCTCCGGCCTGGCCACCGGCGAGATGGGAACCCGCGCGCGCCCGGTCAACCCGGACTCGAAGGGCTGCGGCACGGTGATGCGGTCGGCTCCGTTCGGGCTGCTGCCGTTCGTCGACGACCAGACGGTCCAGCGGCTGGCCACGGACGGCTCGGCGCTCACCCACGGCCATCCGACGGCACACCAGAGTGCGGCGGCGTTCGCGACGCTGATCCGGCTGCTGGTGCATGAACAGGCGACCCTGCCGGGCGTCGCCGTGGCCATGCTGGCCCGTACCGAGCAGGACCCGGGTGCCGCCGAGTTGGCCGGGCGGCTGCGCGCCGCCATCGAGTTGTCGGCCCGCGGTCCGGTGGCGCCGGCGGAGCTGACCGCCACGCTGGGCGAAGGCTGGGTGGCCGAGGAGGCCCTGGCCATCGCCCTGTACGCAGTCTTGGCCACGGCGGACAGCCCGACGCCGGAGCACCATTTCCGCAGGGCCGTCGCCGCGGCCATCAATCACGACGGCGACAGCGACTCGGCCGGCAGCCTCGCCGGGAACCTGTTGGGCGCCCATTACGGCGAAGCGGCGCTGCCCGCCGAATGGCTGGCCGTGCTGGAGGCCCCCGACGTCATCCTCGGCATGGCGGAGCGCTTCCTGGCGCAAACCCAGGCGTGAGCCCGTGAGCCACGACCGCACGGCGCCGGCGCTGCCACGCCAGGACGGGAAGACGATCATCGTGACCGGTGCCAGCGCCGGCCTCGGCTACTTCGCCAGCGAACAGCTGGCGGCGGCGGGAGCCACGGTGGTCATGGCGGCCCGTGATGCGGCACGCGCGCGGGCAGCCATGGAGGCCGTCCGCCGCACGGTGCCCGGCGCGGACGTGCGATTCCAGGAGCTGGATCTTGCCAACCTGGCCTCGGTCGGGCAGGCGGCAGAGGAGCTGGCCGGGCTGGGTCGCATTGATGCCCTGCTGGCCAACGCCGGGGTGATCGGTTCCCGGGAGCTGCAGTTCACCGCCGACGGCGTCGAGCTGCAGTTCGGCACCAACCACCTGGGCCACTTCGCACTCGTGGCCAGGCTGATGCCCGCCCTCCGCCGCAGCCGGAGCCGCGTGGTGCACGTGGGCAGCATCAGCCACCGCTGGGTGTGGCCGGACTTCCGCCGCGCGGCTGTGCCGGCCCGGTACTCCAGCCACCGCTCCTATGCGTTGTCCAAACTGGCGGTGATGAGTTTCGGATTCGAGCTGGCGCACCGGCTGGACGCGGTCGGCTCGCCGGTCTCCTCCGTGGTGGCGCATCCCGGTTATGCGCGGAAGTACTTCACGCCCGACCGGCCGGGTTTAAAGCTCTCCCGCCCGGCGGCCGGGTGGCAACGGGTGTTTTTCGGGCTGGTGGCGCAGGGCAAGGACGCCGGAGCCCGTCCGCTGGTGCACGCGGCAGCCGGCGCGGACGTCCGCAACGGCGACTACTGGGGGCCGGACGGACTGTTGCAGCTGACCGGACGCCCCGCCGCCGTCGCGCCGCGGCGGCACGCCCGCGAGCGCAACGCCGCCTCCCGGCTGATCGACCTGTCCGAGCAGCTCACCGGGGTGGGCCTCCGGCTCTGACTCCGGGTCGCCGGGCCGGGGACCAGGCGGTCAGGCGCTGTGCGCAGGCCAGCGGCCGCCGATCATCTGCAGGAACTCGCCTTCGGACAGCACCTCGATCTGCTGGCCCTTGCTGTGCAGCTGCAGCACCTTGTGCGCCTTGGCCGTGACCCGGCCGCTCTTGAGGTCGGAGGCGACGAAACCGTCGCCGACGACGAGCACAGTGGTCTTCCGGGTGACGTTGCTGGCAGGCTGTGCTCCCAGCTCCGCCGCGCGGTTCTTCGCCTCCTGGCGGGACAGGCCCAGATTGCCGGTGAAGACCACGGTCTGGCCGTACAGCGGGTGGGAATCGTCGGCGTCCTGGTTGGGCTCGGGGTTGTCCCCCTCGTCCGGCCAGTACGTCCAGGCCGACGACGGCGCCGCTCCCCCGGCCGCACCCAGCGCCTGCCGCTCCAGTGCCGTCCTGGTGGGTTTGGATACCGCTGCGCTGCCGTGGAGGTAGGCCTCCAGCCGCGAGGCGCGCAACTGCATCGCGGTCAGCAGGTCGGGAATGCTGCCGGCCGAATTCCGGCTGGCGATGTCGATCATGATGCCGGCGCAGGCCCGCGCGTCCGCCACGGCGTCGTGGTGGTTGTGCAGCGGCACGCCCGCGGCCTCGGCGACGAACGGCAGGGAATAGGACACCAGCGAATAGCTGCGCCGCGACAGGATGACGGTGCAGGCGTAGTCGTAGGCCGGCCCGGAGAGTTCCGAGACCTCCAGAGCGGATCGGATCACGCCCATATCGAAGGCGGCGTTGTGGGCTACCAGCACGTCGGAGCCGATAAAGGCTGCCAGGTCGGCGAAGATCTCGCCGAAACGGGGCTTTCCCGCCACCATGCCCGCGGTGATG
Source organism: Arthrobacter sp. Y3221114 (assembly GCF_059092625.1). Lineage (NCBI taxonomy): Bacteria > Bacillati > Actinomycetota > Actinomycetes > Micrococcales > Micrococcaceae > Arthrobacter > Arthrobacter sp. Y3221114. The sequence continues at coordinate 21,772 of NZ_JBNHHW010000003.1, forward strand.
CCGTGGATCTGGACGTTGCGCCGGTCGAAGTGGTCGAAGCCCTCCGGCGGGCGCATCAGCCAGGACGCTTCCTCGACGATCCGGCCGTCACGAACCTTGCTCAAGCCCACTGAGCATGGTGAGCCCCTAAAACCGTTTGCCGTCTCGAAATCGATCGCCGTGAAGTCAACTGCCACGCGTTCAACCCTAAGTGACGGCACGGACGGTTCTGCGCCTGCAACACGCGCCGACGGCGGCCCCCGGCACGAGCGCCGGGAGCCGCCGTCCTGCTGTCCGGTCGAGTCTGATCAGGGCGTGGCCCGGCGGAGGGTCAGGTAGGATCCGCCCGCCAGGACCGCGCAGAACAGCGCCGTCCAGCCGGAAGTGCTCAGCGGTGTCTGGGCCACGAGCCACCCGCCCACGGCCGGCCACCAGCCCTGCCAGGTGATCAGGCCAAGCAAGCCGATCAGGACCACGGCGATCGCGATCCATGTGACCAACATCCCGGTCGCCTGCCAGCGCTTGTAGATGGTGGCGAACCAGAAACCGATCATGAACAACGCCACCATGACGATGAAGTAGAACAGGATCTGCACCACCGGGTTGCTGTCGGCGATCCAGTCCAGGGCATACAGCCGGCCGTTGAAGCCCCAGCCGCCGGTGGCAACTTCCAGCAGGCCCAGCAGGTAGTAAAGGACGCTGACGGCAAGGGCGACGACGGCGAAGAGACCGACGGTGCCGAGGTAGAAGGTACGGCGGCTCACGCTCATCGCCTGCGAGAACGGGAACGTCAGTGTCAGCGACTGGATGCCCAGCGCCAGGAAGTACCACATCACCGCCTGCGCGGTCCCGGAGTACAACGTCTCGCCGGTGGCAGGGATCATCGCCCAGATGGCCAGGGTGATCAGGAACGAAGCCAGCAGGATCACGGCGGGGATGCCCAGGAAGGTCCACTTATTGATCAGCTGCATGCGCGCTACGTTGATGACTCGATTCATTTCAGGACCTCCAGTTCGGAGTCGGTATCGGCGGCGGCATCGGTGGCAGCAGTGGTCTTCCGCACCACCAATTGCTGGAGCGACACCGGCGCCAACTCCACACCGAGTTCCGCAGCCTCGGCACGATCGGCATCGGACAGCCTGCCTTCGATGGTCCACGAGGCCAGCGAGCCCAGAGATTCCCGATGCAACACCTGCCGTCCGGCCGCGAAGGAGCGGACGGCTGCCGCGTTGCCGGCAACGGTAAAGGCCGTCCCGCGGATCGCTTCGGCGGCGTCGTCCATGATGATCCGGCCGCGGTCGATCAGCACCACGTGCTCCAGCAAGTTCGCCACTTCGTCGATCAAGTGCGAGGAAAGGATGATGGTGCGCGGATGGTCGGCGAAGTCCTCGACCAGCCGGTCATAGAAGATCTGGCGGGCGACGGCGTCGAGCCCCAGATACGGTTCGTCGAAAAATGTTATCTCCGCGCGGGACGCCAGCCCGATGATCACGCCGACGGCGGAGAGTTGGCCGCGGGAAAGTTTTTTGATCCGCCGTTTGGGCGGGAGCTGGAAATCCTCGACCAATCGGTCCGCGTAGGCCTGATCCCAGTGGCGGAAGAACAGGGCGGCGGACTTGAAGGCCTGCCTGGGGGTGAAATCATCCGGGTACTTCTGTGATTCCCGGATAAAGCAGATCCGGGACAGCACGGCGTCGTTTTCATACGGGTGCTGCCCGAAGACCAGCGCCTCACCGCTGCTCTGGGAGCCCTGGCCGGTGAGCACCGACATCAGGGTGGTCTTGCCGGCGCCGTTTCGGCCCAGCAACCCGTAGATCCGGTTGCCGTCCAGGCGAAGACTGACGTTGTCCAGCGCCTTGGCGTCGCGGTAGGACTTGCTCACCTGCCTCAGTTCGATGGCGGGTGTGTTCTGGTCGTTCATGGGGACACGCTTCCCTCGGTCATGTCGCTGGTGGACTCGGTGCGGTTGAGCATTGCGGTCAACTGTTCGGTGCTGATGCCTAGTTTTCGTGCCTCCCGGGCCATCGGCTGAACGTACTCCCGGTAGAAGTCGTCACGGCGTCGGGCCACTAAACGGGAGCGGGCACCGGCGGCTACGAACATGCCGATCCCCCTCTTTTTGTACAGAACCCCGTCATCGACCAGGCGGTTGACGCCTTTCGCCGCAGTGGCGGGATTGATCCGGTAGAAGGCGGCGAACTCATTGGTGGACGGCACTTGGCCTTCTTCGGCCAGCACGCCGTCGACGATGTCGTTCTCAATGCGTTCGGCAATCTGCAGGAAGATCGGCCTTGAGTCGTCAATCACGGCCGCTCCTTCCCCGAGTCCACTGCACGCTTGTTCGGTGAAGTGGTTCATTACTCATGTAACTAACCATACAAACACGTGACGGAAGCGTCAACTGGCCCGAGAGGGGCGGGGTTTCTTGTGCCGAACGGCGGCAGGACCGGTCCCGGGCTCGGACGCGTGGTCGCGCGCAGGCCCCCGGGAGGGCCTGTGGGCAGCGCGATGACGGTAGTAGCCCGTCAAGGGCCTCCGGGCAGCGCGGGACGGCCGGGAAGAAGATCTTGCGGGAAGCTCACGTCTCGGACGGCTCAGCCGTGGCGGCGGCCTGGGATGACAGGCCGCCTGGATTCACGGCGCCGTGGAAGGAGCTGAAGGATCGGGAAGGGTCCGCAGGGCCGGAAACGGGCCTGCGGGAAAGGAGATCGGCCCTTGGCAGCTGCGGCTACGCCCGCCGGTTCCTGATCTTACGGATCCTGGTGGTGAGCCAGTACAGGCCCGCAACAACGACGACGACAATCACGATCTTCTGGAAGACGCCGGCGTACTCCTCCACGATGTGCCAGTTCTCCCCCAAATAGAAGCCGGCCAGCACAAAGATGCTGTTCCAGATCAGGCTCCCGGCTGCGGTCAGTCCGAGGAACTTGCCCATGGGCATGCGCTCGATGCCGGCCGGGATGGAAATCAGGCTGCGAAAGATCGGAATCATGCGGCCAAAGAAGACGGCCTGGTAACCGTGGCGGTTGAACCAGGCTTCCACCTTGTCCACGTCTTCCACGTCGACCAACGGAAGCTTGTCGGCGATGGCGCGCATGCGCGTTCGGCCCAGCCAAGCGCCCAGCCCGTAAAGCACCCACGCGCCGATGATCGAGCCCAGAGTGGTCCAAACGAGCGCCTCGACAAGGCTGAAATTGCCGCGGCTGGCCGTGAAGCCTGCCAGCGGGAGCACCACTTCACTGGGCAGCGGCGGGAAAAGGTTCTCCAGCGCGATAGCCAGGCCGGCGCCGGGTGCCCCGATGCCTTCCATCAGCCCCACGGCCCACTCGGCTACCCCCGTGAGGGCAGAGGAATCGTCTGCGGGCTGGGCTGGGCGGGGACCGGACATCAAGAAAGGGATCAGCATGCTCATCGTGTACAAGTCTGCCTTACCGCGCGTCTGAGGCCGAACCGGACGAGGTCCCGGCGATCAGGGCTTTTGGCCGAGTGCCGCCACTATGTGAGGCAGCAGGGCGCGGAACGCCTGGCCGCGGTGGCTGATGGCGTTCTTTTCCTCCGGCCGCAGTTCGGCACAGCTGCGGTCCATCCCGGCCGGCTGCAGGATGGGGTCGTAGCCGAATCCGCCGGAGCCGCGCGGTTCGGCCAGCAGGGTACCCTCCAGCCTGCCCTCCTCGACGGCTTCGAGGCGCGGCGACACAACGCTTGCTGCGCAGACGAACGCGGCCCCGCGATGCTCGGGCGCGATATCGGACAATTGGTTCAAGAGCAGGCGCAGGTTCGCTTCGTCGTCGCCATGTTTTCCGGCCCAGCGGGCCGAGAAGATGCCGGGCGCCCCGCCGAGTACGTCAACCGCCAGGCCCGAGTCGTCGGCCACCGCCACCAGTCCGGTGGCTTCGGCGACGGCGCGTGCCTTCAGCAGGGAGTTCTCGGCGAAGGTCAATCCGGTTTCGGGTACGTCAGGGACCCCGGCCGTAGCCGCGTCAATCACCTGCGTATCCACGTCCAGCCCCGGTATCTGGCCGCGCAGCAGTTCGCGCAGTTCACGCAGCTTTCCCTGGTTGCGGGTGGCCAGGACCAGCCGGGGTTTGATCTCCGGCCCGGCGGCAGGCGCCCCGCCGAGCCCGGTGCCTGCTGCCCCGGCGTCAGCCACGGATGACTTCTCCCAGCGTCTCCGCCAGCGTGTCCCGCTGGATCTGGGCCAACTGGGCCGTGCCGGCAAGCGCCAGGTCCAGCAGTGCGTCGAGTTCCGCACGGTCGAACGGCGCGCCCTCTGCGGTGCCCTGGACTTCCACGAACTGGCCGGATCCGGTGACCACGACGTTCATGTCCGTTTCCGCGCGAACGTCCTCGACGTAGGGCAGGTCCAGCATCGGCACGCCGTCGATGATGCCGACGCTCACGGCGGCGACGGTATCGGTCAGCGGCCGGGCGGATCGGGCGATCAGCTTCTGCTCTTTCGCCCAGTGCAATGCGTCGGCAAGGGCCACGAAGGCGCCGGTGATGGCCGCGGTGCGCGTGCCGCCGTCGGCTTGGAGCACGTCGCAGTCCAAGACGATGGTGTTCTCCCCCAGCGCCTTGGTGTCGATCACCGAGCGCAGCGAGCGGCCGATCAGCCGGGAGATCTCGTGGGTGCGGCCGCCGATCTTGCCTTTGACGGATTCGCGGTCGGAACGGGTGTTGGTGGCGCGGGGAAGCATCGCGTATTCGGCCGTGACCCAGCCGCGTCCTTCGCCCTTCAGCCAACGCGGAACGCCCGCCGTCACCGATGCGGTGCAGAGCACGCGGGTGTTGCCGAACTCGATCAGCGCCGATCCTTCGGCCTGGTTGGACCAGCCGCGCGTGATGCTGATCGGACGCAACTGTTCGGGTGTCCGGCCGTCGGCTCGGGCGGCGGCAGCGGGCATGGCGGAACCGGGATCAACGTCAATCATGGGTCCACCCTATCGGCTCGCAGCGGCCGCAGCCGCTCACGCGTCGTCGCGCAAGGCACCTCTCAGCCGCTCAGACGGCGGCTCTCAGCCGCTCACGCGTCGTCGCGCACGGCGCCTCTCAGCAGCTCAGACGACGTAGCTCACACCGGCTACCGCGACGGCCAGATCGCCGACGTAGGTTTCGCGGGCCTCGGTGACGGTGCGCACCGAGTCGTTCCAGACGGGCAGGTGGGTCAGCAGGAGCCGCCGGACCTGGGCCTCGGTGGCGGCGGCGCCGGCCCGCTTTCCGGTGAGGTGCACGCCGTCGACGCCGTCGTCGCGGCCTTCGTGGAAGGCGGCCTCGCACAGGAACATGTCCGCGCCGAAGGCCGCCTCGACCAGTTCGGGGCAGCTGTCGGTGTCACCCGAGTAGGCGAGCACCCGCGTGACCGGCCCCTCGGGGGTGGGCTCCGTAGCCTCGACCCGGATGGCGTAGGCCTCCTCGACCGGGTGCCGCACCGGATAGGGGGTGATGGTGAACGGGCCCAGCTTCACCGGCTCCCGTTCCGCCCAGAGGTGGAAATCGAACTCCTCTTTCATGCCGGGATCCAACTCCAGCCCGTAGGCAGTGGCCATGCGGTCCGCCGTGGCCGCCGGGCCCCACACGGGGATGCGCCCCTTGGTCCAGCCGTCGGGATTCCAGCGCACCGCCACGTGCAGGCCGCACAGGTCCATGCAGTGGTCCGGGTGCAGGTGGCTCAGGAAGACGGCGTCGATGTCCTCCAACGCCATGTAGCGCTGCGCGGTGCCCAGGGCGCCGTTGCCCAGGTCCAGCAGGATGCGCCAGGTCCGCTCGCCGTCGTAGGCGCTGACCAGATAGCACGACGCCGGGGACAGCGGCCCGGGAAACGAGCCGCTGCAGCCGATGATGGTCAGGTTCATGCCCGCTCCCCCAGGTTGTACTGCCCCGACGCACCGGCAAACGGCGAAATTTTCGGGCCCGCCTGCCCCTCGGTGCGTGCGGCGGCAACCATCTCGGGGGTGATCCTGGCCATGCTGCCGGTGGGATAGTGCGCGGCCACGTGGTCCACCTGCTCCACGGCGATCACCTCCGGCCCCAGGAACCGGCGCGCCAGCACCTCGAAGGACGCGGCGTCACCGGTGGCAATAAAGTGGTGCTGGCCCGGCGTCCCTTCCGGCCGCAGCAGATCGTGGGAAACCAGCGACCGGTACACGTCCTTGGCCGTCTCTTCCGCGCTCGAAACCAGCGTCACGCCGTCGCCCATGACATAGGAGATCACGCCGGTCAGGAGCGGATAGTGCGTACAGCCGAGCACCAGCGTGTCCACGTCGGCACGCCTGAGCGGAGCCAGGTACTCCTCGGCGGTGGCCAACAACTCCTGGCCCGCGGTGACACCGGCTTCCACGTATTCCACGAAGCGGGGACAGGCCACGGAGGTCACGTCGAGGTGCGGTGCGGCGGCGAAGGTGTCCTCGTAGGCGCGGGAACCGACGGTGGCCGACGTGCCGATCACGCCGATCCTGCCGCTCCGCGTGGAGGCGACGGCGCGGCGGACGGCCGGCTGGATCACCTCGATCACCGGAATGCCGTAGCGGGCGGTGTAGCGCTCCCGGGCGTCGCGCAGGACGGCGGCGGAAGCGGAGTTGCAGGCGATCACGAGGAGCTTCACGCCGGCGTCCACCAGTTCATCCATCACGCCCAGCGCATTTGCCCGCACCTCGGCAATCGGCAGCGGACCGTAGGGCCCGTTGGCGGTGTCGCCAACGTACAGGATGGACTCGTTGGGCAACTGGTCTATCACTGCGCGGGCCACGGTCAGCCCGCCCACCCCGGAATCAAAGATGCCGATCGGAGCTGCGGGTTGGATCAACATCGGGATGTCACTGCCTTCCAGGCTCATATTTCTCTAGAGGATAAGGCGTCAGTGTGCGCTTGGGCGAACTTCAGCGCGGCTTCTGTTAGCCATCTCACAGTGCTTCCCCCGCCGACGGCGGCCTCCCGGCCCGGGCACCGCAGGGCTTGGGCTCGCGGAGGCTGCGGCCCGTCCACGGCGGCCGCCGGCGGAGCCCCGCCCCGGGTGCGAGGGAAACCCGGAGGCCCGTCCACGGGGCCGCCCGTCGGGGGCTCTGCCTCGGGTTCGAGTCAGTTGTAGACGCGCCGCGGCGCTGCTCAGCGGTGGCCTGACGCGTGCCCCAGTCCGTCCAGCAGGGCCTGCATCAGGGTCTCCTGGAGCCAGGTCATGAAGTTGTAGACCAACGCCAGGTAGGTTTCCAGGTCCTCTGCCTGGGACCAGTCGTCGATCTCATGCAGGGCCTGGGCGTCCTCGTCGGTGCGGATCTCCAGCCGCTCGGCCAGCACCAGGCGGACGTCGTTCACGGCACGGGCGAACAGCCGGGCCTGCTCGTCGGTGAGGTGCAGCGGCGTCTGCTCAAGCAGCAGCGCGCTGGCGCGCAGCGCCCCGAGCTTGTCCTCCCGCAGCGAGCGTTCGGTGAGTTTGCGGAACTCCAGCGCCTCGCCGTCGTCGTGCTCCACCGCATCCGGCAGCAGCCGCAGCAGCGCTGGGTCCCGGGGTTTGGCGGCATCCATGTCCAAGCCCACCATCGCGGCCAGGGGATCCTCGTCCTGCCGGTCAACCTCCAGCATGGCGATGACGTCCCCGAACAGCTTCCGGATCAGGTCCCGCTCGGCGGGCTCCAGGTACCCGGTGATTCCCTTGCGCGTGTGCTTGAATGCCTTGGCCATCTACGCCTGGTCCGCCTTCTGGTACGTGGCCCACAGGCCGAACGAATGCATCGCCACGGTGTCCCGCTCGGCCTGCTCGCGGCTGCCCGTCGCCACTACCGACCTGCCCTGCTGGTGCACCTCGAGCATCAGCTTGCGGGCTTTGGTTTCCGAATAGCCGAAGTAGCTTTGGAAGACATAGCTGACGTAGCTCATCAGGTTGATCGGATCGTTCCACACGATGACGACCCACGGGGTGTCCTTGGCCGTAAGTTCGGCGGATTCCGTCCGGCGGGACGTCTCGATATCCGCGTCCAGCACGGTTGTGCAGGAGGGAAGGATGCTCACGGTCATGGCTTCCATTGTAGGCAGGGCGTGCCAAGAGGGCCTGACGGCGGCGCGGATCTACTCAGACGGCGAAACAGGATTAGAGTCGGGGATGTGAACAATGCAGCAGGCTGGACGCATCCCAGCACCTCCCTGTACACCGACCATTACGAGCTGACCATGCTCCAGGCCGCCCTGCATTCCGGCGCGGCCCACCGGCGTTCGGTCTTCGAGGCGTTCGCCCGGCGGCTGCCGGAAGGACGCCGGTACGGCGTGGTGGCCGGAACCGGCCGGATTTTGGAGGGCCTGGAACACTTCACGTTCTCCGAGGACCAGCTGGATTTCCTGGCCCGCACGGACGTGGTGGACGCGCGCACCATCGACTGGCTGGCCGATTTCCGTTTCTCCGGCGACATCTACGGCTATGCCGAGGGCGAGGCCTACTTCCCCTATTCGCCGATCCTGGTGGTGGAGTCGAGCTTTGCCGAAGCGTGCGTCCTGGAGACCTTCATCTTGTCCGTGCTGAACCACGACAGCGCCATCGCCTCGGCGGCCTCGCGGATGACCGGCGCGGCCGGCAGCCGGCCCTGCATCGAGATGGGGTCCCGGCGCACGCACGAGGAGTCGGCCGTGGCTGCTGCCCGGGCCGCGGTGATCGGCGGCTTCTCCAGCACCTCAAACCTGGAAGCCGGCTACCGATACGGCGTCAAGACGGTGGGAACCGCCGCCCATTCCTTTACCTTGCTGCATGACACCGAGCAGCAGGCCTTCGAAGCGCAGCTGGCGTCGCTGGGTGTGGGAACCACCCTGCTGGCGGACACGTACGACGTCGAGACCGCCGTCCGTACTGCCGTTGACCTGGCGGGTCCGGGGCTGGGTGGCGTGCGGCTGGATTCCGGCGACCTGATCGCCCAGGCCCAGTGGGTGCGCCAGTTGCTGGACGACCTGGGCAACCACCACACCCGCATCACCGTCACCTCCGACCTGGACGAATACGCGATCGCGGCCCTCGCCTCGGCTCCGGTGGACTCCTACGGCGTCGGCACCGCGCTGGTCACCGGATCCGGCGCCCCCACCGCGAGCATGGTCTACAAGCTGGTCAGCCGCGAGGGCAGCAACGGCGAGCAGGTGTCGGTGGCGAAGGCGTCGAAGAACAAAATTTCCGTAGGCGGACGCAAATACGCGCTGCGCCGGCTGGACGAGCACGGGGCCGCCACGGCCGAGGTGGTCGGCATTGGCCACCGGCCCTTCGACGACGGCAACGACCGGCCGCTGCTGCAGCAGTTCGTCACCAACGGCAAGCTGGCGGACGGCTGGACCGGCGCCGAAGGCGTCCGCCGCGCCGCCGAACGCCACACCGCTTCCATGGCCGAGCTGCCCGGCGCCGTGAACCGGCTGCAGCGCGGCGAGGCCGCCATCCCCACCGAATTCGAGGAGCAGTCATGACACGCGCACTGATCATCGTCGACGTCCAGAACGACTTCTGCGAGGGAGGTGCCCTGGCCGTCGACGGTGGAGCGAAAACTGCCGCCGACATCAGCGAGCATTTGGAGACCCGGCCGGATGAGTACGACGTCGTGGTCGCGACGCAGGACTGGCACGTGGATCCGGGCGGCCATTTCTCCGACGCGCCGGACTTCGTGGACAGCTGGCCGCGGCACTGCGTCGCCGGGACGCGCGGGGCGGACCTGCATCCCGACCTGGACACCGACCGGATCGACGCCTACTTCCGCAAGGGCCAGTACGACGCCGGCTATTCCGGCTTCGACGGCCTGCTGGCACCGGCGGACGAGGTAGCCACCGGTGAACGCGAGGGCGACGAGGAGGAAGAAGACATCGAAATGCCCAGCCTGGACGACTGGCTGCAGGAGCATGGGGTGGATGAGGTGGTGGTGGCCGGGCTGGCAACCGACTATTGCGTCCGCCAGACCGCCCTCGATGCCGTCCAGGCCGGGTACGCCACCGCCGTGAACCTGGCGCTGTCGGCGGGAATCAACGCCGGACGCGTCGAGAAGACCCTGGCCGAGTTCAGCGACTACGGCATCGACGTCATCGAGTAGCCGGGCGGGCTGCCGGAAGCGCACGCTACCTCGCTCGTTTCGCGTGCGTCGGGAACCTCTGCCATCCGCGCGTGAGGAGGTTCGCTCCCTAGCCGTAACTTCCCGTGTCTTGGCGCCACTCGCGGCGCTGACCAGGGGAAACGATCGAGCTACCGCGGAAACATGGGAGCGGGCGCAATCCTCGGGTTACTTCCGGCCGATGAACCAGTCCTGGAGCTTCTTCAGGCGCTTGTTCAGCTGCTCCTCGTTGGCCTGGGCCACGGGCGGGCCGCCGCAGACCCGGCGCAGCTCGGAGTGGACCACGCCGTGCGGCATGCCGGAGCGCGCCGACCAGGCGGAAACGTTCTTGGCCAGCTGGTTGCGCAGTTCGGTCAGCTGCCGGTGGTCAACCACGGCCGGCGCCGGCTCCGGATCCACGGCCCCGCCGGAACGCTTGCGCTTGCGCGACTGCTGTTCCTGCTGGCGCTGGCGCAGCAGCATGCCCACCTGCTCCGCGTCCAGCAGCCCCGGGATGCCCAGGAAGTCCAGTTCCTCTTCGCTGCCGAGCTCTCCCCCGGTACCGAACTCGGCGCCGTCGAACAGCACCCGGTCGAAGGACGCCTGGGAGTCCAGCGCTTCGAACTTCTGCTTGGTCAGCTCCTCCGAAGCCTTCTCTTCCCGGTTGGCCTGCTCCATCAGGGCCTCTTCGGGAATGAAGCCCTCGTCGTTGTCCTTGTCCGGCCGGTCCAGCGCGTGGTCACGCTCCAGCTCCATCTGGTTCGCCAGTTCCATCAGGTTCGGCACCGACGGAAGGAACACCGACGCCGTCTCGCCGCGCTTCCGGGCGCGCACGAAGCGGCCCACCGCCTGCGCGAAGAACAGCGGGGTGGCCGTCGAGGTGGCATACACGCCGACCGACAGCCGGGGCACGTCCACGCCTTCGGAGACCATGCGGACGGCGACCATCCAGCGGCTGTCCCCGGCGGAAAAGGCCTCGATCTTTTCGGAGGCACCGGCGTCGTCCGAAAGGATGACGGTGGCGGATTCCCCGGTGATCTTCTTCAGCTGGCCGGCGTAGGCGCGCGCGTCCTCGTGGTCGGTGGCGATCACCAGCCCGCCGGCGTCGGGCACCGCCCGGCGGACCTCGGTCAGCCGCTTGTCGGCCGCAGCCAGCACCGACGGGATCCATTGCCCCTGCGGGTTCAGCGCCGTGCGCCAGGCCTGCGCCGTGATGTCCTTGGTGACGGCGGCCTCGCCGAGCGACGCCGCGTACTCGTCTCCCGAGCTGGTGCGCCAGCGCATCTGCCCGGAGTAGGCCATGAACATCACCGGGCGCACCACGTGGTCGCGCAGGGCGCTGCCGTAGCCGTAGGTGTAGTCGGCCCGCGAGCGGCGGATGCCGTCCCTGTCCTCGGCGTACTCCACGAACGGGATCGCCGCCGTATCCGAGCGGAACGGGGTGCCGGTCAGCGCCAGGCGCCGGGCCGCGGGTTCGAAGGCCTCGCGGATGCCGTCGCCCCAGCTGAGGGCGTCGCCGCCGTGGTGGATCTCGTCAAGGATCACCAGCGTCTTGGCGGCCTCGGTCTTGGCCCGGTGCAAAAGCGGCTTCATGGCCACCTGCGCGTACGTGACGGCGACGCCGATGAAGTCGCGGCCGTGCGAACCGTCCGAGTTCTTGAAGTTCGGATCGATGGCCAGCCCCACCCGCGCCGCGGCGTCGGCCCACTGGCGCTTGAGGTGGTCGGTCGGGGCCACGACGGTGATCCGGTTGACGATCCCCCGTTCCACCAGCTCGGTGGCCACGCGCAGCGCGAAGGTGGTCTTGCCCGCGCCGGGGGTCGCCACGGCCAGGAAGTCCTGCGGGGCCATGTCGAAGTACTTCTGCAGGGCCTCGGCCTGCCATTGGCGCAGTTTGGGGGCGGTGCCCCAGGCGGCGCGTTCCGGGTAAGCCGGCGGCAGCACCGGTCCGGCGCCGAATAGTGTGTCGTTGCTCATTTGCTGGCCTCCTCCCGTTGTTCCTGCCCGTTTTCAATCCGTTCCGCGCTGCGCCAGCCGGTGGCGATCCCGCCCGCCGCCACCACGGCGAGCACCAGCCAGATCACCACGTAGACGCCGACCGAGCCCGGGTTGTCCGGATCCCGCAGCAGGGCGAACAATCCGCCCGCCCCGGCGGTACCCACCACGCCGCCCAGCTGGTCGGCCAGCTGCAGCGACGCGGAGTTCCGTCCGCGCTCCTGGGGTGCGGACAGCTTCAGCACCATCACCGATGTGGTGGACAGCGCCATTCCCATCGAGAACCCGGCCAGCGCCCAGACGACGATGAGCGCCCCGAGCGGCACCGACGGTGCGGACACCAGCGCCATCAGCCCCATGGAGGCGGTCAGGATGCCGGATCCGATCACCAGCAGCCGGTGCCGCGCGGCCTCAACGCGTGCCTGCAGCCAGGAGCCGATGCTCCAGCCGACCGCACCGGCCGTCAGGGCCAGGCCCGCGGTCGCCGGCGAGACGCCGTGCGCCGCCACCAGCATCAGCGGGATGAACGCCTCGGCGCCGAAAAACGCCAGGTTGATCAGTCCGCGGGTGGCGATCACGCTGGGCAGCCCGCGGCGCAGCCGCAGGGTGCCCGGCGGCATCAGCCTGGGCAGGGCCACCAGCGCCAGCACCACGCCACCGGCCGCCAGCACGTACAACAGCACCAGCTTCCCGGCGGACCCGCCGGCGACCGCTTCGAACAAGGACCACTGGGTCAGGAACACGCCGCCGGCCAGCAGCAGGCCGCGCACGGCCTGCAGGCGCCCGCGGCGTTTGTCCGTGGTTGGGTCCTCCGGGGCTCCCACGCTCCCGGTCTGCGGCCAGATGACCAGCACGGCCAGCAGGAAGATCGGCGCCGCGCCGTAGAACACCAGGCGCCAGGAAAGGTACTGGGCGACGACGCCGGCGGCCAGCGGCCCCACCAGCGACGGCAGCACCCAGGCCGCGGCCAGCCAGCCGAAGACCACCGGCTGCAGCCGCTGCGGATAGACCTGCCCGATGATCACGTAGACGGCCACGATCGCGAAGCCGCCGCCCAGCCCGGCCACGGCCCGGCCCGCGGTGAAGATCCAGAACTCCCCGGCCACCCCGGACAGGACGAGGCCGGCGACCATCAGCACCAGCCCAGCGGCGAGCGCCGGGCGCGGCCCCTTGGCGTCGCACCAGACCCCTGCCACCACGCTGGCCAGCAGCGAAGCGGTCAGGAACATGGAGAACGCCAGCCCGTAGGCGGACTTTCCGTCCAGGTCGGCCGCCACCACCGGCATCGCCGTCGCCACCGCCACCGCCTCGAACGCCGCCAGCGTGATCACCGTCAGCAGGCCGATGGTCAGCGGCCGGTAGGCAGCCGACATGGCGCCGGGCGCGCGGACGGCAGTGGATTCGGGCATCAAGGAACCAGGGCTAGCTTTCTTTGCAGGCAGGAGTCAGCGCGGCGGGCACCGGACGCGCCCGCGCGTGTAGAGGGGGAACGGTTGCTACTTCTTCTTACCGGAATCGTCGCCGCCGGGGCGCAGGCCCTCGTAGATGGCCTTGCAGTCCGGGCATACCGGGAATTTGTTCGGGTCGCGGCCGGGCACCCACACCTTGCCGCACAGGGCGATCACGGGTTCGCCGGACAGCGCCGACTCCATGATCTTTTCCTTGCGGACGTAGTGCGCAAAGCGTTCGCGGTCACCGGGCTCAAGCTCTTCGCGGAGTTCTTCACGCTCGATCGTCGCGGTGGACCCGCCCGGGGTCTGCGGCGCGCGGGGGTCGTTTTCGAAAGGATCCGGAGGAAGACTCATGCCACCCATCTTAACCCCTGAAACAGGAACGACGACGGCGGAGCCCGGCTCCCCCGTCGTCGTCGCCCGCCGCTGCGGCCGGGTTTGTGTGCTATTTGTTTTTGGCCACGGCCTGGAGGAGTTCCGGCGTCCGGCGGTCGTACCAGCGGCCGCCCAGCTCGATGCCGACCACCAGCAGGACCGCGCCGAGCACGAGGCCGACCACCAGCGCCAGCCAGCCCCACAGCGCGTCGCCGGTGAAGACACCGATCAGCGCCAGCACCAGCTCCGGCAGCGAGAGCAGCACCAGCACGCCGAGGCCGCCGAGCTGGACCACCATCATCCGGGCGGTCGACCCGGGCGGGGTCTTGAACGGGCTCTCCCCCGGCAGCGGCACGTTGTAGGTGTAACGGGCCGAGACCAGGCTGGACAGGCCCAGGCCGGTCAGCAGCACGCCGAGGGCGACGCCGGAAACGGGCGGCAGCAGGTGCCACCCGCCGATGAAAACGAACGGCAGCACGGTCAGCACGGCGGTGGCCGGCAGCGCGATCACCGCGCAGGCCGCGGCCCGGCCGATCCGGTCGGCCCGCCCGCTCACGCCGGTGGTGACGTGCAGCGCGAACGCCGTGTTGTCGTAGGCGATGTCCGCCGCGATGCCGAAGGACAGCAGGAAGGCGATCATCGGGCCCAGCCACAGCATGAAGGTGAAGTCGCCGGTTTGCGCGAGGCCGAAGAAGACCGCCACCGGAATCAGCGGAATGGATACCAGCGACGCCCCGTAGCGGGGATCCTTGAACCAGTAGATGAGCGCGCGCGCCGCCACGGCTCCTGCCGGGGTGCCCGGCATCCGGGAGAACCAGCCCAGCCGGCCGCCCGCCTTCCGGGACACGGCGTTGTACGGCGGCGTGACCAGCGCACGGGCCAGGCTGAGCTTCCAGAGCCACGCCAGCACGGCCAGGAAGACAACCGCGATGAGCAGCCGGGCCCCGGCCGCGCCCCAGTTGCCCAGGGCCAGGTCGCCCGGCACGGCCCAGACCGCGCCCAGCGGCGACCAGGCCAGACCCTCGGTCAGGGCCGGCAGGAAGTCCTGCGAGCTGCGGAAACCCTGGACGATGCCGACCATGATCGGTCCCAGCAGCACCAGCGGGATGACGCCGATGACGCCGCTGAGATCCTTGAACCGGCGCGAGCTGGCCAGCGTCGTGGACGCCGACGTCGTCACGCGGGAGAGCACCACGCAGGTCAGCGTGGCGATCAGGGCGCACACGACGGCGGCCACGAGCGCCGCCGGGTGTTGCCACCACGCGGCCGCGTGTCCGAGCGCGGCCAGCAGCGTCACCACGCCCGGGATGCCGACCAGCCCGCCGATGGCGAGCCCGAGCAGCAGCTGGCGCATCGGCACGGCATAGGTCACGAACCGGGCCGGGTCCAGTGTCATGTCGATGCCGGTGGCCATCATCGGGATCAGTGCCCAGCCCAGGAAGGCCGCGGAGCCGCCCAGCACCACCACCATGCGCGCCATGTCCGGCTCCGTGTGGCTGAGGAAGAACAGCCCGGAAATCAGCAGGCCCAGCATGCCCACCGCGTACAGGCCGCCGAGGATCACGCCGACCAGTTGCCAGGGGCTGCGTTTGAAGCCGTTGCGCAGCAGCGCCGGCTTCAGCCTTACGAGGTGCGCAACCACTCGAGCCCCTCCGCCTGGGTCCGCCCGCCGACCAGCTGCACGAAGCGCTCTTCGAGGCTGGCACCGGCGCGCACTTCGTCCACGGTGCCGGCGGCCAGCACGTTGCCGCCGGCGATCACTGCCACGTGGTCGCACATGCGCTGGACCAGGTCCATGACGTGGCTGGAGACGATCACCGTGCCCCCGGAGTCCACGTAGTCGTGCAGGATGTCGCGGATGTTTGCCGCGGAGACCGGGTCTACTGCCTCGAACGGTTCGTCCAGCACCAGCAGCTTCGGCGCATGGATCAGTGCGGTGGCCAGGGCGACCTTCTTCGTCATGCCGGCGGAATAGTCCACCACCAGGGTGCCCGCGTCGTTGGTCAGGTCCATGGCCCGCAGCAGGTCCGGTACGCGCGCGGCCACGGTCTCCCGGTCCATGCCCCGCAGCAGACCGGCGTAGGTGACCAGCTGTTCGCCGGTCAGCCGGTCGAACAGCCGGACGCCGTCGGGCAGCACGCCCATCAGGCGCTTGGCCTTGAGCGGCTCGGCCCAGACGTCCACGCCGTGCACCCACACCTGGCCGTAATCCGGCCGCAGCAGCCCGGTGGCCATGGAGAGCGAGGTGGTCTTGCCGGCCCCGTTCGGCCCCACCAGACCGTAAAAGGACCCGGCGGGAACGTCCAGGTTGACGCCGTTGACGGCGATCTTGTCACCGAAACGCTTGGCCAGGCCGCGCACCGCCAGCGCGGGAACGGGAGCCTGGGCGGGTGCGGCAGCCGGCGCCGAGGCGAGGTCTCCGGGCGCGGGCGGGGTTCCCGGCGGGCTCCCGTGCGGGGCCCCGTCGCCCGGTACCGCGGTTCCCGGCGGGCTCCCGTGCGGGGCCCCGTCGCCCGGTACCGGTACCGCGCCGTTGTTCTGCTCGTCCGGCTGCTGGACCGGAGGTTGTGATGGGTGCGAAGTCATGTGTCCACGCTAACAACCGGGGGTTCACCGGGACGTCATCCCCAAGGACTAATATTTCTCCGTCACGGCGGCACGCTCGTATTGCGGCGCCCAGTCCAGTTCGTGGCCCAGTTCGACGGCGGCGCGCTGCCACCAGTGCGGGTCCCGCAGCGCCGCCCGGGCGAGCAGTACCGCGTCCGCCGAGCCCTCCGTGATGATGGAGTCGGCCTGCGCGGCCGTGGTAATGAGTCCGACGGCGCCGGTCGGGATGCCGGCCTGGCGCCGGATGGCGGCCGCGAAGGGCACCTGGTACCCCGGCTGCAGCGGGATCTTCGCCCCGTGCACCGCGCCGCCGCTGGAGACATCGACCAGGTCCACTCCCCGGGCTGCCGCCTGTTCCACCACGTCGGCCACGGCCTCCGGTTCCAGCCCGCCGTCCGACCAGTCGGAGGCGGAGACGCGGAGCAGCAGCGGCATGGCGTCCGGGATGACGCCGCGGACAGCCTCCACCACCTCCAGCAGCAGCCGGGCACGCTTGGCGGCCGTACCGCCCCAGCCGTCGGTCCGGGTGTTGACCAGCGGCGAGAGGAACTGGTGCAGCAGGTAGCCGTGGGCGGCGTGGATCTCCATGGTGTCGAAGCCGGCCCAGACGGCACGGGCCGCCGCGTCGCGGAAGTCGGCGATGACCTGCCGGATGCCGGCCTCGTCCAGGGCGTCCGGCGCCGCGTAGCGTCCAAAGGCCTCACCCGTGGAGCCCACGGTCCGCCACCCGCCTGCGGCAGGCGGCACGGAGCCGGATTCCGGGGCGAAGGGCGCGTAGGTCGACGCCTTGCGCCCGGCATGGGCCAGCTGGATCCCGATCCTGGTGTCCGCCGAGCCGTAGCGGTGCACGAACTCCGTGATCCTGCCCCACGCCTGGGCCTGCTCGTCCGTCCAGATGCCGGTGTCCTCGGGACTGATCCGGCCGGTGGCGTTTACCGCGGTCGCCTCGGTGAGGATCAGCGCGGCCCCGCCGGCAGCGAACTGTCCCAGGTGCATCAGGTGCCAGTCGTTCGGAGTCCCGGGCGCATCCTCGCGCCGCACCGAGTACTGGCACATCGGCGCCACCCACCCGCGGTGCCTGAGCTGCAACCCGCGCAGTCTCAGCGGCTCGAAGAGGCCGCCGGCCACAGCCTGCGCCATTTAGAAGAGCGCCCTGGCCAAGGCCTGGCGTGCCTTGGATACCCGCGGGTCGGTGGCTCCCACCACGTCGAACAGCTCCACGAGGCGTGCCCGGGCGGTCTCCCGTTCATCCCCGGCATGGCGGCTGATGAAACCCACCAGGCGGGCGAAAGCGTCCTCCACATGGCCGCCCGAAACGTCCAGGTCGGCGACTGCCAGCTGGGCCTGCAGGTCGTCGGGCCGGTCGGCGGCAGCGGCGCGCAGCCCGGCCGCATCGGCCCCCTGAAGCCGCTGCAGCAGCTGGACCTGGTACAGGCCGGTACGGGCCTCGTCGTCCGCCGGCTGTTCGGCCAGGGCCTTCTGGTACGCCGCGGCGGCACGATCGAAGTCGCCGGCCTCGATGGCATCGAACGCTTCCTGGTGCAGCGGCGGCAGCGGCTTCTCTTCCTCGGCCGGAGCCTCCCCGGCTCCGGGGGCCGTGCCGGTCACGCCGTTGGCCTGGGCCACCTTGAGCAGTTCATTGACGAACTGCCGCAGCTCGTCGGCCGTGGCGGCCCCCTGGAACAGCGGGATCGGCTGCCCCTTCAGGAGCGCGACGGCGGCGGGCACGCTCTGCAGCTGAAAGGCCTGTGCGATGCCGGGACTGGCATCGACGTCTACCCGGGCCAGCACAAAGCGGCCGGCGAACTCGTTCGCCACCTCCGCCATGGCGGAGGCCAGCTGCTGCGCAATATCGCTCCACGACGCGGTCAGTTCCACGATCACGGGGACCTGTGCGGACAACTGGACGAGCGCCTGGAAGCTCTGCTCGTTGACCTCGACGATGTAGCCCGGTGCTTCGCCTTCGCCCGCTGCCGGCGCCCCGGCGGCCGGGGCCGGCATGCCTCCCGCCGGCGGCTGCGGCTTTTTCAGCGCGGACAGGTCGACGGCGCCGCGGAGGCTGACGGAAGACGGCGCGGGGCCCTGTCCTGGAGTTGGAGTGGTCATGACATCACACTAATACGTCTCGGTCGGCGTCCGGAATTTCCCGACCGGGCCGGCGGCGCGGCCCGGTCGGGCGCGGACCTACTTCAGCTCGGCGTCCACCAGGCCCTGGGCAACGCCCACCAACGTGAGCCGGTCCTCGGAGCCGGCCGGCGGCACGTACAGGAAGACGGACTCACCGTAGGTCACGTCCACGCCCTCCGTGGTGGAGTCATCCCCGGCCAGCGCCGCGAACTCGGGCGAGAGTTCCACGGTGGCACCGGCTTCGGCCGGCAGGCTGCTCATCACCGACTCCATGTGGCCGAACACTACGGCGCCGCCGTCGGCGGTGCCCAGCGCACGCAACGAGCCGTCGTCAACGCTGCGGCTGAAGGAGATGTCGGCGTTTTCGTTGGACTTGACCTGGTCTTTCTGGAACGCCTGGATCTGCTCGGAGAAGGTGTTCTTTCCGATCGCGTCCTTGTGCTTGCCGTCGTCGAGATTCTCGGCGACCATTTTCACGGCCGCCTGCGGCGAGTACAGCAGGCCTTCCTCGGCGTCCGGCGCCACGGCCGGTGTTCCGCCGCTCTCGGTGGAGACCTGCGGGAACGTAGTGCCCGGCAGCATCTGGAGCGCGCCCACCATCCGGTAGTTCGAGCGCGGATCCTGCTGCACCAGCACGATCACCTGCGGCACCGGGTTGTCCTCGCCCTCCGTGACCGTCACGACCGTCCGCGGCCACTCGGCACTCGTGCTGACCATCGAGGTCAGGATCGGCCCGGCGGCCACCGGAACGGGAGCCGCCGCCTCGCCGTTTTCAGCCCGCACCTTGTAGTTGGCCTCGCGGACGGTCAGGGCGGCCCCGGCGACCCGCGGCTTCAGCTTGCCGGAGTCCTGCGCCGAGTCGGCATCCGAGACTGCCGCTGCCACGGAATCCATGATCCGGGTCAATTGGCCCTCCAGCACCACCGGGTGGCCGGCGGCTTCCCCGGCGTCCTGGGAGGGAGCCGGAGACGCGGCCTGGGCGGGAAGCACCGCGCCGGACGCCAGGACCATGGCCGCACCCGCCGCGGCGGCGGCGCGCAGGCCCAGCTTCGGGCGGACCATCAGGGAACGGCGGCCCGCCGACCGGTCGCCCTCTTCGGGCTTTTCCAGGCCGGCGCCTCCGGGCACGGCCTGCCCGGAACGTTCGGCCGGGACGCCGCGGCCCGGCTGTGCCAGCGCCGCCGTTTCCGGGACGCCGCGGCCCGGCTGTGCCAGCGCCGCCGTTTCCGGGCCGCCTGCGTCCGGCCGGCCGCTTCCGCCCCGGGGGTCGGAGTCGTCGCCGGGGACGGGCCGGTTCGGACGGCGGGACACCACGGCCATCGCCACCCCGAGCACCAGCAGCAGGGCGCCGATGATCATCAAGGCCAGCGACCACGGCACGGAGGTGTCGTTCGGCCAGGTGACGGTCACCGTGGTCGGCGCCGGCTCGGTGCCGTCCGCGGCCAGCAGGATGGACCACTCGCCGTCGGCCGGGGCCACCCACCGGTGCTCAAGGCTGCCCTCGGCCTGCTGCTGGCTCACCCAGAGGTCGGACCCGGCCGGGTTCGGCACCTTGGCCTCACCCTCGGTCACGGTCCCCTGCAGCTGCCCGTCCTCGATGCCGGTCAGGGAGGTGTGCGCTGCCTCTCCGACCCAGGCCTCGACGTCGCCCGCGCGGCCGATGGCCAGCAGGAACTCGCCGTCGGCCTCCACTGACACGTCCACTTCTTCTTCGTGGACACCGAAGACTTCCGGCTCAATGACGGTCACGGGGGCGGTTGCATCGGCTGCCGTGTAGGTGGCCGATGCGCGCTCGGGCGGTGCCCAGACGGTCCGCTGGGCGATGCCCAGCGCGATGGCCAGCAGGCCGATCACCATCAGGGCAACTGAAATCTTAAAACGCACAAAAATACCAATCGTCGATCGCTGCAGGAAGGAAGGGCCGCAGGGACGCCCAAGCCTTCAGGGGCCGGCAGGGTGCCCGCCATCGGTCATGCTTTATAACCCTATGGTAACGAACCCTTTCCGCCGCCCGTGCGCGGCCGGATTACTCCGTCCGCCGCGGGCAACCTTTTGCCCTTTTGCCGCCGTCATCCGATGCCACACCATACCGGACTGGTAGTCTTTCGCTCAGAATTGCCCCTATCCTGCGCCGTTGTTGCTTAGCGCGCGACGAGCGCGCCCGCCCGTTGCTTCAGCGGCTGCAGGCGGAAGAGAGGATGCTGCGTGAGCGAACACCGGGATGCTCCCACGCCCGCTGGCGGCAACGGACCGCCGGCCGAGGGCCTGCCGGCTGACGTCGATGCACCCGTGCCGGATCCTGCCGCGGCGCCGGCGTCACCCGCTTCGGCGCCGGTCATGGCGGCGCGCCGGCATGCGGTCCTGGGCGCCCTCGGGCGCATCGGGGCGTCCATGCCCCGTGCCCGGCCGCGCGTCCGCTTCCAAATGCCGCCCGAGGACGACTCACCCGCCGCCGCCCGCGACGGGCGCGTCAGCACCGACTTCTCCCCCGCCCGGCACCCGATCCATTTCGGATTCATGGCAACGGTCGGAGTCGGCTTCGCGCTGCTGCTCTACTTCGTTCTCACCAACGTCGGTGAATTGCTGGCGTGGATCGCGGCGGCACTCTTCATTGCCTTGGGGCTCGATCCGATCGTCCGCTGGCTGGAAAGCAAGGGGCTGCCGCGTCCGGCCGGCGTCATCATTGTGGTGCTGATCCTGGCCGGGTTGATCGCGGCGTTCATCTCCACGCTGATCCCGACCATCGTCAACCAGACCACCCAGATCGTGGCCAACGCTCCCCGCTATGTCGAGGACATCCTGAACTCGGCCTTCTTCCAGACCATTGATGAGCAGTTCCAGGTCCGGGAGCGCATCGACATCGAGCTGGAGAGGTTCTTTGCCAGTTCGGAGAACGTCACGGGGATCTTCGGCGGCGTCCTCGGCGTCGGCAGCGCCGTCCTCCAGGGAGCGTTCGGGGCGCTGATCGTGCTGGTGCTCACGCTGTACTTCCTGGCATCGCTTCCGGCGCTGAAGGTCTGGGCCTACCGGCTGGCCCCGCGGTCCAAGCGGCGGCAGGTGCAGCGCCTGTCCGAAGAGATCACCGGCAGCGTGGGCAGCTATGTGATCGGCCAGGCCTGCGTGGCGCTGATCAACGCGGCGGTGGCATTCATCGCCATGAGCATTGCGCAGGTGCCGTTCACCGCACTGCTGACCTTCGTCGTCGGCCTGCTGGCCTTCATCCCGCTGATCGGCGCCGTGATTGCCGGCGTGTTCGTCTCGCTGGTTGCCCTGACCGTTGGCTGGCAGCCGGCGGTGCTGTTCGCCATCATCTACTTTGCCTACCTGCAGATCGAGGCGTACTTCGTGTCGCCGCGCATCATGCAGCGCGCGGTGGCCGTGCCCGGGGCCGTGGCCGTGATTGCCGTGATTGCCGGCGGTTCGCTGATGGGTGTGCTGGGCGCGCTGATGGCGATTCCGGCCGCGGCATCGGTGATGCTGCTGCTGAAGGACGTCTTCATCGTCCGGCAGGACCGGAACTGACGGATCCGGTCAGCGGTAGCGGAAACTGCGGGTCTGCCAGCAGCGCGGATGCCAGTGCCGCCGCTCGGCCAGCGCCGTCTCGCCACCGAACAACGAGTCGGCTTGCCAGGCGACCAGGTGCTCGATGCCCGGTCCGATCGTCCGGTTGCAGCCCGGGCAGGTGTACTCCTTGGCGGCGTTCGGCGGGGTGATCCGCCGCACGTTCCATTCGCCGTCGGGCGCGTTCTGGCGCTCCGGGATGCCCGCGCGGGCGCGGTCCAGGTCCAGCTCGTTGGCCCGCGTCCAC
This sequence comes from Arthrobacter sp. Y3221114, assembly GCF_059092625.1. Lineage (NCBI taxonomy): Bacteria > Bacillati > Actinomycetota > Actinomycetes > Micrococcales > Micrococcaceae > Arthrobacter > Arthrobacter sp. Y3221114. Next base: position 44,151 of record NZ_JBNHHW010000003.1, read on the forward strand.
TTGCTGCTGCCCGTGCCTGAGCGGCGGCGCGGGCGGTTGGAACGGGGCATGCCACCATTCTGCCCCACCGGCGCGGCCCGGACCGAACCGCGCCCGTCCGCACTTGAGCCGGGACGGTCCACAGGTGCCGGGCGGTCCACAGGTGCCGGGCGGTCCAGACATGTGCCGGACCGACCACGCACCGGGCACCGGTAAAGTGGCCTACTGTGCGTCTTGTCATTGCCCGTTGCTCCGTTGATTACATCGGCCGTCTCCGCGCCCACCTGCCGCTGGCCACCCGCCTGCTGATGGTGAAGGCTGACGGCTCCGTCCTGATCCATTCCGACGGCGGTTCCTACAAGCCGCTTAACTGGATGAGCCCGCCGGCCAATCTCCGCGTGGCGGAGCCGGAGGCCGACGACGCCGACTCGGGCGTCCAGGAAGTCTGGCACGTCCAGCACGCCAAGAGCGACGACCGCCTGGTGATCAGCATCCACGAGCACCTGCACGAATACAGCCACGATCTCGGCGTCGACCCGGGGCTGGTCAAGGACGGCGTGGAGGCCGACCTGCAGCGCCTGCTGGCCGAACAGATCCACCGCCTCGGCCCCGGCCACACGCTGGTGCGGCGGGAGTACATGACGGCGATCGGCCCCGTGGACATCCTGGCCCGCAACGCCGACGGGGGCACCGTGGCCGTCGAGCTCAAGCGGCGCGGCGACATCGACGGCGTGGAACAGCTGACCCGCTACCTGGAGCTGCTCAACCGCGATCCTCTGCTGGCTCCGGTCAAGGGGATTTTCGCGGCCCAGCAGATCAAGCCGCAGGCGCGGGTGCTCGCCACCGACCGGGGCATCGAATGCCTGACCCTGGACTACGACGAGATGCGCGGCGTGGACGACGCCGAATCCCGCCTGTTCTGACGCCCCGGGAGTCGCAAAACAACGCGCGCTTCCTGCAGGCCGGCGCCCCCCGGCCCGGCACTTAACCGCGGATCGAACTCTTCCTTAATAAAAGATTGAATTGTCCTTTGTACCGTTGACCGCCCATGGGGCTTATGTGATGCTTAACTCAGTCTTTGTGTAGGTGTGGTTTTCATGCTCGCAAGACGTGTTGCGAGTGTGAAGCTCCACGGCGTCCGGCCCGCAGGCCGTGTCGTTTGGATCTTCCACGGAGTAACCGGGTTGGTACGAGGTGTGCCGGCTTGTTTTTGTTCCACGATGAGGAGATTTAAATGGCACAGGGGACCGTTAAGTGGTTTAACGCGGAAAAGGGCTTCGGCTTCATCACACCGGATGAGGCCGACGGCGACGTCTTCGTTCACTACTCTGAAATCCAGTCGGGCGGATTCAAGACCCTCGACGAAAACCAGCGCGTGAGCTTCGAGATTGGCCAGGGAGCCAAGGGCCCGCAGGCCACCGGCGTCACCGTCATCTAGCCGCTTACGCCTAGCGGAGCGGGGCCGTCCACGCCACCGCACCGTTGCGCAGAACCCCTCCGATGCTTTCGGAGGGGTTCTTCTTTTCCGGCGTCAGGCGGGCAGCTTCGGCGGTCCCAGCCGGACCACGTCTCCGCCCAGGGCGCGCAGGCGCTCGTCGAACCGCTCATATCCCCGGTCGATGTGCTCCACGCCGTGGATTTCGGTGGTGCCGTCGGCCACCAGCCCGGCGATGACCAGCGCGGCACCGGCGCGGATGTCGTTGGCCTCCACGGGGGCGCCGGAGAGCTGCGGTACCCCCTTAATCAGCGCGTGGTGCCCGTCCAGCCGCACCACCGCTCCCAGCCGGGCCAATTCGGAGGTGAAACCCCAGCGCGCCTCGAACACGTTTTCCGTCACCATCCCGTGCCCGTCCGCGACGGCATTCAGCGCGACGACGAACGGCTGCAGGTCCGTGGGGAATCCGGGGTACGGCAGCGTGGAGACGTTGATCGGCCGCGGCCGCTGCGGTCCTTCCACCGTGAAGCCGTCGTCCCTGCTGGTGATCCGGCACCCGGCCTGTGCCAGCTTGTCCAGAACCACGGCCAGGTGGCCGGGATTGGACCTGGCCACGTCCACTGTCCCCCCGGTGATGGCGGCGGCGAAGGCCCAGGTCCCGGCGACGATCCGGTCCGGCACGGTGCTGTGGTGCACGGGGTGCAGGCTCTCCACGCCGGTGATGACCAGCGTGGGCGAGCCGATTCCTTCGATCCGGGCGCCCATCGAGACCAGCAGGTCGGCAATATCGGTGATCTCCGGTTCCCGCGCCGCGTTGTCGATCACCGTCACTCCCCGGGCCAGGGTCGCGGCCATCATCAGGTTTTCGGTGGCGCCGACCGACGGATACGGCAGGCGGTGATGGGTGCCGTGCAGCCCTTGCGGCGCCTTGGCCACCAGGTAGCCGTGGTCGATGCTGATGCGGGCGCCCATCTGTTCCAGCCCGGCCCGGTGCATATCCAGGCCGCGGCTGCCAATGGCATCTCCCCCGGGCAGTGCCACTTCCGCCTGCCGGCAGCGTGCCACGAGCGGGCCGAGCACGGAAATGGATGCCCGCATGGCGCGGACCAGGTCGTAGTCGGCCTGGTGGGCCGGTGCGGCAGGGACGTCGATATGGACACTGGCGGCGTCGACGTCGTAATCCACCGCGCAGCCGAGCCGGCGCAGCAGTTCCGACATGATCCAGACGTCCTGGATGTCGGGCACATTCGTGATCGTGGAACGGCCCTCAGCCAGCAACACCGCGGCCATCAGCTTCAAGACGCTGTTCTTGGCGCCGGGAACCTCCACCCGCCCGTTGAGCGAGCTGGGCCCGTGCACCACAATCACGTTCTCCATGAAAAACCATCCTAGGGTTGATGCACGGCTGTGCTGGTTAAAAGGCGGACGGCGCGGCCCCCGGGAGAGCCGCGCCGCACATTGGTCTTAACGCCAGGTGCCGATGCCGATCACCGGTCCGGCTTCCAGCCAGGACGAGAGACCAGCGTAGACGTCGAAGGTCATTGCCATCGACAGATCCTGTTTTTCGTGCGTGAGCATCACGACGATCGCACCGGGCTGGATCTTGGCCCGCTCGGTTTCGGTCGGTTGCCGCCAGCCCTGCAGTTCCAGCGAACTGCGCCGGAACCGGTAGCGCGGCTTGGGACTCAACGACAGCAGGCGCAGCCATTCCAGATGCGTGTCCGTATAACGACAAACCCCCATCTGCCAGCTGCCGGGCAGCATGGCGATGGAGGCGTCGAAGGTGCCCAGGGCGCGCCGCAGTTGGTAGCGGCGCACCCCGAAGGCGACCAGTGCCAACACCAGCAGCAGGAAGACTGCGGCCAGTATGGCGAACGTGACGTCGAGACCGTTCACCGGCGGCTAGCGGGTTCCCGCCGTAACCCCGTCGCCAATCGTCGCATTGTCTGCGACGATGACAACCCGGTTGCTGTCGACGGAGAAGAACCCGCCGTCGACATTCACGTTGATGCGCTCACCGGAGACCGGCTCGATGGCCAGCTCGCCGGCGGCCAGGACTGCCAGCACCGGGCTGTGCCCGGGCAGGATCCCGATCTCGCCGTCGCTGGTCCGCGCCCTGACCATTGTCGCCGGACCGGACCACACGAAGTGGTCCGCGGCAACAATTTCAACTTCCAGTTCAGCAGAAATGTTAGCCACAGGCCTTACTTCCCGGTCTGTTCCTGGATCTTGGCCCACTGGCGCTCCACGTCGTCCAGTCCGCCCACGTTGAAGAAGGCCTGCTCGGCGATGTGGTCGAGCTCGCCGTCGCAGATGGCCCGGAAGCCTTCCACGGTGTCCTTGATGGAGACCGTGGAACCCTCGACGCCGGTGAACTGCTTGGCGGTGTAGGTGTTCTGCGACAGGAACTGCTGGATGCGGCGGGCACGGGCGACGACGATCTTGTCCTCTTCGCCCAGTTCGTCAATGCCGAGGATGGCAATGATGTCCTGCAGTTCCTTGTTCTTCTGCAGGATCTGCTTCACGCGGACCGCGGTGTTGTAGTGGTCCTGCCCGATGTACTGCGGATCCAGGATGCGCGAGGTCGAGGTCAGCGGATCCACAGCCGGGTACAGGCCACGGGAGGCGATTTCACGGGACAGTTCCGTGGTCGCGTCCAAGTGGGCGAAGGTCGTCGCCGGAGCCGGGTCGGTGTAGTCATCCGCGGGGACGTAGATCGCCTGCATCGAGGTGATCGAGTGGCCCTTGGTGGAGGTGATGCGTTCCTGCAGCACGCCCATCTCGTCGGCCAGGTTCGGCTGGTAGCCCACGGCCGAGGGCATGCGGCCCAGCAGTGTGGAAACCTCGGAACCGGCCTGCGTGAAGCGGAAGATGTTGTCGATGAACAGCAGCACGTCCTGCTTCTGCACATCGCGGAAGTACTCCGCCATGGTCAGGGCGGACAGGGCCACGCGCAGTCGCGTTCCCGGCGGCTCGTCCATCTGGCCGAACACCAGGGCGGTGTCCTTGAGCACGCCGGCTTCTTCCATTTCCACCCAGAGGTCGTTGCCCTCGCGGGTACGCTCGCCGACGCCGGCGAACACCGAAGTACCGCCGAAGTTGCGGGCCACACGGGTAATCATTTCCTGGATCAGCACGGTCTTGCCCACGCCGGCGCCGCCGAAGAGGCCGATCTTGCCGCCCTTGATGTAGGGGGTCAGCAGGTCGATCACCTTGATGCCGGTCTCCAGCATCTCGGTGGAGCCTTCCAGCTCGGCGAAGTTCGGTGCCTTGCGGTGGATCGGCCAGCGCTCGGTGATTTCCAGCTGGGATGCTTCGACGTCCAGCGGCTCGCCCAGGACGTTGAAGATGTGGCCCTTGACGCCGTCGCCCACGGGCACGGTGATCGGGGAGCCAAGGTCCTGGACCGTGGTGCCGCGGACCAGGCCGTCGGTGGCCTGCAGCGAGATCGCGCGGACCAGGTTGTCGCCCAGGTGCTGCGAGGTCTCGAAGGTAATGGTGCGGGTCTCGCCGTTGAGGGTGACCTCAGCGGTGAGGGCGTTGTACATTGCGGGGATTGCGTCCGCCGGAAATTCGACGTCGACAACCGGGCCGATGACACGGGCGATACGGCCGGTAGCGCCCGTAGCGACGGAACCGGTTCCGTGCTCGATGGTTTGGGCAGTCATCTTTCTCACTTCTCAGTTTCGATGGCGTGGTTATGTGTGCTGTTGCTGCAGGGACTTCTCAGGACGCCGCCAGGGCGTCCGCGCCACCGACAATCTCGGTGAGTTCCTGCGTAATCTCTGCCTGGCGCGCGTTGTTGCGCAGCCGGGTGTACTTCTCGATCAGGTCCGTGGCATTGTCGCTGGCCGACTTCATCGCGCGCTGGCGTGCGGCCAGCTCGCTGGCAGCGGCCTGGAGCAGGGCGGCAAAGATACGCGACTCGATGTAGCGCGGCAGCAGTGCGTCCAGGACCTGCTCGGGCTCCGGCTCGTACTCGTACAGCGGCAGCAGATCGGTCTCTGCGGTGGCCTCTTCTTCCACGACTTCCAGCGGCAGCAGTCGGATGACCGCAGGCTCCTGGGTAACCATGGACTTGAAGCGGGTGTAGACGATATGGAGCTCGTCTACGCCACCTTCCTCGTACGCCGTGTTGAAGTCGGAGAGCAGTGCCTCGCCGATCTCGCGGGCGGTCGCGAACTCCGGAGCGTCCGTTCCGCCCGTCCAGACCTCCTGGTACTCAATGTTCCGGAAGTCGAAGTAGGCCTGTGCCTTGCGGCCGACCAGGTAGTGGCGGACTTCCTTGCCCTCTCCATGAAGCAGCTCGGTCAGGGACTGGGCCTGCTTCAGCACCGACGCGGAGTACGATCCAGCCAGACCGCGGTCGGAGGTCAGCACGAGCACGGCGGCCCTGCGGATCTGCTCCGGCTCGGTGGTCAGCGGATGGTCGATCTCGGACTGCGAGGCCACGGCAGAAACGGCACGGGTGATCGCATTGGCGTACGGCAACGAGGCCGCGACGCGGCTGCGGGCCTTGCCAATGCGTGAGGCGGCGATCAGCTCCATCGCCTTGAAGATCTTCCGCAGCGACGAAGTCGATGCGATCTTCTGGCGGTAGACCCGAATCTGGGCTCCCATACTCTTCCTTTCCTCGTCCTCGGCGGCCGGACGGAACCGTTAGTGGTTCCGCCCGGCCAACGAAGATGAATTAGCGCTTCTGCTTGACGATCTGTTCCTGGGCGACTTCGTCTTCGGCCAGGGGGTCGTACTCTTCGTGGCCGGCGCCAACCAAGCGGCTGTCGCCCTCCCCGAAGAAGCCCTGCTTGAAGTCCACGATCTGCGACTTCAACTCGTCCACGGTGGAATCCTCGAGCAGATTCGTCTGGGCGATCGTCGTCAGCACCGAGCTGCGGTGCCGCAGGTGCGAGAGGAACTCGGTCTCGAAACGGGTGACGTCCTCGACCGGAACATCGTCCAGGTAGCCGTTGGTGCCGGCCCAGATGGACACAACCTGGTTTTCCACGGGGTAAGGCGTGTACTGGCCCTGCTTCAGCAGCTCCATGAGGCGGGCACCGCGGGTCAGCTGCTGGCGCGACGCCGCATCGAGGTCCGAGGCGAACATGGCGAACGCCTGCATGTCCCGGTACTGGGCCAGGTCCAGCTTCAGCGTGCCGGAGACCTTCTTCATGGCCTTGACCTGTGCCGCACCGCCCACGCGGGAGACGGACACGCCGACGTCCACGGCGGGACGCTGGTTGGCGTTGAACAGGTCGGACTGCAGGAAGATCTGGCCGTCCGTGATGGAGATGACGTTGGTCGGGATGTAGGCCGAGACGTCGTTCGCCTTGGTCTCGATGATCGGCAGGCCGGTCATCGAACCCGCGCCCAGCTCGTCGGAGAGCTTGGCGCAACGCTCCAGCAGGCGGGAGTGCAGGTAGAACACGTCGCCCGGGTAGGCTTCGCGTCCCGGCGGGCGGCGCAGCAGCAGCGACACGGCGCGGTAGGCTTCGGCCTGCTTCGAGAGATCATCAAAGATGATCAGGACGTGCTTGCCGGAGTACATCCAGTGCTGGCCGATGGCCGAACCGGCGTAGGGCGCCAGGTACTTGAAACCGGCGGGATCGGACGCCGGGGACGCCACGATGGTGGTGTACTCCAGCGCACCCTTGTCCTCCAGGGTCTGGCGGACGGCGGCGATGGTCGATGCCTTCTGGCCGATCGCCACGTAGATGCAGCGGACCTGCCGGTTGACGTCGCCGGACTCCCAGTTGGCCTTCTGGTTCAAGATGGCGTCGACGGCGATGGCGGTCTTGCCGGTCTGGCGGTCGCCAATGATCAGCTGGCGCTGTCCGCGGCCGATCGGGATCATCGCGTCGATGGCCTTCATGCCGGTCTGCAGCGGCTCGTGCACGGACTTGCGCTGGGTAACGCCCGGGGCCTGCAGCTCCAGTGCGCGGCGCTCGTGCGATTCGATCGGGCCCTTGTCGTCGATGGGAAGGCCCAGCGGGTCCACGACACGGCCGAGGAAGGCATCGCCGACCGGTACGGACAGGATCTCACCGGTGCGGTGAACTTCCATGCCTTCTTCGATGCCGGTGAATTCACCGAGGATCACCACGCCGATTTCGCGGGTGTCGAGGTTCTGGGCCAGGCCCAGGACGCCGTTCTCGAAACGCAGCAGTTCGTTCGCCATGGCCGAGGGAAGACCCTCGACACGGGCGATGCCATCGCTGGCGGTAGTCACGTGGCCGACTTCGACCCGCTCGGCGCTTCCGGGTTCATAGGACGCCGCGAACTCGTTCAGCGCATTGCGGACGTCGTCGGCGTTGATGGTCAATTCGGCCATCTGCAGTCCCTGCTCTCCTGTGTTTATGATCATCGCGTGGTGCGCGACGACCGGTGTGTTTTTCAGTCTGTGTAAGGCTTCCGGCCCAGTCTCCGTGAGGAGACTAAACCGCGAGACTCCGGCGGAGCTCGGCCAAGCGGGAGATCACGGACGCATCCACGACCTCATCCCCGACCATGACCCGCACTCCGCCAACCAGCCGTGGATCTACGTTGAAGTGGATCCGCAGCTCCCGGCCGTACAACCGGTTGAGCCCGGCCTGCAGGCGGCTCATCTGTTCGCTGGTCAGCGGACGGGTAACGCTGACCTCCGCGATCCAACGCTGCTGGCGCTTGGCCACCAACTGGATGAACCGCTCTACCAGGGCCGTGGGCTTGATGCCGCGCGGGGCGGTCACCGCCTGCCGGATCAGCAGCTGTGCCACGGGACCCGCGGCCGGCACCAGCTTCAGTGCCAGCGCCGACTTGGCTTCGTCCGATGCCTGGGGTTCAAGCAGGGCACGCTGCAGGTCGTGGTCCGACCCGACAATGCGGTTGAACGCGAACAGGTCCCTCTCCAGACCTTCGAGTCCGTCAACACCCTGGCCCTCTGCAACGGCGACAGCCGTGGTGGCCGCCAAGGTCTCCAAGGCGTCCCCGATGTCGCGCGCAGAGGCCCAACGCGCGGCAGCCAACGAGGTCGCGATGGCCCGGGCATCAGCCGAGACCTTACCCTCGAGGAGGCGGCCGAACATGTCGGCCTTCTCCGTGCTGTCGCGCGCCGGATCGGTCAGGGCACGGCGCAGACCGGCATTGCTGTCCAGCAGGCCCAGGATCCCAAAGAGTTCCTCTGCCAGGGACAGCGAAGCGGTGGGAAGCTTAGCCTCCAGTTCCTGCTGTGCCGCTTTCAGTGACTCGCTCGATACACCGGCCATTATTTAGCAGCACCTGCACTCTGAGACTCAAGGTCGGCGAGGAAGCGGTCCACGACGCGGGCAGCGCGTGCGTCGTCGTTCAGCGACTCGCCGACAATCCTGCCGGCCAGTTCGGTGGCCAGGGTGCCGACTTCGCTGCGCAGCGATGTCACGGCTGCCTGACGCTCTGCGTCAATCTGGACCTGGGCCTGCTCGCTGATGCGTGCAGCCTCTGCCTGGGCCTTTTCCTTCAGCTCCGCCAGGATCTGGGCGCCTTCGGCGCGGGCGTCCTCGCGGATGCGGTTGGCTTCCGCGCGGGCGTCCATCAGCTGCTGCTTGTACTCGTCCAACGCAGCGCTGGCTTCAGCCTGGGCGGCCTCCGCCTTGGCGATCCCGCCCTCGATGGCTTCGGTGCGCTCCGCATACGTCTTCTCGAACGCCGGAACGACGAACTTGGCGACGATGTACATGAGAATCGCGAAGCCGATCAGCGTGACGACGATTTCCCAGATGTTAGGGATCAGAGGGTTGGCACCCTCCGCGGCGGCGAGGATCATTGCCTGATTCATATCTCACCCGTCCTATCTACTCGGTGTGGATGGTCCGCGTTGCCCTGGTTAGAGGACGAACGCGAACACCAGACCAAGAATGGCCAAAGCTTCAGTCAGCGCGAGACCCAGGAATGCGATCGGCTGCAGCACGCGCTGTGCCTCCGGCTGACGGGCAACGCCGTTGATGTAAGCAGCGAACACGAGGCCCACACCGATGGCACCGCCGATAGCGGAGAGACCGTAACCGACGAGGTTGATATTGCCTTCCATTATTTTCCTTTCAAGATGCCCACGCGGGCAGGTTGTTGGTTCAGGTTCTTCCCCAGCGGGGAAATTTAGTGTTCCTCGGCCAGGGAGCCTTGGATGTAGATCGCGGTCAGCAGGACGAACACGTACGCCTGCAGGACCTGGATCAGGATTTCGAAGAAGTACATGCCCACGCCGCCGGCGAGGGTCAGGATGCCCAGCGGCTTGAGCCAGAAGTCGGCATCCATGATCAGGAATTCGGATCCGGCGGCGGCCAGCATGATGATCAGGTGGCCGGCCAGCATGGTGGCGAACAGACGCAGGCTGTGCGTGACCGGGCGGACCAGGAAGGTGGAGATGATCTCAATGAGGACGACCAGCGGGAGGATCGCCTTCGGCACGCCGGACGGAACGACGGCGAGCTTGAAGTAGGCGATGCCGTGCTTCTTGATGCCCAGCGCGATCCAGGTGATATAGACGACGCCGGCCAGGGCGTAGGCCGTGCCCACGTGGGACGGGGTCGGCAGCTGCAGCAGCGGGATGGAGCCGAAGAGGTTGTTCACCAGGATGAAGAAGAACAGTGCCATCAGCAGCGGGACGAACGGCTTGAAATCGCGCTCACCGATGATGTCCTTGCCCACCGAGTTGCGGACAAAGTTGTAGCTCATCTCGCCCAGGTGCTGCAGCTTGCCGGGGACAAGCTGGCGGCGGCGGGAGGCCGCCACAAAGAACCAGGAAATCAGTGCAACGGACAACAGGACCAGCAGCATCTGCTTGCCGAAACCCTCACCGTACGGGGCCATCCACGGGAGAACCTCCGGTAGATGCATATCTTCGAGGCTCGGTGGGACGAAGCCACCTTCATCAGCGGCCGCCGGAAGCGCAAGCGCGATCAACGCGTTTCCTCTCTGCAGTGTCCATCTTTGGGCGTTTCAGGGTGGGTCGCCATCGAGGCAGGCCACCATATGAAGTTTTCTGACATTTAGGTGTGGTCCCCCGCGCCGTCCTCATGGCGGCGCCGGGCGCCGCGCGTGAGGTTGTGTTTGCGGGCCAGATAATATCCGCCTCCAGCGCCCAGAACGGCACCGGCGAAAATCAGCCAGCGGGTATCCAACAGATAGTCCAAACCCCAGCCTATCAAACCCCAGGCGATGATCCCGCCAAGGATATAGGTGAGGACGGTGTTGCCGCCCTGGTAGGTGGAGTCGTCGCCGGAACCGCTCCGCGCGGGGCCGGAAGTGCCTTTAGCTGCCATGTCCGGTCTCCCCTTTCGTGTGCGGCCGGCTGTCTGCCGGGTCCGGTTCGGGATCGGCGTACAACTGGTGGCGGGTCCGCGAGAAGGCGAACACTTCTGCCGCCTGCCAGACCACCACGGTGGCCACCGCCGCCACGAAGAACCAGGTCCGCTCGAGCCACATCGGGGTGCCGATGAGGAAGAGCGCGGCCCCAAAACCCACCACTTTGATGATGTAGGTGGCAATGAAGGCGCCGATGGCGCCGGAAGGATTCGACCGTCCCACAAAATGGCCCACCAGCAGGCTGATGGCGAAGAACAGCACGACCAGCGCCGCGCCGAGCAGGGCACTCAGCGCACCGGCCGCACCCGCGGCCAGCGTCGACATCACGATGATCAGCACGGCGGTTGCGCCGCCGGCGACCAGGGCGGACCGCAGGATCTTCAACCACGGCGACCGCGTGGGACCGGATGCAGCGACAGCTGCGCCAGCGGCGGGGTAGCCGTCGTGGCGGGAAGCGCGCATTGGAAGTCCGTTTTCGATCGCTGTGGGGGCCGGAACGGCCGGGTTTATTCTACATGAGATAGAACTTGCCGACGAGTCGGGCCCGGCTGTTACGCCGGCGGTCTTGCGGCGTTTGAAGAGCGGCGGCTGAAGAGCACCGGCGCGCGCAGGTAGAAAACGACGACGGCGGCGCACGCGGCGATGGCTGCCGCCTTGCCCGCGAGGACCGATTCGGCCGCCAGGTAACCGCAGAAGCCGGTCAGCAAGGAACAGCCGGTGACCAGCAGCGCCGACTGCACGTGGCTGAAGCCCACGTCCGTCAGCCGCTGGTAGGCGTGCTGGCGGTGGGGCGCGTACCACCGCTCCCCCGCGCTGATCCGGCGCAGCAGCGTGGCGAGGGTGTCGGCCAGGTAGATGGCCACCGGTCCCAGCAGGTACTCCGCTGGCACGCCGTCCAAAAAGGCGGTGATGCCCAGCATGGTCAGGCTCGCCCCCAGCAGGTAGCTGCCGACGTCGCCCAGAAAGACGTTCCCGCGGCCCAGGTTCCACGGCAGGAACGCCACAAACGCGGCCGCCACCACGGTCCCGCCGACCACGAGCCAGCCGTGGCCGGTGACGGCCCCGGTAGCGGCGAACATCAGTCCGACAGCCAGGCCGTGCAACCCGGAAATCCCGTTGATGCCGTCCATGAAGTTGGCGATGTTGATGTAGGCCGCCAGGGCCAGGGCGCCCAGCGGCAGCCACCACCAGGTCTGGCCGGTGAGTCCAATGGCCAGCGCGGTGCCGCCGGCTCCGATGCCCAGTTGCAGCGCGGCCCGTCCGCGGATGGACAGTCCCCGGAAGTCTTCGATCCAGCCCAACAGCGCGGCGGCGGCGGACACCCCGGCGACGGCGAGCAGCAGCCGCGGCGCGTCGGCGGCACCCCCCAGCGCCGCGATCAGCAGCCCGGCCAGCAGCCCGGCCGCCACGGTAATGCCCACCCCGCGGACTACGACGCGGGTGTGCGAGGACCGCTCGTTCGGCACGTCGAGTACGCCGAGCCGCTTAAGCATCGGGATCAGCGCGACCGGCAGCAACAGGCTGAGCAGAAGGGCCGCGGCAACGGCCACCACGGCTGCGGTCACGACGCCCGCTCCCGCCCGTCGGCCTTGAGTCCGGCCTCGAGTTCGTCATCGGCGGCCGCTGCCGCCGGGACCACGTCCATCGCGCCCGTCGAGGCCGCGACCAGGTCCTGCCGGCTCTTCCACTCGGCCAGGCTCATCCGGTCCGGGTCCAGCCCCTCGATGGAGGCGTGCGAAATTTTGGGGTGCAGCGGCCGGGAATCGCTTTCGCCCTCCCCGATCAAGTCCTCGTGCAGCTTCTCGCCGGGGCGCAGGCCGGTGAAGACAATTTCCACGTCCTTGCCCGACATCGCGATCATCCGCTCGGCGACGTCCAGGATTTTCACCGGTTCGCCCATGTCGAGGATCAGCACTTCCCCGCCGCTGCCAATGGCGCCGGCCTGGATCACCAGCTGGCAGGCTTCCGGAATCGTCATGAAGAACCTCGTGGCCGCGGCGTCGGTGACCGTGACCGGACCGCCCTTGCGGATCTGCTCGCTGAACAGCGGCAGCACCGAGCCGCGGCTGCCCAGCACGTTGCCGAACCGGACGGAGACATACTTCTGCCCGGTTTCCTGCGCCACCCAGGCCGTCAGCTTTTCCGCCACGCGCTTGGAATGGCCCAGCACGGTGGTGGGGTTGGCGGCCTTGTCGGTGGAGATGTTGACGAAGGTCGCCACGTGCGCGGCGCGGGCGGCGCGCAGCACGTTCAGCGAACCGAGCACGTTGGTCTTCCACGCCTCCTCCGGATACTGCTCCAGCAACGACACGTGCTTGAGCGCCGCAGCATGGAACACGACTTCCGGCTTGCGGTCCAGGAAGATGGCCTCGAGGGCGGCGGGGTCGCGGATGTCGGCCAGCACGGTGTCCCTGCCCGTGAGCAGGCCCTTGCCGGTGATCGAGATCTGCGTGCCCTGCAGCCCGGTCTCGTCGCGGTCCAGCATGATCAGCTCGGCCGGCTGGAACGCGTGGATCTGGCGGCACAGCTCGGAACCGATGGACCCGCCGGCGCCCGTGACGAGCACCCGCTTGCCGGTGACGTAGTGGGCAATCTCTTCGACGTGGATGTCCACCGGCTGCCGCCCGATGAGGTCCTCGATGTCCACCTCGCGGAAGGAGAAGTCCTGCCGTCCGGTGAGCATCTCCTTCAGCGGCGGTACCACCAGCACCCGCATGTTCCGGCCCGCGATGCTGTCGGAGATCTGTCGCATCCGCGCGGAGTCGATGTCCGCGATCGCCACCAGCAGCACGGTCGCCCCGGTGCGGTGCGCGATCTCCGGCAGGTCCTCCATCCGGCCCAGGACCGGGACGGAGGCGATGCGCAGGTGCTTCTTGGCCGGATCGTCGTCGATCAGCCCCACCGGCAGCCACGGCGAGGCCGGGTCGTTGCTCATCCGGGTCACGATGTTGTTGCCGACGAACCCGGCGCCGTAGATCAGCGTCCGCTCGGCCTCGTCGCCCGGCTTGGCTTTGCTTTCCACGTACATCCGCTTCAGGTAGCGGACGGCGGCCATGAACAGGCAGGCGAAGGGGAAGGCGATCAGGCCGGTGCCGCGCGCGATCCCCAGCGAGATGCCGAACAGCAGCAGTCCGACGCTCAGGATCAACGACACCGAGATGGTCACCATGACCAGCAGCTTGGCCTCGTGGAAGCTGCCGAAACTGTAGCGCCCCTTATAGAGCGCGAAGGCGGACCCGACGGCCATTTGGGCCGCGATGGCCACCGCGCAGAGCAGGATGATGCCCGGGACCTTGGTCAGGCTCAGCGTCATCTCGTAGCGCAGGAAGACGGCCAGGACGATGGCCAGGACCCAGGCCAGGGAGTCCAGCAGGATCTGCGACCAGAGCCACAGGGCACGGTCGCTGCTGGCGGTCTTGCCGCGGGGAAGAGCGGAATCGCGGCTCATGCCTCTGCCGTCTCCCCCAGGCCCAGGATGCCCGGCACGACGGTTCGCAATGTCTCCAGGCTGATGGTGCCTTCGCGCACTACCCGCAGCGTGGCGGAAGTGCAGTCAACGATGGTGGAGGGCACCGCCGTCGTCCCCCCGACAGGCCGAAAGCCGTCTTCCAGGTAGACGTCCACGGACTCGGCCAACTGCTCCAGGGCCTGCGCGGCCGTCTGCGCCGACGGCTGGCCGGTGCGGTTCGCGGAGGAAACGGCCAGCGGCCCGGTGGCTGCCAGCAGTTCCAGCGCCAGTTCGTCATTGGGCATGCGCAGGGCAACGGTGCCCTTGGTTTCGCCCAGGTCCCAGGTCAGCGACGGCTGCGCGCGGAAAATCAGGGTCAGCCCGCCGGGCCAGAAGGTGTCGGCGAGGGCCCGGGCCTCGTCACTCACGTCAGCGGCCAGCCCGTCCATGGTCTGCGGCCGCGGCACCAGCACGGGCGGGGGCATTTTGCGCCCGCGTCCCTTGGCGGCCAGCAGCGTGGCCACGGCCTGCGGCGAGAACGCGTCGGCGGCGATCCCGTAGACGGTATCGGTAGGCATGACAACACACTGCCGGTCGGCGATGGCGGCCTGTGCCGCCGCCAGTCCCTCGCTGCGGTCTGCGGCGTCGTCGCAGTTATACGTAGTGCTCACAGTCTCATTGTTCCATTCTCATAACCGTTGAGCCGACGTGGCCCGCTCGCGTCCGGTCAGATCGTACTGGGTGGCCACCTGCTGCCAGCATCCGGCCGAGCGCAGGAGGGACAGCACGGCGGCGGCCTGGACTTCGGCATGCTCCATGATGAAGTGGCCGCCCGGCTTCAGCAGCCGCGCGGCCGAGGCCGCCGTGGCCGCCGGCAGTTCCATGCCGTCCGCTCCCCCGCCGTAGAGCGCCATCTGCGGGTCGTGGTCGGCCACTTCGGGCTCGCGCGGGACCGCTTCGGCGGGGATGTACGGCGGATTGGAGACGACGACGTCGAAGGTTCCGTCGTGCGCGGACAGCGCCGTGCGCAGGTCCTCCCGCAGGAGGGTAACGCCCAGCGGCGCCAGGTTCCGTTCGGCCCAGGCGTGGGCCAGGGCACTCAGTTCCACCGCGTAGACGGTGGCCGTGGGAACTTCGCTCGCCACGGCGGCGGCGATCGCGCCGGAGCCGGTGCCCAGGTCCACCACTTTGGCCGCGGCCAAAGCCCGCGCGCGGTCGATCGCGTGCTGGGCGACGGTTTCGGTTTCCGGCCGCGGGACGAACACGCCCGGTCCCACCTGCAGTTCGAGATGCCGGAAATAGGCCCGGCCCGTGATGTGCTGCAGCGGGATGCGGGTGGCGCGCTCGGCCACCAGGTCCTCGAGCCCGGGCGGAGCTTCCGCTCCCATCAGCGCCAGCGCGCGGACACGCCCCGGCGAAACCCCCAGCAGGTGGGCGGCGAGCAGTTCGGCGTCGACCCGCGGCGAGGGGACGCCGGCCTCGGCCAACCGCGCGGTGGCGGCGGACAAGGCCTCGGCCAGGTTCGTGGCGGGCACTGCTGGCTAGTTTTCCTCGCCGAGGGCGGCCAGCCGGTGTTCCTCGTCCATCTGGATGGCGGACTGGATCACCGGTTCCAACTCGCCGCTCATCACCGCGTCCAGGTTGTAGGCCTTGTAGCCGGTGCGGTGGTCCGCGATCCGGTTCTCCGGGAAGTTGTAGGTGCGGATGCGCTCGGAGCGGTCCATCGTGCGGATCTGCGACTTGCGGGTCTCGGAGTTCGCCGCGTCGATCTGCTCCTGCTGGTGGGCCAACAGCCGCGCCCGGAGCACGCGCAGGGCGGCCTCACGGTTCTGCAGCTGGGACTTCTCGTTCTGCATGGCGACCACGATGCCGGTGGGCAGGTGGGTGATGCGCACCGCCGAGTCGGTGGTGTTCACGGACTGGCCGCCGGGCCCGGAGGAGCGGTAGACATCGACCTTCAGGTCGTTCGGGCTGAGGTCGATCTCTTCCGGCTCGTCCACTTCGGGAAGCACCAGGACGCCGGCGGCGGAGGTGTGGATGCGGCCCTGCGATTCGGTCACCGGAACGCGCTGGACGCGGTGCACGCCGCCCTCGAACTTGAGCCGGGCCCACACGCCTTCGGCCGGGTCGTTGGAGCTGCCCTTGATGGCCATCTGCACGTCCTTGTAACCGCCCAGATCGGACTCGGTCGCGGAGATGATCTCGGTCTTCCAGCCGCGGGACTCGGCGTAGCGCATGTACATCCGGAGCAGGTCGCCGGCGAACAGGGCCGCCTCGTCGCCCCCTTCGCCGCCCTTGACCTCGATGATCACGTTGCGGGCGTCGTCCGGATCGCGCGGGATCAACAGGCGGCGGAGCCGTTCCTGGGCGATTTCGAGTTCGGCTTCGAGCCCGGGCACCTCGGCCGCCAGTTCGGGATCCTCGTCGGCGAGCTCGCGTGCCGCTTCGAGATCGTCTGACAGGTGCGACCAGCGCTTGTGCGCTTCGACGATGCCGTTCAGCTCCGCTGACCGCCGCCCCAGCTTCCGCGCGCGCGCCTGGTCGGCATAGACGGCGGGGTCGCTCAATTCCTTCTGGAGCGCGGCGTGCTCGTCAAGAAGCCCCTGAACGGACTCAAACATCTTCAAACCTCTTTCGACTCACAACAAGTCTAGATAGCAATGGCGGGGGTGCGGGCGATGCGCCCTTAAACGACAAGCCGCCCAGCACACGCCGGCCCGCGCACAGAGGCGGGGCCGGCACATGTGGGCGGCTGGGGCAGCTACTTGTCGTTTTCGGACTTCGAGCCGAGCGTCGTCTTCTGGACCTGCATCAGGAACTCGACGTTGGACTGCGTCTCCCGGATCTTGCCCGTGAGCAGTTCCAGCGCCTGCTGGGTGTCCAGTCCGGAAAGGACGCGGCGCAGGCGCCACATGATCTTGACCTCTTCGGGCGAGAGCAGGTTCTCCTCGCGCCGGGTGCCCGAGGCGTTGACGTCGACGGCCGGGAAGATGCGCTTGTCTGCCAGCGAGCGGGACAGGCGCAGTTCCATGTTGCCGGTGCCCTTGAACTCCTCGAAGATGACCTCGTCCATCTTGGACCCGGTCTCCACCAGCGCGGTGGCGAGGATGGTCAGGGAGCCGCCGTTTTCAATGTTCCGGGCGGCGCCAAAGAAGCGCTTCGGCGGGTACAGCGCCGACGAGTCCACGCCGCCGGAGAGGATGCGGCCCGAGGCCGGGGCGGCCAGGTTGTAGGCGCGGCCCAGGCGGGTCATCGAGTCCAGCAGGACGACCACGTCCATGCCCATCTCCACCAGGCGCTTGGCGCGCTCGATGGCCAGTTCGGCCACGGTGGTGTGGTCATCGGCGGGGCGGTCGAAGGTCGAGGCGATGACCTCGCCCTTGACCGTGCGCTGCATGTCGGTGACTTCTTCGGGCCGCTCATCGACCAGCACCATCATGAGGTGGACCTCGGGGTTGTTGGTGGTGATCGCGTTGGCGATGGACTGCAGGATCAACGTCTTGCCGGCCTTCGGCGGGGAGACGATCAGGCCGCGCTGGCCCTTGCCGATCGGAGCCACCAGGTCGATAACGCGGGGGCCGATCTTCTTCGGCTCGGTCTCCAGGCGCAGTCGCTCGGACGGGTACAGCGGAACCAGCTTGGTGAAGTCCACGCGGTCCTTGTTCTCCTCCACCGGCTTGCCGTTGACGGAGGTGAGCTTGACCAGCGCGTTGAACTTCTGCCGGCTGCTCTGGCCGCCGGAATCGCCGTCACGCGGAGCGCGGATGGCACCGACGACGGCGTCGCCCTTGCGCAGGTTGTGCTTCTTGACCTGGGCCAGCGAGACGTACACGTCGTTCGGTCCGGGCAGGTAGCCGGAGGTGCGCACGAAGGCGTAGTTCTCCAGCACGTCCAGGATGCCGGCGACGGGCAGCAGCACGTCGTCGTCGGAAATCTCGGTGTCGTCGACCTCCGGACCGCGGTCGCGGCCGCGGCGCCGCTCGTTGCGGTCGCGGTAGCGGGTGTTGTTGCTGTCGTTGTCGCGGCGGTTGCGGCGGTTGCGGTTGCGGCCGCGGCCGCCCTCGTCGCCGTCATCCTGGCGGGTGTCGCGGGTGTCGCGGGTGTCGCGCTCCCGGGTGTCGCGGTTGTCCCGGGTGTCGCGGTCGGCTTCGTTGCGGTTGCGGTTGCGGTTGCGGCGATCCGACTGGCCGTCGCCGCGGCCGGCCTGCTGCTGGCCGGAGCCGTCCTGGCCGTCCTTCTTCTCGTCCTGCCTGCCCTCGGCCGGCTTGCCCTCGGCGGCTTCCTGCGGGGCGTCGGCCTTGGTCTCGGGCGTGTCCTGCTGGCTGGACTCGGAACGGCGGTTGCGTCCGCGGCTGCGGCGCTCCGGGCGTCCTTCGCCGTCGGCCGGAGCGTTGTCCGCAGCGGGGGCCTGGGCGGGGGCCTGGGCCGGAGCTTCGGCGGGCGCTTCGGTGGCGGCGGCCGTTGCTTCCCCGTTGGCGGAAGCCACGGTGCCGTCGCTGCTGGCGCGGCGGTTGCGGTTGCGGGTGCGGGCGACCCGCTCCGCCGCCTTGGTCAGGTCGCCACCGGGCGTGCCGCCGGTTGCGCCGTCGCCGGCCGGGCCGGCGGTCTCTTCCTTGGCCGCCGCCGGCGCTTCGGTGCGCACCGGCTGGTCGGCCTTCTTGGCCGTCCGGTCGGCCACGGAAGAGCCGCGCTGGTGGTCGGAAATCGCGGCGACCAGGTCGCCCTTGCGCATCCGCGAGCCGCCGGTGATGCCGAGCTGCCCCGCCAGCACCTGCAGTTGGGCCAGCTTCAGGCCGGCAAGGCCTGCACTCTTCGGTGCAGGAGAGTCTATTGTTTCCACACCTGCGGTCAGGTCAGTGGTTTCGGTCACGAAGGATCCTTCCCCCTCGTCGGGCGGTGTGCATATGAAGCGCACCGCGTTGTTTGCCACCCGGCCGATGCATGAGAAGCCCGGCTGGGTCCGGTATTGCCTGCGGCGTCATGCCGAAACAAGTCCGGGTGATCAGAGATGAAAACCTTGAAACAAGCCGTCCGGATGGAACGAGTGAGGTCCTGTCCGGCCGATGGCCGGCAGCAACGCCGTTGAGTGCCGCGGAAGGCTCCTGAAAGGCTGCACCTGGAACGGGGATCCTGCCCAAACGGCTACTCGGCTTGCTTGATCCGGAGCATCCGGCAGGTGTCCTCGCCGGTTAATCCCGGGGGTGCACTTCCACTTTAGCACCATCTGTGTCCACTGCCAGTTTCAGCACACGCCAGTTTCCCGGCATGTCGCTGCGTTCGAGGTGCGCGGCGATGGCCCGCTGGACCTGCGCCGCTTCGGCCTCGTCCGCTGCGAGTGTCATCACGGTGGGTCCGGCACCGGAGACGACGGCGGCGTGGCCCTGGCTGCGCAACGCCGCGATGAGCGCGGCGCTGGGTTCCATGGCCGGCGCCCGGTGCCGCTGGTGCAGCCAGTCTTCGGTTCCGGCCCTGAGCAGGGACGGATCGCGGGTCAGCGCGTGGACCAGCAGCGCGGCGCGGCCGGAATTGGCGGCGGCAACGTGGTGCGGCACGGACTCGGGCAGCAGGTTGCGCGCGGTTTCCGTGGACAGCTCATAGGCCGGGATCGCCAGCACCGGAACGATGTCCGGGCAGATCGGCACGCACGTGCTGGAGAACACGCCGTCCTCTTCCCAGGAGATGGCCAACTGTCCGCCCAGGGCCGGAGCCACGTTGTCGGGGTGGCCCTCCAGCGCCGAGCAAACCTGCAGGATTTTGTCCGCCCCCAGCCGTTCGCGCTCCGGGAGCAGGGCGTCGGCCAGCAGCACGGCGGACACGACGGCGGCGGCCGAGGAACCCATGCCGCGGCCGTGCGGAATGAGGTTCCGGGCCTGAAGACGCAGCCCGCCGACGTCGTACCCCGCTTCGCGCAGCGTGCTGCGCAGGGTGCGGATAATCAGGTGGCTTTCGTCGGAGGGCAGGTTCGCCGCGCCTTCGCCGGTCACGGACGCGTGGAAGACGCCGTCGTCGGTCGATTCCACGGTGACGGTGTCAAAGTACGCCAGCGCCAGGCCCAGGCTGTCGAAGCCGGGGCCCAGGTTGGCGCTGGTGGCCGGCACCCGCACCGTGACGCGCTGTCCGGGCGCGATGCGGCCGGCCACCGCGGTGTCCTCCCCCGGCAAGGTGCTGCTACTCAAGACCAAGGGCGCTGGCCACGCTGACCACGTCGAAGTCCACCTTGACCGGCGCCACCTCGCTGCCGTCCTGGGTCTGCAGCGCCCACTGCGGGTCCTTCAGCCCGTGGCCGGTGACCGTGATGACGATGGTCTTGCCCGCGGGCACCTCGCCGGCCGCGTGCTTCTTGAGCACGCCGGCAACGCCCGCCGCAGAGCCCGGCTCCACGAAGACGCCTTCCCGGGAGGAGAGCCAGCGGTGCGCGGCCAGGATCTCGTCGTCGGTCACCGAGTCGATCAGCCCGCCGGACTCGTCGCGTGCGGCGACGGCGGTGTCCCAGGAGGCCGGATTGCCGATCCGGATGGCGGTGGCGATGGTTTCCGGTTCGGTCACCGGGTGTCCCAGCACCAGCGGCGCCGCGCCGGCGGCCTGGAAGCCCCACAGCGTGGGGGTCTTGGTGGCGACCGGCGGGAGCATGCCGGCAACGGCCGATTCGTACGGCGCCGCGTACTCCTGGTACCCCTTCCAGTACGCGGTGATGTTGCCCGCGTTGCCCACCGGCATCACGTGGATGTCCGGGGCGTCGCCCAGATAGTCGACGGTCTCGAAGGCCGCCGTCTTCTGGCCCTGGATGCGTGCCGGGTTCACCGAGTTGACCAGGAACACCGGGTAGGCCTCGGAGAGCTTGCGGGCCACCTCCAGGCAGTTGTCGAAGTTGCCGTTGATCTGGATGATCTCGGCGCCGTGCGCGATCGCCTGGCTCATCTTGCCCATGGCGATCTTGCCGGCCGGCACCAGCACCGCGCACTTCAGCCCGGCCTGGGTGGCATAGGCGGCAGCGGAGGCGGAGGTGTTGCCGGTGGACGCGCAGACCACCGCCTTGGCGCCGGCCTCCACGGCCGCGGTGATGGCCATGGTCATGCCGCGGTCCTTGAAGGAGCCGGTGGGGTTCATCCCCTCCACCTTGAGGTAGACCTCGGAGCCGGTCAGTTCGGAGAGGGCCTTGGCCTGCACCAGCGGGGTGCCGCCTTCGCCGAGGGTGATGATCTCGGTCTGCTCCGTTACCGGCAGCCGGTCCGCGTATTCACGGATGACGCCGCGCCATTGGTGGGCCACTTAGATTCCTTCTACTCGCAGGACAGAGGTAACAGCGTTGACGATGTCGAGCCCGCGCACGGCTTCGACCGTTGCGGCCAGCGACGCCTCGGAGGCCCGGTGGGTGACGAAGCGCAGTTCGGCGGTCACCTGGCCGCCGTCGTGGGCGGCATCCAGGGGGCCTTCGGTGTGGATGGTCTGGCGCATGGTCTCGATGGAGACCCCGTGCTCGGCGAAGACGCCGGCAATCTGGGCCAGCACACCGGGCCGGTCGGCCACGTCCAGGCCGATGTAGTAGCTGGTCCTGACCGAGTCGAGCCCGACGGCGGGCAGGTCCACCGTCGCCGTCTCGGTCCGGCCCGGGCCGCCGCCGACCATGCGCCGGGCGGCGCTGACCACGTCGCCGACCACGGCCGAGGCGGTCGGCGCACCGCCGGCACCCTGGCCGTAGAACATCAGTTCGCCGGCGTTTTCCGCTTCCACGAAGACGGCGTTGAACGCTCCGTGCACGGCGGCCAGCGGGTGTTGGCGCGGCAGCAGGGTCGGGTGGACGCGCACGGACACGCCCTCGCGGCCGTCGGCGCCGCGCAGCCGCTCGGCGATCGCCAGCAGCTTGATCACGTAGCCGGCGTCCCGGGCCGCGGCGATGTCGTCCGCGGAGACGGAGCTGATGCCCTGGCACTGGACGTCGGCCAGGTCGACCGCGGTGTGGAAGGCCAGCCCGGCCAGGATGGCGCCCTTGGCGGCGGCGTCATGGCCTTCGATGTCGGCGGTGGGGTCGGCTTCGGCGTAGCCGAGCTCCTGCGCGGCGGCCAGCGCCTCGGCAAACTGGGCGCCGGTGGAATCCATCTGGTCCAGGATGTAGTTGGTGGTCCCGTTGACGATGCCCATCACCTTGGTGACGCGGTCCCCCGCCAGCGACTCGCGGATGGGCCGCAGGATCGGGATGGCCCCGGCCACGGCCGCCTCAAAGGAGAGCTCGACGCCGGCGTCGTCGGCCTGCGCGTACAGCTCCTGTCCGTCGGCGGCCAGCAGGGCCTTGTTGCCGGTGACGACGGCGGCCCCGTTGGCGATCGCGGTGCGGATGAGCGTCCGGGCCGGTTCCAGGCCGCCCAGCAGTTCGATCACGATGTCGGCGTCCTTGACCAGCGTCGCGGCGTCGGTGGTGAACAGCTCGGCGGGCAGTTCCACCGCCCGTTTGGCCGCGGCATTGCGCACCGCGATGCCGGTTAGTTCCAGCCGCGCGCCGGTGCGTGCGGCGAGCACATCGGCGTCGTCAATCAGGATGCGGGCCACCTGGGCGCCGACGTTCCCGCATCCCAACAGTGCTACCTTCAGCGTTTTCATGCTGCCCAAACTCTCAGTCTTTTGTTCACTCGCATTGGCTGCTGCCCGACCGGCGGTCAGCCCAGGTCGCGGGCCAGCAGGTCGGCTTCGGTTTCGCCTCGGATGATCAACCGCGCCTCGCCGCCGCGCACGGCAACCACAGGTGGCCGGGCGACGTAGTTGTAGTTGCTGGAGAGCGCCCAGCAATAGGCCCCGGTCGCCGGCACGGCCAGCAGGTCCCCTGCCTCGATGTCCTCGGGCAGGTAAACGTTCCTGACTACAATGTCACCGCTCTCGCAGTGTTTACCAACCACGCGGGAAATAATCGGGGCCGCGTCCGTCACACGCGAGGCCAGCGCGGCGGAATAGTCGGCGTCATAGAGCACGGGGCGGGCGTTGTCGCTCATGCCCCCGTCCACGGACACGTACCGCCGCGGGCTGCTGCCGCCGCCGTCCACGTCCACCTGGACGGTCTTGCGGGTGCCGGCCGAGTACAGCGTGAACGTGCTGGGCCCGGCGATTGCCCGGCCCGGTTCGATCGAGATCCGCGGCACCCGGATGCCCAGCCGCTCGGTGACGGACCGCACGACGGCGGCCATCGCCTGGGCGAGTTCGGCCGGCGGGCGGGGGGCGTCGGCCTCGGTGTAGGCGATGCCGTAACCGCCGCCCAGGTCCAGTTCGTGCAGTTCCACGCCGTGGACCTGCTTGACCTCGGCCACGAACGTGAGCAGCCGTTCGGCCGCCAGCGCGAAGCCTTCCGGTTCGAAGATCTGCGATCCGATATGGCAGTGCAGGCCCAGCAGGTTGATGGACTCGTGCGCCAGCGCCGCCGCCACGGCCTGCGCGGCCGGCGAGCCGGCCGACCGGGGCTGCGCACCGGCGTCGCGCCCCGCGCCGTCGTCCGCGCTGGCCATCGAGAGGCCGAATTTCTGGTCTTCGTGCGCCGTGGCGATGAACTCGTGGGTGTGCGCGTGCACGCCGGGGGTCAGCCGCAGCATCACGTTGGCCATCTCGCCGCGGGCCGCGGCGATGGCTCCGAGGCGTGCCAGTTCGTCCAGGCTGTCCACCACGATGCGGCCCAGCCCCATGTCCAGCGCGCGGTGGAGCTCGGCGTCCGACTTGTTGTTGCCGTGCAGGCCCAGGTCCTCCCCCGGGATGCCGGCCCGGGCGGCCACGGCCAGCTCGCCGCCGCTGCAGGTGTCCAGCCTCAGCCCCTCTTGCGCCACCCAGCGGGCGATTTCCACGCTGAGGAACGCCTTGCCGGCGTAGTACACATCCACGCCGCCGCAGAGCGTGCTGAAAGCCTCGTCGAAGGCCTGCTTGAACTCGCGCGCGCGTGCCCGGAAGTCGTCCTCGGACACCACGAACAGCGGCGTGCCGAACTGTTCCTTGAGCCGGGCGACGCCGAGGCCTGAGATTTCCAGTTCGCCCGCCGCGCCGCGGGACACGTCCCGGGCCCAGAGCTTGGCGTCGAGCCGGTTGACGTCCTGCGGGCAGGTGAGCCAGTCCGGAGCCAGCGGAGAGGCGGCGGCGGTTTCGTGTGCTGCGGGCATTACATCCTCTCCGGCGCGCTGACGCCCAGCAGGCCGAGGCCGTTGGCCAGGACCTGGGTCACAGCGGCGTTCAACCACAAACGGGTACGGTGCGTGTCGGTGACTTCGCCGTCGCCGATCGGCGTCACCCGGCAGGCGTCGTACCAGCGGTGGTACGCGCCGGCGATGACTTCCAGGTGCCGGGCGATGCGGTGCGGTTCGCGCAGCTTCGCGGCCGTGGCGACCACCGACGGGTAGGCCCCGAGCACCGCCAGCAGTTCGTTCTCCGTGGCGTGGTCCAGCAGCGATGCATTGAACGCGCTGCGGTCCACGCCGGAAGAGGCCGCGTTGCGCGCGACGGCGCAGGTGCGCGCATGGGCGTACTGCACGTAAAAGACCGGGTTGTCGTTGCTGTGCTTAACCAGCAGGTCCAGGTCGATGTCGATGTTGGAATCGGCGTGCGAACGGGTGAGGGCATAGCGGGCGGCATCCACGCCCACCGCATCGACCAGGTCCTCCATGGTCACCACCGTGCCGGCCCGCTTCGACATCCGCATGGGCTTGCCGTCCTTGACCAGGTTGACCATCTGGCCGATCAGCACTTCCACCCGGTCGGCGTCGTCGCCGATGGCAGCCGCGGCGGCTTTCAGCCGGGCGACGTAGCCGTGGTGGTCGGCGCCGAGCATGTAGATGCACAGGTCAAAGCCGCGGTCCCGCTTGTTCTTGAAGTACGCGATGTCGCCGGCGATGTACGCGGCGTTGCCGTCGGACTTGATGACGACGCGGTCCTTGTCATCGCCGAAGTCGGTGGACCTCAACCACCAGGCGCCGTCCTGGAAATAGAGGCTGCCCGAGGTTTTGAGCTGCTGCAGCAGCTTTTCGACCGCACCGTCCTCGAACAGGGAATTTTCGTGGAAGTAGACGTCGAAGTCCACACCGAACTCATGCAGCGATTCCTTGATGGCGGCAAACATCAGTTCGACGCCGCGGCTGCGGAACTCTTCCTGCGGGTCGGCCGCCGACAGCGCATCCGGGTTCTGCCGCAGGACCGCCTGCGCAATGTCGCCGATGTAGTCTCCGCCGTAGCCATCCTCGGGGGCGGGTTCGCCCTTTGCCTTCGCCAGCAGCGAGCGGGCGAAGCGGTCGATCTGCGACCCGTGGTCGTTGAAGTAGTACTCGCGCGTGACGTCGGCGCCCTGCGCGGCCAGGATGCGGGCCAGGGCATCGCCCAGTGCCGCCCAGCGGGTCCCGCCCAGGTGGATCGGACCAGTCGGGTTGGCGGAGACGAATTCGAGGTTGATCCGCTGGCCGGCCAGGTCGCTGGCGGTGCCGAAGGCGCTCCCGGCCTCCACGATGCTGCGGGCCAGCGTTCCCGCGGCGGCGGCGTCCACGGTGATGTTCAGGAATCCGGGTCCCGCGATGTCCACCCGGCTGACGCCGTCGATTTTCTCCAGCCGCGCGCTGAGGATTTCGGCGAACTGGCGCGGGCTCATGCCGGCCTTCTTGCCCAGCTGCATGGCGATGTTGGTGGCCCAGTCCCCGTGCTCGCGGTTCTTCGGGCGCTCCACGCGGACCTCGCTGGGCATTTCGACGGCGAAGTCGCCGGCGTCGACGGCGGCCTGCAGGCAGGCGGCAATGGCAGCGGAAAGTTCTTCAGGAGTCACCCCACAAGCATAGGGCAATCCCTTGATCCGCCCGGCTTTCGGCGGGCTGGCTGTGACCGGGCTCGCAGGCGGGCTTTGCCGGCCGGACGTGCCGGCCGGACCGGCCGCTTCCCGCCGGGTCGCCGTCGCGGCCGGTCCGGGCGCATTTCTTCTGGCGGCGCAGATACTGATAAGCTCAATAGGTCCCGCAGGGCACCGGGCCAACAGCCGGTGCCGCGCCCTCGTAGCTCAGGGGATAGAGCGTCTGCCTCCGGAGCAGAAGGCCGTAGGTTCGAATCCTATCGAGGGCACTGAAGCGCAGGACAAGGGAGAATCCCCGGCGAAACCGCCGGGGATTCTCTCGTTAACTCTCATTAACGGCAGCCGGCCAACGCCGGACCAGCGTCACTCGCCGTCGGCCGCCCCGTCGAAGCGGCGGTCGACGCCCACCTGGTCCACTTTGCGGTGGAAATGCATTCCGGACCTGCCGCCGAGAATCGCACCGGCGAGCGAGACCAGCGCCGCGACGACCAGAAAAACGATGCCGCCGGTCGTCAGCTCCCCCTCGCCGAGGGGCACGCGGGGGAAACTGTTCAGGGAACTCAGGACGTTGAACTGGCTGCCGGCGATCAGCCCGAGAATGGCCAGCACAATGGCAACCACGATTGCCCACAGCCACACGGCCAACCCCTGCTTGACCCCGTCGAAGCGGGCCATCCGGCCGGCGACGTATCCGCCGCAGAAGTACGAGATGAACAAGATGACGGCCAGGATGATGCCGCCCACTATTCCGACCGTCCCCAGGTTCCGGGACGCCTGATCGGCAACCTGCGCGGGATCGGCGCTCTCGGCGATCCCGACTGCCGTGCCGATGGCGGCTACCAGCGCCGTCAGGATGACCCCGATCCCGGTAGCCGCGAGCCAGCCGAAGAATGCCGAACCCCACTTGATGCCGCCGAATTGGCGCCTCTCCGCCGCTACCACTTCATTGCGTCGTTGCTTCGGGCTCCTGGCCCCTTCTGCAGCTGAACTCATCACCGGTTCTCCTTAATTCGCTTCGGGTGCGCGCACCCGGCGACTCGATGCGCCGTGGTCGTCCGCCGCGCACCGCCCGCCGGACTACTAAGCACACTTATGATTGTGCATGCACACCGGCCGCGGAACAAGGCCACTCCCCCGGTCGCCGGGGGGAGAACCAGCTCCTAGCCGGCCGCACTGCCTGCCGGCTGCCGCGCGCCGGCGGTGGCGCCGCTGCCACGGAAGGTGCGGCGGTAGGAGGCAGGGCTCACGCCAACGGCCTTGGCGAAATGGTGGCGCAGCAGCACCGCCTGCCCAAACCCGGTGATCCGGGCAATCTCTTCGACGTTCAGGTCCGATTCCTCCAGCAGCTCCTGCGCGCGCAGCACCCGCTGGGCGTTGATCCAGGCGGCCGGCGTCGCGCCGGTCTCGGCCCGGAACCGCCGGGCGAAGGTGCGCTCGGACATATGCACCCGGGCGGCCAGCTGGGCAACGCTAACCTCCTGGGCCAGGTTTTCAGTGAGCCACGCCAGCAGGTCTTTAAGGGTGTGGCAGCCGGCCAGCGACATGGGCCGGTCAATATATTGCGCCTGCCCTCCGGCCCGGTGCGGCGGCACCACCATGTCCCTGGCGATGGCCGTCGCCACGGATGCCCCGAGTTCGGTCCGGACCAGGTGCAGGCAGGCGTCGATTCCCGCGGCCGTGCCGGCGCTGGTGATGATGCGGTCGTCTTCCACGTAAAGCACGTTTTCGTCGACGTCGACCCGGGGATATTCGGCAGCCAGTTGGTGTGAGTACTGCCAGTGCGTGGTGGCGCGCCGGCCGTCCAGCAGCCCCGCTTCGGCCAGCACGAAGGCCGCAGAGCACACGGACAACACCCAGGCGCCGCGGGCATGTGCGGCCTGCAGGGCCTGCAAAAGTGCCTCGGGGGGTTGGTCCATGCGCTGGTACGGTGCCACCACCACCAGGTCTGCGTCGGCGGCGGCATCCAGTCCGAGCGGGACGTTCAGGGAGAACCCCAGCTTGGTACCGACAGTCCCCGGCTCAGGAGTGCAGATCCGGAAGTCGAACGCCGGGACGCCAGTCCCGCGGTCGGACCGGTCGATGCCGAAGACCTCGCAGACCACCCCGAATTCGAACGGGGCCGCTCCCGGAAGCACTATCAGGGCCACCTTTTTCAACATGCCTCCAGTATGGCAGTTTTTTATGCTTTATGGTCGTTTCTGCCACTCTTTTTTTGGCGGCGGCAGGACCACCATGGAGGCATGGAACTCCTCCTGATCACCGCCCTGGCACTCCTCGTCATCACCGGAACCCTCCGGCTGATCTTCCGTGACGGACGGGGCATCACCCCGCCGGAACGCTCGCAGGCCGACTGGACGGCAGGCTCCACCCCGAGCCGCGCCTACACCGACCTCGCCCGACTGGCCTGACCCGCCCACGGGACCCTCCGGGAGGACCTGCGGGACCTGTCCGCACCTACGGGCTCCCTCCCGGCGGGCCCTGCGGGGCCTGCACCCCCCGCTCTGCCTCCCGGAGGGACCTGCGGGGCCTTCCCCCGGCCGGCACGTCCGGCCGAACCTGGCCCCGCGGGTCCGCCCGGGCCCGGGCTACTGGCGGTGGGCGAAGAGGTCGCGCAACAGTGCGATCTCGGCCAAGTGATGAATCATTTCCCGATTGATGTGCAGCACCAGCGTCCCCATGGAGCGATCGGCGTAAGGGCCCTCGGCGGGCCCACAGGGCAGCGCCAGCCCCTCCTCGCCGAGCGCACGGACCCCCGCAATCCAGCGCGCGTAGTATTCGTCCAGCAGCTCCAACGCCCCTGACGCCGTGCCCGGATAGTCGAACGATTCGTAGAAGACCGGCGGACCGCCGAAGTGCGAGGCGTTCCGGCTGCCCAGCACGCCCACCAGAATGTGGCCCAGCCGCCAGGCGGCAGTGGTCACCGGCGGCGGCACCGGCTCCGAAAGCGCGAAGTCGATCGTGAAATCACCGGCGCCCACCGCCATCGGTGCGGTACTCGTGCCGCGGTGGCGCACGTTCCAGCAGCCCTCGGCCGGCTCCCAGAAGTATTCTTCGTCGGTGAGTCCCTCCAGCCGTGGCCGGGCCTGGGCGTCCCAATGCCAGGTCAGCTGCTCGAGCAACTCCTCGGCTGCATTGAACGGCATGCCGGCTCCTCCCCAACGGCGGCTCCTCGGCTCCGGAGCCCGGGAGTCCATCATGCCGGGCGGCCCGCCGTTTGCCCAGAGCCGGGCCACGGCCGCGGCACGACGCAGGTTTTCCGGCACCACCCCGGGGCTCATACCGGACAGCTCTTGTCCTCAATCGAGACTAGAGTGGCCCTGTTGCCGGAACGACCGGCACCCGCGCGTGCTGCATGACGCCGCACGCTCGGGCTGCTGATGACAGGTGGGCCATGCTCGAAACGTCCGCGCGGCTGTTGCAGCTGCTCTCCCTGCTCCAGATGCGCCGGGAGTGGACCGGCTCCGCCCTGGCCGAGCGGATGAGCGTCACCGAACGCACGGTGCGCCGCGACATCGGCAAGCTGCGCAACCTCGGTTATCCCATCAATGCGTCCCCCGGCGTCGCCGGCGGCTACCAGCTGGGCGCGGGCGCGCAGCTTCCGCCGCTGCTGCTGGACGACGACGAAGCCCTCGCCGTCGCGCTCGGCCTCGGGGCGGTGACCGCCAGCCCGGTGGCCGGCGTCGGCGAGGCCTCCCTCCGGGCGCTGACCAAGCTGGAGCAGGTGCTGCCGGCGCGGCTCCGCCCCAAGTTTTCCACCCTGAAGAACGCTGTGGTCACCCTGGCCGGCCCCACCGCCGCCGTGGATCCCGAGGTGCTGACCGCGATCTCCACCGCCATTGCCGAACGGCGCGTGATCGGCTTCCGCTACGCCAAGGCAGACGGCGAGTCCGGCCGCCGCTTGGCCGAACCGTACCGGCTGGTGGACACCGGCCGCCGTTGGTATCTGGTGGCCTACGATACGGGCCGGCAGGACTGGCGCACCTTCCGGGTGGACCGGTTCGAATCGGTTCCCACGGCCCGTGAACGCTTCGCCCCGCGGCAGTTGCCGCAGCCGGATCTGGCCGCCTACGTCCAGCAATCGATCACCAGGTCCCCGTACAGGTTCGACGTGGTGGTACGGATCGACGCTCCGCTGCAGGCGGTCGCGGAGAGGATCCCGCCGAATATCGCCGTCCTGTCCGACGACGGCGGCGCCACCCTGCTGCGGGCGGGTTACGATTCACTGGACTACCCACTGGTGGAGCTGGCCGCCACCGGCTTTACGTTCGAAATCCTGGAGCCGGCGGAATTCCGGGAGCGCGCCGCGGAGCTCGCGGGCCGGCTGGCTGCTGCCGCCGGCACGGGAACGGCGGCCGCCCCTACCGCATAGGTGGGACAGCCGCCGTCGTACGTTAAACCCGGTTCATGCCCCCGGGCGCGCGGACGCTACTGGAGCATGGTGCGGTCGTCGACCACGCCCTTGATCTTCTCGAACTCATGCAGCAAGTCCGGCACGGTGGCCTTCTGCTTCTGCTCCTGGTCCAGATCCAGGATGATCCGGCCCTCGTGCATCATGATCAGCCGGGTGCCCAGCCGCAGCGCCTGCTCCATGTTGTGGGTCACCATCAGCGTGGTCAGGCGGTGCCGGTCGACCACTTCCGCGGTCAGGCGGCTGACCAGCTCCGCACGCTGCGGATCGAGGGCCGCGGTGTGCTCATCCAGCAGCAGAATTTTCGGGCTGCTGAACGTGGCCATCAGCAGCGACAGTGCCTGCCGCTGGCCGCCCGAGAGCAGGCCCACCTTGGCCTTGAGCCGGTTCTCCAGCCCGAGCTCCAGCGAACGCAGTTCTTCCTTGAAGAATTCGCGCTTCTTGCGGGTCACGCCGGGGCGCAGGCCGCGGCGCTTGCCGCGTTCGTAGGCGATGGCCAGGTTCTGTTCGATGGTCATCTCCGGTGACGTTCCCGCCATCGGGTCCTGGAAGACGCGGCCCACGAAGCGGGCCCGCTGGTGGTCGGCCAGCCTGGTGACGTCCTTGCCGTCGATGCTCACCGTGCCGACGTCCGGGCGCAGCTTTCCGGAGGTGATGTTGAGGATGGTCGATTTGCCGGCGCCGTTGCTGCCGATCACCGTGACGAATTCGCCCGCGGCCAGGGACAGGTTGATCTCCTGCAGGGCAACGCGCTCGTTGACGGTGCCCGCGAAGAAGGTCTTGTGAACGTTCTTGATATCCAGCATGTCAGCCCTTCGCTCCCGTCAGGGACTTCTTCATTTTTCCGAGCCCGCCGACACGGCGAAAGACCTTCCACTGGGGCAGCACCAGCGCGATGACCACCAGCACCGCCGAGACCAGCTTCATGTCGTTCGGCTGCAGGCCGGCCTGGAGGGCCAACTGGATGACCACGCGGTACAGCACGGAACCGAGCACCACGGCCAAGGTGGCGATCCAGATCAGGCGGGTTCCGAAGATCGCCTGGCCGATGATCACCGAAGCCAGGCCGGCCAGGATCAGGCCGATGCCCATGCCGATGTCGGCGAAGCCCTGGTACTGGGCGATGAACGCGCCGCAGACCGCCACGAGCCCGTTGGACAAGGCCAGGCCAAGGATCTTCTGGTTGTCCGTGCTGACGCCGAAGCTGCGGATCATTTGTTCGTTGTCGCCGGTCGCCTGCATGGCCAGTCCGATGTCGGTGTGCAGGAACCAGTCCATGATCACCTTCACCACCAGTGCGACCAGCAGGAAGATGGCGATGGCGCCGATGCCGCCGAGCATGCCCGACTCGCGCAGCGGGGTGATCAGGGTATCTTCGCGCAACAGCGGCAGGTTGGCCCGGCCCATGATGCGCAGGTTGATGGAGTAGAGGGCGATCATCGTCAGGATGCCGGCCAGCAGACCGTTGATCTTGCCCTTGGTGTGCAGCAGGCCGGTGACGGTGCCGGCAGCCATGCCGGCGATGAAAGCCAGGATGGTGGCCGTGACCGGCGGCATCCCGTTGATGATGCTGATGGCGGCGACTCCGGCGCCGGTGGTGAAACTGCCGTCGACCGTCAGGTCGGGAAAATCGAGGATGCGGAAGGTCAGGTAGACCCCCAGGGCCATGATCGCGTAGATCAGCCCAAGCTCAACCGCGGTAATCATAGGTAAAGGACCTTGGTTCTCTCGTGGCGTCGATCCGGCGGCCGGGCTGGCCGGCCGCCGGATGGACTGCGGACTTCTTCGGCTCGAGCTGGAGGTTCGGGCTTACTCGAAGACGTGGTCAGCCGTGTCGGCGTAGCCGTCCGGCAGGGTCACACCCATGCGCTTGGCGGCAGCCGGGTTGACGTAAAGTTCCAGCTCGGACTGTGTCTGCACCGGCATGGATGCCGGTTCTGCCTCGCCCTTGAGGATCTTCACTGCCATCTCGCCGGTCTGGTAACCCAGCTTTTCGTAGTTGATGCCGTAGGTGGCCACCGTGCCGCGCTTCACCGAGTCGCCCTCGGCGGCAATCGTCAGGATCTTCTTGGACTCTGCCACCTGGATCAGGGACTCCAGGGCGGACACCACGTTGTTGTCGGTCGGTACGTAGAACGCGTCGACGTCGAGGGACTCGGCGGCCTGCTGGACTTCACCGGAGTTGGAGATTGCCGCTTCCTTGATCTCCAGGCCCAGTTCCTTGGCCGCTTCCTTGGCCCATTCCACCTGGACGGTGGAGTTGACCTCGCCCGAGGAGTAGACGATGCCCACGGACTTCGCGTCCGGGTTCAGCTCCTTGACCAGGGCCAACTGCTCTTCGACCGGGTTGCGGTCCGAGGTACCGCTGACGTTCGATCCCGGAGCGTCCATGCTTTCCACCAACGAAGCGGACTCCGGATCGGTGACTGCGGTGAACAGGATCGGGGTGTCGACGATGGCCTGCACGGCCGCCTGGGCGGTGGGTGTCGCGATGGCCAGGATGAGGTCCTTCTGGTCGCTGGCGAACTTGCCGGCGATGGAGGTGGCGGTGCCCTGGTCGCCCTGCGCGTTCTGCTCGTCGTAGGTCACGGTCTCGCCCTCGACGTAGCCGTTGTCGGCCAGCGCCTTCTTGAACCCCTCGCGGGCCGCGTCCAGGGACGGGTGCGAGACAATCTGGCTGATGCCGATTTCCACCGATTCGGTGCTGCCTTCGGCGGCATTGCCCTCGGTCGATCCCGCATTGCCGCACGCGGAAACAAGCAGGGCGGTGGCCAGCAGGCCAGACCCCAGGCCGAACATGGTCGAACGTTTCTTCACAATGTTCCTTTCGAATGTCCATCACGTGCCGGATAGTCCGGCACTTTTCCGCCTTGCCGCCCCTCCCCGGCGCGGCTGAAGCGGTCCGCCACACGCGGCGTCGTCATCGGCGCCGGCGGTTATGGCAGGCAACCCTGCGGGAGCGTCCTGAAGATCTTACCTGTGAACCGAGTCACATTGTCTAATCAGAACCGCGGGGTCAGGACAACCATATGAGATATGTCTCGTCCACAGGACAAATTGCCTCCGGTTGTCGCCGGATAGTTATTTTCGTCCACGGGCACGCGCCTCCCCGGGCTGCTCCTGCGGCCGGTCCGGGGCGGCCGGTCCAGCGACTAGACTGAGGTCAATCATGGCTGTGAACATCACGTACCCCGCGGCCCTGCCGGTTTCAGAGCGGCGCGAGGACATCATGGCGGCCATCGCCGCGAACCAGGTGACCGTCATCGCCGGCGAAACCGGCTCCGGCAAGACAACGCAGATCCCGAAGATGTGCCTGGAGCTCGGCCTGGGCGAGAAGGGGCTGATCGGCCACACCCAGCCCCGGCGGCTGGCGGCCCGGACGGTGGCCGAACGCATCGCCGAGGAACTGGACGTGAAGATCGGCCAGGAGGTCGGCTTCCAGGTCCGCTTCACCGGCGAAGTCGGCCGGGATACCCGGATCAAGCTGATGACGGACGGCATCCTGCTGGCCGAGATCCAGCACGACAAACTCCTGAAGAAGTACAGCACGATCATCATCGACGAGGCCCACGAACGCAGCCTCAACATCGACTTCATCCTGGGCTATCTGAGGCAAATCCTGCCCAAGCGTCCGGACCTGAAGGTCATCATCACCTCCGCGACGATCGATCCGGACCGCTTTGCCCGGCACTTCGGCAGCGGCGACGAACCGGCGCCGGTGATCGAGGTTTCCGGCCGGACCTACCCGGTGGAAATCCGCTACCGCCCGTTGAACCAGCCGGCGGCCACCGACCCCGACAACCCGGACGTGGACGAACTCGAAGAAGACCGCGACCCGCTCGACGCCGTCTGTGACGCGGTGGACGAGCTGTCCCTGGAGGCCCCGGGCGACATCCTGGTCTTCTTCTCCGGCGAGCGCGAGATCCGCGATGCCGCCGATGCCCTCGCGGCCAGGATCAAGACCAACCGCAGGCTGGCCGGCACCGTGATCCTGCCCCTGTACGCCCGGCTGTCGCTGGCGGAGCAGCATCGTGTCTTCTCCCCGGGCGGCCAGCGCAGAATCGTGCTGGCCACCAACGTGGCCGAGACGTCGCTGACCGTTCCGGGCATCAAGTACGTGATCGACACCGGCACGGCGCGCATCTCCCGCTACTCGCACCGGACCAAGGTCCAGCGGCTGCCGATCGAGCGCATCTCCCAGGCCTCGGCCAACCAGCGCTCGGGCCGCTGCGGCCGCGTGAGCGACGGCATCGCCATCCGGCTCTACTCCGAAGAGGACTACGAGTCCCGGCCCGAGTTCACCGACCCCGAGATCCTGCGCACGAACCTGGCCGCGGTCATCCTGCAGATGACCGCCATGGGCGTGGCCCGCGGCCCCAAGGACATCGAAGCGTTCCCGTTCGTGGAGCCGCCCGAGTCCCGCGCGATCAACGACGGCGTCACCCTCCTGCGCGAACTCGGCGCCTTGCCCGAGCCCGGCGCCAAGGGAGCCCCCGCGGCCAAGGCGGGGCTCACCGCCGTCGGACGCAAATTGGCGCAACTGCCGGTGGACCCGCGGCTGGGCCGCATGATCGTGGAAGCGGGCCAGCGCGGTTGCGTGCGCGAGGTGATGGTCCTGGCGGCGGCGCTGACCATCCAGGACCCGCGGGAACGTTCCCATGGCGACAACGCGGCCAAGCAGCAGCAGGCCAACGAGAAGCACAAGCGCTTCGTGGACGAGAAGTCCGACTTCACCGGCATCCTGAACCTGTGGCGGTATCTGCAGGAGCGGCAGCAGGAGCTCTCCTCCACCCAGTTCCGCAAACTGTGCCGCACCGAGTTCATTAACTACCTGCGGGTCCGGGAGTGGCAGGACCTGTTCGCGCAGCTGCGCCAGTTGGCCAAGCCGCTGGGCATCTCCTTGGAGTCGGGGCGGGACGTTGACCCCGTGGGCAGGCACGACGACATCCACAAGTCCCTGCTCGCCGGCCTGCTCAGCCACATCGGCGTGTACGAGGAGCGCAAGCGCGAATACGCCGGCGCGCGCGGCACCCGGTTCGCCATCTTCCCCGGCTCGGCGCTGTTCAAGAAGTCGCCGGACTGGGTGATGGCCGCCGAGCTGGTGGAAACCTCCAGGCTGTGGGCCAGGGTGGCGGCTAGATTCGATCCCTCCTGGGCCGAAGAAATTGCACCGCAGCTGTGCAAGCGCACGTATTCGGAGCCGCACTGGTCCAAGAAGATGGGCTCCGTGATGGCCTACGAGAAGGTCACCCTGTACGGGGTGCCGATCGTCCCGCAGCGCCGGATCCAGTATGGCAGGATTGACCGGGAACTCAGCCGCGAGTTGTTCATCCGCCATGCCCTGGTGGAGGGCGACTGGCGCACGCACCACAAGTTCTTCCACCGCAACCGCAAGCTGCTGGCCGAGGTCGAGGAACTGGAGACCCGGATGCGCCGCCGCGACCTGCGCGTGGACGACGAAACGCTGTTCGAGTTCTACGACGAACGGATCGGCCCCGAGGTGGTCTCCGAACGCCACTTCGACAAGTGGTGGAAGGACGCCCGGGCGGAAAATCCCGCGCTGCTGGATTTCGATCCGGACGCCGTGCTGGCCGCCGACGCCGAGGAACTGGACACCTCGGCGTTCCCGAAGACCTGGCAACAGGGGAC
The DNA here is from genome assembly GCF_059092625.1 of Arthrobacter sp. Y3221114. Classification (NCBI taxonomy): domain Bacteria; kingdom Bacillati; phylum Actinomycetota; class Actinomycetes; order Micrococcales; family Micrococcaceae; genus Arthrobacter; species Arthrobacter sp. Y3221114. Next base: position 80,176 of record NZ_JBNHHW010000003.1, read on the forward strand.
CTTCGAACTCCCGTTGAGCTACGAATTCTCGCCGGTGGCACCGGGGGCAACCCCGGATTCGTCCGACGGCGTGACGGTGCACGTGCCGGTGCTGTTCCTCAACCAGCTGGACGCAGCCCCCTTCCGCTGGCAGATCCCGGGCCTTCGGGTGGAGCTGGTGACCGCACTGATCAAGTCGCTGCCCAAACAGATCCGCAAGAACTTCGTTCCGGCCCCCGACGTTGCCCGGAGCGCCGCGGCGGCCCTGGCGGCGGACTTCGATCCGGCCGAAGATGAACTGGAGCCCTCGCTGGAGCTGGTGCTGCGCCGGCTGAAGGGGCACATCATCCCGCCCGGCTCCTGGAACTGGGACACAGTGCCGCCGCACCTGCGCATGACGTTCCGCGTGCTCGACGGCAACGGCAAGGTGCTGGACGAGGCCAAGGACCTGGCCAGGCTGCAGCAGGAACTTGCGCCGGCCAACCGGCGGGCCATCGCCGAGTCGCTGGGCGCGACGCCCAAGACCGCCCAGCCGTCGCCGGGTCAGGGCCGCGGCGCCCCCGGCAAGAAGCGCGGCGGCGGCCAGGGCGCCGGCGCCCGCGCGGCCGGCACCGGTGCGGCACCCGCTGCCGGGACACCGGCGTCGGGCACTTCCGGACAGGCCGCCCCGGGCCTGCAGGAACGCAGCGGCCTAACCGCTTGGCCGGACGGCGACCTCCCCCGCGAGGTCAGGCGCGAGGTGGCCGGGCACACCGTGACCGGGTATCCGGCCCTGGTGGACGAAGGCAGCACCGCCGGTGTCCGCGTCTACCAGACACCGGCCGGCCAGCAGGCGGCCATGCGCTCGGGCATCATCCGGCTGCTGGTGCTGCGGGTGCCCTCGCCGCAGCGGTACGTGCTGGACCACCTGAACAATACGGAGAAGCTGACGTTCACGCAGAACCCGCACGGTTCGGTGGCGTCGCTGATCGACGACTGCACGCAGGCCGCGGTGGACAAGCTGGTGCCGGCCGACCTGCCGTTCACCCGGGCCGGATTCGACGCACTGTACGAGCAGGTCCGCGCGGAACTGATCGACACCGTCTTCACCGTGACCGCCATCGTGGAGAAGATCCTCTCCAGCACCCGGCGGATCCAGAAGGAGCTGAAGTCCAACGCCAGCCTGGCCCTGATCAGCCCGCTCTCCGACATCAAAAGCCAACTGGAGCAGCTGGTCTTCCCCGGATTCGTGGCGGCCACGGGCTATGCGCAGCTCAGCCAGCTGCCGCGCTATCTGGAGGGGATCGAGCGCCGGCTGCAAAAACTGCCGACCGCCGTGGGACGGGACGTGCAGCACATGGCAGTGGTGCAGCGGCTCGAAGACGAGTACGACGACGCGCGGGCGGCGCTGAAACCCGGCAACCTGGACGGCTCCGGGCTGGACAGGGTTCGCTGGATGCTGGAGGAACTGCGGATCAGCTTCTTCGCGCAGGAACTCGGCACCGCGTATTCGGTGTCCGAGAAGCGCGTCCGAACTGCGCTGAACGAGGCCCTCGCCGACTGACGCGCGGCACCGGCACCGTCCGTGCCACCGCGGCGAGGACAGGAGCCGGCTGCCAAAGTCATCCCCCGCTGGCCCTGACCCCGACACCAGGACAGGGTCTGGCTGCCAAGTCATCCCCTACTGACCCTGACCTCGGCACCAGGACAGGGTCTGGCTGCCAAGACAGGAGTTATTGACCCTGTCCTCGAAGCCAGGGGTGGACCTCGACGACAGGCCTCGGGAACTGACACTGGTCCGGCCCAGGGTTGCCACCCGCGTCGCGCGCGCGGCTGCGGGCCAATGCGCGCCGCAGGTTTGCCACTCCCACCGCGCGCAGGTTCCCGCCCTGCGGCGCCGCGGTCCCCCGCCCCGCGCCGGTTCGCCCACGCGGCAGGAAACGGCGATTCCGCGTCAGTCGGCGGGGACGACGTCCCCGTGGCCGGCCTCGCGCAGCGCCGCCCGGATGCGTTTGGCTGATGCCTCCATCACGTCCGGGTCCGGGTTTTGCTGGGCCCGCTTGAAGTCGAACTCGGCCTCCGAGTTGGAGGGCCAGACGTGCAGGTGCAGGTGGTTTACCTCAAACCCCGCGATGATCAGGCCGGCTCGGGCGGCGCCGAAGGCATCCACCTGGGCCTTGCCGATGGCCTGGGCGACCGCGGTGAGTTTCTGCAGCAGGTCGGCCGGGGCGTCGGTCCAGCGATCGACTTCCTGCCGCGGCACCACCAACGTGTGCCCGTCCGCGAGCGGGCCGATGCTCAGGAACGCCACCACGTCGTCGTCCTTCCAGACGAAGCGGCCGGGGATCTCGCCGTCGATGATCTTGGTGAAAATGGTGCTCATGTACGCAATCCTTGTCGGTTGGGTTACTCGGGGTCAGTGGGAGTCGGTCAGGTTCGAGTCGGCCCGGCGCCTGGGTGCAGTCACGGCCCGGCCCGTCCATCCATCACGGTCAGCGCATCATTCAGCGGTTCAGCGAGGCGATGTCCAGGACAAACCGGTAGGCAACGTCGCCGGCCACCATGCGGTCATAGGCTTGGTCGAGGTCCGGCGCGCCCACCAGTTCGATGTCGGCCGTGATCCCGTGTTCGGCACAAAAGTCCAGCATCTCCTGGGTCTCGGCTATACCGCCGATCTTCGAGGCGCCGTAGGCAACGCGCTCGCGCATCAGCAGGTTGACCGGCACCGGCGGCATCGGCTCGGGCGGCACGCCCAGTTGGATCAGCGCACCGTCGCGGCGGATGGCCCGCAGGTACGGGGCAAGGTCGTGGGCCGCGGCCACCGTGTCGATGACCAAGTCAACGCTGCGCCGGGCTGCCGCGAGCGCCTCGGCGTCGCCGGTCACCACCACGTGGTCGGCACCGAGCGCGCGGGCCGAGTCGGCCTTGTCCGCCGAGCTGGTGAAGACGGTCACCGACGCCCCCATGGCCTTCGCCAGTTTGACCGCCATGTGCCCCAGCCCGCCAAGGCCCACCACGCCGACTGAGTCGCCGGCTTCGACGCCGAAGTAGCGCATGGGTGAGTACGTGGTGATGCCGGCGCACAGCAGGGGGGCTGCGGCGGCGGGGTCGAGTTCCGGGGGCACGCGCAGCACGAAGTTTTCATCGACGACGACGGACGTCGCGTACCCGCCCTGCGTCACCTCGCCGCCGTGGCGCCGGTCGCGGGCGCCGTAGGTGCCCACCGCGCCCTTGTCGCAGTACTGTTCAAGTCCTTCCCCGCAGGCGGAGCAGTCGCGGCAGGAATCCACCATGCAGCCCACACCCACCAGGTCGCCGACGGCATGCAGGGTGACGTCCTGGCCGATGGCCGTGACCCGCCCAACGATCTCGTGGCCGGGCACCAGCGGGTATTCGATCTCGCGCCACTCGCCGCGGACCGTGTGGACATCCGAGTGGCAGAGGCCGCAGAAGGCGATGGCGATCTCCACGTCGTGCGGTCCCGCGGCGCGGCGTTCAATCTGCAGCGCGACCATTCCGGAACCCGGCGCCGTCACTCCATAGGCCGCCACCGTCCTCATGCTGCTCCTCGGTGTCTGCAGGTCTGCTGCCGCGAGGGCCTGCTGCTCCTGCTCGGGTGAAAGCGGTTTCCCCAGCGGCGGCGGTGCCGGACGGCCAAGTGTCATGGGCCTGACGCTACCGTTTGCTGCTTCGCCATGCCACCACGGCACACCGAGTGTGACGCTTCGGGTGCGGTGGTGCACGGCGCCGGGCCGCGGCCGATCCGGCGGCCGATTACGGCGCGCTCCCGGTCGCTACCGGCAGCTCCGGATGTCCGCACCACTGCGACCAGGAGCCCGGGAAAAGGGCCGCGTCGATGCCAGCCTCGGCCAACGCCGCGACCTGGTGGGCGGCGGTGATGCCGGAGCCGCAATAGACGGCCACCTTCCGTCCTTCCGCCCCCAGTTTCCTGAACCGTGCCGCGAGTTCCGCGGGCGCCAGGAAGCGCCCGTCCGGGGCCAGATTTGCCGTGGTCGGTGCGCTGACGGCGCCGGGAATGTGGCCGGCGCGGGGGTCCACCGGCTCCAGCTCGCCGCGGTAACGCTCGGCTGCGCGGGCATCAAGCAGCAGCGAGGTGCCCGCGAAATCCAGCACGTCGTCCAGCTCAAGCCTGGGCATCCTGCCGCTGCCCAGTTCGACGTTGCCCAGGCAGGCCAGCTCGTCGCCGCTGTCCACTTCATACCCTTCGCCGCGCCAGGCGGCGAGCCCACCGTCGAGCAGGTAGACGGAGTCGAAGCCGCCGTCGCGCAGCAGCCACCATACGCGGGCCGCGGCCATGCCGCCATTGTCGTCGTACGCCACGACGACGTCGTCGTTGTTGATGCCCCAATCGCGTGCCGCCTCGCGGAGGGCCTCCGGCTCCGGCAGCGGATGACGCCCGCCAACCGGCGTGGGCGCCGACGCCAACTGCGAGGGCAGGTCAACATAGACGGCACCGGGAATGTGGGCCTGGCGGTAGTGGCTGTGGCCGGCGTCGTCGCCGAGCTTCCAGCGCACATCGAGCAGTACGGTGCGCTGTCCGGAGATCATCCGTTCACGCAGTGTCTGCACGTCCATCAGAGTCCTCATGAGATCTCCTCCTGACTGCTGGCGGGCGTCGTTGCCCGCCGGTGTCCCGACAGTCCATCACAGCAGCAGGTATTGGGCCAAGCTGCCGGCCAGGCTTTAACCGACGGTCAGGCCAGCTCCACGCTGTCCCCCGGCGACAGGTGCCGGTAACTGGTGCCGTAGTGGCCGCCGATCCGCTCCACGTGCTTCTCCACCAACGGCAGGCCGCGGTCGCTCAGCCCGGCGTCGTGGATTGGGTAGGCACGCTCGGCCCGCATCGCGGTCACGAAGTCGATCACCTCGCCGGTCTTCGACCAGGGCGCGTGCACGGGCACCAGGACGGTTTTGACGTCCAGCCCGTGCGGGACGATGAAGGAGTCGCCCGGATGGTACAGGCTGTCATTAATGACGTAGCCGATGTTGGCGACCACCGGGATGTGTGGATGAATCAGGGCGTGCTGGCCGCCGAAGGTGCGGATGCGAAACCCGGGCACCTCGAACTCCGTCTCCGGTTCGGCGGCATGGATCCGCCCCGATGCTCCCGGTGCGAGCGCCCGGAGGTCAGCGGCCACGGAGGCCGGGGCATACAACTGCATGTCGTCCGCCGCTGCCAGCAGGCCCGGGACCCGGTCCTGGTCGATGTGGTCCGCATGCCCGTGGGTCACCAGGACGGCAGTAGCCCCTTCGAGGGCCTGCTCCACTTCGGAGAAGTTGCCGGGGTCGATCACCAGGACGTGGCCGTCCTGCTCAAGCCGGACGCACGCGTGGGTGAATTTTGTCAGCTTCATGAAACACACCCTAGCCGCGCGCGGCGGCCAGCGTCCCGGCGGTCCGGCCTGCCTCGTCAATCAGGCCTGCTGGTAGGCTGGGATGCAGCCTACGGGTGCCGGTATCAACAGCGAGGAGCCGAAGCGGACATGTCCGTTCCTTCAGCGAAACCGCAGGCGCAGCGCCGCGGTTCGGAACAGCGGGTGACCCGCCAGCGCGTGGCCGTGGCCGCCGCCTTGGACAGCCTGGAGGACTTCGTCAGCACGCAGGAACTGCACCGCCTGCTGCAGGACCGCGGCGATTCGGTCTCGCTGGCCACTACATATCGGATTTTGCAGGCCATGGCCGACGACGGGCAAGTGGACGTGATGCGCAGCGGCGAGGGCGAGGCCGTGTACCGGCGCTGCGCCGTCGAGCACCACCATCACCACTTGCTCTGCCGGACCTGCGGCAAGACCGTCGAAATTGAAGCTCCGGCGGTGGAGCAATGGGCGGCCAGGATGGCGGCGGAGCACGGCTTCACCCAGGTTGCCCACACCGTGGAAATGTACGGGCTGTGCCCGGAATGCAGCGCTGCCCCCGGCGGTGCTTAGCCGGCGGTAACCCTTACCGCGGCGACGTCGCGCCGCCCCACCTTGCCGCGCCGTTGCCGCCGCGCCCCAGCCATCCGGCAGACCACGTAGATCAGGAACGAGATCGTCGTGACGTAGGGGCTGATCGGCAGGCTGCCGCCCAGGGCCAGCAGGATCCCGCCAACCACAGCGGTTACCGCGAACAACACGCTCAACAGCACGACCACGCGCGGCGAACTGCTCACCCGGAGCGCCGCGGCCGCCGGCGTGATGACCAGGGACAGCACCAGCAGGGCACCGACCACCTGGATGGACAGCGCCACGGCCAGTCCCAGCAGGAACATGAACACGATCGCCAGGGCGCCCACCGGCACCCCGCGGGCCTCGGCCAGGTCCGGGTCGGCGCTGGCGAAGGTCAGCGGACGCCAGATGGCCAAAAGCCCCAGCACGACCACGGCTGAACCCCCGGTCAGAAGGTTCAGCTGCACCGTGTCCACGGACACGATCTGCCCGGTCAGCAGGCCGAACTTGTTCGCCGAGCGGCCCTCATAGAGCGAGAGGAACAGGATCCCCAAGCCCAGCCCGAAGGACATGATCACGCCTGTGATCGAATTCCGGTCCCGTGCCCGCATGCCCAGCATGCCCAGGACCACGGCCGCGATCACCGATCCCACCAGCGAACCGAACACCACATTGGCGCCGATCAGCAGTGCGAATGCCGCCCCGGCGAAGGACAGCTCGGCGATGCCGTGCACGGCAAAGGCGAGGTCCCGCATCATCACGAACACGCCGATCAGGCCGCCGACCAGGCCCAGGACGGCGCCGGCAATCAGCGAGTTGCGCACCAGCGGCAGCAGGTCGCCGTAGTCGTTGAAGTTGAAGACCGCATTCAGCAGCTCCGATGGATCCATGCCTACACCACCTCGCCGTGGCGGTGGGTGGTGGCGTCGGGAAGGCCCACCACGATGATCCGGCCCTGGTTGTGGATTACTTCGACGTGGCTGTTGTACATGTGCGACAGCACCTCGGTGGTCATCACTTCTTCCGGCGTGCCGACGCGGAACTGGCCGCCGGCCAGATAGAGCACCCGGTCCACATAGTCGATGATCGGGTTGATTTCGTGCGTGACGAAGACGACCGCGCTGTTCCTTTCATGACACTGCCTGTTGATCATGGAACTCACGGCCTGCTGGTGGTGCAAATCCAGCGAGAGCAAGGGCTCGTCGCAGAGCAGCACCCGGGGATCGGAGGCCAGCGCCTGGGCCGCGCGCAGCCGCTGTTGCTCGCCGCCGGACAGCTGCCCTACCGGGGCTTCCGCGTAACCGGAGGCGCCCACCATCTGCAGCAGTTCGTCCACCCGCCGGCGATGCTTGCGGCCGTTCAGCCGTATGCCCCACCGGTGGCCGTCCAGGCCCAGGCCCACCAGGTCGCGGGCCCGCAGCGGAGTCTCCGGCGCGAAGGTCTTTTGTTGGGGGATGTAGCCGATGTCCCGACTGCCGCGTTCCAGCGGCCGCCCGTTGACCTCGGCCATGCCATGGCTCAGCGGCTGCAGGCCCAGCAATACGCGCAGGAAGCTGGTCTTGCCGGAGCCGTTGGGGCCCAGCACCGCGAAGAACTCCCCCGGGTTGATGGTCAGGTCGAGGTCATGCCACAGCACGCGCTGGCCGAAGGACAGCGAGGCACCCTGCAAGCGGACGGCGGGGGTCATGGCAGTGTTCCTTGAAGCTTTCGTGCTGCGCATCGCGCGAGAGGGACGCGGGGGCAATTGAGGCGTCCGGCTTGGACCGCCTCAGTTAACCACATCCCGGCGGCCTGGCCGGTCACCCGCGCAGCGCCTGGTCCACCGATTCCAGGTTCTCCGCCATCCAGGCCAGGTAGTCCTGGTCTGCGGGCAGGGTCTCGGTGAAGTTGAGGACGTCGATGCCCGCCTTTTCCGCCAGTTGGCGCAGGCGCTGTGTCTGCGGGCCTTCGGTCTGTTCGTTGTAGGCGACGAACCGTACCGCCCCGCCGGTAATCAGTTCCTCGGCTTCCCTCAGCGCTGCCGGGGCGGCATCGCTGCCTTCCTCGGCCGCCTCCATGAAGCCGGCCGGGGTCTTGTTCTCCAGTCCCAGCGCATCGAAAAGGTGCAGCGGCACCGGATCTGTGGCCGCTACGGCTTCCCCGCCCGCCGTGGCAGCCAGTTCATCCATGTCGCTTTGGAGGCCCTCGATCCCGGTACGGAACTGCTCGGCGTTGGCCCGGAAGGTTTCGGCCTGCTCCGGGTCCAACGCCGAGAGCTTCTCGGCGATGGTCTCCGCGATGGCGGCCATGGTGGGCAGGTCGTACCAAACGTGTTCATTGAAGCCGCCGTGGCTGTGGCCCGCGTGGCTGCCGTCCTCCGCGTGCCCCGCGTCAGCGCCGTCCGCGTGGCTGCCGTCCGCGCTCTCCGCGTCGCCGCCGTCAGTGCGTTCCGCGCCGGCGTCGTCTCCGTGGGCATGCCCTGCTTCGGCGCCCTTTGCTCCGGACAGCGGCGACAGCTCCACCGCGGTGATGACGTAGTTGTGGTCGACGCCGGTCTCGTCCGCCAGTGTGTGCATGAAGGTGTCGTAGCCCCCGCCGTTTTCCAGCAGCAGGTCGGCCTGGGAGATCGCCAGCTTGTCCCGCGCCGTCGCTTCATAGGAGTGCGGGTCCTGCGCCATCCGGTCGATGATCGATGTGACGTCGACGTGCTCGCCGCCGATGGTTTGGGCCACGCCGCCGTAGACATTGGTGGAAGCGACCACGCTCAGCTTGCCGTCGCCTTCGGTCTCTCCCCCTGCAGCGGCGCAGCCGGACAGCAGCACCGCCGCGGCGGCCAGTCCTGCCAGTGCAGGAGCGGTACGTGAGTGCCTCACGGGCAACCTCGGTTCTACTCATAATGAGAATCAGTAACAATAAGGGTTTTCAGCTTAGCGCAGTTGCGAACCGTTCGCATTCGGCACGGGCACCGGACACCCTTCCGCCCCGCGCGGCAGGGCACGGGCGCGGGGCACTCTTCCCGCCCCGCGCCCCGCGGGACTATTCGCCGGTCCGGCGCAGTCCTTGGGCCTGCGTTTCGTCGCGGATTTCGCCCACCAGCACTTCCAACACGTCCTCGAGGAACAGCACGCCGTGCGTACTGCCGTCGGATCCCAGCACACGGGCCAGGTGCGATCCGGTGCGCTGCATGACGGCGAGCGCGTCCTCGATCTCGTCATCGAGCGCCAGATTGGCCAGGGTGCGGACCTTGGTGACCGGAATCGTCTTGTTGAGCCTGTCCTCCGGGATGGTCATTACATCCTTGAGGTGCAGGTACCCCGTGAGGTTCTCGTTGGCATCGGCCACGGCAAACCGGGAGAACCCTGTCCGTCCCACCGCGCGCTCGAACTGCTCCGGCGTGGTGTCGACGCCGATGGTGACCAATTGGTCAAGCGGCACCATCACGGCGGCGGCGGTCACTGCCGAAAACTCCAGCGAACTCGAGATCAAACCGGCGTCGTCGTCGACCAGTCCGTGCCTGGTGGACTCCTGCACAATGGACTGGACTTCCTCCAGCGTGAACGTGGAAGAGACCTCGTCCTTCGGCTCGATCCGCACGGCCCGCAGCAAGTGGTTCGCGGTCCAGTTCAGGGTGGAGATCACCGGCCGCACCACCTTGGAGACCGCCACCAGCGGCGGGGCCAGCAGCAGCGCGGCCTTGTCGGCCATGGACACGGACATGTTCTTCGGGACCATCTCGCCGAAGGTCACGTGCAGGAACGTCACCAGCAGCAGCGCCACGGCGAACGAGATGCCGTAGGAGATCTCGTGCGGAATGCCCAGCCATCCCTCCAGCGGCAGCAGCAGCAGTTCCTTGATCGCCGGTTCGGCCACGTTCAGGATCAGCAGCGAACACACGGTAATGCCCAGCTGCGCGCAGGCCAGCATCAGGGAGACGTGCTCCATGGCCCACAGCGTGGTCTTGGCGCGCTTGGATCCGCTGTCTGCCAGCGGCTCGATCTGGCTGCGGCGGGCGGACATGACGGCGAATTCGGCGCCGACGAAGAACGCATTGGCGAGCAGCAGCACTACCAGCCAGAAAATACCCATGGCGGCCATCAGAGCGCACCGCCCGCGAGGCCGGTCTCAGGCAGCACGGCACCGGTTGCCGGACTGGGGATGAAGCGGACGCGGTCCACCCGCCGTCCGTCCAACCGCTCGACTTCCAGCGTGCCGCCGTCCACGGGCACCGTGTCGCCGACCACCGCAATCCTGCCCAGCTGCGCCATGATGAAGCCGCCGACCGTTTCGTAGCTGGCCCCGTCGGGCACGGTCAGCTGCGGGATTTGCTCGCTGACCTCGTCCGGACGCATCAGGCCGGGGAAATACCAGTTTCCGGTCGCGCTCTGCAGCACGCCCGGCTTCACCCGGTCGTGCTCGTCAGCGACTTCGCCAACGATCTCTTCTATCAGGTCCTCCAGCGTCACCACCCCGGCGGTGCCTCCGTACTCGTCGAGCACCACGGCGAACTGAAGGTTTGCGGCCCGCAGCTCCGATAGCAGCGAATCCAGATGCACCGTCTCGGGCACGCGCAGCACGTCGGCCATGATGGTGGCCGCGGCCAGGTGCGGGCGCTTCTTGCGCGGCACGCCGATCGCCTTTTTGATGTGCGCGACGCCGCGGACGTCGTCGGGGGAATCGCCGAGCACCGGGAACCGGGAGTAGCCGGTGCGGCGGGCCGCGGCGATGAGGTCGGCCACGGTCTGGTCCGCGTCAATGAACTCCACCCGGATGCGCGGCGTCATCACGTCGGCTGCGGTCCTGCCGGAGAAGGACAAGGTCTTGGCGAGGAAGTTCGCGGTCCCGGCATCCAAGGTGCCCATTTCCGCGGAGCGGCGTACCAGCGATGCCAGCTCGGAAGGCGTGCGGGCGCCGGAAAGCTCTTCCTTGGCCTCCAGCCCGAACAGGTGCAGCACCTTGTTAGCGAAGCCGTTGAGCATCAGCACAAAAGGCTTGAACACCGCGGTGAAGATCAGCTGCGGCCGGGCCACCAGCTTGCCGACTGCCATCGGCAGGGCAATGGACGCATTCTTGGGCACGAGTTCGCCCAGCAGCATGGAGAGGAGGGTGGCGATCACCATGGCAATCACGGCACCGACCGGCTGGATGACGGCGTCGGCCAGTCCCAGCGCGGTCAGCGACGGACGCAGCAGCGAACTGATGGCCGGTTCCATCAGGAAACCGGTCAGCAGCGTGGTGAGGGTGATGCCGAGTTGGCAGCTGGAAAGCTGCGTGGAGAGGGACTTCAGGCATTTCATCAGCGGCACTGCACCGCGGTCGCCGTTGTCGATGGCGCGCTGCACAGTGGGCTGGTCAAGGGCCACCAAAGCGAATTCCACGGCGACAAAGAAGCCGGTGCCGAGGATCAGCAGCATGCCGGCGGCGATTTGGATCCATTCCATTTAGCTCGCCACCGTCCTGAACTTCAGGCGGTTCGATGGACCTGGCGGGGGGTCGTCCGAGCCCGGACTAGGAGGCTCCTGACCGGCCGCGCGGGCGGCAAGTGTGTGATGGGCACGTGCACGGGATTTGCCGGTGCTGGGTGACGCCTCGCAGGCGGCGCCCGCTTGGGCTGCCTGTGCTCCCGCGGTCTGGCATGCTGCCTGCCCTGCGGGGCGCGTCACGGACCGGCTCCTAGAATAGCTGTCCATTATGGGCTATAGCGTAGCAGGCGGGCTTACGCCGCGGGCAGTCCCCGGTGGCCGTTCTGCCGCCGGCGTACCGGCGGGCGGTGCCCGCCAGCCACCCTCCCCCGCCGGTGCGGGCCGGGCGGCCGGCACCGGCTGCCGGCACCCCTACCAGCTCTCGGGCAGCGGCCGGCCTTCCTCATAGCCGGCGGCCGACTGCACCCCCACGATGGCACGTTCGCGGAACTGCACCAGGTTCTGTGCGCCGGCGTAGGTCAGCGAGCTGCGCAGGCCGGAAGTTATCTCGTCCAGGAGGTCCTCGACGCCGGGGCGCAGCGGGTCGAGGTACATCTTCGAGGACGAAATGCCTTCTTCGAAGAGTGCCTTGCGCGCCCGCTCAAAGGCGTCCTCCCGCCGGGTCCGGTTCTGCACCGCGCGGGCCGACGCCATGCCGAAGCTTTCCTTGTATTTGCGGCCGTTGCTGTCCGTGAGCAGGTCTCCGGGGCTCTCGTGCGTCCCGGCGAACCAGGAACCGATCATCACCTGGCTGGCGCCGGCCGCCAGCGCCAGGGCGACATCCCGCGGATAACGGACCCCGCCGTCGGCCCACACGTGGGCGCCGAGCTCGCGGGCCGCCTCCGCGCATTCCTGCACGGCGGAGAACTGCGGGCGGCCCACCGCCGTCATCATGCGGGTGGTGCACATGGCGCCCGGCCCCACGCCGACCTTGACGATGTCCGCGCCGGCTGCCACCAGGTCGCGCACGCCGTCCGCGCTGACCACGTTGCCGGCGACCACCGGAACCTGCGGGTCCAGGCTGCGTACTGCTTCGAGGGCGTCGAACATCTTGCGCTGGTGGCCATGGGCTGTATCAACCACCAGGACGTCCACGCCGGCCTGCAGCAGCGCCTCGGCCTTGGCGCGGACGTCGCCATTAATCCCGACGGCGGCGGCTACCTTCAGCCGGCCCTGCGGATCCAGCGCGGGGGTGTAGATGGTGGAGCGCAACGCGCCGGCGCGGGTGAGCGCGCCGACCAGCACGCGGTCGTCGTCCACGACCGGCGCAAAGGATGCCGAGGCCGAGTCGAACAGGTCGAAGGCCTGCCGCAGCGCGGTGTCCGCCCCTGCGTTGAACATGGAGGCATCCAGCAGCAGCGGGTGGGCAGCCATCACCGACTCCAGCGACGCGTAGCGGTCCACGCCCTCACAGTCCTCGGCGCGCACCACGCCCACGCACTTGCCGGCGTCGTCCACCACCGCAACCGCGCCGTGCGCGCGTTTGTCCATCAGGTGCACGGCATCGATCACGGTGTTGCCCGCGGCCAGCTCCAACGGCGTTTCGAAGACGATGTGGCGGTCCTTGATCCAACCGGTGACCTCGGCCAGGACGTTCAGCGGGACGTCCTGCGGCAGCACGGCCAACCCGCCGCGCCGCGCCATCGTCTCCGCCATGCGGCGGCCGCTCACGGCGGTCATGTTCGCCACGACCAGGGGAATGGTGCTCCCGGTGCCGTCGCCGGCCGAGAGGTCGACATCCAGCCTCGACGTGATATCCGAGCGCGACGGCACCAGGAAAACGTCCGAGTAGGTCAAGTCGGTCATCGGCTCGTTGATCAGGCGCATGGCTGCTCTCTTTCCTCGTCGCCGTGCAGGCCGGGACGGCCAGGCGGCGCGGCAGTCGGTCAGGTGAATGGGGCTGCGGGTCGGGTGGCCGGATCCGTCGTGTCCGTGCGCTGGCGGCGCTGCACAGCGGAGGGCGGCCCGGCCGCCTGAAAATCTCCCGCACCCCTGAGAGTCTAGGGCCACCGCGCCTCGGGACGAATCGGCACGAAGTTGGCCCGCTTAAACGCTAAAGATTAGCCTGCGTTGCGAAAGTGTCATTAGACTGGCTACTGGTCCAGATCTAGTGCGCGGCAGATGCGCACTCGCAATTCCGCTGCTGGTCGGCAGGTTCGGAAGGCAGCCAGGGGAAGCGTGTGATCTGCAGGGCAAGCGGCAATTCACGGAAGAGGCGTATCACAAGTGCCAGAGCATCCCAACCTTCGTCTACCCGAAGAATTCGGCGGTAACGAATGGCTCGTTGACGAAATCTACGAGCAGTACCTCCAAGACAAGAATTCCGTGGACAAGAAATGGTGGAGCATCTTCGAGGCGGCCAACGGCGGCGACGGCAACTCGAACGACACTGCAGCTTCCTCGGCCGGCACCGCCGCGCCGTCCCGCCCCACCACGGCAAATGCCGCACCCAAGGCCTCGGGCGAGAGCACGGCCACGGAGCAGGCAGGACCCACACCGATTCCCGCCGACAATGAGCCTGCTCCCAACACCTCCACGAGCAGCACCGCCGCCCCGGCCAAGCCGGCGGCAAAGGCTGAGCCGGCCGAAAAGGCGGAGGCGAAGCCTGCCCCGATCCCCGCCCAGTTGCCCAAATCCGCGCCCAGCGCACTGGCCGAAGAAGACACCGTTTCCGTGCTGCGTGGCCCGGCCAAGGCCATTGCCACCAACATGGACGCCAGCCTGAGCGTGCCAACCGCGACGACGGTGCGCGCGGTTCCCGCCAAGCTGCTGATCGACAACCGTTTGGTGATCAACTCGAACCTGGCCCGCGCCCGCGGCGGCAAGGTCTCCTTCACCCACCTCATCGGCTACGCCGTGGTCAAGGCGCTGGGCCAGTTCCCCAGCCAGAACGTCCACTACGACGAGATCGACGGCAAGCCCGCCGCTGTCCAGCCGGCCCACGTGAACTTCGGCATCGCGATCGACATGCCCAAGCCGGATGGAAGCCGCCTGCTGGTGGTGCCGAACATCAAGCGCGCCGAAACCATGAACTTCTCCGAGTTCTGGCACACCTACGAGGACCTGATCAAGCGGGCCCGCGCCGGGAAGCTCACCGCCGACGACTACGCCGGCACCACGGCTTCGCTGACCAACCCGGGCGGAATCGGCACGGTCCACTCCGTCCCCCGCCTGTCCAAGGGCCAGGCCACCATCGTGGGCGTCGGTGCCCTCGAGTACCCCGCCGAGTTCCGCGGCGCCAGCGAACGGACGATCGCCGCGCAAGGCGTCGGCAAGATCATCACGCTTACCTCCACCTACGACCACCGCGTCATCCAGGGGGCCGGCTCGGGCGAGTTCCTGCGCCTGATCGAATCGCTGCTGCTGGGCGAACAGGGCTTCTACGATGAGATCTTCGAAGCACTGCGCATCCCGTACGAGCCGGTCCGCTGGCGGCCGGACAACCAGGTGGACGTCGAACTGCAGATCAACAAGGTGGCCCGCATCCAGCAACTGGTGCACGCCTACCGCGTCCGCGGCCACCTGATGGCGGACACCAACCCGCTGGAGTACGTCCAGCGCAAGCACCCGGACCTGGACATCAACACCTACGGGCTGACGCTGTGGGACCTGGACCGCGAGTGGGTCACCGGCGGATTCGGCGGCGCGGACCGCCTGAAGCTGCGCGACATCCTGGGCGTGCTGCGCGATGCCTACTGCCGCACCACCGGCATCGAGTACATGCACATCCAGGATCCGGCCGAGCGCGAATGGTTCCAGAACGAGCTGGAGCGCCCCTATGCCAAGCCCAGCCGCGAAGAGCAGCTGCGCATCCTGGGCAAGCTCAACGCCGCCGAGGCGTTCGAGACCTTCCTGCAGACCAAGTTCGTGGGCCAGAAGCGCTTCTCGCTGGAGGGCGGCGAATCCCTGATCCCGCTCCTGGATGCGGTGATTTCCGACGCCGCCGACGACGGCCTGGACGAAGTGGCCATCGGCATGGCACACCGCGGCCGGCTGAACGTGCTCACCAACATCGCCGGCAAGACCTACGCACAGGTCTTCCGCGAGTTCGAGGGCACCCAGGACCCGCGCAGCGTCCAAGGCTCCGGCGACGTGAAGTACCACCTGGGCACGGAAGGGAAGTTCACCTCCGACAACGGCAACGAGACCAAGGTCTACCTTGCCGCCAACCCCTCCCACCTGGAGGCCGTCGACCCGGTGCTCGAGGGCATCACCCGCGCCAAGCAGGACCGCCTGGACAGGGGCGACGAGTTCCCGGTGCTGCCGGTCATGATCCACGGCGACGCCGCCTTCGCCGGCCAGGGCGTGGTGGCCGAAACCCTGAACCTGTCGCAGCTGCGCGGCTACCGCACCGGCGGCACCGTGCACATCGTGGTCAACAACCAGGTCGGTTTCACCACCTCGCCGCATGCCTCGCGGTCCTCGGTGTACTCCACCGACGTGGCGAAGATGATCCAGGCCCCGGTCTTCCATGTGAACGGCGACGACCCCGAGGCCGTGGTCCGCGTGGGACAGTTGGCTTACGAGTACCGCCAGCGCTTCCACAAGGACGTCGTCATCGACATGGTCTGCTACCGCCGTCGCGGACACAACGAGGGTGACGATCCCTCGATGACGCAGCCGATGATGTACAACCTCATCGAGGCCAAGCGTTCCACTCGCAAGCTGTACACGGAGGCCCTGGTGGGCCGCGGCGACATCACCCAGGACGAAGCTGACCAGGCCCTGCGCGACTACCAGGAACGGCTGGAGCGCGTCTTCGCCGAGACCCATGCGGCGCAGACGTCGCCGATCCCGGTGATCACCAAGGACTCCGAGGCCGTGTCCGACCTGGAGCGTCCGCTCTCGCAGCAGACCGAGGACAGGGCCAACGTGCCGGCCGGCACCGCCGTCTCCGGCGAAGTGATGGCGAGGATCGGCAAGGCGCACGTGGAAGTACCGGAAGGCTTCTCCGTCCATCCGAAGCTTAAGGCGCTGTTGGAGCGCCGCGAGCAGATGTCCCGCGAGGGCAACATCGACTGGGGCTTCGGCGAACTCGCGGCCTTCGGCTCGCTGCTGATGGAAGGGGTGCCGGTACGCCTGGCCGGCCAGGACTCCCGCCGCGGCACCTTTGTGCAGCGCCATGCGGTCTTCCACGACCGCGTTACGGGCCAAGAGTGGGCCCCGCTGAGCCACCTGTCCGACGACCAGGCCAAGCTGTGGATCTACGATTCGCTGCTGTCCGAGTACGCGGCCATGGGCTTCGAATACGGCTACTCGGTCGAGCGCCCGGACGCACTGGTGCTGTGGGAGGCCCAGTTCGGCGACTTCGTCAACGGCGCCCAGACCGTGATTGACGAGTTCCTCTCCTCGGCCGAGCAGAAGTGGGGCCAGCGGTCGTCGCTGGTGCTGCTGCTGCCGCACGGCTACGAAGGCCAGGGCCCGGACCACTCGTCGGCCCGGATCGAGCGCTTCCTGCAGATGTGCGCCGAGGACAACATGATCGTGGCCAATCCGACCACCCCGGCCTCGCACTTCCACCTGCTGCGCCGCCAGGCTTACAGCCGGCCGCGCAAGCCGCTGATCATCTTCACGCCGAAGCAACTGCTGCGGCTGAAGGCCGCCGCGGCCAAGGTGGAGGACTTCACCAGCGGCACGTTCCAGCCGGTCATCGGGGACGTTCAGGACCTGAACGGCCAGGACGTCGACCGGGTGGTGCTGGTCTCCGGCCGGCTCTACTACGACCTGCTGGCTGCGCGCCAGAAGAACTCCGACACCAAGACCGCGCTCATCCGCGTGGAGCAGCTCTACCCGCTGCCGGTCGACGAGATCAAGGCGGAACTGGCCAAGTACCCGAACGCGGACATCGTCTGGGCGCAGGACGAACCGGCCAACCAGGGCCCGTGGCCCTTCATGGGCCTGTACCTGCCCGAGGCCCTGGACCGGCCGCTGCGCCTGGTGTCCCGCCCGGCATCTGCTGCCACTTCCACCGGCTCGGCCAAGCGCCACGCCGTGGAGCAGGATGTTCTGGTCAAGAAGGCCTTCGAACGCCGCTAAGTAAGATGGTGGGCGGGGTGCCGCAGGGCGCCCCGCCCACTTTCGTTTAAGCACGCTTCCAATCCGTCGAACCAGAAAGCTACCCGTGGAGCAACGCAGAATCAGGATCGCCGCCGTGGGTGATCAACTGCTGGCCGGTGTGGGCGACCCGCGCGCCCTCGGCTGGCTCGGCCGCACCTTGGCCCGGACCAACCCGGATCCAGCCACCCTGGAGTCCTTCGTGCTGGCCTCGCCCAACGAAGGAACCGAGGAACTGGCCGGCCGCTGGCTGCAGGAAGCAGGGCGGCGTTTCGATGACGGCTTCGAAAACCGGCTCGTCATTGGACTGTCCGGCCGCGATCTCGAGCTCGGACTGTCCACAGCCCGCAGCCGGCTCAACCTGGCGAACATCCTCGACGGCGCGGCGCAGCTGAGCGTCAAGGTTTTCGTCGTGGGTCCGCCGCCGGGACTGGACCCCGACCGCAACATCCAGCTGGCCGAGCTGTCGACCGCCTTCGGGGATGTCACCACGCGGCGCAAGCACGTCTTCGTCGACACCTTCACGCCGTTGCTGAACCACGAGCAGTGGCGCACCGACCTGGCCAGCAACGGCGGAGGCCCCGGCCAAGCGGGCTACGGGCTGCTGGCCTGGCTGGTCCTGCACCGCGGGTGGTACCCCTGGCTGGACCTGCCCGAACCTTTCTAACGGCCCGCAAAGGCACGCGCGTGCCGCACAGGGCTGAAACACCGCGACGGCGGGACCGGAGGATGCTCCGGTCCCGCCCTTGCAGTTAAGGACGTGCGTGCTCCCCCCTTGCGGGCACGACGGTCGCGATATATCGTGTTCTGCATCACAAGATATATCGCGTTTGGAGCGGTGTATCGTCGCAGGCAGGACGGGCCATGAACGATACCTGGAGCATCGACAGTCCCCGGACGATCGATGTCGACAATGTCCGCTCCCTGAGAGCATCCATCGTCAAGGGGCGGCTGGACATCATCGTCCATGACGAGCCGACGGTCCGCGTGGAGGTCTCCGAGGTCACCGGGACACCCCTGGAAATGACCCTGCGCAACGGCACCCTGGACATCAGCCACGGCAAGGCCGGCGACGGGCCGCTGGGTTTCCTCGCCCGGCACGTCAACCTGGTGCTTCCCGGAGCCCGGGACGAAGCGGTCATCAGTATCGGCATTCCCCGGGACCTGCTCGTCAAGGCCGCCACTGTCAGTGGCGACGGCCTGGTGTGCGGTGCGGCGGCCGGGGCGGATGTCAGCACGGTCTCCGGGTCCATGATGGCGGACGACACCGCCGGAATGCTCACCGTCAATACGGTCAGCGGGGACATCATCGTCCGCCGGCACAGCGGGAATCTCGTGGCCAAGAGCGTCTCCGGCGAAATCACCGCTTCCGGCTTCCTGGACCACGTCCGGGCCAGCACGGTCAGCGGGGACCTGGGTTTTGATTTGCACGGCGCCCCGGAGGACCTGGCCGTCAATTCCGTCTCCGGCGACGTCACGGTCCGCGTCCCGGACGAATGCGGCGTGGAAGTGGCTGCTTCTTCGGCCACCGGCAGCATCACGGTGAACGACCAGAAGTTTTTCGGCCTTTCCGAGAAGGTCAAGACCCGGATAGGACCCGAAGGCCGCGGGCTCACCATCCGGTCCACCACGGTTTCGGGCACCTTGGCGGTCTTCCACCGGGACAGTGCCGGAAGCCAGGTCGGCTGATGGCTCCGGTCTTCGCCCACGGCGCCTTGCGGCTCTATCTGCTCGCGCTGGTGGCGGAAGGCGACAAGCATGGGTACGACATCATCCGCGCCCTGAGCGACCGGTTCGGGGGCACCTACTCCCCCAGCGCGGGCACCGTCTATCCCAGGCTGGCCAAACTCGAGGACGAAGGGCTGGTCGCCACCTCGTCCGATGGGCGGCGCACGGTATACAGCATCACCGATGCCGGGCGGGCCGAACTGGCGGCCCGCCGGGAAGAACTGGCCGGCGTCGAAGCCGACATCTCCGCTTCGGTGCGGCGCCTGGCGGACGAGCTGCGGGAGGAACTGCGCAGTTCGATGAAGGGACTGCGGGCCGACCTCGCCGCCTCGGCGGAGGCCGCCCGCGCCAACGCCAGGAAGTCCCCGCGCGCAGCCGAGGCCGCCGGACAGCGCACGGTCAAGGAACTGGAACACCTGCTCAACGACTTCCGCGACGACGTGAGGGTGCACCTGCGCCGGCGCACGGCGGCCGGCACCGTGGACGAAGTCGCCGTGCAGACCATCAGGACAGTGCTGGAGCAGGCCAGGGCCTCCATCACCGCGGCCCTGCGCTGACCGGTCCGGGCCCTCCTCCGGTTAGGAGGTGGGGCGGGCATATGACAGACTGGTGCGCAGTTCTTTTTCATCCAGCAAAGGAGGCAGCCATGAGCAAGCGAGCACGCAAGCGCCGTGACCGTAAGCGCGGCGGCGCAAACCACGGCAAGCGCCCCAACACCTAAGCAGCCGGACAACAGCCCGCGCGGCTGAAGCTGCTGAACGAAGAACCCCCGCGCCCGATTGGGCCGCGGGGGTTCTTTCGTTGTGCCCGGCTCGTTCCCTGCAGGATGAGCGCCGCCGGCAGGCCCGTTACACGGTGTCGGCTTCCCTGATGTGGCTGATCCTGTCCAGGATCCGTTCCTTCAGCGTCTGTGGCGCGTGCTCCTGGCAGGAGCGCTTCACCACCGAGCGGATCAGGCACTCCAGGTTGTGTTCCTCGGCGCATTCGGGACAGCTGTCCAGATGCGCCTTGATTTCCGCTAGGTCATCGCGGGAGAGTGCGCCGTCGACGTACTCGTAGATCCGCTGCATCCGGTCGTCTTCGCAGTCGCCCAGTCCGTGGCAGTCGCTCATTTACCGTTCTCCTGTTGTGTCCCCACCGCCGCCGCGGCGTTTTTCTTGTCCTTGGTGTCTGACATGCCACGTTCGTGCGCATAATCTGCGAGCAGTTCGCGCAGCAACTTGCGTCCCCGGTGCAGGCGGGACATCACGGTGCCAATGGGGGTGTTCATGATTTCCGATATTTCCTTGTACGCGAAGCCCTCCACGTCCGAAAAGTAGACGGCCAGCCGGAATTCCTCCGGGATCGCCTGGAGGGCGTTCTTCACGTCCGAGTCCGGCAGGTGGTCCAGTGCCTCCGCTTCCGCCGACCGGAGCCCGGAGGACGTGTGCGCTGCGGCCTGGAACATCTGCCAGTCCTCTACCTGGTCCGTGTTGGACTGTTGCGGCTCGCGCTGCCGCTTCCGGTAGAGGTTGATGTACGTATTGGTCAGGATCCGGTACAGCCAGGCCTTCAGATTGGTGCCCGGCTTGTACTGGTGGAAGGCCGAAAACGCCTTGGTGTAGGCCTCCTGCACCAAGTCCTCGGCGTCGCTGGGATTGCGTGCCATCCGCATCGCTGCCGAATAGAGCTGGTCCACATACTGCATGGCGTCGCGTTCGAACCGGGCACGGCGCTGGTCGGCGGTTTCCGTCTGGACGTCGACCTCGTCCGGCTCCCCCGTTGTGGCGGGGATAACGCGGTCCTGGGTGGCGTCCGAATTCTCAGTCGTCATTGGCTCCCAGTCTACGCTGAGCCGCACAGACGCCGGGGCGGACGCTGCGCCCGCAACCGGACCTGCAGGGCCCCGTTCGGCAAGCGCTGTAGCCACAGGATCTCCCTCCGTTCCGACACCTTGTCGGCCGGAGACAATGCACCGGCCTTCCTCCCATGGCTAACCGCCGATGCCCCGCAACTATTCCCCGCCGACCCCGACAAACGCCCCCGCAAGGTGTGCGGTGGCAACAAAAGTGCCAGACTAGTGTCCAGTGCCACCTTCCCGGGGCCCGGCTCCGGGAAAGGCGCAGATCCTTCGACGCACGCTGACAGCCAGGAGGCTTCCAATGTCAATCGTCCGCCTTGCCGCCCGCCCGCTGCTGGCCACAAGCTTTGTAGCCACCGGCATAGACCGTCTGCGCCACACCGACGAAACGGCGGTGTCCCTGCGGCCGCTGGTCCAGCAGACGGAATCCGTCCTTCCCGCGGCTGGCGCCCTGGCCGGGCAGGAGAAGCTGATGGCCCGCGCTATCGGCGCGGCCCAGGTGGGAGCAGGTGTGCTCTTGGGCATGGGCAAGTTCTCGCGGCTCGCGGCTGCCGTACTGGCCGGCACCACGGCCCTCAATACCGTGGTGGATTACCGCGCCGCCGATTCCGCAACGCCGGAAGCCAGGCGCACCCGCCGCAACCACCTGTTAAAGAATCTGTCCTTGATCGGGGCGGTCCTGCTCGCCGCTGTGGATACCAATGGCCGGCCCGGCCTGGTGTGGCGGGCCGAGCATCTTGCCGCTGACGCCCGGCGCAACGTCCGCTCCATCGGCAAAGACGCCCGCCGCAATGCCGGTTCGATCGGCCATGACGCACGGAAGCAGCTGAAGAAGGCCGAGCGCGCGGTGCGCGAAGCCACGACGGACGTGGTGGCATCCTGAACGTAATGCCCCACACTGCCAACCACTGGCCCGCCCCCTTCGCGGAGCGGCCGATCGATGCAACAGTAGAGGTTCCGGCCTCCAAGTCCCTCACCAACCGTTACCTGGTGCTCGCCGCGCTGGCCGACGGCCCCTCCCGGCTACGCTCCCCGCTGCACTCGCGGGACACCGTTCTGATGGTGGAGGCGCTGCGGTCCTTGGGAGCCGGCATCACCGAGACCGAGGGCGACGGCAGGTTCGGCCCGGATCTGTTGGTGGACCCGATCGACCCGTCGCGTCCGCTGGGCGCTGCCGCCATCGACTGCGGGCTGGCTGGCACGGTCATGCGGTTCGTGCCGCCGCTGGCCGCGCTGTGCAGCGGAGCAGTGGAGTTCGACGGCGACCCGGCTGCGCGGCGCCGGCCCATGTCCCCCACCATCGATGCACTGCGCCAGCTGGGCGTGGCGGTGGATGATGGCGGACACGGCAGCCTGCCGTTCCGCATCACCGGCAGCGGTGAAGTGGCCGGAGGCCACCTGGCGATCGATGCCAGCGCCTCCTCGCAATTCGTCTCCGCCCTCCTGCTGGTCGGTCCCCGTTTCCGCGACGGACTGCACCTCGAGCACACCGGCGACCGCGTGCCCAGCCTGGACCACATCTCGATGACGGTCCAGCTGCTGCGGGACCTGGGTGTTGGCGTCGACGACTCCACCCCCAACCACTGGGTGGTCTCCCCGGGCCCGATCCGTGCCTTCGACACCCGGATCGAGCAGGATCTTTCCAACGCCGGCCCGTTCCTGGCCGCGGCCCTGGCCACGCGCGGCCGGGTCAGGATCCCCAACTGGCCCACTGCCACCACCCAAGTCGGCGACGCCTGGCGGGACATCCTGCCGCGGCTCGGCGCCACCGTCACGCTGGAGGGCGGCACCTTGACCGTCACCGGCGGCGCGTCGATCACCGCCGCCGACCTCGCCGACACCAGCGAGCTGGCGCCGACCGCGGCAGCGCTGTGTGCGTTGGCCGACGGCGAGTCCCGCCTGAGCGGCATTGCCCACCTGCGTGGCCATGAGACGGACCGTTTGGCCGCCTTGGTGGCGGAAATCAACCGGCTGGGCGGTGACGCCGAGGAGACGGACGACGGTTTGCTGATCCGGCCAAGGCCGCTGCACGGCGGCCTGTTCCACTCCTACGAGGACCACCGCATGGCTACCGCGGGCGCGATCCTCGGCCTGGCCGTGCGCGGCGTGGAGGTCGAGGACATCGAAACCACGGCGAAGACCATGCCCGAATTCCCGCAGCTGTGGCAGGACATGTTCACCGTTGCTCCGGCCGCCTCGGCCACCGAGGGCTGACGGTGTCGCGCAGTACCGGCAGCTGGGACGAATCGGATGTGCGCATCCGCCCGAACAAGCGCGGCTCCCGTCCGCGTACCAAGGACCGCCCGGCCCACGAGGATGCAGAGCTCGGGCGGATTGTTACCGTTGACCGCGGCCGGTACACCGCCGTCGTCGATGAAGACACTCCCCGCGAGCGCATCGTCGTCGCCGCCCGAGCCCGCGAGCTGCGCCGCACCCCGGTGGTCACCGGAGACTTCGTGGCCCTGGTCGGCGATGTTTCCGGCGAACCCGACAGCCTCGCCCGGCTGGTCCGGGTGGAGGAACGGCGCACCCTGCTGCGCCGCAGCGCTGACGACACCGACCCGGTTGAACGCGCGGTGGTGGCCAATGCCGACCAACTGGTCATCGTGGTGGCCGCGGCGAACCCCGAACCCCGCACCGGGTTCATCGACCGGGCGCTGGTGGCCGCGTACGACGCCGGGATCCGCCCGCTGTTGTGCGTCACCAAGGCTGACCTAAAGGATCCCGCCGAGCTGCTGTCCAATTACGAGCACCTGGAGCTGCCGGTCATCGTCAGCCGCACCGCGGCCGCCGACGCCCTCGGCGTGGACACCGCCTCCGACGAGGGCCTGTCGGCGCGGCTCGATACCGAGGCCGTGGCCCAGCTGCGCGGTTATCTCGATGGCAAGGTCACCGTCACCCTCGGCCACTCGGGCGTCGGCAAGTCCACCATGGTCAACGCGCTCACCGGAGCCCAGCGCGCCACCGGCGGAGTCAACGCTGTCACCGGGCGCGGCAGGCACACGTCGTCGTCGGCCCTGGCACTGAAGGTCCAGGACTCGCCGGCCGGCACCTGGATCATCGACACCCCGGGCATCCGTTCCTTCGGGCTTGCCTACGTGGACCCCGACCGGATCCTGTCCGCCTTCCCGGACCTGGAGCCGGGCACCGCCGACTGTCCGCGCGGCTGCAAACACGACGCGGCCGCCATCGGCTGCGGGCTGGGCCCCTACGTCGCGGACGGCGGGGCCGGCGACGCGGGTGCGGCGAGGCTCGCGTCGCTGCGCCGCCTGCTGGGGGCCGAAGAGCGCCCCGAGGCCAAGGAACTCGGCACCGTCTGAGGCCTCCTGCCCGGCTGGAGGCTCCGCCTCCCGCGTCCGCACTTCACTTACCGATAGGTTGAAACCTATGACCCACGCTTCGCAAAGCTACAACGACGATCTGCGCCTGGCCCACGTGATGGCCGACTCCGTGGATGCGCAGACCATGGCCCGCTTCAAGGCCCTCGACCTGAAGGTGGAGACCAAACCGGACCTGACTCCGGTCACGGACGCCGACCGTGCAGCCGAAGAAGCAATCCGCGGGCAGCTCTCCCGCTCCCGGCCGCGCGACGCCGTGCTCGGCGAAGAATTCGGCAGCAGCGGCCACGGCGCCCGCCGCTGGATCATCGACCCGATTGACGGCACCAAGAACTTTGTCCGGGGCGTGCCGGTCTGGGCCACCCTGATCGCGTTGGTGGACGAGGGGCAGCCGGTCGTCGGCCTGGTCAGCGCGCCGGCGCTGGGCAAGCGCTGGTGGGCCGCCAAGGGAACCGGCGCCTACACGGGACGCTCGCTGGCCACCGCGACCCGGCTCCAGGTTTCCGCCGTGGACCGGCTGGAGGACGCGTCGCTGTCCTACTCCAGCCTGGGCGGCTGGAAGGAACGCGGGAACCTGGACCACTTCCTTGGCCTGACCGAATCCGTCTGGCGCACCCGCGCTTTCGGCGATTTCTGGTCCTACTGCCTGGTGGCCGAAGGCGCCGTGGACATCGCCTGCGAACCGGAACTGAACCTCTACGACATGGCCGCCCTGGTGCCGATCGTGACCGAAGCCGGCGGGCGGTTCAGCTCGCTGGAGGGCGAAGACGGTCCGTTCGGCGGCAACGCGCTGGCCACCAACGGCCTGCTCCATGCGGAGGCCCTGCACCGCCTGAACCCCGAACTGCGCGGACAGCGTCCCGCCGGGTCGGCCTCGGCGGCCTACGACGACGAAGCTGCCGGCAGCGTCGAAGCGGCCGGCGAGGGCCGGTAGCGCCCCGCCGCACGAGGAGCACCACGTGGCACACAGCGGCCCCCGCATGGACGATGAGCAGCGGCGCGCCTACGCCGGCACCTTCCAGCAGGGCGGCGAACACTACGACCGCATCCGCCCCGGCTACCCCGACGACGCCGTCGACTGGCTGCTGCCGGCCGGCGCCCGGGACGCCGCCGACGTTGGAGCCGGCACCGGAAAGTACACGGCCGCCCTGACCGCCCGCGGTCTGCGGGTGGTCGCGGTGGATCCCTCGGCGGACATGCTGGCGCAGCTGGAGCGCAACCTTCCGGGCGTGACCACCGTGGTGGGGACCGCCGAGGATACCGGCCTCCCCGACGCCGTCGTGGACGTGGTCACCGTGGCCCAGGCCTGGCACTGGATCGATCCGCTGCGGGCGAGCACGGAAGCCGCCCGCATCCTCAGGCCCGGCGGGACCTTGGGATTGGTGTGGAACCAGTTGGATACCGGTGTGCCGTGGGT
Organism: Arthrobacter sp. Y3221114; assembly: GCF_059092625.1. Taxonomy (NCBI): domain Bacteria; kingdom Bacillati; phylum Actinomycetota; class Actinomycetes; order Micrococcales; family Micrococcaceae; genus Arthrobacter; species Arthrobacter sp. Y3221114. The sequence continues at coordinate 105,897 of NZ_JBNHHW010000003.1, forward strand.
GCACCGCCTCTCCCGCATCATGCATGCCGGCGACGTGCTCAAACCCGATTTCCGCCCCCGCGTCGGCCGGGAGTTCGGCGCGCTGGAAGGGCATGAAACCCGGTGGCGGGACCCGCTCAGCACCGGCGACGTGATGGAGCTGGTCAAGACCCGCAGCTACTACCTGCGCGCAAACGAGGCCACCCGGGCGAAAGTCCTGGGCAACCTCGACTGGTACCTCCACGACCACCTGGGCCACTCCCCCGGGGCCCTGATCGACCTGCCCTACCTGACGCACAGCTGGCGGGCCAGAAAAACCTGATCCGGTCCCGGGCATTTCCCCTCCGGCGCTTGTTTTGAGGCTGTCCGTCCTGCAAAATTTAGGCATGCCGAAACTTTGCGCGAGGGGGATCCTGCTGGCCGTTGCATTCGTGCTGGCGGCGACCGGCTGCGCTCCGCCGCCGGGGTCCGCCGCCGCGACGGCCGAGCGGCCCCTGGTGCTGACTACGTTCACCGTGCTGGCGGACATGGCCGACACGATCGGCGGCGGCCACGTGGAAGTCGCGTCCATCACCAAGGTCGGCGCGGAGATCCACGGCTACCAGCCCACGCCGTCGGACTTGGTGAGGGCCCAGGACGCGGACCTCATCCTGGACAACGGGCTGGGCCTCGAACGCTGGTTCGCACGGTTCCTGGATGCCGTGCCGGCCCCGCATGTGGTCCTCAGCGACGGCGTGGAGCCGGTGGGCATCACCGCCGGGAATTATGCCGGCAAGCCGAACCCGCACGCGTGGATGTCTCCGAAGGCAGCGAAGGTCTACGTGGACAACATCGTGGACGCCTTCAGCCGCCTGCTGCCGGCACAGGCGGCCGATTTTCGCCGCAACGGCGCGGAATACCGGCGGGAACTGGACGTCCTGATGGCCGACCTGGAGTCGGCCTTCGCCGATCCGACCGCCGTTCCTGCCCTGGTCAGCTGTGAAGGCGCGTTCTCCTATCTGGCCCGCGACGCCGGGCTGCGTGAGGCCTATCTCTGGCCGGTGAACTCCGACGCCGAGGGCACGCCGGGGCAAATCAAGGACGTGATCGGACAGGTCGCCGAACACCGGATCCCGTCGGTGTTCTGCGAATCGACCGTCAACCCGGAGTCGATGCAGCAGGTCGCCGCCGCCACCGGGGCCCGGCTCATCACGCCGCTGTATGTGGACTCCCTCTCCGGACCGGACGGCCCGGTCCCCACCCATCTGGAGCTGATCCGGCACGACATCTCCCTGATCAAGGAAGGACTGGTCCCGTGAGCACGCCCGACATCCCGGCCGGCGCCGCCGCCATTTCGGTGCTCGGCCTCACCGTGGCCTACAACGACGTCGTCGCCCTGGACCGCGTTTCCGCCACGGTGGCACGGGGAACCATCTGCGGGCTGATCGGGGTCAACGGCTCCGGCAAGTCGACGCTGTTCAAGTCGCTGATGGGGCTGGTCCACCCGGAGTCGGGCAAGGTGGAACTGTTTGGGCTGTCGCCCCGGCAGGCGAGGAAGCTGAACCTGGCCAGCTACGTGCCGCAGTCCGAAGACGTGGACTGGACTTTTCCGGTTTCGGTGCGCGACGTGGTGATGATGGGCCGTTACGGCCGGCTTGGACCCATGCGTCGCTCCCGCCGCCCCGACCGCGAGGCAGTCGACGCAGCCTTGGAACGCACCGGCCTGCGCCATCTGCAGCACCGGCAGATCGGCGAACTCTCCGGCGGCCAGCGCAAGCGCGCCTTCGTGGCCCGCGGCATAGCCCAGCACGCCGGCCTGCTGCTGCTCGACGAGCCATTCGCCGGAGTGGACAAGGCCTCCGAAGCGGTCCTGATCGCCCTGCTGAAGGAACTGCGCGACGAGGGCAGGACGATCCTGATCTCCACCCATGATCTGGCCGGCATCCCGCAACTGTGCGACGAGGCCATCCTGCTGCACCAGAAAATACTGGCGCACGGCCGGCCGGCAGACGTGCTCACCAACGAAAACCTGGCCTTGGCCTTTGGCTCCGCGCTGGCCGGCCCAGGGGAAGGATCACGCAGTGGAGTTGTTTAGCTGGCTGCTGGAACCGCTGCAGTACGGGTTCCTCACCCGCGCCCTGGTGGTCACGCTGGCAGCCTCCGTCGTGTCGGCAGTATTGTCCTGCTGGCTGATCCTGATGGGCTGGTCGCTGATGGGCGACGCGGTCTCCCACGCCGTGCTCCCCGGTGTCGCGCTGGCTTACATCGTCGGGGTGCCGTTCTCGCTCGGCGCCTTCATCTTCGGCGCGGCGGCGGTGGCGTTGATCGGCGGCGTGCGGTCCTCCACCCGCCTGAAGGGCGACACCGTGATCGGCGTGGTGTTCACCGCGTTCTTCGCGGCCGGGTTGGCCATCATCTCCAAAACGCCAAGCCAGACCGACCTGCAGCACATCCTGTTCGGCAACGTGCTGGGCGTCAGCGACGGCGAACTGCTGCAGGTGCTCATCCTCGGCGCCGTGGCGCTGTGCGTGCTGCTGTTCAAGCGCCGCGACCTCACGCTGTTCGCCTTCGACCGCATCCACGCCCACGCCATCGGGCTCAACACCCGCTGGCTGTCGGTGCTGCTGCTCGGGCTGCTGGCGCTCACCGTCGTCGTCGGACTGCAGGCGGTCGGCATCGTGCTGGTGGTGGCCATGCTGATCACCCCGGGGGCCACCGCGTTCCTCTTGACCCGGCGGTTCGATGCCATGCTGGCGATTGCCGCCTCGCTCACGGCCGCCGCCTCGGTCGCCGGCATCTACGCCAGCTACTACCTGGACGTCGCCACCGGCGCTGCGGTGGTTTTGGCCCAGGCGCTGGTCTTCCTCGTGGTCTACCTGGGCGCGCCGCGGACCGGGGTAATCTGGCAGATGGCCCGGCGCCGCGCAGGGCAGGGCTCCGCCGTGCAGTCCGGCACCGGCGCCGCCACCCAGTAGCCTGCCTTCTTGGCAGACGTTCGACGAGAGAGTGAGACGCATGCCCCCGGCCAGGAAGACCGCGCTCAGCAGCGGCTCGTCCAGCGTGCAGGACTACGTGAAGGTCATCTATGCCTTCACCGAGTGGCAGGACAAGCCCATCACGTCCTCGCAGCTGGCCGGCCGGCTCGGCGTGGCCAACTCGTCGGTCTCCGAGATGGTGCGCAAGCTGGTGGAGCTGCAGCTGGTGGACCACCGGCCGTACAGCGCCATCGAACTGACCGACGCCGGTCGCCGGCTGGCCCTGACCATGGTCCGCCGGCATCGGATCCTGGAGACCTTCCTGGTCCAGGAACTCGGCTATGCCTGGGACGAGGTCCACGATGAAGCCGAACTGCTCGAACACACCGTCTCCGATATGTTCATCGACCGGATGGCGGCCAAGCTCGGCAACCCGCAGCGCGATCCGCACGGCGACCCCATCCCGACGGCGGACGGTACCGTCCACGTGCCCAGCGCCGTGCAGCTGGAAGAGCTCGACGGCGGACACACCGGCCGAATCACACGGATCAGCGACGCCAATGCCGACCTCCTGCGCTTCTTCAGCGCCGAACGGATCGGACTCGACGACCGCGTGGAAGTCGTCGGCCGGCGCCCCTTCGGCGGTGCGTTGGTGGTCCGGTTCGGCCCCGACGGGGCGGCCCGGGAACTGGATCTGGGCGACCAGGCCGCCGCCGCCCTGTGGGTGCACGGTGATCCGCATCCCGGCTGCCGGCTCGCTTCGTGAGCACGACGCCGCGCGCGCGGCTTCGCATCGCGGCGGCGCCGTCTGCGCTGCCCGGCTGGGGCGCCTGGGCCGCCGTTGCGGTCGGCGGCTTCGCGGGCGCCGAGGCGCGCTACCTGCTGGGTATCGCCTTCCCTGAAGACGGCTCCATTCCATGGACCACGCTGGCCATCAACATTTCGGGCAGCCTGCTGCTGGGCATGCTCACGGCCCTCTGGACCGAACGCCCCGGCGCCGCGTTCTGGCTGCGGGCAGCGCTGGGGCCGGGGCTGCTGGCGTCCTTCACCACCTTCTCGGCCGTGGCGCTGGCCATCGACCGGTTGGCGGCGCAGGGCCGCCACGCCGACTGGCTGCTGTATCTGGGCCTGTCCTTGACCGCGGGCCTCGCCGCCGCCGTCGCCGGGCTGTACTGCGGCCGCAAGCTGGGCCGCCGGATTACCCGGGGGGCTGCCGCGTGACGGCGCTGCTCGTCGGGCTGTTCGGCGCCGGCGGCGCCCTGCTGCGCTTCGCCGCCGACACTTGGCTCGCCCAATTGCAGGCTGCCCGCCGGCGGCCGGAGCAGCACTGGCCCTGGGCTACCCTGCTGGTCAATGTCACCGGGTCGTTCATCCTCGGGCTCGTCGCCGGCGGGGTGGTCGGCCAGGAGCCGGCCATGCCGGACCCTTGGCGCCTGGCCCTGGCCAGTGGCCTGGCCGGCGGACTGACCACCTTCAGTTCCTTCACCGTCGCCACTGTTAAGCTGTGGGCAGAGCGCCGCGCGGGCGCCGCCGTCGTCAATCTAGCGGCGAACCTGCTGCTGGGCACCGCCGCAGCCGCGCTCGGACTCGCGGCAGCCGCCCTGACCGTGCCGCTGCCCTGAGGCCTCCGAACGCCCCGCCGGACGGCTATCCGGCGGGGCCCGGGCGGTCCCGGCCGTGAGCATAACCGCCTGCGGATCGGTTAGGCTCGGCTTGTCTGAGCGTCGGCAGAAGAAAGGTGCCCCATGGCAACTCTGGGAATTGAGGAAGAATACCTGCTGCTGGATCCGGCCACCGGTTTACCCGCCCCGGTGGCGGACGCGGTCGCCGAAAACCTGGAGGGCTCACTGCAAGTAGCCAGGGATGACATCCAGCGGGAGCTGCTCACTTGCCAGATCGAAACTGCCACCGCAGTCTGCGCCACGCTCACCGAGGCCGAGGAGTCGCTGCTCAACTTCCGCCGCGAACTGGATGCCGCCGCCCGGAAGGCCGGGGTGCGGGCGGCGGCCACCGGCACGGCACCACGGATCCAGGACGACTATCCGGAGGTCACGGACAAGCAGCGCTACCACCAGCTCAAGGCCAGTGCGAAGGGCATTGTGGCCGACCAGTTCGTCAATGGCCAACACGTGCACGTGTCCGTCCCCGACAAGGAAGCCGGGGTGCAGGCCCTGAACCGGATCAGGCCGTGGCTGCCGGCGGTGGTGGCGCTGGGTGCCAACTCGCCCTACTGGCTGGACCGCGACAGCGGGTTCGGCAGCTGGCGGATCGTCCATTACCGCCGCTGGCCGATCCAGGGCTGCGCGCCGGTCTTCCGCGACGCGGCCGACTACGAGCGCCGGATCCAGCGCCTGGTCGACTCCGGCGTGGTCATCGACCGGGGCGTCATCACGTGGCTGGCACGGCTGTCCGACCGCTACCCCACCCTGGAGGTCCGTGCCGCCGACGTGCAGCTCGAGGCCCAGGACTCCGTGCTGATCGCTGCGGTAGTCCGGGGACTGATATCCACTGTGCTGACCGACGAAGCGTCCGCGCGGTCCTTTTTGCAGCCCGAGCCGGAGCTTCTGGATGCTGCCGTCTGGCAGGCGGGACGCCAAGGCCTGTCCGACCGGTTGGTGGATCCGGAGTCCGGCGTGCTGCTGCCGGCACGGGATGTGGTGGGCATGCTGCTGCGCTACATTCGGCCGGCACTCGAGGAGGAAGGCGACTCGGCCTGGGTTGATGCCAGCATCGAACGGCTCTTCGCCACGGGAACCGGCGCCGACCGGCAGCGCAGGGCCATGGAATCCGGCGGGCTGCCGGCGCTGATGGACCTGTATGCCTCATCCCTGACCGCCGAGCCTTAGTCCGCGGCGCTGGCGGGCTGCCCGGTTTGGTGCGCTGCACGCGGCAGCGGCTACGTGAGCAGGGGTGCCATGAGCTTCATGATCTGGGCCGAAGGCTCCACCCCGAATTCCTTCCAGAGCCGGGACTTGAAGACCTCGAACGCCTGCAGCGCCTGCGCATAATTGCCGTCGGCGATGTGCGTCTCCAGCAACAGCCGCTGCGCGCTTTCGCGCAGCGGCTCGATGGCGATGGCCAATCTCGCGGCGTCCGTCGCCTGGTCGGTCTCGCCGCGTTCGAGATACTGGCTGGCGAGGCGTTCCAGGGCCGTCAGCCTCAACTGCCTCCACCGTTCCTGCTCGGCCGTGACCCAGTCCTCGTACCACCCGGGCAGCAGTTCGGCCGTGCGCAGCAGGTCGAGCATGGCCGGCCGAAGGCGGAGCCCGCGGTCCCCGTCGAGGGCGGCGAGTCGCCGGCGAACTTCGTGAACGTCCACTGCCACGTCCGGAGCCAGTGCCAGCGGATCCCTGCGCTCCGCCAGCAGTCCAGGCAACTGGTGCGAAATCGTCCAGATCGTCTCCCGCAGGCTACCCGTTGCCTGCCTCTCCGAGCTGTCCGGCCAGAGCAGCCCGGCCAGGAAAGCGCGCGGCTCGCTGCCGTAAAGGGCCAGGACGGCAATCAGGCGCTGCTGTCGGATAGTTACCCTGACGGGAAGCTTTCCATGGCGAATCTGCCACCCTCCCAGTAATTGGACTTCCCACATGGGCTCTGTTGCATTCATTTTCGTGCCCCCCAAGGGCATTGTGGCCCCCAAGCCACTGCCGAACGTCTCCCCGATTCTAGGTTCCCACCGCGAACCGCCTTGTCAACGCAGCTAAAGGATGCATCCGGAAGGGACCTGATCCCGGTGACAGAGAGCCCGGCCGCTGACGGGCTCCGGCGTTCGGATGGCAGCTGCTGCCTAGCCGGTTCTTCAAGATCCTGGCCGGTGCCGGGCCTTGGCCGATGGCAGTTAGTCCAATAACGCCTGCGTAACACCGGACATCGTCCAATGTCGTCTAGAGGCCCGTCATCGGCGAATTGATCGACACTACTGCCAGGCCCCTGCCGGTACCTGAGGCGAGGAGGACTGCCATGGCGACATATTCGGACTTACTCGAGTCCACCGCCTGCGCGATCGTGTTCGAGGCTGTCCGGCAACCGGGCAAGCGGCAGCAGGAAGCGGCATGAGCGCTCCTGCAGACCGCAGTGCCCGGCATCGGCAGACAGACCACACCCCGAAACGCCCCGGCCCCGCCGCGGCCGCCAGCACCATCCTCACCGGCGCCCCCGGCAACGGCGCGGCACGTTGGCACGACGGGGACAGGCTCGAACGGCTCTTCGAGAACCGCTGCGACGAGCTGCGGCGCGACGGCGAGGGGGGACGGCTCGCCGTCGACAGCGCCGGGCAGTCGCTGACCTACAATCAGCTCGACGCCCGGGCGAACCAGCTTGCGCGGTACCTGATCTCGCGCGGCGCGCGGCCGGGCGACCGGATCGCGCTGCTCTTTGACCAGCCAATCCGGTCCTACACGGCCATCCTGGGAGTTCTGAAGGCCGGTGCCGCATTTGTTCCCCTCGACGCCGGATACCCCTCCGAGCGTCTCGCGTACATTGTCGAGGATGCGGGCGTGAATTTTGTCCTGTCGCTCTCCCACCTGCGTGACCGGATGCCCGAAACGGCTGCGACCATCCTCTGCCTCGACGAGGATGAACCGCTGGTGGCCACGCAGGATCCCTCGCGCTTGTCCCGGGGAGAACAGGCGGGGCCCGCGGGCGATCTGGCCTACATCATCTACACCTCCGGCTCGACCGGCCGCCCCAAGGGTGTGGCCATCGACCATCCCAGCATCTGCAACTTCGTGCTCGTGGCAGCCGAAGTGTACGGCTACCAGCCGACGGACCGCGTCTACCAAGGCATGACGATCGCCTTCGACTTCTCGGTGGAGGAGACCTGGGTCCCGTGGATGGTCGGTGCAACGCTGGTGCCCAAACCCGGCGGCGTCAGCCTTCTTGGCATGGAACTGGGCCAGTTCCTGCGGGACCAGCGGGTGACCGCCATGTGCTGCGTTCCAACGCTGCTGGCCACCCTCGACGAGGAACTGCCCGACCTGCGGTTCCTACTGGTTTCCGGCGAGGCCTGTCCGCGTGACCTCATCACCCGATGGCATCGTCCGGGCCGCAGGTTCCTGAACGTCTATGGTCCAACGGAGGCAACCGTCACCGCGACTTGGGATGTGGTCCATCCGGACAAACCGGTGACCCTCGGCAGTCCGCTGCCGACGTACTCGGCGGTGATCCTTGATCCGGATGAGCCGCGCGCCTTGCCCCCGGGGGAACTGGGCGAAATCGGGATCGCCGGGATCGGGCTGGCCCGTGGGTATGTCAACCGTGAGGACCTGACCGAGCGGGTTTTTATCGAGGACTTCCTCGGCATCGACAACAATCCCTCAGGCCGGATCTACCGCTCGGGGGACCTGGGGCGGTTCAGCGAGAGCAGAACCATCGAGTACCACGGCCGGATCGATACCCAGGTCAAAATCCGCGGTTACCGCATCGAACTTGCTGAAATTGAGTCCGTCCTGCTGCAGGTGCCGGGAATCGCCCAAGCAGTAGTGAGCACCTACGAGCCAACCCCCGGACTCGTGGAACTGGTTGCCTACTACACGCTGCGCCAGGACACCGCGGAAGTCGACGAGGCCAGCATCGCCGAAAAACTGAGCGAGACGCTGCCCGGCTACATGGTCCCGGCCTACCTCGAACAATGCGCTGAAATACCCGTCATGCCCAGCGGCAAGGCCGACCGGAAGAAGCTGCCGCTCCCCAGCAAACCACGGCTCACCGGCGGTACTCACGACTACAGCGCACCAGGTACCGAGGCAGAGGAAATACTGGCCGGCTGCCTCGCGGGGGTCCTGGGCGTGGAGAAAGTCTCCGCCACGGCCCACTTTTTCAACGACCTGGGAGCGAATTCGCTGCTCATGGCCAGCTTTTCGGCGGCCGTCCGGCGCAGGGCCGCGCTGCCGCCGGTGGCCATGCAGGATATCTACCAGCATCCGACTATCCGCCAGCTTGCCGTCGTCCTCGCCACGGCACAGGCTGCCGCCGAACTGTCAGGATCCGGGGCGGACGAGACGGAGCCGGTCCTGCGGCCCGCGCCGAGCACGCGCCGGCACATCTTGTGCGGCGTAGTGCAGCTGATGTTCTTCCTCGGCTACACGACCTACGCTGCCTCTTTGCTCGTCATGTCCTTCGTTTGGGTTTCCGAAGGAACCACCTTGATCGATATGTGGCTGCGATCCGTCGGATTCGGCGCCGCCATGTTCTTCGTACTGTCCATCACCCCGATCGTCCTGAAGTGGATTCTCATTGGCCGCTGGAAGCGTCAGGACATTCCTCTCTGGAGCTGGACCTACGTCCGGTTCTGGGTCGTCAAGACACTCAACCGGAGCAATCCGCTCGTCTTGTTCGTCGGCTCGCCTCTATACGTGCTCTATCTTCGGGCGCTGGGGGCCAGAATCGGCAAGGGCGTTGCCATTTTCTCCCGCATGGTGCCGGTGTGCACCGACCTCGTGACCATCGGCGACGGCACGGTCATTCATAAAAATTCATTCTTCCTCGCCTACCGCGCCCGCAGCGGCGTCATCGAGACGGGCACGGTAACGCTGGGCCGCGATGTCCTTGTGTCGCAAAAGACGACGCTGGACATCGACACGTCCATGGGCGACGGCGCTCAACTGGGCCATGCATCCTCGCTGCAGACGGGCCAGGCGATACCGGACGGTCAGCGCTGGCACGGCTCGCCTGCAGTACCTACGGAAACGAACTACCGCAGGGTCCCGCCCGTACGCTGCAGCACGCGCCGAAGGGTCATTTTCACCCTGCTGCAGCTTGTCAACCGGTTAGTCCTGGTCATGCCGGTCGTACTCGTCGCCTTGTCAGCGCTGCTGCCGCCGTATTTGGATAGCGAACACCTGAAAATGGACAACGCGTCCTTCTACGTCGATACCCTGCTCATCACCCTTACCTTGTTCCTTGCCTCCTTCGTCGGCGGTCTCATCGCGGTCCTTACTATCCCCCGGCTCCTGAACCTCGCCCTCAAGCCGGACAGGGTCTACCCGCTGTACGGCGTGCATTTCACGCTCCAGCGGATGGTTGCCGGGATGACGAACGCCAAGCTGTACAAGGATGTTTTCGGCGACAGTTCGTACATCGTGCACTTCCTGAAGGCGCTGGGCTACGACCTTGGCAAGAAGGTGGAGCAGACAGGCTCGAACTTCGGCCCCGAGGTGTCTCACGATTCGCCCTACCTGAATACCATCGGCTACGGGACCATGGTTTCCGACGGCCTGAACATGATGAACGCCGATTATTCCAGCACCTCGTTCCAGTTGTCTCGTGTCAGGATCGCGGGCCGCAACTTCCTGGGAAACGACCTCACCTTCCCCATCGAGGCCCGGGTGGGAGAGAACGTTTTGTTGGCGACGAAGGTGATGATTCCGATCGACGGCCCGGTCCGGGAAAATACCGGCTTGCTGGGATCGCCGCCGTTCGAGATTCCGCGGTCCGTTCAGCGGGACAGCCGGTTCGATGAACTGAAGATTGAAGAGGCGAAAAACCGGCGCCTGCCGGCCAAGAACCGGCACAATATCGCTTCCATGGGAATCTTCCTCGGTGTGCGCTGGTTCGTGTTCTTCTCCGGAACACTGATCGCAGCAGCATCCGCAACAATCTACGATGATTTCGGCGCGTTGGCGGTCGCCGTCGGAACATTGGGCTTCGTTATCTACCTTGTCCTGCTCACCGTGCTCGTCGAGCGCTTGGTGATGGGCTTCCGGAGGCTGAAACCGCAGTACTGTTCGATCTACGACCCGTACTTCTGGCACCACGAACGTCTGTGGAAGATGCTCGCCACCCCGCCCTTTAACGGCACGCCCTTCAAATCGATTGTCTGGAGGATGCTCGGCGTCAAGGTTGGCAAGCGTCTCTACGATGCCGGCTGCAACATCCCGGAGAAGACACTTGTCTCAATCGGCGACGACTGCGCCTTAAACGAAGGCACAGCCCTTCAAGGCCACTCGATGGAAGACGGTACGTTCAAGTCGGACTACATCACGGTGGGAAACCGGTGTTCCTTTGGCGTCGAATCCTTCGTCAATTACGGCGCCGTGGTGGGCGATGGCGTCTCACTCGAGGCCGACTCGTTGCTCATGAAAGGAGAAGACGTGCCGGAGAACGCCATATATGCCGGCAACCCGGCCCGCGACTCGACGGACACCGCCAGGCACAGGCGGTTGACGGGCGCGGCCCAAGGGTGATGAAGCTGCACGGGGATGGCCGGTGCGGCGCAGAGCGGCCGGCGCCGGATCACGGCACGAAGTTGCTGCAGCTGGCCTCCCGGTCCATGGTGGTAGGTGATGATTACCAGACGCGAAGCAGCCCAGTTCCTCGATATTCCACCGGAGATGGCGAAACGCCACGGCATCCCGTCGCGCATATCCGAGGAGGAACTCGCCGCGATGGACGCGAACCCACCGGCTTGGCTGGCCCAGTCGCGCGCCAACCGCACCGGCAAGCGGCCTGTCTGGACAGCGCTGCAGTGCACCATATGCGGCCTTACCGAGTCTGCCCGGCCGAAGAAATGGTGGCCGGAATTCACCTATGTCTACTGTCGGCACCATGATCCCGGGGATCTCCCCGGGGCGCCGGCAGGATGGGTCCGCAGCGAGTATGACGGCATCGGCACCAGGTTCATCGGGATCGTCGACGTGGCACCTCCCGGCGACTGACCCCTGGCGGCGGGCCATCGGCTGGCCGCCCGGTTAACGAAGTAAGCTTTTCGCCACCAACCGGCGGCGAACCCGACCGGCCTCCTGCCTGCACGCAAAGGGCGGCCTCCCCGAAGGAAGGCCGCCCCGGATGGCGGAGCTGGGCGGGATTACTCGGTCTCGTCGATGCCCTTCTCGGCGGCCTTGGCCGCCTTCCACACGGCCTTTCCTTCAGCCTTGGCTGTCTTCCAGTCGGCCTTTCCTTCAGCCTTGACGGCCTTCCAGTCCGCGCTTCCCTCCGCCTTTGCGGACTTCCACGCGGCGTCAGCCTCGGTCTTTGCCGACTTCCACGCGGCGTCGGTCCCGGCCTTGACGGCCTTCCAGGCGTGGGTCGGTTCCTCAACCGGAGCCGGGGCCGGTTCTTCCACTACCGGCTCTTCAACAGGTGCCGGTGCAGGCTCTTCCTCCACCGGAGCCGATTCCTCAACCGGAAGTTCCTCTACCGGGTCTTCCCCGGGCACAGGCTCGACGGGCTCTTCACCCTCGTCCGGGACCGGGGCGTCGTCCTCGACCGGTGCCGGGGCAGCCGGCTCCTCAGCGGGGGTTTCCTCCGCGGGACCGTCCTCGACGACCGGTTCAGCTTCCTCGACCGGGGCCGGGGCCGGCACGATGGTTACGTCCTCGGCCGTGATGGCCACGAACGAATCCCGTGTTTCGTGAGCAGAAGCGGCTCCTGCGCCTCCGGCAGTCACCACGCCTGCCACGAAAACTCCAGCGGCCAACTGCCGGGCCTTGGTCTTAGCAAACGATGACATGTGTTGCTCCATTCGTTGGGGATGTTGCAACTTAATCGTTACGTCGTGAGCGGAGGGGCTTGCAAGCGAAAGCGGCGAATTTCCACCGATCAGCCTCCAAACCGGAGTGGGGTCTTTACAGGCTGGCGGGAGGCCGTCAGACTCCGCCACGACCGGGTGGCGACCAATTCGAGCCCTTGGCAGGGGGCTGTGCACCGCAGGATAATCGTTACACTGAACCTCGTGGGCGCAACGTCGCATCCCGTCTGTCCTGCACCAGCTTCCCGGGACCCAGCCCGTAAGGATGACACCCATGCCTTCGCCCCTGCCCCGCCGCCTCCTCGCCGGACTGGCCTCGTTCACCGCCGCCGCGGTCCTCGGTGGAACGCTCTTCGCCCTTCCGGCCTCGGCCACCGATGAACCGGGACTGCCCGGTTCCCCGTCCGAGTACCTGGGTCCGCGCGACATGCCAACCGACCGGTTCATCGTGAAGTTCAGGGACAAGGCCGCGAGCAGCTCCGCTGGCCGCGGAAAGGCCTACGGGCGTACGGCCAAGGAACTGGGCGTCAGTGTAAAGGAACTGCGCGCCACGGCCACCGGGGCCCGGGTCATCACCACCGGCAAGGCCCTCAACGACACCGAGTCCAGGGAACTGGTCGCCGGGCTCGAAGCGGACCCGGCCGTCGAATTCGCCGAACCGGATCAGCGCATGCAACCGGTGGCAGCGGCCCCGAACGACGAGCACTACGGCCGGCAGTGGGACTTCTTCGAGGACAAGGCCGGGATGCGCGTGCCGGGAGCCTGGGACGTCAGCCGCGGGGATGGTGTCGCCGTCGCCGTCATCGACACCGGCATCACCGAGCACAGCGACCTCAACCCGAATATCTTGCCCGGCTATGACATGATCTCCTACCCGGCCTCCGCCCGTGACGGCGACGGTCGGGACCCGGACCCCCGGGATGAAGGCGACTGGTACGGCCCCGGTGACTGCGGGTACAACGACTCCTCCGACTCCTCCTGGCACGGCACCCACGTCGCCGGCACCATCGCCGCCACCGCCGGCAACGGTCAGGGCGTGGCCGGCGTCGCGCCCGACGCGAAGATTCTCCCGGTCCGCGCCCTTGGAGCCTGCGGCGGTTACATGTCCGACATCGCCGACGCCGTTATCTGGTCGGCAGGTGGTGAAGTCCCCGGCGTCCCGCTCAATGCCAACCCGGCCCGCGTCATCAACCTCTCGCTCGGCGGCTCCGGGCTGTGCTCCGCCACCTTCCAGTCAGCGGTGAACTATGCCGTAAATGCCGGCTCGGCCGTCGTCGTGGCAGCCGGCAATGAGAACCAGGATGCCTCCCAGTCGAGCCCGGCGAACTGCAAGAACGTCATCGCGGTCGCTGCCAGCGGGCGCGAAGGCAACCGTGCCCCGTATTCGAACTTCGGATCCATGATCGACGTGACCGCCCCCGGCGGCGACAGGAGCACCGGAGCGGGCCACCGCATCTATTCCACGCACAACCAGGGCACGACCACCCCGGGCACCGAGGGCTACTCCTACCTCCAGGGCACCTCCATGGCCGCACCGCACGTCGCCGGCGTGGCCGCCCTGATCCTTGCCGCACGACCGGCTTGGACGCCGGCGCAGATCGAAGACCAGCTCAAAAAAAAGTCCCGGCCACTTCCCGGTACGTGTGCCGATGGATGTGGAGCCGGGCTTGTCGACGCCACCTCGTCACTCGACTTCAGTCCGTACCCCTACGGTCTCCCGAAAATCTCGGGAGTCATGCGCGTCGGCAGCGTCCTGTACGGCACCGATGGAGACTGGGGGCCGGAACCGGTCAACGTCGCCTACCAGTGGTACCGCAGCGGAAACCCTGTCCCGGAGGCCACCGGCCGCACGTACACCCTGACCGGTGCCGACGCCGGGCATACTTTTACCCTGAAGGTCCACGTGACCAAGGACGGCTACGCCGACGGCAGCAACACCTCCGAGTCGACGCCCAAGATCGCCCCGGGATTGCTGGCCAGCTCCGAGCCGGCGATCAGCGGAACCCGCAAGGTCGGCTACGCCTTGGCCGCAGTCCCGGGCAACTGGACTGCCGGCACAACCTTTGCGTACCAGTGGTTCCGGTCCGGTGCGGAAATCAGTGGGGCCACCGCCGGCCGGTACATCCTGACCGCGGCCGACGCCGGGAAATACCTGACCGTCCGCGTCACCGGCACCGCCCCGGGCTACACACCGGTCGCCACGACCTCCGACCCCAGCGGGACCATCTACGGCACCCTCGCCGGGGCCACCCCCACGGTCGCCGGCACGAAGAAGGTCGGCCACACGCTGACTGCCAGCGCCGGAACATGGACCTCGGGCACCACGTTGAAGTACCAGTGGTACCGCGGCACGACGGCGATCTCGCGGGCGACGGGCCGCACCTATGTGCTCACCGGCTCCGACGCCGGGAAGCAGATCTCCGTCCGGGTGACCGGATACAAGAGCGGCTACACCAGCCTGAACCGTTACTCGGCCAAGCCGTCCGCGATTGCCAAGGGCACCCTGCGCACGTCCGCACCGGTCATCAAGGGCACGCTGCGGCCAGGCTACACGCTGACCGCGTATCCGGGCACCTGGACGGCGGGCACCACCCTTAAGTACCAGTGGTACCGCTCCGGCACGGCCATCCGCGGCGCCACGGGCAAGACCTACCGGCTCACCGCCACGGACCGGTGGGACACGATCAAGGTGCGGGTCACCGGATCCAAGACCGGGTACAACACGGCCAACAGGTACTCGCTCTCCACCGCACGCCTGCGCTAGCGCGAGACGGCCCAGGCCAGGAAGCATGTACCAGCCACCGGCGGAACAAATCCGTCTCCGGATTTCCCAGGCCGGGCCGGTTTATCCCGTGCTTACCTACTCAGGCGGGCTTCGCCGTCGTCGGCAACTGCCGGTCCGCGGGCTAAGAAAAGCCCCGGGAAACCGGACTAAATCAGTGTAGGTAATGGGCTCAGTCGCGTATCAGTCAATGTCGGAAATCGTTCACCGCCACGTCGGTTTCGGTCACTGCTGTCTTGGTCCTCGATTCTCCAGCACAATGGTCGTACACGCGGAGCGGCAACGATGCGGTTCTTGCGCCTGAGCAGCTATTGGGCCTGCTGCACGCTAAGGAGTCTTTTATGTCTGTAGTTCGAGCAGGCCGCGTACTGGTGGTCGATGATGAGGTCACTTTGGCCCGCGTGGTGGAAAAGTACCTGCGCAAGTTCGGGCTGGAGGTGACGGTGTGCCATGACGGGGCGAAGGCGGTGGAGGCGGTTCGGGCTTTCGCACCGGATGTTCTGGTACTGGATTTGGGACTGCCGGGGCTGGACGGTATCGAGGTCTGCCGACGGGTGCGTATGTTCTCCGACTGCCACGTATTGATGCTCACGGCCCGGGATGATGAGGTGGATAAGGTCATGGGGCTGTCGGTGGGGGCCGATGACTATATGACAAAACCGTTTAGCCAGCGTGAACTACTGGCCCGGGTGCAGGCGAGGTTGCGCCGGATGCACCAACTCGACTCGGCACCCAGAGCCGAGCCAACGTCGGTCGATCGGACCATAACGATCGGGAATCTTGTGGTGGACCGTGCCGCACGCCAGGTCCACGTGGACGGGGAACCGGTACCGTTCACTCGGATCGAGTTCGATCTGCTTACCACCTTGGTGGAGCATCCCGGGCAGGTGCTCAGCCGTCGGCAGCTGGTCGACATGATCTGGAACGCAGAGTGGAACGGGGACGAGCACCTCGTGGACGTCCACATCGGGCGGATCCGCAAGAAGCTCAGCGATCCCGCCGCCGCCCCCCGGTTCATCCATACGGCCCGCGGGGTTGGGTACCGGATGGGAGATGGACTATGACGAGGGCACCAACGCCTACTGTGACCTCCTGGCAACCGCTGACGCTGAGGTTGATGCTGGCGCAGGCCTTGGTGCTGCTGGTGGGGTTGGTCCTTACGCTGCTGACGGTCCTGTGGTTCGGCCCGTCGATGTTCTCCCATGAGCTGGCGGTGTCCGGCCATGCCCGGGAGGCGGCGCGTGTCGGTGAGGAAATCCTGCAGGGCGCCTTCCGCAAGGTCAGCCTCAGTGCCGTGATTGTCGGGGGGCTTCCGGCCCTTTTTATCGCTGTATGGCTCAGCGTCTACCTGTATCGGACGATAGGCCGATCACTGACGGCGTTCAGCTCTGCCGCCGAGCAGGTGGCCTCGGGCGACTACCAGGTCCAGCTCACATCGCCAGGATTGGGCCCGGAGTTCGATACCCTGGCGTCCTCTTTCAGTGACATGGCCGCCCGGCTTTCGGCGGTGGACACCACGCGGCGCCAGATGCTGGCCGATCTGGCTCATGAGATGCGCACCCCGCTCGCCAGCATCAAGGCCCATCTGGAGGCGATCGAAGACGGGGTGCTGGAGATGGATGAGGAGACTACCCGCATCCTGTACTCACAAACTGGCCGGCTCGAACGATTGGCCGGGGACATCCGGCTGCTGGCCCAGGCCGAAGAAGGTCTCGTCCATCTCCAATTGGTTCCGCAGTATCCGGCGGAGGTGGTCGCCGAGGCAGTCGCCTCGGTACAGCAGGAAGCCGCGGCTAAGGACATCACGCTCAGCATCACTACGTCCGGACCGGACACAGGGCCAGTGCTTATGGACCGGGAGCGGATCGGCCAGGTGCTGGGTAACTTGCTGGTTAATGCACTGCGCCATACCCCTGCTAGAGGGAGGATTACGGTGCACACCGACTACGCCCGGGACGCGGTAACGATCGCCGTGACGGACACCGGGGACGGGATTCCGCCTGAGCATCTGCCCCATGTCTTCGACCGGTTCTATCGAGCCCGTGCCGGGAGGGAATCCGGTCCCGGATCGGGCCTGGGTCTGTCGATCAGCAGGGCACTGGTGGAGGCCCATGGCGGGAGACTTCAGGCCAACAGCGCAGGCGTGGGCCGTGGAGCGCGCTTCGAGTTGCTCTTGCCCCGCTCCGTGCGTTCCTGAGCTAGCACAACCTCCTCCACGATCCGGCTCCCAAGGGCCGAGGCCCATGGGGCTCCTCGGCGTCCGGAGAAGAAGCTCAGCACCTAGATGGACGCGTAGTGCTCGGCCATCACGTCACGTGAGCGAGGCCGCTATCAGCTTTGTCTGGCGCCCCTCGTCACGGACGTATGCGCCACCGAGTGACCGTGAACACCGCCTTGAAGCGGGATCATGGCCGGCTCTTCGCGCCTGTCCGCAGGACATCAGCGTGACCAGCAGACTGGCAGTTTTTCATGGCTGCTTACATCGCGGTCCTCCTTGAGAGAATTGTGAGAATCACGCAACGCCAGCGCAGAGTGCCTTTGCCATCCTGATAAGGCGGGTCCCGTTCAGGACCTGTCGGCCTCGTCCTCTCGGATTGGTGCCGGTCGCACCTACAAGGGATGCGTGAACGTGATGGCGACGGTGAACGGAAAATCCCAGCCTGGGGCACGAGTCCAGTTCCTTAACTCGTCGTGGAGTACTGGATGTATGCGAGCCGATCGGCCGCAGAGCATGTCCACTATCGCAATCGTCGGTGCCGGAGAAAGACTCGCTGCCGCCGACTCCCGCACCCAGGGCAACGTCGGCGACCTTGCCGTCGGTCTGCACCCGGCGGGCGTCAACGCTGCGCGCGCCGAGATCGAGGGATTCCTGCGCCGGGACATCGACGACGCCACTGCCCAATCTGCGGCCTTAATCTCCCCCCATCCTGACGGGTGGGCCGCCTGATGGCCGCGTTCACTATCGCCTCCCTAATGCCCGAGCGTCGCATCCAGGAGGACAATGCCGCTCCCGATCTGGCCGCCCCGGCGGCCCCGGCGGACCACGGCACCGTCGTCTCCGCCCAAGGGCCGCAGGCCACCATCGGTGGGCTCGACGTCATCGTCGGGGACGTGGTGGCTATCTCCGGCTGGGAGGCCATCCCAGGCCCCCGACGGCCTGGCTGCTTCGAGCCGGGTGTCGAGGCCGAGGTATTAGCGGTGAACGGCGTCGAAACGACTGTCGTGCCGCTGGTTGGGGGCTGGACCCCGGTGGTCGGGGCCAGAGTGTGTCTCTCGCGCCACGGCGGACTGGACCAGTAGGGCCCGAAGGGCTCCTCGCTGAGTGTGCCGGCCCCCCCACGAGAAAGTGAACGAGGAACGAATGACGAAGAGGTTGCGGAAGACATGGGCACCCCCCAGGTAGACACACCGAAAGAGAGAAGGACGAAGATGGGCCCTATTGAGGACAGGCAGGGACCCGGCGTTGGTCCTGCAGACGCTAAGTCGATGCAGAATCGGCGGCGGCTGATCGGCATTGACGCGGCCCGCGGCCTGGCCCTCATCGGGCTGATCGCCATTCACATCCTGCCGGCGGCGGACGAGGAAACTCACGAGCCAACCCTGTCGTGGCTTTTGTTCTCCGGCGACTCCGCTGCGCTGTTCGCCCTCCTGGCCGGAGTGGGCCTGGCCCTGTCCACCGCCGGGCACAGACCGCACCAAGGGCGGAGGATGGCGGGGAACCGCGTGGGACTGCTCGTGCGGGCCGCCCTGATCGGAGTGATAGCCCTGGTGATCGGGGCTTTCATACCGCAGGAGGACCCCCCGGCCTACGGCATTCTGCTCTACTATTCGGTGTTCTTCCTGCTGGCCATTCCGTTCCTCCATCTGCGGCCCAGAACATTGTTCATCAGTGCAGCGGTTTTCGGCATCGTTTCGCCGGTCCTGCTGCAGAAGCTGGATCCAATGCTTCCGACATCGTCCACGTTCAACCCCTCCCTGGAGCATCTCTTCTTCGAGCCGGCCGGCGTGGCCTCGGATCTACTGCTGACCGGCTCATATCCGGCACTGATGTACGTGTGCTACATCCTGACCGGGCTGGGGATCGGACGGCTGGATCTGCGAAAACCCAAGGTGCAGGGCTATCTCGCCGGGATCGGCGCAGGGCTGGCGATCCTGGCCAACGTGGCCTCAGCACTCCTGCTGTATGCCATGGGAGGGTTTAAAAAGCTGGTGGCTGCCAGCGGGATGTCGGGCGAAGAACTGGACCATGAGATCGTGTGGGGATTCGGGACCATTCCGGACTCCTCCGCGTGGTGGCTGGCCATTGCGACACCGCACACCAACACGCCGCTGGCGATCGCCAGCAGCCTCGGCATCGGTTTGATGGTGACCGGTGTGTTCCTCCTGGTCGAGCTGGCGGGTGCACGCTGGCTGGCGCCCCTCGCCGCGATGGGGTCGATGACACTGACCCTCTACTCCGCGCACCTGCTCGCGCTCAGCCTCGAGGTGCACTACGAGGAACCCGTCCTGTGGTTCATCATCCATATTGCAGTGGCCATGGCGTTCGGCCTGATCTGGAGCCGGTGGCTGGGACAAGGCCCCTTGGAAAGACCGGTCGCCGCGGCCGCCAAAAACTTCCGCCAGCTCGTGGACGATGGATCGTCCGGGACCACCGGGGCATCCGGGACGGTTTCCCGGTGATTCGGAACCTCCTGCCCGGGCGCCTACCGTAGCTGGGCCTGAGCGCCGGTAAACAGGTTCGAGATTTTGTATGAAGACTGCGGGAGGTGCGCCGACCCGGCCTCCATGGAGGAGCAGCAGGCGATGCACTATGCCTTTCCTGCCCCTTTTGTCGCTGGCGCGTCTGTTCCTGAGCAGGCTCATGGGTCCCGTTGATCCATGAGATCGCGTTCACCTCTCAGCCTGCGCAGTTGGAACGTGGCCGTTCCCTGATGCTGGCCATGCCGGAATCGCAGCACCGTGTCAACGGAGCCCGGCCCCGTGTCAACGGGCAAAACAAAAAGCCCCGGAAAACCGGGGCTAAATCAGTGGAGATGGGGGGAATTGAACCCCCGTCCGATGTTGTGTTGCCAGGACTTCTCCGGGCGCAGTTTGCTTCGGGTTTTCTTGGCCCCAACCATCCCGCAAACAGGTGGTTGACCCGGGCCCAGCCGTCTAAATGTCCCGAATACCCCAACGGCGAAGGTATTCAGCAGTGGCCCTCTTAATGACGCCAGCATCCGGGGCGAGAGCGACCCCGGGCTGACGGACTTGCAATGCTACTTAGGCAGCGAGAGCGAAGTCAGTGCGCTTAGATTCGGCACTTATTGGTTTGCAGAGAGCGTTTCCGAGATAACTCTGCATCCTCGGCCCGCTTCCCCTGGCGCGACTAACATCGTCGAAACCTGTCATCCCCGTATGTAGTTATCAAAATAACCATTGGTGCCGGGCAGTTACCTGTCCGGACCACCCAGTGTAACCCATGCCGGCACCGATGTATTCCCGCCGCTCCGGCGTAGCCAGCGTGCGGTCGCGGGATTTACCCTCGAACCATGGTTGTGGGCGGAGCCCAAGGCACGCCACCGACGCCGGCGCTCACCCCGGCAACGTTCGGCATCGAAGAAGAATTCCTCCTGATGCACCCCCGCACTGCCTTTCCGGTGACGACCGGCCCGGCTGTGCGGGCCAACCTGCGCCTGGGAGCCGCCCCGGAATGGGTCAGCTACGAGTTGCTCGACTGCCAGGTGGAAACCTCGACCCCGGTGTGCCGCCAGCTGTCCGAGGCCGCAGAAGCCCTGCTGGACTTCCGCCGGGAGCTGGCCCGCAGCGCCGCCGCAACAGGGTCGGCCGCGGCCGGCATCGGCGTGATTTTCGACGCCGACCTGCGCCCGGCATCCGTGACCGACACCCCCAGGTACCGCAGCATTGCCGAGCGCGCTCCAGCCCTCATCGCCGACCAGTACGTGACGGGTATGCACATCCACGTGGAAGTGGCGGATCCGGAGGTGCGGCTGCAGGTCCTTAACCGGCTGCGGCCCTGGCTCCCGCTGCTCACCGCCGTCGCCGCCAACTCACCGTATTGGCGGCATGCGGACAGCGGCTTCGCCAGCTGGCGCACCATCCTGTACCGCCGCTGGCAGGTCCAGGGCTGCCCGCCGTACTTCGCGGACCTGCACGACTACGGCGTCCGGGTGCGGCAGCTGTACGCCTCCGGGGTGGTACCCGATCCCGGACACCTCTCCTGGCTGGCCAGACTGGCAGACCACTACCCCACCATCGAGATCCGGGCCGCCGACAGCCAGCTCACCGCGGCCGACAGCGTGCTGCTGGCCGGGCTGGTCCGGGCGCTGGTCGCCACCGAGCAGGCCGCCGTCGTCGCCGGTCGCCCGGTCACCAACTTCCATCCGGAACATCTGGACGTGGCGCTCTGGCAGGCGGCCCGGTTCGGATTGTCGGAGAAACTGGTGCATCTGGATTCGGCCACCCTCTGGCCCGCGTTCGATGTCCTCGAGCTGTTGCTGCGTCACATCGATGAGGCGTTGGAGCAACACGGGGATCGCGGCTGGGTTCGCGAGCAGGCCGCACGGCTGCGGCTGGAGGGCAACGGTGCGCAGCGCCAGCGGAAGGCGCTGGCCAGCGGCGGCCTACCGGGGTGGCTGGATTTGGTGCGCCGGTCCCTGACGGCGGACTGATGCCACGCACCGGGTTTCCCCCGCGCAGCACGGCATGGGAGAGCGGTGAAGCGGCGGTGCCTCAGACCCCGCGGTTCTTTTCCCGCATGGCGCGCAGTGCCTCGCGGTTGTCCTGCTTCTCGCGCAGCGTCTGGCGCTTGTCGTAGTCCTTTTTGCCGCGGCCCACGCCGATCTCCACCTTGGCCAGGCCGTCGTTGAAGTACAGCTGCAGCGGCACGATGGTGTAGCCCGATTCCCGGGTCTGCCGGGCGATCTTCTCCAGCTCGGCCCGGTGCAGCAGCAGCTTCCGGCGGCGGCGGGCGGCATGGTTGGTCCAGCTGCCGTTGAGGTATTCCGGGATGTACACGGATTCCAGGTACAACTCATCGTTGTAGAAGATGGCGAAGCCGTCCACCAGCGACGCACGGCCCTCGCGCAGAGACTTCACCTCGGTCCCCATCAAGGCCATGCCGGCCTCGTAGGTATCCATGATGTGGTAGTCGTGCCGGGCCTTTCGATTGGTGGCCACTACCTTTCGGCCACTTTCTCTGGGCACGGGGTACTCCTTCGTCGTCGGAACGTTCCATTATAGCGGCGCCACGGCGTTTGCGTGCCGCAGCGCCAAATGCCGCCGCGGAAGCCTAGAGCAGGTTCATCGGATTGACGAAGCTGCCGTTGACGATGGTTTCGAAGTGCAGGTGGCAGCCGGTGGAGTTTCCGGTGCTGCCCACGTAGCCGATCAACTGGCCCCGGCCCACGCTCTGGCCGGCGTACACCACATAACGGGTCATGTGGTAGAAGTTCGTGTCCAGCGCGTTGCCGCCGACCACGCCGTGGCTCATCGTCACGCTGTTGCCGCCGCCCCAGACCGTGCTGTCCGCGCGCGCCACCGTGCCGGCCGCCGGCGCGTAGACCGGCGTGCCACAGGCGGAACCGTAGTCGATCCCGCTGTGCATGTAGCCGCCGGTGCCGTAGAAGTCCATCGTGCCCGCCGGAGTAGGCCGCCAGCCGTAGCCGGAGGTGATCGGCCCGTTCACTGGGGAGATCAATCCAAAGGACGACGGCGCCTGGCTGGCCGGAGGGGGCGGCGGCACCCTCGGGACCAGCTGCGGCACCGGCTGGCCGCTGTTGCGCGCCGCCTGCTGTGCTGCCTTAATCCGCGCCTGTTCCCGCTCCCAGGCTTCCTGGGCCTTGCGCCGCTCCTCAGCCTCGCGCCTGGCCTGCTCCGCCGCCTCGCGGCGGAGCCGTTCCTGCCGCTCCTTGATCTGCGAGAGCACCTGGTTCTGGGCCTGCTCGGTCTTGGCCAACTCCTGCTCGATCTGCGGCTTCTTGGCTTGCAGGCTGTCCGAAAGCGCCGAGGTCTCGGCGATCAGCTGGTCGACCTTCTGCTTTTCGGCGGCCGCCTCGTCGCGGGCGACCTGCTCGGCCGCCAGCGCCTCCTCGGCTTGCGCCTTCAGGTCCCGGATCTCCTCCTCCACGGCTTCCAGCCGCGCCTGGGAGTTCACATTCGTGGCGTTCTGCTGGGCCAGCTTGTCCAGTGCCGCGTTTTGGCTGCGCAGCGCCTGGTCCGCCAGGTCGATGGTGCTGGCCAGGCCGGCGTCGCCGTCGGAACCGAAGAACAGCGACAGGTTGGACGGCACGCCGCCCTGCTTGTAGGCCTGGGTGGCGATCTGGCCGATGACCTTCTTTGTTTCTTTCAGCTCCGCGGCGTCGCTGGCCAGTTGCTGGTTGATCTTGTCCTTGGTTTGCAGCGCCAGGTCCACGCGCTGCGCCAGTGCGGCGACCTTGTTGGCGGCGGCGTCAACCCGGCCCTCGGCCTCGGCGAGCTTCTGCTGGGCCGCCGGCAGCCGGCTCTGGTGCTGCTTCAGTTCCTTGACCGCCTCGACGATGTCGGCGTTGAGGAACTCCAGCGACGATTCGATCTGCTGGATTTCCTGGTCGAGGGCGGCCTTGCGGTCGTCGAGGTCGTCTGCCTGGGCGGGCCCGGCGGAGCCCAGCGAGAACGCGAGCAGGGCGGCCATGGCGGCACTCAAAATCCCTTGCGAAAGACATTTCTTCCGCGGCTTAGTACGGCTCACAGCCTGGCTCCCCAATGTCAAGTTCTGTGCACGTGTCATGAGTCTAGACCTTAAGGTAGCGGCGCAGGGTCAAAAGGGACGATATTCCGGCCAGAACGGCGCCCAGCAGCACCAGCGCGGGACCGATCACCAGCATGGTGCTGGAGGAAATGAAGGCCGTGTCGGGGTATTGGCTGGCCAGCCAGTCGCCGATGAAGAAGTGCGCCACGGCCCACAGGGTGACCGAGGCCAGCAGTGCCCCGAGCACGGCGGCGATCACCCCTTCCAGCACGAAGGGCAGCTGGATCACCACCTTGGAGGCGCCGACCAGGCGCATGATCCCGGTTTCCCGGCGCCGGCTGAAGGCGGAAAGCCTGATGGTGGTGGCGATCAGCAGGATGGCGCAGACGATCATGACGACGGCGATGCCCACCGCCACGAGCGAGGCAATGTTCATGACGCTGAAGACCTTTTCCAGGATCTCGCGCTGGTCCACCACTACTTCGACGCCGGGCAGCGAAGAGAAGATCTCGTTGATGACCTCGTACTTCTGCGGATCCACCAGCGAGACGCGGAAGGACTCCGGCAGCTGGTCGGCCGTCACCGAGTCCACGATCGGGGAGTTCGCGAACTGGTCGCGGAAGTGGCCCAGGGCATCGTCCTGCGACTCGTACAGATAGGTGTCCACGTACTGTTCCACGGCCGGACTGGTGAGCGTGGCCTCGATTTCCGCACGCTGCTCGTCGGTCACGGGGCCGGCCGCGCAGCTTGCCGTCGTCGAGGTGTCAACGCACAGGAAAATGGCCACCTGGACCTTGTCGTACCAGTAGCCCTTCATCTGGTTGATCTGCATCTGCAGCATGCCGGCCGCGCCCACGAAGCTGAGCGAAATGAAGGTCACCAGCACCACGGAGACCACCATGGACAGGTTGCGGCGCAGGCCGGAACCGATTTCGCCGAGGATAAAAGCCAGTCTCATTTGGCCTCCTCCGGTTCGCCCAGGTAGATGCCTTCGGACTGGTCGCGGACCAGCACGCCGTCGCGCAGCTCGATCACGCGCTTGCGCATTTCGTTCACGATCACGTTGTCGTGCGTGGCCATCACCACGGTGGTGCCGTTCTGGTTGATCCGGTCCAGCACCTTCATGATCCCCAACGAGGTGGTCGGATCCAGGTTGCCGGTGGGTTCGTCGGCCAGCAGGATCCCCGGCTTGTTCACGACGGCGCGCGCGATGGCGACGCGCTGCTGCTCGCCGCCGGAAAGCTCGTGCGGCATGCGGTGGTCCTTGCCCTCCAGGCCCACGGTCTTGAGCACCTCGGGCACGGTCTCGCGGATGACCGCCCGGCTGCGCCCGATTACCTGCATGGCGAACGCCACGTTGGCGAAGACGGTCTTGTTGGGCAGCAGCCGGAAATCCTGGAACACGACGCCGATGCCGCGGCGCAGTTTGGGCACGCGCCAGCTGGGAATGTTGGCCACATTCTGGCCGGCGACGTAGACCGAGCCACGGGTGGCGCGGTCTTCTTTCAGGACCAGGCGGATGAACGTGGATTTCCCGGACCCGGACGAGCCGACCAAGAACGCGAAGTCGCCGCGGTCGATCTCCAGACTGATCTTGTCCAAGGCAGGACGAGAGTTCTGGTCGTAGATCTTCGTGACGTTATCGAATCGAATCATGACTACTTTGTGCCTCAGGCCGAGGACGAGGGCTTGTGCTTGGGGGAAGAAACCTCAGCCTCTCGACTATAGGCACGCAGTCTTGAGTTTATCCTGCAGCCTGTTCGGTGTGTCGTTTCACCGGACCGGCCCCCTTGCCCACGGCCCGTCCCGCCGCCCGGCCGGCCATGGCGTCGCGGACGGCCTCCGCCACCGCCGCCGCTCCCGGGCGGTCCATGACGATGGTGTAGTGGTTGGTTCCGGCCACCTCGCGGACCCGCAGTGCGGGCAGCCGCCGCGCCCAGCCGTCCACGTATCCGGGCGTGTAGAGGCCCGCGTCTTCGTTCAGCAGGCCGCGCGGGGCCCGCATCAGCAGCGCCGGGACGTCGAGTGATTCCAGCGCGTCCATCAGGACGGCGCCGCTGTTCAGGTCGGCGGTGTCTCGGGCCATCGCCTCGTAATTCGTCGCCGGCCGCAACAGCGGCGGCTCGCCGGCGAGGTCGTAGTCCACGTAGTCCTCCACCAGCGCGTTCCAATGCTCGGCGAAGGCCGGGTGCACCCGCCAGAAGTCCCGGTAGGCCTCCCGGCTGGGGAACGTCGCGGCCAGCCGTTGGGCCGCCGGGCCCAGCACCGACTGGATAACCTCCTCGTCGCTGAGCCCGGCCGGCACCTGCAGCGGCAGGCCGCCGTCGACGAGCACCAGGGACTCCACCAGCCGCGGGTGGCGCCGGGCCAGCACCACGGAGGCGAACGCGCCCATCGAATGGCCGACGACGACGGCCCGGCCGACGCCGTGTGCCGCGAGCACCTCCGCGAGGTCGTCGGCATGCGCGGCCATCCCGAACGGGCCGGGCAGCCCGTTGCTGCGCCCGCGGCCGCGCAGGTCCGGGGCGATCACCCGCACGCCGTCAAGCTCCTGCGCCAGCAGGCCCCACGTGCGGTGCGAGGCCGTCACCCCGTGCACGGCCAGGATGGCCGGCGCCTCGGCGTCCCGGGGCCCCCACACGCCGGTGCGCAGGGTGCCGCCGCGGACCGGCACGTCCAGTGCGGCGTAGGGCAGGGCTGCAGGTTCGGCGCTCATCGGCTGGACCATCCGCCGTCCATCGTGTAGGACGCGCCGGTGACCATGCCGGCGTCGGGCCCCGCGAGCCAGCACACCAGCGAGGCCACCTCGTGCGGCTCGACCAGGCGCTTGACGGCGCTCTCGGTGAGCATCACCTTGGCCACCACTTCTTCCGCCGGCAGTTGGTGCATCCGGGCCTGGTCGGCGATCTGCTTCTCGACCAGCGGCGTCTTCACGTAACCGGGATTGATGCAGTTGCTGGTCACCCCGTGTGCTCCGCCCTCCAGCGCGGTGACCTTCGAGAGGCCTTCCAGCCCGTGTTTGGCGGAGACATACGCGGACTTGTAGGCGGAGGCCCGCAGCCCGTGCACCGAGGAGACGTTGATGATCCGGCCGAAACCGCGCTGGTACATGCCCGGCAGCGCCGCGCGGATCAGCAGGAACGGGGATTCGAGCATCAAACGAAGCATCAGCCGGAAGGCCTCCGGATCGAACTCCTCAATCGGGTTGATCCGCTGAATCCCGGCATTGTTGACCAGGATGTCGGTGTCCACCGCCGCCGTTTCCAGCGCCCGGGTATCGCTGAGGTCCACCTGCCACGGGACGCCGCCGATCTCCTGCGCCACCCGTTCGGCGGCCGCGCCGTCCAGGTCGGCCACGGTGACCTTCGCGCCGCGGTCGGCCAGGGCCCGCGCGCAGGCCTCGCCGATGCCGCTGGCCCCGCCGGTCACCATGGCGCTGCGGCCCGTCAGAGTCTTCTCAGCCATGGGTGGGTCCTTCCGTCGTCTGCTGTCCGGGCGCCAGCGCCCGCTCAATGAACTGCATCATTTCTTCGAATACGTGGTCGGGCACTTCCCGCGGGACCGGCTGCGCACCGGCGTCGTCCTCCCAGAGCACCCAGCGCATGCCGATCAGTTCGCCAATGCCCATCAGCGCCCACGCCGCGACGTCCGGGTCCATCGGCCGGACCTCGCCGGTGGCCTGCGCCGCCTTCAGTCCCTCAATGTAGCCGTTGACGATGCGCGTGTAGTGCATCCGCAGGGCGCCGGGCGACACGAACTCCGCCTGCCGAATGATCCGGTAGAGCGCGGGGTGTTCGGCGGTGAAGCGGAAGAACGCCTTGAACCCGGCCCGCTCGGCCTCCAGCCGGTTCTCCGCCGACTTCGCCGCCTCGGTCATCGCATGGCGCACCCGCCGGTTGAGGTCCTCGACGACCTCGTCGAAGATGGCCTGCTTGCCCTCGAAGTAGAGGTAGAAGGTGCCAAGCCCGACGTCGGCCTGCTCGGTGATCTTGACGATCGAGGCGTCGTGGTAACCCACCGACGCAAACACGGCTTCCGCCGCCTCCAGCAGCTTGGCCCGCGTCCGGGTGCCCCGGGCGGTGCGTGGTGCAGCGCTCATGATTCCTGCTCCGATCCTGCGGTCAGCGGGTGGCGGACGGGGCGGACGGCGGCCTCCCGCAGCCTCCCCCGGACCACCTTGTTCAGTGCGGTGCGCGGCAGCGCGGGCACAAAAGCGAAACGGCCGGGGACCTTGAAGGCGGCCAGCTGCGCCCTGCAGTGTTCGGCCAGTTCCTCGGCGTCGGTGATCCTGCCCGGCCGGACCACTACGTAGGCCAGCCCGGTCTCGCCCCAGCGTTCGTCGGGAACCCCGACGACGGCGGCCTCGGCCACCGCCGGGTGCGAGAGCAGGACCTGCTCCACCTGGGCCGGTGCCACGTTCTCGCCGCCGGAGATGTAGAGGTCCTTGATCCGGTCCACGATGCGGAAGAAGCCGTCCGCGGTGCGTTCCACCAGGTCGCCGGTGCGCAGCCAGCCGCCCGCGAGCGCCGCCGCGGTGGCGTCCGGGTTCCGGAAGTAGCCGGCGAACACGCCCGGTCCGGAGACCAGCAGCTCCCCGGTGGCCGCCCCGTCGAGGATTTCGCCGGTGGCCGGGTCCGCCACGGCCACGCTGACGTGCGGGTAGGGCTTGCCCGCGTAGCCGATCATGGAGGCCGCGTCTTCGTTGGGCAGGCAGAGCACGTTGGGCGAGGCTTCGGTCAGGCCGTAGCCCTGGCTCAGGGCCACGCCCCGCTTGTGCCAGATCCGCAGCAGCGGCGCGGGCATGGACGCCCCGCCGACGATCGCGTGCTGCAGGCTGGAGAGGTCGGCGGACGCGAAGCCGGGGTGCTCGGCCAGCATGGCGTACTGGGTGGGGACGCCCATCATGGTGGTGACCCTGCGCTCGGCGATCAGCTGCAGCATCCGGCCGGCGTCGAACGTGCGTTCCAGCACCACGGTGGCTCCGGTCCACCAGGCCAGCAGCGGCTGGATGTTCCAGCCGCCCACATGGAACTGCGGCAGCGCGGCCAGCACCACGTCGGAGCTGGAGAGCTCCATGGTCCGCGACAGCGAGAGGTTGGTCCAGAAGCAGTTGGCATGGGTGAGGATGGCCGCCTTGCTCGGCCCCTCGGTACCGGAGGTGAAGATCATCAGGAGGGCATCGTCGTCGCGCACTTCCCGCTGCACCGGCGCCGCGGCTCTCTCCAGCCGGCGGGTGGGGCAGGGCACGTGCCGCTCCACTCCCGAGGGCCCCAGCGCCGCCGTGCGCGGCGGCAGCGGGAGCATCGTGGCGGCCGCCGCCGCCAGGGCATCGAATTCATCCTCCACCAGCAGCAGCGCCGGGTCCGCCAGCTGCAGCTGCTCGGCGATCTCCCCGGGAGACAGCCGCCAGGACAGCGGGACCAGCACGAGGCCGGCCTTGGCGCAGGCGAAGAACAGCACCACATGGTCCGCGGAGTTGCCGGTCAGGGTGGCGATCCGGTCCCCCACGCCGTAGCCCGCGGCGCGCAGCCTCCCGGCCAGGGCGACGGCCCGGGCATCGAGGTCGCGGTAGCGCAGGCTGACCCCGCGGTCGTCGATCGCCACCCGGTCGGGGGTGGACACCGCGCGGTCGGCGGTCCAGCGGCCGAGGGTGTGGAGCCCGCCGGCTGGCGGATGGGGCTGCAGGTTCACTCGGCTTTCTCCAGGATTTCGCGCTGCCGGGCTGCTGCCTGGCGGCGCTGGCCGCGGCTGAGGGTGGCCCGCTGCACCGCGCCGGTGATGCCGCCGGGCAGGAACAGGACCACCAGGATGAACAGTGTACCGAGGATGAACAGCGGCTCCGAGAGCGGGATCCGCAGGATGTCCGGCAGGTTCGCGATGGCCTCCGACTGCGCCAGCGCCGTCAGCCGCTGGTCCAGCAGGGTGTAGAAGACGCCGCCGATGACCGCTCCCCAGCGCGAGCCAACGCCGCCGAGCACCACCATGACCAGCAGGGTGATGGTGAAGTCGGCCGAGAGGCTGCGCGGGACGGCACCGGACTGCAGCAGCAGGTAGACCATCCCCACCGCCGAGGCCAGCACGCCGCCGACCACGAACACCAGCAGCTTGACCAGATAGGGCTGCAGCCCGATGACCCGCACGCGCAGCTCGTTCTCCCGCACGGCCGCGGCCACATGGCCGGCCCGGCTGAACTGCACCCAGCTGACGACGGCGAAGACCACCAGCAGCACGATCAGCGCCAGCCAGTACAGGTTGCGGGTGTTGGCCACGCCCAGCAGCGCCTCGGGAAGGTTCTCCGTGGCCAGGGTCAGGCCCTCTTCACCGCCGGTGGCCTGGCCGGGGTTGCGGCCCACCAGCACGTGGCCGGCCTCCGCGAAGGCCAGGGTGACCATGGCGAACGGGATGCCCGTCACCCGCAGGCCGACCGCGCCGACCACGTGGGCCAGCACGATGACCAGCAGCAGCGTCAGGCCCATGGCCGGGAGCAGCGGGAGGTCGAACGTGTCCAGGATGACGCCGAGGCCGTAGACGCCGGCGCCGAAGTACAGCGCATGGCCGAAGGACAGCAGGCCGGTGACGCCGAGCAGCAGGTGGTAGCTGAGCGCCGCGGCGGCCATCAGCATGCACATGGCGATCAGCTGCAGCGAACCCGGGGTGTAGGTGGGCCCGGGCAGCACGCCGGGCAGGGAGAGGTTCAGCAGCGGCAGCAGGGCCAGCAACACCACGCCCGCTCCCCCGGCGGCCCACTTGAGCAGCCCGCGGACTCCGCCGGCGGCAGCACCGCCGTCGTCCCTGCCTTTCCGACCGCGCCGCGGCGTCCCTTCGCCGGCGGCGCCCGGGGTATCGGTGTGCCCGGCGGCTGCGGGGCCCGGATTCGGCTGCGCGTCCGACTGCGGGTCGGTCTTGCTGGTGGTCATGATTTCCTCCCGAGCAGGCCGGAGGGCCGGAAGAGCAGGACAAGGGCCAGGGCCACGACGACGACGAAGTCCCCCGTGCCGTTGAGGTAGAAGTTCGCGAACTGCTGCAGCAGCGCCACCACCACCGACGCGATGGCCGCGCCGGTGAGCGACCCCAGGCCGCCGATCACGGTGACGATGAAGGCGAAGATCAGCAGCGATCCGCCCAGCAGCGGCGAGACGTAGCCGAAGTAGTGGCTGGCCAGCACCCCGCCCAGGCCGGCCGCGGCGCCGCCGATGGCGAAGACCAACGTGAACGCCTTGCGGACGTCGATGCCCAGCGCGGTGACCATGGAGCGGCTTTCCACGCCGGCGCGGATGATCATGCCGTAGCGGGTGTGCTTGAGGAAGAACACCAGGCCCAGCAGCACGAACACCGCCGCGATGATGGCCACGAAGCGGTCGTTCGCAATGTCGGCGCCGAGGATTCTGGTGGTCTGGCTGAACCATTCGGGTCCGGAGATATAGACCGGGTCGGTGCCCCAGATCCCGTCGAACAGCGCGACCGATGCCAGCGAGAGGCCGACGGTGACCAGGACCTGTTCGATGTGCCGCTCGTACAGCTTGCGGATCAGCACGAACTCGGTGAAGGCGGCGAACAGGGCCCCCACGACGGCGCCCACCAGGAGCGAGCCGAGGAAGGTCCACCAGTTGTCGGCGCCAGCGCGGCGGGCCACTTCCCAGCCGGCGAACGCGCCGAGGGTCAGGAAGGAGCCGTGCGCGAAGTTCAGCACGCCCATCAGCCCGTAGATCAGGCTCAGCCCGGAGGCCACCAGGAAGTAGAGCGCGCCCAGGCCCAGGCCGGTGACGGTCAGCAGGACGATGGTACTCACTTGTGCACCCCGTTCGGGTCGGTGCCGGTCTCGGCGGCTGCGGGGGCGGCCTCGTCGTCGTGCCCGCCTTCGGCGTGGACGCCCAGCAGCCGCTGGGTCAGGTCTTCGTTGTTCAGGAAGTCCAGCGCGCTGTCGGTGGTGTGGACCACCCTCCCGCCGGACAGCACCACCGCGCCGGCGGCCAGCTGGCGGACCACCTGCAGGTTCTGCTCCACCAGCAGGATCGGCACCCTTGCGGCGGCCCGTTCCAGCGTCTCGGAGACTTCCTGCACGATCTTGGGCGCCAGGCCCTTGGTCGGCTCGTCGATCAGCAGCAGCTTGTTCTCATTCAGCAGCGCCCGCGCCAGCGAGACCATCTGCTGCTGCCCGCCGGAGAGGGTCCCGGCCATCTGCGAGGCGCGCTTGAGCAGGTCGGGAAAGAGTTCCTCCACCAGCTGCCGGCGCGGGGAGGCGTCCCGCTCGGCCAGCCGCAGGTTCTCCGCCACGGTCAGCTTGGAGAAGACCTCCCGGTCCTCCGGAACGTAGCCCACCCCGCGGCGGATGATTTTGAAGGTCGCTTCCTTGTCGATCCGCGCACCGTCCAGCGTCACGCTGCCGCTGCGGGAGATCAGGCCGATGATGGCCTTGATGGTGCTGGTCTTGCCTACGCCGTTGCGGCCCAGCAGGGCGGTGATGCCGGTGGCCGGCACGGAGAAGCTGACGTTCTCCACCACCTGCTGGCCGGCGATGTGCGCGCTGAGTCCCGCGACCTCCAGCACCGGGCGCGCGTGGCCGCCCGGCCGTGTCGCGGTCGGCGAGGTGGCCGCGGTCGCGGTGGGCGCGGCCGTGGTCATCGCGGTGGGCGTAGCCGCGTCCTGCGGCGTGGCCGCGCCGCGTTCCGGTTGCTGGCTCATACGGGTTCTCCCAGGTAGGCGCTCTGGACGGTCGGATTGGCCATCACCGCGTCCGGGGTGTCGATGGCCAGCAGCTTGCCGTGGTGCATGACCGCCACGCGGTCCACCAGTCCGAGGACCACGTCCATGTGGTGCTCGACCATCATCACGGTGCAGCCGCGGTCACGGTGCATCCGGCGGATGATCGCGCTCAGCCCCGGTACGTCGCCGGAGGCCACCCCGGCCATCGGCTCGTCGAGCAGGATGACCGAGGGGTTGCCGGCCAGGAGCATGGCGATCTCCACCTTGCGCTTGTCGCCGTGGGCGAGGTCGCCGGCCGCGGTGTGCAGCTTGTCCTCCAGCCCGACCTCGGCCACGTTCTGCTTAGCGGCGGCGGTCGCCGAATCCGTCCGCGAGGGGAACCGGAATACCGTGACGCTTCCGCCGAGGGCTGCCTGGGCCGCGAGCCGGACGTTTTCCAGCACGCTGAGCCGCGGGAACAGGCTGGACGTCTGGAATGTCCGGCCCAGGCCGGCGCGGGCGCGGCTGTGGATCGAGGCCGACGTGACGTCCTTGCCGTCGAGCGTGATGGAACCGGCCGTCGGCTTCAGGACTCCGGAGATGAGGTTGAACAAGGTGGTCTTGCCGGCACCGTTCGGTCCGATCACGCCGACCATTTCTCCGGTCGCGACGGAGAATCCGACATCCTCGAGGATGCGGGCGCCACCGATCTGCAGGCCGAGGCCATGCACCGTGAGCGCGGGCTGATCTGGGGAGGTCATCATGTCACTTTCTGTGCGGTCGAGGACCCTGTCCGCGGTTCGGAGCGCCGCCGCCGGGTAGGTCGGCGGCGCCCCGGTACTGCAGCAGTGCGGGCCTGCTGTGGTTGCTGCGGTTACTTGGCTTCCGGCGGAGCCACCGCGTCGGCCGGAATCGCCTTGATCAGCTCAGGCACCCACTCGCCGTCCTTCTCCACCAGCTTGGCCTGGTACATCTCCTGCAGCAGCGCATGGTCGGAGGCGCGGACGGTCGTCTCGCCCTTGGGTCCTTCGAAGGTGTAGCCCTCCAGTGCCTCGACCATGGCGTCGACGTCGTTGCCGCCCTCCTTGACCGCCTGCACGATCATCTGCCCGGCGACGAAGCCGTCCGGGGTGAAGAGGTCGGCCTTCTTGCCTTCGGCCTCAACACTTTCGATCATGGCCTTCTCCACGTCGTTGCCGGCGGCTCCCGGGAAGTAGTGGTTCAGGAAGCTGATCTTGTCCGAGGCCTTGCCGTAGGCGCCGAAGGTGGCGGCGTCGCCGAGGCCGGTCACGATCGGGGCGGCGTCGAACGCGCCCTGCTGACTCAGTGCCTGCCACATGGATCCCGACGTGGCGCCGGCCCAGGCAACGAAGACCAGATCCGGCTTGGCGTCGATCAGCTGGCGGGCGAACGGGGTGAACTCGGTGGCGTCTTCGGGTACCAGCACGTCGTCGACTTCGGCGCCCTGCTCGCCGAGGACGGCTTCGACGGCGGCGAGGTTGCCCTGGCCGAACGCGTTGTCCTGGCCGAACACCACGACCTTCTTGCCCTTGAGGTCGTCCACGAAGGTGCCCGCGGTTGCCACGTCCTGCAGGCTCTGGCGGCCGGAGCGGAAGGTGTAGTCGTTGATGCCCTGCAGCGCGTCGGTGGCGGCGGGGCCGGAGATGTAGAGCACCTTGTTCTGTGCGGCCTGCTCGGCGAGCTTGAGCGCGATGCCGGACACCACGGTGCCGGCAAGGATCTTGTAGTCCTTGCCGATCAGGTCCTTGGCGACGTTGACCGCCTTGTCGGGGTCACCGCCGTCGTCGTGGTAGGTCAGGTTGAGCTTAGTGCCGTTGACCTCGCCGGTGCCCTCGGTGGCGTAGTCGATGCCTGCCTGGAGACCCTGGTAATAGGCCGCGCCGTAGGCGGCCAGCGGGCCCGATTCGGAATAGACGATGCCCACGTTGATGCTCTCGGGGGCGCTGCCTTCCTCGCCGGCGGCGCCGGCGGTGTCGCCGCCTGCGGTCGGCGCGCACGCGCTCACGGTCAGACCGGTGACCAGCGCGGCGGCCATCAGGAACTTCTTCGTTGCCTTCACTCCGATGCCTTTCGTTGAAAAATCTGTCAAGGAGTATCTCTGGAACTGTCTGAACCTGATGGTCAGGTCCCCCAACCTGAAAGGTGATTCAGATTACGGCAAATCTATGGCGTGGCTCACAGGGGTGTCAACAGTCGCGCCGGGTCGGAAGGTTACGATTCGGTTGCAGGCGCCGCAATTCCGGGGGCGGGCAGCAGAACCGGCCAGCCTGGGGCACGGCGAAGCGACCACAGGAGGAGACGCAGAACAGCCCGGATGCCCTTCGTCGTTTGGGGCAGCGCTGAACGCTCCCAAACGACGAAGCCCGGCCGCTCCTGATGGAACGGCCGGGCCTCGTGCGACGATTCGCGGTTAGTTTTCCGCGTTGCGGTTGTTGGCGCGCCAGCGGATGCCGGCGTCGACGAAGTCGTCGATTTCGCCGTCGAATACTGCGCTGGTATTGCCAACCTCGTGTTCGGTGCGAAGATCCTTGACCATCTGGTACGGATTCAGCACGTAGGAGCGCATCTGGTCGCCCCATGACGCCTTGACGTCGCCGGCGAGCGCCTTCTTCTCGGCGTCCTGCTGCTCCTTCTTCAGCAGCAGCAGCCGGGACTGCAGCACGCGCAGTGCGGCGGCGCGGTTCTGGATCTGAGACTTCTCGTTCTGCATCGAGACAACGATCCCGGTGGGGATGTGGGTCAGCCGGACGGCGGAGTCGGTTGTGTTCACCGACTGCCCGCCCGGACCGGACGAGCGGAACACGTCCACCTTGATCTCGTTGTCCGGGATGTCGATCGAGTCGGTCTGCTCAATGAGCGGGATGACCTCGACGGCGGCGAACGAGGTCTGGCGCCGGCCCTGGTTGTCGAAGGGGCTGATCCGCACCAGACGGTGGGTGCCGGCCTCCACGGAGAGGGTGCCGAAGGCATAGGGTGCCTTGACTTCGAACGTGGCGGACTTCAGCCCGGCCTCTTCGGCGTAGGAGGTGTCAAGCACCTGGGTCGGGTAGCCATGGCGTTCGGCCCAGCGCAGGTACATGCGCATCAGCATCTCGGCGAAGTCGGCGGCATCCACTCCCCCGGCGCCGGAGCGGATGGTCACCACGGCCTCGCGCTCGTCGTACTCACCGGAGAGCAGCGTGACGACTTCGAGTTCGGAGAGCGCCTTCTTGAGCGAGGTCAGTTCGCTGGCCGCCTCGGTCATGGAGTCCTCGTCGCCGGCGTCTTCCTGGCCGAGTTCCACCAGCACTTCCAGATCGTCGATCCGTGCCGCCAGTTTCTCCAGCCGTTCCAGTTCGCTCTGGCGGTGCGAAAGCCTGGAGGTGATTTTTTGCGCCGCGGCCGGGTCGTCCCACAGATCCGGCACGCCCGCCTGCTCGCTCAGCTCGGCAATATCTTTGCGGATCGCCTCCGCGTCGGAGACGGCTTCAATGGATTCATACGTGGCGCGCAGAGCGCGGATTTCAGCGGGAAAGTCGATCTCAGCCATGGTTCTCCCAGCCTACGCCATGGCGGAGAAACCTCTGTCCCGCGAAAACGGCGCCAGGCGGCCCCTAGCTCAAGCACAGGCCCTTGCAATAACCTTTGGAGAGGGCGGGGTGCAGGTTGCGCAGGTACCGCGTACGGGGTTGGGGCCTGATCTAAGTCCACTTATTGGGGGAGGCTGCAATGCCCAGTCAAAGTCACGGATCTGTTCAGAGCCTGCGGAAGAGGCAGAAGCTCGAACGTCACGACGGGCCGCCGTCAACCACGTCGCGAAGAATCCTGGGGGCTTTCGGCGCGCTCGTGCTGGCCGCAGCGACCGTGGTCGCCGCTTCCGGACCCGCCGCCGCCGGACCCTCCAGCGCCTCCACCGCAGGGGCCGTCGCTGCGGGGGCCGCCGCCGAGGGAGAAGAACACGGCTACACGGTCGTCCTTAAGGACAGCATCGGGAATGTCGATTCCACCGCCACGGCCCACGGGGAGAAGTACGGGTTTACGCGGTCCAACACCTACGAACACGCGCTGAAGGGATACTCCGGCACCATGACGGTCTCGGAGGCGAAGCAGCTCGCTGCCGACCCGGCCGTTGAATTCGTTACGGCCGAGCGGCAATTCGCGCTGCCGGAAAACGTTGCCGGAGAGAACAACGGAACCAGCGGCGCCGAATTCCTCCCTTCAGGGTGGCTGCGGGTCGGCGGCACGCCGGAGGAGGCTGCCGAGGACGGCAGGCAGATCACGGTCAACTCCGCCGTCATCGACACCGGCATCGACAGCACTCATCCTGACCTGAACGTCCGCGGCGGGGTGGACTGCTCGTCAGGCACCCCGGTCGAGGTAGCTCCCGTTGACCTGTTCGGGCACGGGACCATGGTCGCCGGGATCCTTGGCGCGAAGAACAACAACGCAGGGATCATCGGCACCGCGAGCGGCGCCCCGCTGTGGTCCGTCCGGGTTATCGCAGACGACGGCACCATCACAGAAGCTGCCATTCTCTGCGGCGCCGACTGGGTGGTCTCCACTCACACGGACGGGGACCCGGACAACGACATCAGGGTCGCCAACATCAGCCTCGGCGGCCCCGGCCAAGAGCAGGGAACCTGCGGCAACGGTGTCGATCCCCTGCACAAGATGATTTGCCAGGGTGCCGAGGAGGGGGTCGTCTGGACGGTCGCCGCCGGCAATGCGACCGCGGACTTCTCGAACACTGTTCCGGCCGCGTATGACGAGGTGCTCACCGCCACGGCCATGGCGGACTACGACGGCCGCCCCGGTGGCAAGGGAACAGCGAGCTGCAGTGGAGCGACTTTTCCCAACCCCGACGACGAGTTCGCCTTCTTCTCCAACTTCGCCACCCGGCCTGCGGACCAGGAGCATACCGTCGCGGCCCCCGGAGTGTGCATGACCTCCACGGTCCCGGGCGACCGGTACGCCACCGCATCCGGCACGAGCTTCTCCAGTCCGATTGTCGCCGGCTCGGTGGCCCGATGCCTGGCGAGCGAGGTCTGCCAAGGCGACGGGACGGCCGTGATAGAGCAATTCCGCGCAGTGGTCGCGGAGTACAACCACGAGAATCCCCAGTACGGGTTCATCGGTGACCCCCTGCGACCGGTGCCGGGCCGGTACTACGGTTACCTGACCACCGTGATGCCTTTCTAAGGCACAAGCAGCCAGGTGCGTCAGTCGCCCATCGGCGCCCGCCAGACTTCGGGCTAGAGCCTCGGAGCCACTTATGTGCGGCTCGATCTTGCGTCCTCACTGCTGGTAGTTGTGCCGCAATGATTGATCATTTCTGCAGCGTCCCGGTCAGCGTCTGAGTTCCGAGCGCGCGTCGCTGGAAACGGTAATCGGTATGCCTGCCGGAACGAGGAAATTGACCACCGGTGGCCGGACGACCGCGCTCAGCACTACGTGGGCCGTGCGCTGCTCCGGTGAGCCGGTGTCGCCGCCCACGGTCAGCTGGTCAAACCTCCCGTAGGCACCCGTGTCTGACAGATACCGCGAAACGGATCCCCTCACGGATTGGTCATCCAGCGTTGGCACCGGCACCCCCGAACCGGTCTCGACGTCGGCCAAGGCGAAGGTGTCTGCGGCAGCCAACGCGGCCCCATCCGCAACGGACAGCAGCTTCTTCCGCTCGACATAGACCGTGGAGGCACCCATCACCACGGTCAGGATCAACAGGCTCAGCAACACAAAGCCGATGAGCAGAACCAGCACCTGGCCCTCATCATCGGTCCTGCCCCCTCGGCTTCCTACTCTCCCTGTGCAACGGGCATTCCGGGAGCCTGAAGATCTTCCGGGCATCATCGGTAGCGTTCCACTATTTGGGTCGCCGAGGAGTTCACGGTCGCCATGGTGAGAACCGTGCCATCCAGCAACGGCAGCGGGATCGAAATCGCGACTTCCGTGGTGACCGAAGAGCCTGCTTCCAAACACGCCCCATTGCCGCAGCTAATCCTGATATCCACACGCTCCGGGCCAAACCCAAAGTCCTCGGCGGCCAAGAGCGCCGCATGCTGCGCGGCCGGACCAGCAGCTGCGGCCTCGTCCGACCCCGCATACACTTTCGCCGCTTGGTCCGCGGCATTCACGACGGCGAACGACGCCGCCTGCACCTGCGAGACCGCGATGACGAAATAGACCACTGGAACCAGGAGCAGCGTTCCCAGAAAGACGAATTCAACGACGGCGCTCCCCCGTTCGGGTTCCTCTCCGTGCAGGCAGACCTTAAGTCGCTGTCGCAAGCCTGTCACCGCGCTCCTCCGACAAGTTTCGGAATGAGTCCGGCTGCTGGTGCCGGCACCCGGTGCGGTGCCCGGTCAGCGCGGAAGAGCCGCATGACCGTGGACTTCCAGCGCACTCTGGGGGCCGATCAGTCCGAGCGCAGGCAGCGGAGCCCGGACCGTGACCCGTAACGTGGGGACGCCGGACCGGACGATCTCTTCAACGTGGACGTCTTGGCAGTAAGTGTCGGTCAGCGAAGCTGAGATCAAGTCCACGGTCCTTTCGTGCGCGTCGGCGGCGCTTCGATCGGCCAAGGTCCCATAGCGGGCACCGGAGCCCGCGGCGTCGATGAGCGTGTTGCGCACGTGTAGGACGAGGCTCAGCTGCATGATCGAAACGAATATCAGGGTGAGGACACCGCCGACCAGCACGAAGTCCACGCTCGCGGAGCCTCGGTCGGGACGGTCCCGGCCCCGGTTGGAACCGCCGCCGACGCGGGAAGCGGTGGACGGCCGCACTTGGCGGGCCCTTTCGCTCGATCCCATGTCAGGGCTGGGTCACGCGGCCAATGGCGTCGTTGAACAGTCCTTCCAAAGCCGGTTTGGCCAGGGCCAGGATGCCTGCCACGAGCACGGCCGACATCAGGGTGATCATCACCCACCCCGGTACATCTCCGCGTTCGCCATCATCGGGCCGCGCCGCACGTCGCAGTCGGTCCAGCCCGCCGCTCCACAGCAGCGAAATCGTGACGGTGAACATGAGCGAGAGTTTCATCATCTCGTAGTTCCTCCCCTTTTAGACCCCCATTGAAAAATTTCCCTCGGT
Organism: Arthrobacter sp. Y3221114; assembly: GCF_059092625.1. Lineage (NCBI taxonomy): Bacteria > Bacillati > Actinomycetota > Actinomycetes > Micrococcales > Micrococcaceae > Arthrobacter > Arthrobacter sp. Y3221114. Next base: position 145,577 of record NZ_JBNHHW010000003.1, read on the forward strand.
GGACTTCACCAGCCGAGGTTGATCAGCGCAATGCCCGGATACACGGCAAACAGCACGGTCAGCGGCAAGACCCCGAATACCAGCGGCACCGCGAAAGCGCAGCATTGGTAGTGCTACATGCAGCTCCGGACCCCAAGAGATAGGTTGTCCATCATGAAAGAGTCAGAAGCCGATACACCGCAGGTGGCACCAGCTCAGAATCTGGCTGAGCTTGCGGAAGCCAACACGTACCAACGCGGAACCGTCCGCGGGGTCTACGTGGAACTGAATCACAACGGCGAGTACGAGTCCGGCGAGGACCTTATGGGGCTGGCTAGCCGGCTGCGCGACCTAGCCGACGAACTGGAGAAGTGGGCGGCACTTCATCTGGACAAGTAGGGCCCCATTCCCAGCCAAACTCAGCCGGCGGATGGGAACAGCGTCAGTAAGGCGCTAGTAGGCCTCCAGCCGCGGGTAGCGCCAAGATGGTTGTTGCTCTGGGTCTGCGGGCCAGCTGACCTCGAACCCCATACCGACGAGCGATTCTATGGCGGCGTGTGGATGATCGGTGACGGCGGCCTTCAGTTGGTACTCGCGCCACATAACTCGTCCGTCTCGGATACTCGTCCGCCATTCCTGACCTGCGTCAACGCCGAACTCCTGAATGACCATCTCGAGTACATCCTCCAGGCACGGCCTAAATCGGTGGCCGCCCACAGGCAGATGCAACTCGCTCGCTCTACCGTCGTCTCCACGTCGGCGTCTTCGCTTCTTAGCTCTCCGCTCCTTGCCGCTGTCCGCTAGGGCCCTGCGAAAGCCTTCGCTGTCGGTATGGACGTTAATGTGTGCCACGGGTATCGAGCCGGATGACTTCCTCACGTAATCGAAATGAAGGAGAGGCTCTGTCACGTCCTTGTGAAACAGTCGGAAGCTGGAGGCCTCGACAGCCAAGAAATCCTTTGATTCGCTGAGCTCGCAGTGATAGTGGAGTTTTAGTCGAAAGACGTCTTGGCCGTCGACACGAAGAGCCAGCCCTGCTGGATCAACGGTTGAGACCGTCACCCGTTTACCTCGTGCCACTGAGTGGATTACGGGCCGGTCATCATCGAAGACCTGCTGCAAAATGTAGTTAGCTTGAGAAGCAAAGACCCGGGCTTTTTCACTCAGATTTTCCTTCTCTTGCGCCAGACGATCTGCAGGGCTAGTCATCTGCCAGAAGGAATTCGAGGTTCTCAATCTCCTCAAGAATATCCCGCTGCTCTACCGTTAGATCATACGTGGCAGCCCGTCCCCTAAGCTCCTCGAGAGACAGCTTGCTGCTCGAAATTAATTCAGCCCGTTCGCGCAACAGTTCACTTTTTGTTTTAAAGGCGACGCTGACTGGAGTCATAGTTCTCGTCCTCTGGGTGGTGGTTAGCCATCACTCTAGTATGGGGGACCCACAAAAGTTAGCTCTAGAGCTTAGTCCGCGTGTACGGACGTGCCCGAGCTGCCTGAAAATACTTCAGCAATGAGCAGGTCATCACGCATGGCGTCGGTCAGCCGCTGGTGCTTGAGCATGACTTTAGCCAAATGATCCTGAGCCGCCGCGTAACCCAACTCCTTCGCCGTTGCGTGGATCTGGTCAACGTCGTCGGCCAAGTTCCCCTGCTGCAGAGATTCCGAGAGGCTGTTGACTACTTCGTTGGGGATTAGCTCTAGGTCTGCCTTCATACGCTTCGTTAGGTTATACAACTCTGTTGCTTGGCGCGCTACCTTCTCGCTCGCTACCATCATCAGCTGCATCCATGCCTCGTTACGTGCCTGGTCATAAGCGATCTGCTCGTCCTCGTCCCCATTCAGTAGCGTATGAAACGTACTGGTTGAGATTGGGTTCAGCGCGGTGAGGAAATTGCGGTAAGCCATTATTTTCTCGTTCCTCAGCCACTGTCGATGCTCGTTCTTTTTCGTCAGTAGAGAGCCGAGGGCAGTGCCGCCAAGAGCTGCACTTAGGGCTATGAGAGCAATCAGTATCTCCATGCCTCAAGGCTACGATGCAGGGACCTAGCCGAATTCTACTCACTCCCGGCGACGCGCCGGTCCTATCCATGGACGGCCCGGTCACCCTGTCCTGCGACCCGGGCCGCCCCCCTTTATTGGAGATTCAGCGGGAGCGCTTGGCGTCAGCCAGCGCTTGGCGGGCGATGTCCCGCAGCTCTGAGTCGGTTGGTTCATAGGCTCCGCTCCGCCGGATTTCACGTCGAAGTTTTGCGGTCACGCTGCTAATGGTGTCTCCGTCCTCGACGCTGACTGAGAGCCCGTCGAGCTTTGAGATTCCCTTGCTGAGCTTATTCAACTCCCGACTTAAGTCGCCGAGCCCGGACATCGAGAAACCAGCCATGGTGTTACCTCCGTAGGGTGCGAAATTCTCTTACAGAAGGCAATGTAACCTTGGCCACTGACAATTTCGGGAACCATCCCACGAACCGCCAGGGAGGGTGTGGTCCCCGCCCGCCCCAAAACCGGGGAGCAAATCGGGCGGGGACCGGGTCAGACTCACATGGCCCGAGCACTGAACCATGCGAGCCCTTGGGAGGCTGGCGGGGCGGGGCTGGCGACCAAAGCCGCCCCAGCCTGTCTCTTATGCCGTCAGGTTCACCGTGACGAACGCCTTGGGCCGGGTAATCGCGAGGCCGCCGACGCGGAGTTCGGCCCGGATGGCGCACTCGTTGAATTCCCACAAGCTGCCGTCGATTTCGCCGGCTTCGTTGTAGTGCGGTGTCCCGTCCATCACGGTTAGCCGTACGCCGTCGCCTTGCCGCATGACCACAGCTGCTTGGTTCCAGTCGGCCAAGATCGCCTGGCCGGCCTGCACTTCGGCGTCCTGGACCACGGGCAGGTTGCCCAGGATGTCCCGCAAGGACTGGAACCGTCCTTGGGCGTCTGCGAACAAGTCCAGCTGCTCGGCATCGGTCGGGTTGACCAGCCAGGCGTTCGGGCGTTCGTCAACGTTAGCGAGCGTGGTCCGTGCCTTTCGCAGCGTCGCTGGCAGCGAGCCGGCCCATGATGTTTGCAGGATGCCGCTGGTTCCCAGCACGCCGGCGAGGTGGGTGTCCCCTCCGGTCCCGTTGATGATTTCCCGCCCCATGGTCCGGTACAGGTCGCGGCTCATGGTGACGCGCAGATACTCGGCCAAGGCTCCGTAATCTTCCAAGAAACGCGCTGGGATCGGCTCCCCAGTGTGCGCAATGAACTTCAGGTGGTCGTGTACTTCCTTGAGCTCGTACTCCGAGACCGGTTTCTTCACACCGTCCGGGACCACGGCCGAGTTGTTTACCCTCGTAACCTCGCGTAGGTAGCTGAAGGTGTGGGTGTTCGTGAACGTTTTTTCGTCGAAGCGGACTAAGCCCAGCACGCCGAGAGACGGGTCCGGGCCTATGACTTCCTGTTGGGTGCCGGTCACAAAGGGCGTCCCGGTGGTGAAGCTGCCCTGGGCTTGTTCGGACTTCGCGCCGGCCCGGCCCCACATGCCGGAATGGGCGGCGGTCATGGCTTTTGCGGCGGCTTCGGCGAAGGCCTTTGCCGCGGCGGTCATGCCCTCGGCGGTGAGCTTTCCGCCGTTGCCGCCGCTGCCGCCGGCTTCTTCAGCCTTCAGGAGGGCGTCTACCTCGTCGATCAGCTGCTTGGATCTGGCTGCCTTGGCGAGGTTTTCGCGGATGGTCTTGGCGCGGGCGAGGTCGGTTTCGACGCTGTGCCTTTCAGTTGCGGTGAAGTCCCTATTTTCTGCCTGGGCCTTTTCGGCAGTAGCACGGGCACGCTTGATGCATTCTTGAAGTTCAGTTTTCGGGTCCATTGTTCTGGTTCCTTCGAAATGGGTGCCGCAAAGTAGGCGCACTGGGGGCGCGGCGGCATCATTGAGGGTGGGATCCGACCCGGTGATTACTTGGCGGGACGGGTCGCGCTTGCGGGGCGCTCCAGCCGGCCAGCTACGGGCGGGAAAGTATCTGGCGGGGGTGCATCAGCGCCACGCGGGACGCCGGAACCCTGGCCGAGGGACCTTCTACCCCTAATTTTATCAGTGGCGGGCGACAAGCTGGTGATGTGCGGGATTTACGCAACGCGTGTTTTCACACCTTCGGACAAGCTTCATGGCGCGCGGTAGTGGTTCGCCCTTTACCGCGCGCCAGGACCATGCGGCCGCCGAACGCCGCGTTGTGGCGAGCCGGAACACAGGCTGATCGTTGTCGTAGGCGCCAAGCCAGTTCCAGCAGCGCGTTGCGGGGTCGCGTTCAATGTTTGGCTCCAGCCGGTTGGCCAGCTCGGTGGCGTCCAGGTGCCGGCTCATGGCAGGCCCCATTCGCCTTCTGCGAGCGCGTCCAGGAACGCGTCTGAGCCCACGCGTTGTGCTGCCTTACTGTCGAGGCCGTCGATGATCACGAGCAGGGCCAGGATCAAACGTTGGCGCTCGGCCGCGTCGAAGGGCGAAAGGTAGGCGCTGGCGTCCTCTGTGCGGCCTGCCTTCCAGAGGCGGACCAGGCCCACTGCGTCGCGTAGGTCGGTCTGTCGGAAGTCGTTGCTGTCCATTTCGAGTTCTCCTTCAGATGGGGGTTACCGGGATGTGGTGGCTTTGTGCATGTCGCAGCGGGGACCTCCGCCGCGGCCGCGCTTGGTTGCCGTGCTGGGCGCGTTGCAGATGCGGCACTGGCTTGGACGGCGGCGGGCCTTCCGCGCCGCTTCCTTGTGCTGCCGGCTGCAGTATTCCTGCCAGGGCTGGACTGTCTCGCCGCAGTAGCCGCAGGGGCCGCCGGTCGCGCTGATGGGCCATGTCGCCATGGTGGTTCTCCCTTCGAAATTTGGACCCCCAAGGGGCCTACTGGGTTTCGCGCCCGCGCACGTGTTTCCACCGTCGCCGTGGCAGGGGGACCCCACCCCCGGGATTTTGACTCCCCTCCCCCGGATGATTCGGCAGGGTGGGCGATGGTCCAACGCGGAGCACGCCGCCGACATCGTTCTTGACCGCGACTGGCTGACACTTGGTGCATTTGCTTGGAGCTGTATAGCGGTCCATTGCTTGGATTCCTTTGTGCGGCGCAGTCATCGGACGCTCACCGCGACCCGCCGTCGCAGGTGAAGCAGCCCGGCAGTGTCTTGACTGGATGCAGCGGGCAGGAGCCTCTGGAACCGTGGTTACCTTTGTTACCCCCGTCAGGATGGACGGAGGCGACTGACGCGAGTGGCTCGTTATTGAGATTCTCGTCCTGCTTATTGAGAATGGTGGGGGGTTGGTGTGACGGCTCCTGCGGTGGTCGGTGTTCACCGGCTGACCGAGCGTCGTATGCGGAGTCGGTAACAGGAGTAACAGGTGTGAGTTCCGCGTGATTGGTTTGCGGAGACGCGTGGGTGTCGTCTGTAACAGGGGTAACGGATGGGGGTAGGTACCGCTCCCACGCATCCGAGAGGTGGGACCGGAGGTACCCTTTGGCAGTGCCGTAGCCGACCCGGATGGTGTTGCCTGTTGGGATCTCGTACTTGCCGAGCACGCTCGCGAGGAACCGCGCATCAATGGGATTGCCCTTGATGTTGTTCCAGGGAGAGTCGTCCAGGGCGTGAAGCTCGTGGAGCAAATCGCTGGTGCTGATCCGCTCTATCTGTAGGGTGTCGAATACTTGGCGGATGTCGGCAAGGAGCTTGATGCCGAGGGTTGCCGGCCGTTCCTTGGACTGGTCGACGAGCGATCTTGCGGCGTCTCGCGCTGTTTGCGGCCAGTGCCCCCCGGCCGCGTCGGCCACTGCGAGCAGGGGTTCCCATATGTCGGCGTCGCGGTCTTCGATCCCCTCCGGCAAGGTTGGCCACGCGCCACTGACCTCGTCATAAACGGCTTCAGCGAAGCCTTCGAGACGCAGGCGGAGCAGGTCTGCTTCTGGACCGTTGACGCGTCTCCGCCATGGTTCGACGCGCTGTCCGTGGTGGCGGCGTTTCATGCGAATGATGATGGATCGGGTCATCAGGGTGTCGGGAAGGTTATTCAGGCCTGCGAGCGCGACGGGGCAGAAGCTGGGCCATTCTTCTGTGATGACTTCCCGGCCTCGAACGGCGGCGCGTCCTGCGGTGGCGCCGCTGCGATATCCGGAGTTGAGCAGGCCGCGGAGGTCTTCGTTGGCGTCTGCCTTTTTGGCGTTGAAGATGGCGTCGACTTCGTCCATGAGGAGGGTCGGGAGGCCTTCCGGGTCGCTGATCTTGCGGAAGATATAGGCGGGTGTCGCGTTGACGGATAGGACCGGGCGGGGCACTAGCGGCTCGGTGACTTCCAATGCTCGAGTCTTTCCGCTGCCGGGTTCGGGTGACAGCAGTGCCAGACGGGGTGTTGTTTCGAAGGCTGTGGCCAGGTGCGCATGGACGATCCACAGTGTGTGCGCTGTGGCCGCTTCGTCGGAGGGGTATGCGATAAAGCGCTTTAGGAACGTTTTTATCGTGTCGAGCAAAGCGGCGTAGTCGGGTTTCCGCCCCTGCGCCTCAGCCCACTCTTCGTCGGTTAGAGGTTCGAAGGCTGTCATGTCCGGCCTCCACTTAGTTCAGCCCGTGCGACGGCGACGTCAATGAACTCGGCTGCGGAGCGAGCGAGACGTCGGTTGTCTATCTCTGCCAGTTCGAGCGCGTAGAAGCGTCGTGCGGCGAGTTCTGCCGCCTGCTCGTTGGAGAGCTGCTGTTCCTGCCTGCCCTGTTCGCGGCCATGGATGAGGCCCCAGAGGTAGCCGTCGAGCCAGATGTCATTGGCTGCCGAGTCGCTTTCTTTGCGGGCGTGGATTTCGTCTGCCGTCATGGGTCCGCTGGTCATGCCGCCGCCCCTTCCAACTCCCAGCAGGTTGGGCATAAGCCGCCAAACACGAGAGCGTCCGGAGTGGGCAGCATGAGCACTTGCAGCTGCCCGGGGCGGATTCGCCGGCATCGGTCGCAGGTGTGGTCGGCCGTGCCGGTGAGCCGGTGGGTGCCTTCGGAGCAGACGGTGCAGGCGATTAGGCCGGGACGCCAGAGGGCGGCGTAACCGGGGACGCCTTCGGGCAGGTGACGGCAGCGGCGGGCATGGTGCAGCGCGGTCCGGGTTGCGGAGCGGAGCCACGCCGATGGTTCGTGGTTCCGGTGCATGCGGGTTCCGGGCGGTAGAACGCCTTTGAGCCATTCACTGCCTGGCCGTCGGTTTTTAGGTCCCCCTAGCCTGGGGCGGTTGCTCTTTTCGTGGTCGCGGTTCATGCGGCGTCACCGCCGGCAGTGCGGGCCGCATGGATGATCGCGCCGATGCGGTCTAGTTGTTCGCACGTGAGCTGGGGCCACGAGTCGATCGTGGAGCGCACATGGTCCTCGAGCCGGGCGGCCTTAAGGCGGCGGCGGGCTTCCAGTAATTCCGGGTCGTCGGCTAAGCGGCTGCGCGACAGGGCAGCGATTTTAGCTCTCTCAACGGTCCAAGACATTCTTGTCTCCAGGGCAGAATAATTCTGCCCCCGATGAGAGGCTGGGTTGCCGAGATTCTTGGCGCGTTCCCGGCTTGCGCAGCTTGTTTAGCTGTTTTCCACCATAGCAGCTAGGGCGGTTAGTGGGATTGAGAAAACGCCATGTTCCAACAGCTTGTCCAGCTTCGCGACTAGGTTCTCGGGGCGCGCCTGGACGTGCAGGCCGCACAACGGGCAGCGGAAGGTCCAGCGCTTCCGCATGTCCACGCCGCTCCGGACTGCATTGCCTACATGGCCCACACGCTGCAAGGGTTGCTCCTCGGCCAGGACATCGGTAACGCGGTTAGCTGCCCCGCGTTCCGGCCGATTCGGCGTGGAGGGCACCAGCGCAGCCCACTGTCTGTTCCGGTTTCGGTTCAGAGTGGCTATTTTCGCCTGTTTTCCCTCGTGGGACGGGGCGGTGCAGTAGACAAGGATGCCGGTCATGCCGCGACTTCCTTAGGGGTTATCTGTACTTGGTCGGGGCTGAATCGTACGCCCTTGCCTGCCGGGAGTATCGTCACGGCGGCGAGGGCACGGATGATGCGGCGCTTGTCTGCCAGCGGCAGGGCCAGCCATGCCGCGTCTACATCGTCCGAGGCGATGACGGCGGCGGCGGGGTTAAGGGCGTCGACGGCGGCCAATTGCTTCTCCGTCTCAGCCAGTTCGGTGCTGAGCTTCCCGGCCTGTTCCCGAACCGCCGCCGGTGACAGCAAGCCGTCCGCGAGCAGGGCGGCGAGCGCGTCTCGCCGGTCGCGCAGGGCTGTCGCACGGACCTGTAGCGCGGCGGCTTCTTTACCTGAGCCGAAGCGGGAGGCGGCGTCGGGGCGGGCCAGGATGCCGGTGATAATCGCTTCCGCCACTTCGTCCACCTTGTCGAGGCGGCGGGTCATGCAGTAGCCACCGAAGCACCGGTACATCATCCAGGCATGGCCGTTTTTCTTTGCTGGTGAAGCGAACATCTTTTTCCCGCATTTACCGCAGGTGGCGATACCGGACAGCAGGTATTTGGCGTTGAGGTCATCTGGGGCCGTCCGTCGTCTGGGATCATTCAGTTTCAATTCGAGCGCGGCGTGGGTTTCAGAGTCGAGGATGGGTTCCCACGTTCCTGCTCCGAGGTCTTCTCCGTTGTATAGGCGCCTGCCGGCCGTGCGGGGGTTCAGGAGCGCCCGGCGGAGGCTGGTGACGTTCCACGGCTTGCCGACGGTTGATTGCAGGCCTGCGTCGTTCCACTCCCTTACAACGGCACTGAGTGTTTCACCCTTCAGAATTCGCCTTGCCGCGTCGCGAAGTGCATTAGCTTCGGCTGGGTCTACAGTGACGGTGGCTCCTTCACGGCGATAGCCGAACGGGCGGCGCACCCAATGGGCGTGGCCGGCCGAGGCGCGCTGACGGTTAGCTGCCTTTTGCCGGGCCCCTTTGTGTTGTACTTCCATCGCGGCGATTGCTGTGAGGATGGTCGCCACAGCGACGCCCGTTGGGTCCCCAAGGTCGAGGCTCACTCCGTGGACGGACGCGATATTCACGCCGCGGTACTTTCCTGCCTCGATGACTCGGGTCAAATCCCGTATAGATCGGGTGAGCCGGTCGAGGTGCCAAACGACGACAGCGTCGATGCGCCCGGATTCCATGTCAGCGAGCAGCTGTTCGAAGGCTGGACGTGCCTTGCCGCTGGTGGCCGATTTGTCGTTGTCGACGTAGAGAGTAACGTTTTCCCAGCCTTTGGCTTCAGCGAGTTTACGGCCAGCGGATTCTTGGCGGGCAACAGCTGCGGCGTTCCCGGACTTGTCTTGGGATTGCCGCACGTACAGGGCAACAGCGCTCATGTAGGAATACTAGTACTTGACGAGCGGCACCATCATGCCGATTTCCTTCTTTCCGGCCGACTCCATCAGATTCCGCTTCGCCATGTCACGCACGTCCTGGGCCTGCGCCCGCAGGACGTCCGCCAGCGGAGTTCCGCGCTCCACGGCAACGGTGATCCCGTCGACGAAGCGCACCAGCGCCGGCAAGCGGGTCCGGTGTGAAAACTCCTGCAGTGCCGTCAACATCGGAGTACCGGATCGCGTTTGCGCGAGCACCACCGCAAATTCGCCGGCGAGTTCGCCCTGGGCGCTGCGGCAGATCCTCTCTAATGCCCCCGTGGCGCTCTCTCCAGCGCTGACCGCAAGTGCCATCAACTCCGCCAAGCTGGGAAATTCCGCCAGCATCTTCTCCTCACGGCGTTGGATTTGGACGCTCAGAAGGTAATCCCGGAGCATGAACCCGCTCACTGCCAGGCCCAGGGTGAGAATTACCGCAAGTACCGGATCCAGCGAATCTCCTGCCGCCGAGGTGATCGTCCACGCAATACCGATGACGAAACCCGCCGCCGCCCACAGCAATTGTTCGGCGCGAAAATCGTCGGTGCCCTGCCGGCGTCCCGCCTGCAGCAACCGCTTCGACAATAAAGTGGAACCGAAATTGAACTTCCCGAGCCAGGTGACCGAGTCACGGAGCACAGGGCGGAAAATACGTTCCAAGGGGCCAAACGGCGTGACGTTTCCCGATCCACCGTCCAGCAGCCGCGACTTCATCTCGATCGACTTCAATTGCGGGGCGATCCGGTCCGCGAAGCGGCTGCGGCGGAAGAACGGCAACCGGACGACCGTCAGCCAGAGGCCCACTCCCAACGTGAGGCCCAATAAGGCTGCCGTTGCAGCTGTGTGGTTCACCGGAGCACTCGCTCCTCTTCGGGGAGCGATCCGATGCGCAGCATCAGTCGGTAGCACACGATTGACACCACCAGCCCGCCCAGCAGGACGGCCGCCCCGACGGTCGTGTTGTAGGCAGCCACAGCTTCCGGCCGGGTTGCCAGCAGCATCAAGATGATCCAAGGGGCGGCAACGGCGAGCCTGGCGGCGTTGACAGTCCATGATTGGCGGGCCTCAAGTTCACTGCGGGTTCGCGCGCTATCGCGGAGAAAATCCGCCAGGGTCCCGAGCAACCTGCCTAAATCGGTACCGCCGACCTCGCGCGTCATGCGCAGCGCCTCCACGATCCGGTCGGCCACCGGATCGGACAGCCTTGCCTTCAGCCGTTCCAGTGCGTCGTCGAAATTCCCGCCCGCGCGGTAGTCGGAGGCGAATTGGCTGAAGGCCGTCCGCAGCTCCACCGGACCTCGCGTTCCCAACTGCACCAGCGCCTCGGGGAGGGAGAGTCCCGCCCGGATGGCCGACCGGAGGTGGTCGACGGCGTCCGGCCAGATTTCGCGCAGTACGGCGGCGCGTCGGCGAGCCCTCCAACCCACCAGAGCGAATGGGAGCCATCCCCCAAACAGGCCGAAACAGGCTGCGATGGGACCGGATGCTGTGAGCGCAAACACAACCAGGAAAGTTGCAGCTGCCATTGCCACGCAGCTGGCCAGAAGCGCACTCGACGATACTTTCTCGATGCCTGCCTGGCTGATCATTTGCTGGAGCCGGCCCGGCCGCTTTCGCCGTACCTGCTGGGTGGGCGGTTTTTCCCAGCAGGACCACCAAATCAAAAAGAGCCCCACGCCGCCAAGGAGTCCAGCCGCCGTCGTCATGGCACCGGTTCCAGCAACTGCATGACTTCATATCCTGCGCGGGCGAACTTCTCCCCAGCGGGGCTGGCAGAAGGACTCACCTCAAGTTGGCCGCCCTGGCGGCTGAACAAGGTGGACGTTTCGATGATCCCGTTCTCCACCCGCCGGCCCAGCGAAACGATTTCCGCGACCTGTCTCCTGCCGTCTGGCCGGCGGACGCAATGGACGACGAGGTCAATGCAAGATGCCACCGTCGGGACCACGAAGGCGGACGAGATGTTTTGCCCAGCCAGCAGCGGCAGGGTGCAAATTTTAGTGATGGCGTCGTGGGCGCTGTTGGCGTGGACCGTACACATCCCAGGCAGCCCGCTGTTAAGGGCCACGAGCATGTCAAGGCTTTCGGCTTCCCGGACCTCACCGACAATCAGCCGGTCGGGCCTCATGCGCAGTGCCTCCTTGACCAGCCGCCGCAGCGGTATGGCGCCCTCCCCTTCAAGATTCGGTTGCCGGCACTGGAGCCCTACGACGTCGCGCAGGGGCAGTTGCAGTTCGAAGATCTCCTCAACCGTGACCACGCGCTCCCGGCTGCCGATAGCGGCTGCCAGGCAGTTGAGCATGGTGGTCTTGCCCGCCTGCGTTGCTCCTGACACGAGGATGTTCAGTCCGCTGCTGACCGCCGCTCCCAGGAACCGGGATGCCTCCGGCGTCAGCGAGCCCAGTTCGACCAGATGCTCCAACCGCGAAGCACGGGCGATGAACTTCCTGATGTTGACCGCCCAGTGCTGGCGGGTGATGTCCGGAATGACGACATGCAGCCTCGATCCGTCCGGGAGTGCCGCATCCACGAAGGGCGACGACAAGTCCAGCCGACGTCCCGACGACTTCAACATCCGCTCCACCAGATCCGCAACCTGTTGCTGCGTGAGCGAGACGGAGGTCAGCTCGGATTCACCGCCTCGGGCTACATAGACCTCGGACGGGGAGTTGATCCAGATCTCTTCGATGGAGCGGTCGTCCAGCAGCGGTTGCAAGGGGCCGAATCCGGCAACGGCGTCGAAAATGTACCTGCGTGCATGGTCCAGTTGGCCGATCGGCGGAAGAGACCCCAGCAAGGACCGTTCGTCATAGTCGGTCACCGCGGCTTCGACCAGCCGTCGGACCTCCGGACCTTGGCGGACAGGGTCCAAGCCTCGTTGGCGGATCAGCTCACGGACCTCCCCCTCGACGATCCGGATGCCCTCCATCCCTTCTCCCCCCTCAGAGTTCGGGCGCATCCCCCCGCCGCGCGAAACTGAGACCGGCGGGCGGGCGTTTCCACCGACCCTAGCGACCGGTCTTCAGACCGGCCAGCCCTTCCACACGGATTGTGGAAAAGCTGTCACATTTTCTATCCGCCACTGGCCAGTAGCCGTCGCGGGTGATAAGGGCGCTATGGAATAGGCTGAGGGGCAGTATGAAAAGCATCCTCGACGTTCTTGTGCCGCTGCTGCGTACCCTGCCCGATGGCAGCCGCCGTTTCCTGACCGGCTATGGCGCGGCATCGGCGGCGCTGGCCCTGCTGGACGTCGTCGCCCTGGGGTTGATCGCCGCGCTCCTGCCAGCCCTCGTGGGCAGCTCCGACGCCGAGCTGCCCATCGTAGGCAACGTCGCCGAAAACGGGCTGGCCCTGCCGCTGCTGGCGTTCATCTGCCTGCTGATCGTGCTCAAGGGGGTGCTGGCCGTCCTGCTGCTGCGCTTCGCCACCAAGCGCTTCGCCCGGCACGAAGTGGCCATCGGCGACCGCCTCTTCGCCGCCTACCTCGCCTCCCCGTGGGAGAAGCGGCTCGGCCGCAACTCGGCCGAGATCGTCCGCTCCGTGGACGTGGGCGTGGGGATCACCGTCTCGGGAGTCCTGATGCCGGCGATGAGCCTGTTCGGCGAGCTGGGCACCCTGGTGGCGGTCGTCGTCGTGCTGTTCGTGGCCCAGCCGCTGATCGCGGTGGTGACGATGATCTACCTGGGCCTGGTGGCGCTGCTGCTGGCCAAGGTGATCTCCCCGCGCGCCGTGGCCATCGGCCGGGAAAACCGGGAATGGTCCAACCGCACCGCCAAGACCCTGTACGAGGCGCTGGGCGCCCTCAAGGAAATCACCCTGGCCGGCCGCGGGCCCGAGGTGCAGGAACAGGTGCACGGCACCCGCACCAAGTCTTCGATAGCGCGCGCCGGCGCCATCCAGATCTCGCAGATCCCGCGCTACGTGCTGGAGACCGCCCTGGTCCTGGGTTTCGCGCTGCTGGGCGGCGTGGGCTACCTGACCGGCGGACCGGCCGGGGCGGTCAGCGCCGTCGGCCTGTTCGCCGTCGCGGGGTTCCGCCTGATCCCCTCGCTGACGCGCATGCAGGCCGTGCAGTCTTCGGTGAACACCAGCGCCTCCTTCGCCCGGCAGATCGTCGAGGACATCCACGCGGGCGAGGCCGAAATGTCGCGGCGGCGCGACGAGCGCCCGCAGCACGAGCTGCCGGACAACGCCGCCGATATCGAGCTGCAGGAGGTCGCTTTCAGCTACCCGGATACCGCGGCGCCGGCCCTCCACGACGTGAATATCCGGATTCCGGCCGGCAGCCACGTGGCCTTCGTCGGTGCGTCCGGCGCCGGCAAGTCGACGATGGTGGACCTGCTCCTGGGCCTGCTCGAGCCGAGCCGCGGGCGCATTCTGGTGGGCGGCGAACCGATGGAGTTCGTGCTGGATTCCTGGCGGCGCCGCATCGGCTACGTGCCGCAGGAGGTCTCGCTCTTCGACGCCTCGATCGCGCAGAACGTTGCCCTGGCCTGGGACCAGGCCCGCGTGGACCGCGAGCGCGTGACCGTTGCGCTGCGGCGCGCGCAGCTGCTGGACACGGTGATGGGGCGCGACGGCGGCCTGGACGCCTTGGTGGGTGAGCGCGGCATGGCGCTCTCCGGCGGGCAGCGGCAGCGGCTCGGCATCGCCCGCGCCCTGTATGACAACCCCCGGGTGCTCGTCATGGACGAGGCCACCTCGGCGCTCGACACCGCCACCGAGGCGGCGGTGACGACGGCGATCCGGCAACTGCACGGCGACGTCACCGTCATTACCGTGGCGCACCGCCTGGCAACCATCCGGGACGCCGACATCGTGTTCTTCATGCGCGGCGGAACGGTGGCCGCCGCCGGAACCTTCAACGAGGTGGTGGCCACCGTGCCGGACTTCGCGGAGCAGGCTGCCCTCGCAGGCCTCGGCAAGACCGGGAGGCCGGTGGAAGAACACCGCTGAGCCCGCGTCCGCCGCCGGCAGCTCCAGGCTGTCGGCAGGAATAACCGGCCGGCTTATCCGGCTGCCGGCTCGGCGTAGATCCCCGCCAGCCGGTCCACCAGGCGAGCCGGGTCGTGGTGTTCCCCGAGCCAGGCGCGGCCGCCCAGGGCCGCGGAGGTGCGGGACGGGTTCTCCAGCGCCGCCGCGGCGGCAGCCGCGAGCGCGTCGGCCGACTCCCCCTGCAGCACGGGAGGCGACCGGTAGTACCCCTCCCCCAACTGCATCACCACGGGAACCCCGATGCCGATGGCCTGCAGTTCGCTCATGGACAGGATGCCGGCCGCCTGGCCGATCACCACATGTGCAGAGGCGAGCCAGCGCAGGTACGCGGGCTTGGGCATCTTTTGCACCATCACGACGCCTAGCTCCGCGGCACGGGCTGCGCCGCCGCCCCAATCCAGCCCCTGCAGCTCCACCTCCGTGCCGGCGGCAACCTGCAGTGCACGCACCAGCTCCAGCTGCCGCTGGCCGCCCTTGGAGTCATCCCAGCGGGAGGCGAAAACAATCCGCGGCCTGGCGGCGGGCCGCCACTCGGGCAGTTCCTCCAGGTCCATCGGGTTCGGCAAGTACACGGCGTCGGCGCGGGCCGTTTCCGCGTGTTCGCGCAGGTCAGGGGTGGAGTACAGCACCTTCACGGCGTGGTCGGCGCCCCACTGCAGCGCGGGCCGGCGGACGGGATCGTAGTATTGGGTGCGGATATCTGTGCCGTGGAAATGCAGCACGAAGGGCTTGACCGGTCGGGACCGAACGACGCCGATCCGCGACCCGGAGTGCACATGCAGCAGGTCCGAGCGCAGGATGGCGGCCGCCCGCCGTACCTGCCACGCGGCGCCGGCGGCGAGCTTCGCGGCCCGGCGGACGGCCGACGACGGCGCGCCTTCCGGTGGGATGACATTAAAGTGCCGCCACGGGCGCCCCGCCCGCTGGCCGTATTTGACCAGTGCGGCGCCGACGTCGGCGGCGTCGTAGATGTGCAGGACGCGTGGTTCTGCTGCCACCGCTCAGGCCTCCTGCCGGGCGAACAGACTGTCCACGGCCTGCTCCCAGCCCTTGATCTGGTGCTCGGAGGACAGCTCGCGGGCGGCGGCGTGCGCGTTGGCCTTCCACTCGTCCACCAGCTCGGGTGTCAGGGTCTTGAGCACCTCCACGAGGGCCGCGGGGGTGAAGTCGGCGGTGACGGCGCCCAGCCCGTGCCGGCGCAGCAGCGTCTCCATGGCGGGCGAGGGCCCGATGATCAGCCCGGTGCGGGCCTGGACCGCCTCAAAGAACTTGTTCGGCAGGGCATGGGCCAGGTTGAAATTGGTGGGCGGGATGATGGAGATGGCGACGTCGTATTCGGCCACGGTGTCCACCAGCTGGTCGTACGGGACCGGCTCGCGGAACCGCACCCGCGGCAGTTCCTCGCCGAGCGCCTTCAGCTCGGCCACGTAGGCCGGCTCGTTGGGCATCACGATCAGGTCCAGCTCCAGGTGCTCCGGCGCGCCGCGCATGGCCTCCATGATGTCTTCGATCTTGCGGTAGCGCTGTCCCGCGGAGCTGTAGATCATCCGGATCTTCGCGCCGGTGGGCCGCGGCTGCCGGTCCGCGTAGGGGGCGGCGTTGGTGACCACGGAGGCGGCGACGCCGAAATCCTTGGTGTACTGCTCGGCGATGCCCTCCGCCACCGTGGTCACCGAGCGCACGGCCGGCAGGTAGGTGCGGCAGAGCCAGCGGACGTAGGGGGCGACCAGCGCGCGCCAGGCCGGTTTGTTGAAGTGCTCCTTCGGCGCGAATTCGTGCAGGTCGGCGTGGACGCCGTGGTCGGGTCGCAGGCTCAGCGCCAGCGGGACCGTGTTGGTGTCGTTGGCCAGCACGGCGTCGAAACGCTGGCCGCGCAGCAGCTTCCGGGCCTGCGCGACGGCGGCGATGTTCCAATACACGTCCACGTAGCGGCGCAGGGCGAGCCGCCGAGGATCGCGCGGCCAGCTGGCCAGTGCGGTGTCCAGCTCGAAGTGCCCGGCGACGCCGTCCGGCGCCGGGCCGTAGCCGCAGGTGAAGACCCGGTACTTGTCCTTGAACAGGGCGATTTGCTTGAGCACCCGCGGGTCGCTGCGCAGCGGCGAGAGCGAGAGGACCAGCAGGGAGCGGGAATCAGTCACGGGGCTGCCTTACGTCGGGTCCAACGGATTCCGGGGCTGCGGAGGAGCCGTCGGCGGCGGCGGGGCGTCCCGCGACGGCGGCCGGGCGGGCCTTCAGCCGGGCCTCGCGCAGCCGGCAGGCGGCGGTGAACGCGAGCGAGTTCAGGTTGGTCCGCAGCGGGGCTTCGCGCCGGGCGTTGTCCTGCCAGCGCCGGGTGAAGGTGCGCCGCAGCGCGCCGGCCGCCTCCCGTCGTCGTACTTCCGCCGCAAGGTCCGCGGCGGAGGCCGCGTCCCGCAGGGCCAGCAGCAGGCGTTCGTCCGGGGCGTTAAGCAGGCGCGGTGCCCCGGGGGCGGCGCTGGTCAGGGAGCGGACGACGGCGGACATCGCCTGCCGGTCCTCGGCTTCCCAGGCGAAGCCCGCGCCGCGGCGCAGCGCCGCGCTGATGACGTGGCCGCGCAGCAGCTTCACCACGATGGCCTCGCGCTGGGCACCCGGCAGCGCCTGGAACCAGGCCCCGGACACCAGCGACTCGACGTCCTGGAACTGGGTGCGCAGCGGCAGCACGGCGGCGGTGACGCGTTCGTCCGCGTCCTGCCCCACCAGGTACGCCGGGGCGTGGGCCGGGTAGGCGATCTTGTCGCCCGAGAACCACAGGCGCAGGCCGAATTCCAGGTCCTCGCCGGTGCGCAGCCCAGCGGTCAGCCGCAGGCCCAACCGGCCGACGGCCTCGCGCCGAATCAGCCCCAGCGGTGCCGTCCGGTAGGCCAGGCGGTCGCGCAGCGGATCCACCAGCGGGCCCCTGAACACCCGGGCGCGCGGCGTCAGGATGCGTGCGCCGCCGCGGTAGCGGAGAGGTGCGACGACGGCGCCCGCGCCCGTGGCATGCGCGGCGTCGAGCCAAGCGGACACCGATCCGGGCTCCAGCGTGTCGTCGGATCCCATGATGCCCACATACTCTGCCCGGGCCCGGCCCAGCCCGTGGTTGAACGGCCCGGCCGGCGACGGTATCCCGTCGGCCAGTTCCAGCAGCCGGACGGTCTCCGGCAGGCCTGCCAACTGTTCGCGCACGGGCCCGGGATCCATGTTGTGGCACACCACCGTGGCGCCGACGCGTCCCGGCGCGGCGGCCAGGACCGATTCCACGGCGCGCCGGACCGGGCGGTCAGCGGTATGCACGGCGATCACGATCTCGGCCTCCGGACCGCGGTCGTGGCGTAGGTTCTCCGGCACGCTCACGCCCCGTTTCCCGGCGGTGCCGCGTCCTTCGGTCCGGCCACGTCATCCGGCTTGGGCACCTCGTCCAGGGCGATGCGCCGGGCCAGCTTGGTGATCCGCTCCTCGAGCTGCCGGGTGCGCTGGAAAGAGCTCGCCATATAGATCAGGAAACACACAATCAGCCCGTACAGCACCAGGTCGGTACCGCGGCCGATGCCCAGCGCATTGGCGACGGCGGTGAGGATGCCCGGGAAGAACACGGACAGCGCGGCCAGGACCGCGAAGAGCATCAGCAGGATGCGGCGCACGGCCTGGTGCCGCGCGTTCTGGCCCCCGCGCATCAGCGCCAGCGCGCCGAGGGCGACGGCCAGGACCAGGACGATTTGGACGACTATGAGCATGGGTTCACCGGAAGAAGAGGTCAGCGAGGATGTTGATGCCGTTGAGCAGGGACTGCCCCTTGGACTTGGAATATTCCGTGTAGACGATGTGTACCGGTTGCTCCACCACGCGGGCATCGAGGGCGGCGAACTGGTGGATCAGTTCGGAAGCGTGTGCCATCCGGTTCTGGGTCAGATGGATCCTCCGGGCCACGTCGGCGGAGATGGCACGCAGCCCGTTGTGGGCATCGGTCAGGCGGTAGCCGGTGGAAATCCGGGACTGGATGGCCGCCGTGCGCAGCACCAGGCGCTTGAGCGCCGAGACCTCGCCGCGCCCGTCGAGGAAGCGGGAACCGAGCACCACGTCCGCTTCGCCGGCCCGGATCCGCGCCAGCATCGCCGCCGCGTCCTGGACCCGGTGCTGGCCGTCCGCATCGAACGTGATGACCGCGTCCAGCTGCGGATCCTGCACGGCATATTCGATTCCGGTCTGCAGGGCGGCGCCTTGGCCCAGGTTCACCGGATGGGCAACGACGACGGCGCCGGCCTTGCGTGCCAGGGCGGCGGAATCGTCGGTGCTGCCATCGTCCACGCAGACCACGTGGGGAAAGGTTTCGAGCAGCTCCTGGATGACTGAACCGACGACGGTGGCCTCGTTGTACATCGGCACGACGACCCAGCAGCGACTCACCCGCCTAGTATTCCACACAGGGAATGGTCACGGCTGTTCCGGGGGCGGCGGGCCCTGCTGCCCGGTGGCCGGCGGCTGGGCTGCCACGTCGCGATAGTGGCCGTCCAGCTCCCGCACGCTGCCCGCCAGGCTCCGCTGGTCCACCACGAACTTGCGCGCGTCGCGACGCATGGCAATGTACTCCGCGCTGCCCAGCTGCAGCAGTTGCTGCAACCCGTCCTGCAGCTGGTTGTACTCGGCTTCCGGTGCCAGCAGGCCGGTGACGCCGTCGTCCATCATTTCGGGGATGCCACCGCTGCGGTACGCCAGCACGGGGGTACCGCACGCCTGGGCTTCCAGCAGCACCAGCCCGGCGGCTTCCCGGGCGCCGCCGGCTTCCTGGCTGGGGGCCACCAGGACGTGTGCCCGCTGCAGCCAGGAGCGGATCGCGCTCCGGTCCTGGCGGCCCAGAAAGTCGATGTGCGGATGGCTGGCAGCCTGCTCGGCGACGGTGTCGCGCAAGGGGCCGTCCCCGATCACCACCAGCCGGTGCCGGGCCTTGCGCCAGACGGCCAGGGAGGCGTCCAACAAATCCCGGATGCCCTTTTGCGTGTTCAGCCGGCCGACGAAGAGCACGACCGGCACTTCATCGGCCTGGTAGCGGGCCGGCTCGAAATAGTCGGTATCGACGCCCTGATAGTGGACCTGGATTTTCGCGGTGTCCAGTTCCAGCTCGGCGGCGCGGCCGGCCATGTAGTTGCTGACCACCAGGATGCGGGTGCTGTGCGCCGCGGCGGCCAGGACATTCCGGTGGTGCCACCGGGCCATCATCGTGTCCGCGGGGTTCCCCAGCGAGACCATGTCGGAGCCGTGCATGGTGGTGATGAGCGGGGTCCCGGACACGATGGATGCCTTGACGGCGGGCGTCGACCAGGTGGCGAAGTGCTGATGGATGATGTCCGGTTCAAACCGGCCCACGGCCACGGTCATGGCCGGCATGAAAGCCGGCATCATGAGCTCGCGGCGCCGGAAGCCCAGCCGCGGCACCGGAACGAAGTCCGTGACCGGGATCGTGACGGATGAATCCTCGATCTCCGCCACCAGCGTGAAGACACGGAAGTCGTGCCTGTCCTTCAACCGCTCGGCGTGCGCCGTGGCGAAGTACGTTGGCGGAATCCGCAACGTGCTCTTGGTGATGGCGATCTTCACGGGGCTCCCGGACCTTGGTGGGCTGCAGCCGGCTCGGTGCGGCTTATCGCCATCCTAGCCCGGCGTCCTGAACGCCACCCCGGGGCTCCGGGCCTCGCCGGGGGCCCCTGCCACGGGCCGGGGTCCGCTTGCCTGGCGCCGCGGTCCGGCGCGCCCGGTGCGCCGTCGCGCCGCGGCGGACCGATTCCCTGACGGTAATCTTTCAGTGTCCGGCATTCGCCCGGCGTCAGCGACAAGGAGCAGTGGTGGCCCAGCAGATCCTGTGTATCTCGTTCTCGGATATCCAGGCCGATTCCCGTGTGCTGCGGCAAGTCAAGCTGTTGGCCGAAGCCGGTGAGGTCACCACGCTCAGCTACGGCAAGCGTCCCCCCGGAGCCACCCACCACCTTGAAATCGACGCGTCGCTGCCCTCGCTGCCGCAGACGCCGCTGGGTGTGCTGCTGTTGGCGCTGCGCCTGTATTCCGCGGTGGAGCTGGCTGCCCCCGCCATCAAGCAGGCCCGCGAGCTGGTGGCGGGACGCCGCTTCGACCTGGTCGTGGCGAACGAGGCGCGCGCCCTGCCCCTGGCCCACGCCGTGGCGCAGGGGGCACCGGTGTGGGGAGACATGCACGAGTGGGCGCCGGAGGAACGCTCCCATGTACTGCCCTGGCGGCTGCTGGTCGCGCCGTACATGCACAGGCTCTGCGCCAAGTACCTGCCGAACAGCGCCGCGGTCACCGCCGTCAACGGATCGATCGCCCGGATGTATGCGGATCAGTTCGGCTGCACCGTGGAAGTGGTCCGCAACGCGGGGCCGTTCCGACATTTGGATCCGTCGGCCCCGGTGCCGGGGAAGATCCGCCTGGTCCACAGCGGCGCCGCTGTACCCGGCCGCAACCTGGAAGGCACCATCAACGCCGTCAAGCTGCTGGATAACCGTTTCACGTTGGATCTGTACCTGGTCAAAGCCCGCGACGGCGGACGCTACTGGCAGCAGCTCAAGGACCTGGCCGACGGCGACGAGCGCATCACCTTCCACGACGCGGTCCCCCCGGAAGAGCTGCCCGCCACGCTCAATGCCTACGACGTCGGGGTCTTTTCCCTTCCGCCGCAGACGATGAACCACCGGTTCATGTTGCCGAACAAGTTCTTCGATTTCGTCCAGGCGCGCCTGGCCCTGGTGTTCAGCCCGTCCCCGGAGACTGCTGCGCTGATGAAGGCCTACGACCTGGGCGTGGTGACCGAGGACTTCAGTACCGAGTCGCTGGCCCGGGCGCTGGCGTCGCTGACCACCGAACAGGTGGACAAGTACAAGGCCAACGCGCACGGAGCCGCCGCGGCGCTCAGCTCGGCAGAGGACGAGGCCGTCACCAGGGGCATCCTCGCTGCCCTGCTGACGCCCTGACCGAGGCCGCCACCAGCGGCATCCCCGCGGCGCGGCCGACACACTGCCGGAGCCGGCGTCAGCGCTGCCGGAAGCCTTTCGCGGCGTCCGCGACGGCTTCGGCGGCGCGGGCCCCCACGCTACGCAGCGAGTAGTTCCGTTCGACCCAGTCGGACAGCCGACGGCGCTCGGCGTCGTCCGGGGCCCGTTCCAGCGCCGCGGCCAGGGCCTCGGCCACCTGGCCGGAGTCCCAGTCCACGCTCTGGCCCAGCCCGTGGTCGGCCACCAGCTGCCGCAGCGGGCCGACGCCGGCGTAGACCACGGGCGTGCCGCAGCTCAACGAGACGAAGGCCTTGGTGGCGAAGGCAAAGTCATAGCCACGGGCCGGCCGCACCGAGGCCAGCCCCGCGGTGGCGGAGCGCAGCGCGCCGGCGATAGTGCCGCCGTCGGCCGTTCCCATGAAGCGGATCCGATCCCCCGCCGGTGCCGCCCGCCGGCGCAGCTCCTCCAGTTCCACGCCGCCGCCGTACATCAGCAGCCGCGCGTCGGGGTACCGGTCCGTGATTTTGAGGAATCCGTCCACGAACACGCCGGCGCCCTGGATTTCGGACATGGTGCCGGCGTAGACGAAGGTGGGGCCGGGGTGCGCAGCGCGGGGCCCGTGCAGGCTGAAGGTGCCCGTGTCGATGCCGGTGCCCACCTCGGCCACCCTGGCGCGTCCGGAGGTCAGCCCCGCCAGCGCCTGGGTCACGCCGGGCGAGATGCTCAGGACGCCGGAGGCACCGGTCACCACCCAGCGTTCCACGGCCCGCAGCACCTTGACCACCCGCGGGTGCACGCCGATCCCTGCCGCGGCATCGGAGCTGACGTCGGCGGAAAAGTACACGTAGGGACGGCACCGCAGCGCGGCCGCCGCCCGGACCACCACGCCGGTGGTCGGCGGCGGCTCCACGAGCAGCACGTCGAAGGGTTTCTGCGCCAGCAGGCGGAAGAACAGCGGGATGTCGAAGCTGGCGTACTGGAGGTAGCCCCGCACGGCGCCGCTGGCATCCCGCAGCACCGGCCAGCGCAGGATCCGGTCGCCGGGGCGGCCGGTTTCCCCCGTCGCGGCACCAAGTCCCTTCGGGGGCCGGGTGGTGAGCACCGTGACCTGGTGCCCGGCCTCGGTCAGCGCCCGGGCGGTGGCGGCCAGCCGGTAGGCGGCGGCGCCGGCCTCCGGCGCATAGATCCGGGTGGCCAGCAGGATCCGCAGGCCCATCAGGCCTGCAGCCCGATGGTGCGGGATTCCTTCGCGCTGGCGATCATGGCTTCGGCGACGCGCAGCGTGTTCAGCCCTTCGCGCATGGTGACGATGGTGGCCGCCGGGCGGTCGGTGCCAGCGCCGCCGTCGTGCTGTGCAGCCGGGGAACCGGGCGGCAGTCCGCGCGCGGCGAGCACGGCGTCGCGGAAGGCCTCGTGTTCGACCTTCAGCGGTTCCCGCTTGGGGATGGCCAGGCGGGTGATGTTGCCTTCGGCGACGCCGCGGAAGTTCGCCACGGAGTCCCATTCGGTGTCGATGGTGCCGTTTTCGTAGAAGGTCAGGTCGGCGGTCAGCGTGTCGGCCACGAAGGCGCCGCGCTCCCCGGTGACCACGGTGACCCGTTCCTTCATCGGCGAGAGCCAGTTCACCAGGTGGCTGGTGATCACCCCGTTGGCCAGCTGACCGGTGGCCGCGACCATGTCCTCGTGCTCCCGGCCGGAGCGGGTGGTGGTGCGGGCGCTGACGGACTGGTAGTCGGACTGCGCCAGCCAGGCGGTGAGGTCGATGTCGTGGGTGCCCAGGTCCTTGATCACGCCGACGTCGGCGATCCGGGCCGGGAACGGGCCCTGCCGGCGGGTGGCGATCTGGAAGATCCGGCCGAGTTCGCCGGCCTCCAGCCTGGCGCGCAGCGACTGCAGCGCCGGGTTGTACCGCTCGATATGGCCGACGGCGCCGACCAGGCCGCGCGATTCGAACGCGGCGGCCAGTTTCTCGCCGCCGGCGACGGTGTCGGCGAGCGGTTTCTCCACCATGGTGTGCACGCCGGCTTCGGCCAGGGCCAGGCCGACCTCCTCGTGCAGGCCGGTGGGCACCGCGCACATGGCGATGTCGATCCCGGCCGCGATCAGCTCCTCGACGCCGCCGAAGACGGGCAGGCCGGGCGCCGCGCCGTGCGGGTCGCCGTACGCGTCGGCCACGGCCACCAGGTCCACGCCGTCGGTCTCGCGGAGCACCCGGGCGTGGTGGCGGCCCATCATGCCCAGGCCGATCAGCCCGGCGCGCAGCACGGTCTTGCCGGTCCCTGCCATGCTCAGGCACCTGCCTTCGCGAGGGCGTTGACCGCGGTGGCGATCCGGTCCAGGTCCTCGGCGTCGAGGGAGGGATGCACCGGCAGCGAGAGCACCTCGGCGGCCGCGGCTCCGGTCACCGGCAGGTCCGCGGCGGTGTTGAAGGAGGGCAGCCGGTGGTTCGGGATCGGGTAGTAGACCCCGGACCCGATCCGGTATTCATCCTTCAGCGCCGCGGCGAACCGGTCGCGCTCCCCCGCGCCGATCCGCACGGTGTACTGGTGGTAGACGTGCACCGCGCCGTCGGCCACCCGGGGGGTGCCCACGCCGTCCAGGTTCGCGTCGAGGAACGCGGCATTGGCCCGGCGCCGGTCGGTCCAGCCGAGGACCTTGCCCAGCTGCACCCGGCCGATCGCGGCGTGCAGGTTGGTCATCCGGGCGTTGAAGCCGACCAGTTCGTTCTCGTACTGGCGTTCCATGCCCTGGTTGCGCAGCAATTGCAGCCGGCGCGCCACCTCGTCGCTGCCGGTGGAGACCATGCCGCCTTCGCCGGAAGTCATGTTCTTGGTCGGGTACAGGCTGAACATCGCGAACTCGCCGAACGTACCTACCGGCCGGCCGCCCAGCGACGCCCCGTGGGCCTGGGCGGCGTCCTCGAAGAGCAGCAGCGACTTCTCCGCGGCCAGCCTGCCCAGCGCGTCCATGTCGGCCGGATGCCCGTACAGGTGCACCGGCATGATGGCCTTGGTCCGCCCGGTCACGGCGGCGCGGACCGCGTCGGGGTCCAGGCAGTAGTGCTCCGGCTCGATGTCGGCGAACACCGGGGTGGCGCCGGTCAGGGCCACCGAGTTGGCGGTGGCCGCGAAGGTAAAGGACGGGACGATGACCTCGTCGCCGGGCCCGATGCCGGCGGCCAGCAGGCCCAGGTGCAGGCCCGAGGTCCCGGAATTGACCGCCACCGCGTGCCGGCCGTCCAGCAGCACCTGCGAGAACTCCTGCTCGAAGGCGGCCACCTCGGACCCCTGCGCGAGCATGCCGGAGGCCAGCACGGCGTCCACCGCGGCCCGTTCCTCGTCCCCGATGATCGGCTTTGCCGCCGGTATGAAGTCCTTGCTCACAGCTGTTCTCCTCCGGTTTCATCCGTAACTTCGTGCAACACGCCCTCGTCCTCCCGGTATTGGGACCCGGTCGCCGGGCACACCCACGCCGCCGGATCCGCCGGGTCCTGCGCCAGCCGCTGTCCGGCCCGGCCCACCCAGCCGATCCGCTTGGCCGGAACCCCGGCCACGAGGGCGAAGTCGGGCACGTCGCGGGTGACCACGGAGCCGGCGGCCACGGTGGCCCAGGCGCCGATGGTCACCGGGGCCACGCAGACCGCCCGCGCGCCGATCGATGCGCCGTCGCGGATGTCCACGCCCACCGGCGTCCAGTCCTCGGCGCTCTTCAGCGAACCGTCCGGGGCGACCGCCCGCGGGTAGGTGTCGTTGGTCAGCACGACCGCCGGGCCGATGAACACCCCGCGGCCCAGCCGCGCGGGCTCGTACACCAGCGCATAGTTTTGGATCTTGCAGTTGTCCCCGGCCTGCACCCCGGTGCCGATGTAGGCGCCCCGGCCCACGATGCAGTTCTCTCCCAGCACGGCGCCCTCGCGGACCTGTGCCAGGTGCCAGATCTTCGTGCCCTCGCCCAGCCGGGCGGCGTCGGCGACGTCTGCCGAATCGGCGATGAACGCCATGGTTTCCCTCTTTCCGCTCACGGCCGCTGCGCCGCCGCCGATTCCGTTTTCGTTCCGGCTCAGGGCTTGCCGATCACCCGGTACGCCACGCCCGGCCACCGCCCGGCCGAGCTGACCCGCCGGCCGTCGACAAACACCTTCACGCCGGGCAGGTCGTCCGGTCCCAGCTCCGCGTATTCGGCGTGGTCGGCCTGCAACACGGCGGCGTCGGCGGGCTCGCCCAGATGGTAGGGCGTGAAGCCCAAAGCGGTGAGCTCGGCATCGCTGAACATGGGATCATGCACGACGGCGGTGCCTCCCCGCGCGTTGATCGCCTCCACCGCGCCGAACACCCCGGAGAACGCAGTCTCCTTCACGCCGCCGCGGTAGGCCGCGCCCAGCACCGCCACGCGCGCACCGGCCAGGTCGCCGTACGCGCCCTCCAGCAGGCCGATCGTGTAGTCCGGCATGCCCGCGTTTGCCGCCCGCGCCGCAGCGACCACCGTGGCCGACGGATCGTTCCACAGGTACAGCCGCGGGTACACCGGGATGCAGTGCCCGCCGACGGCGATGCCGGGCTGGTGGATATGGCTGTAGGGCTGGGAATTGGACGCTTCGATCACCTGATAGATATCGATACCGGCGGTGGCCGCATAACGGGCGAACTGGTTCGCCAAACCGATATTCACGTCCCGGTAGGTGGTCTCGGCGAGCTTGGCCAGCTCGGAGGCCTCCGCCGAACCCAGGTCCCAAACCCCGTTGCCGCGCGGCAGGTCCGGCCGGTCGTCGAAGTCCAGCACCGCCTCGTAAAACTCCTGCGCCGCGGCAGCACCGGCCGCGGAAAGCCCGCCGACGAGCTTGGGATACTTGCGCAGATCCTCGAACACCCGCCCGGTCAGCACCCGCTCCGGGGAAAAGACCACGTGGAAGTCCTCGCCCTCGACCAGCCCGGAGCCGGCCTCGAGCATCGGTTTCCACCGGTTCCGGGTGGTGCCCACCGGCAGCGTGGTTTCGTAGGAGACCAGCGTGCCCGGCCTCAGATGCCTCGCCAGCTCCTGCGTAGCAGCATCCATCCAGCCGAAGTCGGGCTTGGCCTCGGCGTCCACGAACAAGGGCACCACCAGGACCACGGCGTCGGCTCCCGGCACCGCGTCAGCATAGTCCGTGCTCGCCCGCAGCCTGCCGGCAGGCACCAGCTCGGCCAGCCTGTCCTGGAGTCCTGCCTCCCCGGGGAACGGTTCGCTGCCCGCGTTGACCAGGTCAACCACGGCAGGGTTCACGTCCACGCCGACAACGTCGTGCCCCTTCGAAGCGAACTGGGCCGCCAACGGCAACCCGATCTTTCCCAGAGCAATGACAGCGATCTTCAAGAGCTAAGGCCTTTTCTCGTTGTGTCGGTGTGCGGGCCTTTCGGCCCAGACTCAAGGGTATCGCTTGTTCACGGCAGCCTCCGGTTCCGCAGTTATCCACAAACCGGGAGAAGCGCAGGAAAGCGGCACGCCCTTCTGCCTAGGTTCCTTGTCATGGTCCTCCACCTGACGCTCGCGGCCGCCCCCGGCCTTCGGGCCACCGCCGCGGCCTGGGTCGCGGCGAATGCCGATGCCGTCGCGGGGCTGGAAACCGGAAACAGCGCGGCGCCGTTGGCGGCCTGGCTGCGCGGGCGCCTGCCGGGGGTGGCCTTCACGGTATCCGGACGGAGTCTGCCCTCCCTCACCGCCGGCGTGTCCCCGCTGGTCGACGGCGCCGTCGTCGTCTGCGCCCCGGACGCGGCAGTCGTGCCGCGCCGGGAAGCACCTGCGCTGCCGCCGCTGCTGCTGGCCGTCACTTCCGGGCCCGACGCCGGCCGCCTGTTCGCCCTCACGCGCGGCCGCTTCACCGTCGGCCGGCATGCCTGCGCTCTGACCATCGCGGATCCTGAGTTGTCTCGGCTGCATGCCACCGTGGAAGTCACCGACCGCCAGGTGTTGCTGCGCGACTCCGGGTCGTCCAACGGCATCGTCCGGGGCGGCAGGCGGACCAGGCAGGTCGCGCTGAGGGCGGGGCACACGGTGCGGATCGGCGGCAGCCGGCTGCAGCTGGTCGTGGGCAGCGAACCGGGTGAACCGTTCCGGCCGGACACCGACCTGACCGTTCCGGTGCCCGTGGCTGAAAAGCCTCCGGAGCAACGGACCCGGACGACGTTGCTGCTGGCCGGGCTTCCGTTGCTCGCCGGCCTGGCGCTGGCCCTGCTGACGGGCCTCTGGTTCTTCCTGGTCTTCAGCGCCATGTCCCTGCTGGCCGCCGCCGTGCCCTACGCCGCCGGGCGGCGGCAGCGTCGCCGCTACCGGGCCGCGGTGCTTGCTGCGGCGGAAGCGGACGCCGGGCGGCGGCGCCGGGCGGCCCCCGGCGCCGCTGAGCTGACCGTGTCCCTGTTGCGGGCGGGCACGGGGCTTGGGCGTCCCGCCGCGGACCCGAGCCCTCCGGCACGCCCGGCCCACGTGTGGCTGCGGCTGGGGACGGCCAGCATGCCGGCCCACATCGGCTCGGCGTCTGCGCCCGTCGCCGAGCCTCCCGCGCCACAGGACGTTCCGCTGTGTGTGGACCTGCTCGCCGAGCCCCGGCTGACATTCCACGGAGCACCGTCCGGGCTGGAAGGACTGCTGCGTTCCGTCCTGCTGCAGTTGGCCACACGGGCAGCGGGAACGGCTCTGCGTGTTGTCTGTTATGCGTTGCCGGAGTCGCTTCGAGCGTCGGCCCGGTTCCTGCCGGGGGTGGATCTGGTGGACCGGCCCGGGCAGCTGGCGGAGCGGCTCTCCGCCGGCGGCGGCACCATAGTGCTGCTGGTAGCCGGACGCGGCGGCGAGGCGGCCCGGGTCCTGGCGGATTCCGGGCCGCCGGCCGCGCAGCTCTGGTTCGGCGGCCGGGCCGAATCCGGGAGCCGGATCATCGTGGCCGGACAGGAGTCCCGCCTGACCGCCGATTCAGGCGACGTCGCGTTTTCGGCGGATCTGGTGTCGGCCCCGACGCTGGACCGCTTTGCCCGGCTGGCCGCCGCGGCCATCCCGGGCACTGCGCCGCAGGCGGCCCGTTCCGTGCCGGCGCGCTGCCGCCTGCAGTCGATGCTTCCGCCCGAGCCGCTGGCAGGGCGGTGGTCCCGCGGCGACCGCCATCCCGGCCTCATCGCCGTGCCGGGTGCCGGCGTCGCGGGACCGCTGGCGCTCGACCTGGCCGTCCACGGGCCGCATCTGCTGGTCGCCGGCACCACCGGCTCCGGAAAGTCCGAACTGCTGCGGAGCCTTGTCCTCTCGCTGGCCCTGACCAAGTCCCCGAACACGATGAATTTCCTGCTGATCGACTTCAAGGGCGGTTCCGGGCTCGGCCCGCTCGTCCGGTTGCCGCACTGCGCCGGCCTGCTCACGGACTTGACGCTGGAAGCAGTCGGCCGGTCGCTGGCCTGGCTGCAGGCGGAGGTGCGCCGCCGCGAAGCCCTGCTGGCCGGCCGCGGCATCGGCGACATCGCGGCCTGCCCGCCGGGCACCTTGCCGCGGCTCGTCGTCGTGGTGGACGAATTCCGGATGCTGGGCGAGGACGCGCCGCAGGCGCTTCCCGAGCTGATGCGCGTGGCCACGGTGGGCCGGGCCCTGGGCATCCATCTGGTGCTGGCCACGCAGCGGCCGCAGGGTGCGGTCTCCTCGGACATCCGCGCGAATATCACCACCATGATCGTGCTGCGGACGCAGAACACGGCCGAGTCCCGCGACCTGCTGGACTCGCCCGTGGCCGCCGACATACCGGTGACCGCAAGGGGCAGGGCCTACCTGCGCATCGGCACGCAGGATGCGGTGCCCTTCCAGTCGGCCTCCAGCACCTTGCCGGCCCCCGGTCCGCTCCCGGTCTTCCGGACCGTGGGCGAATGGCTGGCGGCGGAGCCACCGGCGGCGGCTGCCGCGGAGGGCGCCCGAGAGGTCGAGCGGCTGGTGGCCGAGGCCGCGGCCGCCTCCCGTGGCCTGGGCCTGGCGGAAGCCCGGCGGTTGCCGCCGGCCCTGCCGGTGAGACTGGCCGTCGCCGACCTGGCCGGGCCCGGGCAGGTCGCCCCGACCCGCTGTCCCGGAGGCGGCGACGGCGGGAGCCAGCGCCCCGCCGGCGCCTTGCCTCACGACGGGGACAGCCTCGCGATCGGGCTGCTGGATCTGCCGTCCCGCCAACGGCAGGTGCCGCTGCACTGGCAGCCGGAGCGCGACGGCCACCTGGCGGTTCTCGGCGTGGAGGGAGGAGGGCACCGGGAGTTCTTGCGGGCCCTGGCGGCACAGGTCCTGGGCGGACCGGTGGAACGACACTGCTACGTGCTGGACGGTGACGGTTCGCTGGGCCCCGCCTCGGGCGCCGGCCGGACGGGCGCCTACGTGGGCCCCCGGGACACCGAACGGGCGGCAAGGGTTTTGCGCCGGCTGGCCGAGGAGGTCGCCTCCCGGCTCGGCGGCCTGGCATCGGTCGTGGGGCCTGCCGAGCCGGCGGCCACCGTTCCGTTGGTCGTGCTCGTCAGCGGGTGGAGCCGCTGGCTCAGTGGCTTCCGGGCCGGCCGGCTCGGCTGGGCCGAAGACTGTCTGCAGGATCTGGCCCGCGACGGCCAGGCGACTGGTGTTGCCCTGGTTGTGTCCGGAGACCGTGAGCTGTCCGGCAGCCGCTTCCTGCCGCTCATGGCCAACCGGCTTTACCTTCCGACCGGCGCCGGTCCCGAAACGTTGCTGGGCTGGCCCCGCCTTCCTCCCATGGACGCGGTGCCCGGCAGGGCTTTGGTGCAGGGGCGGATCGGCGGCGACGGCGGGGTCTGCCACCTGGCCACCGATCCGGCCGGCTGCCTCCCGCCGGCCGACGCCCGCACCCGCCCCTTCAGGATAGAACCGCTGCCGCTGACGGTTTCCGCAGCCACGCTGCCCCGCGCATGCCGCGGGCAGCCGGTGATCGGCGTGGAAGGCGACGAGCTTGAGCCCTCCACACTGGCGCTGGCCGCCGGCGAGGTGTACTTGGTCCTGGGCCCCGAAGGCAGCGGGAAGACCAACCTGCTGGTCCTCCTGCAGCGGTCGTTGGAGGGACTAAGGCCGTGTTGTGCACCGCCCCGCGACGGAAACGCCGACGAATTCTGGGCCGGACGCGCCGCCGCCGGGCGCGGCGCTGTCCTGTTGGTCGACGACGCCGAGGCCCTCGGCGGGCGTGCCAACGGAGCCATCGCCGCCTTGGTCGCCGCCGGCGCATCGGCCGTGGTGGCTGCACGCCCGGGGCCCTTGCTGCCGCAGCAGGTTCCGCTGGCCCTGCAGGCCAGGGCCAGGGGGCGCGGCATGGTCTTGGCGCCGCGGGCGGGCGCGGATGCGGACTTCTTCGGGGTGCGGCTCGACGACGGGTGGAGGCCGCCGGGACGCGGCTACCGGATCGATTCCGGCCGGGCCGTGCCGCTGCAGGTAGCCGTGGCTACAGGGCGCGGGGAGCGGCGCCCCTGACCAGAAAATCCGTCACGGGCTTGGTCAGCAGCAGGACGAAGGAGGCGCCGGCCGCCACCAGCAGGACCGGGCCCAGCAGCAACTGGCCGCCTTGGATCATGGAGATGGCCACCACCACCACGAAGACCTGCCACACCAGTGCAGCAGCCCGCGTCCAGCGGTATCCGCGGAACAGGAAGTGCCCGACGACCAGCAGCCAGAGGCCGAAGACCAGCATCAGGACCAGCAGGAAGACGCTGCTGGACAGCGATATCGGGGTCTGGGTGGCCAGCCCGTAGCCGTACAGGGCGGCTCCGCCCAAGAGCACCAGTGCTTCCAGGACCACTGCCGCCGCGATGATTTTGATGGCGATGGGACGGGCGGCAGGGGCGGATGACGGTGCAGGCATTGACACACTCGCACCCTACCTTAGATAGTCGGATTATCGGCTGCAGATGGCCGGGCACCGGTTCCCGGCCGGTGCCGAACCATATCACCCTGTGACGAATGACTCAGGTATTACGGCCGGTTAAGTCCGCATGACCTCTTGTTTACGCGGATTTAACATGAAACGCTTGATGGCGAAGCGCAGAGGGGGCCGTTCGGGCTCCCTTTTCTATGAGTCTGTTCGTGAATGTTTTCACAAAAACCACCGGACACCATTTAAAGGAGTATGTGATCAGCATGGATTGGCGTAGCCGCGCGGCATGCCTGGACAAGGACCCGGAACTGTTTTTCCCCGTGGGGAACACCGGGCCGGCACTCCTGCAGATCGAAGAGGCCAAGAGCGTCTGCCGGCGCTGCCCGGTGATTGATACCTGCCTGCAGTGGGCCATCGAGTCCGGCCAGGACGCCGGTGTGTGGGGAGGCATGAGCGAGGACGAGCGCCGGGCGCTCAAGCGCCGCGCCGCCCGGGCCCGCCGGGCGTCCTGACCCCAAGACCCCCAGTTTGGAGAGAGGCCGCTGCCGGATTCGGCAGCGGCCTCTCTCGCGTCGGCGGCCTGCCCGCGCTCAGCGGGCACCCTTGTTGTTGAGCACCAAGTCGATCCGCACACACGTTCCCCCGCCGTCGCGCGGGGTCCATTCGATCCGGCCGCCCAGTTCGCTGGTGACCAGCGTGCGGACAATCTGCAGGCCCAGGCCCTCCCCCCGCGGTTCCTCGGGCAGGCCCACGCCGTCGTCCTCGACCGAAACGGTCAGCAATTCGTCGTCGCCGCGCCGGCTCCGCCGGGCAGTCAACCGGACCGTGCCGTGCCGCCCGGCCAGCCCGTGTTCGACGGCGTTCGTGACCAGTTCGTTGATCACCAGGGCCAGCGGTGTGGCGAACTCGCTGGGCAGTTCCCCGAACTCGCCGCTGCGCTCGGTGCGGACCGCTTGCGTGGGCGAAGCCACTTCCGCCGAGAGCCGGAACTGGCGCCCGATCAGTTCGTCGAAGTCCACGTTCTGCGCCAAGCCCTGGGACAGCGTTTCGTGTACCAGCGCGATCGTGGCGACGCGGCGCATGGCCTGTTCCAGCCCCTGTTTCGCTTCGTCGCTGACCATGCGGCGCGACTGCATGCGCAGCAACGCGGCCACCGTCTGGAGATTGTTCTTCACGCGGTGGTGGATTTCCCGGATGGTGGCGTCCTTCGACACCAGCTCCATCTCCCGCCGGC
Source organism: Arthrobacter sp. Y3221114 (assembly GCF_059092625.1). Taxonomy (NCBI): domain Bacteria; kingdom Bacillati; phylum Actinomycetota; class Actinomycetes; order Micrococcales; family Micrococcaceae; genus Arthrobacter; species Arthrobacter sp. Y3221114. The sequence continues at coordinate 177,961 of NZ_JBNHHW010000003.1, forward strand.
GCAGCTCCGAGACGTCCCGGCACAGCACCAGGGCGCCGAAACGCTCCTGCTCGTTCCTCAGGGGGATGGCCCGCAGCGAGAGCGAGACGCCGCGGGATTCGATCTCGGTGCGCCAGGGCATGCGCCCGGTGACAACCAGCGGCAGGGTTTCGTCGACCATGCGCCGGTCCTTGAGCAGCGCCGTCGTCACTTCGGCCAGTGAGCGGCCTTCCAGGGACTCGACGTCGCCGAGCCGCCGGAAGGCCGAAACACCGTTGGGGCTGGCGTACTCCACTACCCCGTCGGCGTCCAACCTGATCAGGCCGTCGCCGACCCGGGGCGCGCCGCGGCGCGACCCGGTCGGCGAGGCGAAGTCCGGCCACAGTCCCAGCGTTCCCATTTTCAGGAGGTCGTAGGCGCACTGCCGGTAGGTCAGCTCCAGCCGCGACGGCATCCTGGAGCTGGACAGGTCCATGTGCGACGTCACGATCGCCAGCGTCCGGCCGTTGCGGACCATGGGCACCGCCTCCACCCGCATCGCCATCTCCGTGGTCCAATCGGCCTCCGACGACCGTTCGATCGTCTGCGACTGGCGTGCCTGGTCCACCAGCGGCTTGAGGTCCTCACGGATCCGCTCCCCCACGAAGTCCCGGTGGAACACCGTGTGGGTGGTCGACGGCCGCACATGCGCCAGCGCCACGTAGCTCCCGTCCGGCGTCGGGAACCACAGGGCCAGATCGGCGAACGCCAGGTCCGCGATCAGCTGCCAGTCGCCGACCAGCAGATGGAGCCACTCCGCGTCACCCGGTCGAAAGTCGGCGTAGTCGCGGATGGGATCGGTGAAGATGGCCAAGCTATCGCCGTACTGTCGAGCGCATCAGTCGCAGTGCCACGGACAACGACGCCATGTCGTCCTGTTCGAGCTTGTTCACTTCCTCGAACATGTCCCGGGTGCGCTTGATGTTCTCCGCGTTGGCCCGCTCCCACTCGTCGAGCCTGGCCTCGGCCTGTTCCCCTGCCGGGGTGCTTTGCATCACCGCTACGGTGATGTCCGTGACGGTCGTGTACAGGTCGTCGCGCATGGCGGCCCGGGCCAGCGACTGCCACCGGTCCTCCCGCGGCAGCGACGTGATGCGCTCCAGCAGGTTGTCGACGTCGAACCGATCGTAGACCGCGTAGTAGACGCGGGCGACGGACTCGACCGGTTCGTCCATCTGCCCGGCGATGCGGGCGACGTCGAGCAACCCGAAGCTCTCGAACTGCTCGGCCCACTGCCGGGCGATCCCTTCCGGCAGCCCGCGTTCTTCGGCGGTTTCGAGCCATTCGTGCACGCGGGCCAGGTCATCGCCGCGCAGGTACTTGACCAGATTGTTGCGCAAGGGATCCATTTGCGGCTTGAACATTGCGACGCCTTCGGCGACCGGGGTTCCGCTGTCAACATGGTTGATGTACCAACGTACCGCCCGGTCCAGCAGGCGGCGCATGTCCAGATGCACCGTGCACCACAGGTCCGTCGGGAAGCTGGCTGGCAATGCGTTCAGGGCCCCCACGAGCTTGTCGAACTCATAGATCTCGCGCAGCGCCACGAAGGCCCGTGCCACGTCGGCCTCGGAGACGGACGTTTCCTCCATGACCCGGAACGCGAAGGTGATGCCGCCCATGTTGATCATGTCGTTGGCAACGACGGTGGCGATGATCTCCCGGCGCAGCGGGTGGCCTGCCATATCGTCCCCGAACCGCTCGACCAGCTGGTGCGGGAAGTAGCCGCGCAGCACACCGTCGAAGAACGGGTCGTCGGCCAGATTGCTCTCGGTCAGCGCATGGGTCAACTCAATCTTCGAATAGGCGGCCAGCACGGAAAGCTCCGGTGAGGTCAGGCCCTGGCCGGCGCCGATCCGTTCGTGCAGCTCCTCGGTGGACGGCAGCGCTTCGAGCTGCCGATCCAGGTCCGCATGGTTTTCCAACCAGTCCATCAGGCGTTCGAAGCTGGGGCTCCACTCGATGATGCGCTGGCGGTCGTTGAGCAACAGGACGTTCTGGTCGATGTTGTCCTGGATGACCAAACGGCCGACTTCCTCGGTCATCGAGTGCAGCAGGTCGGCACGCTCCGCTACCGGCAGTTTTCCGGCGGCGACCATCTGGTCCACGAGGATCTTGATGTTGACCTCGTAGTCGGAGCAGTCCACGCCGGCGGAGTTGTCGATGGCATCGGTGTTGAGGATGATCCCCTGGCTGGCGGCTTCGATCCGGCCGCGTTGGGTCATGCCCAGGTTGCCGCCTTCGCCGATCACCTTGACCCTCAGGTCGGCGCCGTTGACGCGGATGGCGTCATTGGCCTTGTCGCCTACTTCGGCATTCGACTCGGTCGACGCCTTCACATAGGTGCCGATGCCGCCGTTGTACAGCAGGTCCACCGGCGCCTTCAGGATGGCACGCAGCAGCTCGGGCGGACTCATGCTCGTGACCTGCGGATCGAGGCCGAGGACCTCCCGAACCTCCACCGACAACGGGATCGACTTCACCGACCGCGGGTAGACCCCGCCGCCGGCGCTGATCAGCTTCTCGTCATAGTCGGCCCAGGAGGACCGGGGCAGCTCGAACAGGCGCCGGCGCTCCTGGAAGGAGGCAGCGGCGTCGGGGTCCGGGTCCAGGAAGATATGCCGGTGGTCGAAGGCTGCGACCAGCCGGATGTGCTCGGACAGCAGCATCCCGTTCCCGAAGACGTCGCCGCTCATGTCCCCGACCCCGACGACGGTGAAATCCTCGGTTTGGGTGTCGACGCCGAGTTCGCTGAAGTGCCGCTTGACCGATTCCCAGGCGCCCCGTGCGGTAATGCCCATTGCCTTGTGGTCGTAGCCGACCGAGCCTCCGGACGCGAAGGCGTCACCCAGCCAGTGGCCGTATTCCAGCGAGATGTCGTTGGCGATGTCGGAGAAGCTCGCCGTCCCCTTGTCCGCGGCGACCACCAGGTAGGTATCGTCGCCGTCCAGCCGCACAACCCGCTCCGGGGGCACTACTTCCTGGCCGGATTCGGTCCGGACCAGGTTGTCGGTGATGTCCAGCAAGCCGCGGATGAAGGTGCGGTAGCTTTCCTGCCCTTCCGCCATCCAGGCCGCGCGGTCCACGGCGGGGTCGGGCAGCCGTTTGGCGAAGAAACCGCCCTTCGCGCCGGTGGGCACGATAACCGCGTTCTTGACCGTCTGCGCCTTGACCAGTCCCAGGATTTCGGTGCGGAAGTCCTCCCGGCGGTCGGACCAGCGGAGTCCGCCGCGGGCAACATCGCCGAACCGAAGGTGGACGCCTTCGACCCGCGGCGAGTAGACCCAGATCTCATACTTTGGCCGCGGGAACGGTGCACCGTCGATCCGCGACGGGCTGAGTTTGAAACTGAAGTAGGGCTTGTCCTGGAAGTAGTTGGTGCGAAGCGTCGCGTCGATCAGGTTCGCCAGCGAGCGCAGCACCCGGTCGGCGTCCAGGGTGGGCACGGCTTCGAGTCCCGCTGCGAGCTCGGAACGGGCGGCCTCGACCGCCGCCTCGCGGTCACCGTCCAGGTCTGGATCGAAGCTGGCGTTGAACACCGCCAGCAGGGCGCGGGCCACTGCCGGGTTGGCCAGCAGCGTGTCGGAGACGAAGGCGTAGGAGACCAGGTTGCCCAGCTGCCGCAGGTAGCGGGTGTAGGCGCGCAGCACCGCGACCTGGCGCCAGCCGATGCCCTCGGCCAGGACCAGCCGGTCAAAGCCGTCCGACTCGCTGCGTCCGGTGACGGCGGCGCCGAAGGCTTCCTCGAGCAGGTCGCCGGTGGCGATCGGATCGACGCCCGCCGGGTACCGGAGGCCGAAGTCGTACAGGAAGTAATCTTCGCCGTCCGCCGTGGCGATCTCGAACGGGCGCTCGTCCAGTACCTCCAGCCCGGTGTTCTGCAGCACGGGCATGATGTTGCTCAGCGACCGCGCCTCCGGCAGGTACAGCTTCAGCCGTGCGTCGGCGGCGAGGACGTCGGCGCTGTCCTCGGGAACATAGACGTGCAGCACCGGGGCGGCCCCGGCGTCGCCTCCCTCGTAGTTGCGGAAACGGTCGATGTCCTCGAGCGCGTCTTCCACTTCGTAGTCCACCCGGTAGCTGGGCGGGAACGCGTCCTTCCAGTTCGCCGAGAGGCGGGCAGCCTCCTCGCCGTCGAAATTGGCGCGTAGCACCTCTTCGATGCCCTCCGACCAGGACCGGGACGCCTGGGCCAACCGGCGCTCAAGGTCGGCGGTATCGACCTTCGGCACCGTGGAGTCACGCTTGAGCCGGATGCGGAAGAACAGACGGGCGAGGGCGGATTCCGACATCCGCGCCTCGTAATCGATGCTCTGCGGGTCGAAGGTGTTGCGCAGCTCCTGCTCGATCCGCAGCCGGACGGCGGTGGTGTAGCGGTCGCGCGGCAGGAACACCAGGGCAGACACGAACCTGCCGTAGGCGTCGGTGCGCAGGAACAACCGGGTCCGGCGCCGCTCCTGCAGCCGCAGGATGCCCATCGCGGTCGCGGCCAGCTCCTCGGCGTCCATCTGGAACAACTCGTCGCGGGGGTACGTTTCGAGGATCGACAGCAGGTCCTTGCCGGAGTGCGAATCGGCCGGGAAGCCGCTGTGCTGCAGCACTGCCGCGACCTTTTCCCGGGCAATCGGGACGCTCTTCACCGAGCGGTTGTAGGCACTGGTGGCGAAGAGGCCGATGAAGCGGCGCTCGCCGTCGACGTTGCCCTGCGCATCGAAGCTCTTCACGCCGATGTAGTCCAGGTACGCCGCACGGTGCACCGTGGAGCGCGAATTCGCCTTGGTAATTACCAGCGCACGCTTTTCCCGTGCGCGGGCGCGGCCTTCTTCGGTGAGGTGCTGGATCCGCTTCGTGTCGCCAATGTGGCGCATCATGCCCAGGCCGCTGTCCTCCCGGACCAGGAGCACGTCTTCGCCGTCCTGGGTGACGAGATCGTATTCGCGGTAGCCCAGGAAGGTGAAATTCCCGTCGTCGAGCCACTCAAGCAGCGCCTTGGCCTCCTGCAGGTCGGGAATCTCGTCGGCGCCTGCGACCGAATCCAGCGACGCAGCCACCTGCCGCACCTGCCGGCGCATGGCCGGCCAGTCCTCGACCGACGCGCGGACGTCCGACAGGACGCTCTTGAGTCCGGTCATCAATTCGACGGCCTTTTCCGGCTCGATCCGTCCGGTCTCCACGGCCATCCAGGACTCGATCCGCAGGACCTGGTCGCCGCCGGTCTCAAACGATCCCAGATGCGGCAGTGCCGCCGTGTCGCCGCTGGAGACCCCGGCGGCGACCGGCACCTGTTCCACGCCGGCGAGGTCGTGGCTGTCCCGGGCCCGGGTAGTCACGAAAGTGGGGTGCATGATCATCCGGATGGCAATACCCTGCCGCAGCAGCTCGGCGGTGACCGAATCGACCAGGAACGGCATGTCGTCGGTGACGATCATGACCACGCTGGCCTCGGGTTCGTCGCGGATGCCGATCACCGGCTGGGCCGGCGGCCGGTGGACTGCCAGCTCCCGATGCGCGAGCGCACGGGCGCGGAGCACATCCGGACTGTAGCTCGCGGCATCCTCCGCGGCCAGGTGCTCGTAGTATTTGGCGATGAATTCCTCATCGCCGGTTGCTGAGCTGGACAGATCCGCCATGCTGGATCCAGTCGACATGTAAAACGCCTCCGATAGGTGTGTCCCGACCGCGCCGTTGCGGTCCTTTGGTTAGCCTAACGCGGCGCGTTCAAAACTTCACTTTGACCGGGTACGGCGGCGGATTCCCCGCCTGGGCGCCGCCGGCCGGCTACCTGCCAGCCCGGCGATGGCGTGCCGCAGCACAGATCCGGGCGCGGTCTCCAAGAGGACCGAACCGCCCAAGAGGGCGGCATCGGCCGCGGCGGAATCGGCCGGCAGCAGGGCGCGGATGTCACGCGCGGGTCCGAACCGCTCCCAGGCCTCCCGCAGCTGGGCTTCCGGCCGGGCTCCCACGGCTGCCGCCCGAACCTTGTTGAGCACGACTTCTGCCGGGGCCGAGGGGACTGCGTGCGCCAACTCGTCCAATCCGCGGACCAGCCGCGGCAGCCCCACGGAATCGGCACTGCCCACAGCAAGCACCCGGTCCGCCGCCTGGAGCACCCGCAAGGTGGCGCCGTTGCGCCGGGGCGCCATCGAGTCAAAGCTCAGCTCCTCGTCGTGTTCCAGCGAGAAACCGCAATCCACGACGACGGTCTCCGCCACCGCCCGCGCCACCTCCAGCACCTTTCCAAGCGCCGATGGCCTCAGCTCGGTCCACCGGTCCACCCTGGTAATCCCGGTCAGCACCAGCATCGAGGTTCCGGCCACGGCCACCTTCAGGCAGACCCGCTCCAAGGCTTGAGGATCCAAGACGCCCTGGTCCGCCAGCCGGCAAGCGTGGGCCAGGGCGGCGGATTCGTCGAGCAGGCCGAGGAACGCGGCCACGCTGGCCCCATAGGTATCCGCATCCATCAGCAAGGTCCGCCGCCCCGCGGCGGCGTATTCGGCCGCGAGGTTGACCGCCACCGTGGTGCGTCCCGGCGCCCCGGCCGGACCCCATACCGCGACCAGTTCGCCCTTCGGCCCCGCAGGTACCGCCGGCCCGGGTTCAGCGCCGTGCGCGTGCAGGGCCCGGGCTGGGTCGGCCAGCGCCGCCGGTCCGGGCGCCGCAGCCCGCCCGGCCGCCCCGGCCGGCGTCAGCGAGCCCAGCTGCGCGACCGACTCGGCTACCAGTGCCGCCAAGGCCACGGGTTCGATGGTTTCGGCACCGGTGCGGATGCCGAGGGCTTCGAGCCGGAGTCGTTCGCCGCCGTCGTCGGTCAACGCCACCACGGATACCTCGGCGCTGTGCAGCCGCTCCAGCACGCTGCCGTCGAGTTCCCGGGTCCTGCCTGCCACGATGGCCGCCCGGGCCAGCCCGGACTGCGCCGCCGCCAGCAACTCGGCGAGCTCGGTGCAGCGCCGGACCACCGTCACGGGTCCATGCAGCCGTTCCAGGCCCGAGACGAAGTCGGCAGCCGCTGTGCCCAGCGTGACGACCGGCAGGCTCATGGGGTGCCGCCCGGGTTGAGTACGACGTTGATGCGGGCCCCGTTGGCGAGTGCATGCAGCAGCGCCGGCAGGGTGTCATCCCCCACCAGGACGTGCAGCCGTTCCGCTCCGGACGAGCCGAAAGCGGTGGTGGCGTCGGTCAACTGCGACACCTCGGCCGCCTCGAGCAGCCTCTCCGGCTGCTTGAAGCCGTTCCGTCCGTCCGGCAGCGAAACCCAGACATCCACCCTGGAACCGGGGCCGGCGCCCTCGGGCAACGGGCTCTCGATGTTCAGGCCGATCGGCTTTCGGTCCAGGTCGTCGGCAACACCCAGCACGGAGGCCGGCAGCAATTCCCCGCGCCGGACCAGTGCAGTGGCGACGGCACCTGCCGGCAGCCCCGATGCTGCCGGCAGGTAGCGGCCCTCGGCCTCGCCCAGCCGGACCTCGACGACGACGACGTCCGCGGCGGAGATCGGTTGTCCCACCGCGATGTCCGTCCTGGCTGCCAGAACACTGGTGGTTTGGTCCGCGCCGGTTACCAGCGCGGACACGCCGGCCACCGAAGCCAACACCAGCAGCAGTCCCACCAGCAGCCGGGGATCTTTCCACGACGGGCGTTTCAACCGTTGTGCCGTGGTTTTTTCGGCGATGGCAGCGCTCACGGATCTTCCCCCTCAGCCCCGCGCCCCGAAAGGGACAGCCACACTGCGGTCCGAACAAGGGCTTCGAGGCCGCGGGTGGCACCATTCTGGTCGGGGCGGCAGGGAAAAAGAACCGACGGCGGCCGATCGGCCCCGGTCTGTGGAAAAACTTTTCGGGTCAACAGCACGGCTGGCGCCGGATCAAATGACATCAAACGATGCCATAATGTGGGAAAACTATCCCCGTCTCAAAGGATCTGTCCATGCCACGGTTCCTGACTCTGTCCGATGTGGCGGAGGAGTTGCAGATCTCCTCGTCGCAGACGTACGCCCTGGTCCGCAGCGGCGAACTTCCCGCCATCCAGATCGGCGGCCGGGGCCAGTGGCGCGTCGAGCAGGTCATGCTCGATCAGTACATCCAGGACAAGTACGCCCAGACGCGGCGGCTGATCGAAGAAGCCAAGTCGACCACCGAATGAGGATCTAGTCCGGACTGCGCGATACGAGGGCGGCAAGGGCCGGGAAGGGCACCGTGTAGACCGACCGGACATTTACCGCGCGCCGGTCCTCGCCCGAGGGCACGGCCGCGACGTCGAAGGAGTCCGCCCCGACCCTGTCGATCACCCCCTCCGCCGCGGGCACGCCCGAACTACCTGACAGATACACGGCGACAGGGGCGCGGTCGCGGCCAACGGCCCGAAGCGCGGAACCGAGCCCGAGCCGACGCGCTCCGGACTTGTCGGCAACCGCATGCCGGCCCATGCCTTCGAGCAACTGGAGGGCAGCCAGCGGCACGAGCATGCTCCGCACCCCCTGGTTGAGCACCAACCAGGTTGATCCGACATGGGCCAACGTCCCCTCGAACCTGAGGTCTGCGCCGAGACGCACGCGCAACCAGCTTCCCAGCTGCCCCCGAAGCCTGTCGGCCAGATCCACCGCGGCCAGCTCGATCCGGGCACGCTCGTTGGCCTCGGCTTCCAGCTCCAACCGGTCCGCGGCGTGTAGCTGGGTCTCCAGATCGGCAAACAGGGCGTCCCAACGCATGGCGCCAGCCTAGGAACTTCGATCAGTTTCCGTCAATCGAAAACCAACCACTTTACAACAACCCTCGACCAGTGCCACCATTAGTGCCCAAGCGGCAACAAAGAGCAACAAACTACATCAAACTACATCCTACGGAGTCAAAGCAGATCTCGACCGGAGGCGCTTCCCATGCTCAGAACCACCGCCGATCTGGCAACCGCAGTGCTGGTCACGGGGTGCGCCGCCGTGCTGATTCTCGCCGGGACCGAAGTAGCCGCCGGCGTCACGTGGCCGGCGCATAACTATCAGGACCTGCTGGCCGTCCTGTCGATCGGCGCCGGCGCGGCCGTGCTCTGTTGGCTGCTCCTGGGCATGGCAGCAGCTGCCGCCAGCGCCGTACTGGCCAAGACCGGCCACCGGCGCCTGGCGGCTCGGTGGGCCGACCTGAGTCCTGCGTTCCTGCGGCGCTTGGCGGGCGCGGTCGTCGGCCTCAACCTGGTGGTGGTCGCCGGTGCCCACGCGGGGACCACAACGCGTGCGGCAGAACCCGCGGCCGGGAGCCGTATCTCCGGCGCCGCCGTCGTGGATCCACAGTGGCAGCCGGACGGCCCGGCAGGTCCGGCAGGTTTGGCAAATCCGCCGGTGGATCCCTTATGGAAGCCCGCGCCGCCGGTCGCGGCACCGGGTGTCGTCGCCAAGCCGCTAACCCGGCACACTCCCGGGAACCCGCGGACCGTTACCGTCACCGCCGGCGACTCCCTCTGGCATCTCGCGGCGGCCGAGCTGGGCCCGCTGGCGACCGACAGGGAAATCGCCGAGCGGTGGCCTGATTGGTATGCCGCCAACCGAACCGTCATCGGCCTCGACCCCTCGCTGATCAAACCGGGGCAAACCCTCGTCGTGCCGCCGCCGGGGCAGTGAACCTTTCCGGCGGGGCGGAGAGACGCACAGCCCCGCGGACCACGGACGCCGCGTGGCTGGCGGAGCGGCTGGAAGTCAGGGCAGTACAAGTGCAGTACCAGTGGAAGGAAGGGCAGGACATGGACAACGTGCGACACCTCCCGGCGGTGCAGGCGCCGCGGAAAGAAGCCGCGGCTACCGCGCGGATCCAGGCGCTGGCACCCGCGAGCGGGGAGCCGCGGCCCCTGACGGTCCGGCGGGTCAAGCCGGCGGGGCCGGACGGCTATTTTGCCCCGGTCATTCGGTTGCAGCCCAGGCGGCCGGAGGACACCGGGGCCCACGGGGCAGCCAAACCCGTTGCAGTGCCCCGGCCCATTCCGCTGCCCGTAGGCGGCAATCCGGAGGCGGAGGCCGAGTTGAGCCACGTCACCGCGACGGCCCGGTCCGTGGCGCAGGCCTGCCTGGAGGCCGTCTCCGGCACGCGGCCGGTCCATCAGCTGGCCCGCTGGCTCGACCCCGCCAGCTATGAAAAGCTGGTCCACCGCGCGGACATCGTCAGGGCGCACCAGGCGAAACTGCGTTCCGATGGCCGCGCCCCGCTGCGGCTGCACCGCAGCGCCGTCGTCCGCTCCTCCCGGGTGTGCCGTGCCGCCGACAGCGCCTATGAAGCGTCCCTCGTGGTGGCCGAGACCCGCCGGATTCGCGCCGTAGCGCTGCGCCTGGAGTTGATCCGCGGACTGTGGAAGGTCACGGCCCTGGAGATCGGCTGAACCCGAAACTACTTCCGGCGCTTGCCGCTCTTGGCGGGCCGCTTGTCCCTGGCAGGACCTGCCGCCTTGGCCGGAGCCTGGCGCTCGACCCGCGTCTCGGCCTCCCCGGACGCGCTGGGCGCCGTGAACTGGAGGGCAACCGGGCGCTGCGGAGCTTCCAATCCTGCCGCAGTGATCTGCGGCCCCGCCGCCGCCCGGGCATCTGCGACCCCGGGGACAGTCGCCGCGGCAGGCTGCTGCACCTGAACCTCGAGGTTGAAGAGATAGCCAATGCTCTCTTCACGGATGGACTCCATCATGGCCTGGAACATCACGAATCCCTCGCGCTGGTATTCGACCAGCGGATCGCGCTGGGCCATGGCCCGCAGGCCGATGCCCTCCTTGAGGTAGTCCATCTCGTAGAGGTGTTCCTGCCACTTCCTGCCGATCACCGAGAGCACAACGCGCCGCTCCAGTTCGCGCATGGTCTCGGAGCCGAGTGTCTGCTCACGCTGCGCGTAGGCGACCTTGGCATCGGAGACAATCTCTGCGCGCAGGAAGTCTGCCGTGACTCTCGAGCGACCGCCGGCTTCCTCCAGCACCTCGTCGATCGTCAGTTCGATCGGGTAAAGCTGCTTGAGGTTGGTCCACAGCTGCTCGTAGTCCCAGTCGTCGCCATGGCCCTCCATGGTGGCTTCGTTGACCATCGCCGTCACCACGTCCTCGAGGAAGAACGAGACCTTCTCGTGCAGGTCGTCGCCTTCCAGGATCCGCCGCCGGTCGTTGTAGATTGCCTCGCGCTGCCGGTTGAGCACGTCGTCGTACTTCAGCACGTTCTTGCGCTGCTCGGCGTTGCGGCCCTCGACCTGTGCCTGGGCGTTCTGGATGGCCTTGGAAACCATCTTGGACTCCAGAGCCACGTCGTCGGGCATGCGGGAGGAGTTCATGATCCGCTCGGCCGCCCCCGAGTTGAACAGCCGCATCAGGTCATCGGTCAGGGAGAGGTAGAAGCGCGATTCGCCCGGGTCGCCCTGGCGGCCGGAGCGGCCGCGGAGCTGGTTGTCGATGCGCCGCGATTCATGCCGTTCGGTACCCAGCACGTAGAGCCCGCCGAGCTCCTTGACCTCGTCGTGTTCGGCCTGCACGGCTTTCTGGGCCGCCGCCAGGGCGCCGGGCCAGGCTGCCTCGTATTCCTCGGGATTCGCGGCGGGGTCCAGTCCACGGCGTTCCAACTCGGCCACGGCGTTGAATTCCGCGTTGCCGCCGAGCATGATGTCCGTACCGCGGCCGGCCATGTTGGTCGCCACCGTGACGGCACCCTTGCGGCCGGCCTGCGCGACGATGGCCGCTTCCCGGGCGTGGTTCTTGGCGTTGAGGACCTCATGCCGGATGCCCTGTTTCGCCAACTGCTTGGACAGGTACTCGCTCTTCTCCACGCTGGTGGTGCCCACCAGGACCGGCTGGCCCTTTTCGTGGCGCTCGGCGATGTCCTTCACGACGGCGTCGAACTTGGCGACTTCGTTCTTGTAGATCAGGTCCGATTGGTCGAGGCGGGCCATCGGCTTGTTCGTCGGGATCGGAACCACGCCGAGCTTGTAGGTGCTCATGAACTCGGCCGCTTCCGTTTCGGCGGTACCGGTCATGCCCGACAGCTTGCCGTAGAGGCGGAAATAGTTCTGCAGGGTCACCGTGGCCAGCGTCTGGTTCTCGGCCTTGATCTCGACGCCCTCTTTGGCCTCGATCGCCTGGTGCATGCCTTCGTTGTAGCGCCGGCCGGCCAGGATACGGCCGGTGTGCTCGTCGACGATGAGCACCTCGCCCTTGAGCACCACGTAGTCCTTGTCCCGCTTGAACAACTCCTTGGCCTTGATGGCGTTGTTCAGGAACCCGATCAGCGGCGTATTCGCAGATTCATACAGGTTGTCGATGCCGAGGTAGTCCTCGACCTTTTCGATGCCGGACTCCAGCACGCCGACGGTGCGCTTCTTCTCGTCGACTTCGTAGTCCTCGGTGTCCTTCAGCCGCATCACGACGCGCGCGAATTCGGTGTACCAGCGGTTCACGTCGCCGGAGGCTTGCCCGGAGATGATCAGCGGGGTACGGGCCTCGTCGATCAGGATCGAGTCGACCTCGTCCACGATCGCGAAGTGGTGTCCGCGCTGCACCAGTTCATCACGGCTCCAGGCCATGTTGTCGCGCAGGTAGTCAAAGCCGAATTCGTTGTTCGTGCCGTAGGTGATGTCCGCCGCGTACTGTTCGCGGCGCGTCGCCGGGTTCTGGTTTGAGAGGATGCAACCGCTGGTCAGGCCCAGGAAGCGGTAGACGCGGCCCATCAGGTCGGACTGGTACTCGGCCAGGTAGTCGTTGACCGTCACCACGTGGACGCCCTTGCCGGTGAGCGCGTTCAGGTAGGCCGGCGCTGTGGCCACCAGTGTCTTGCCTTCACCGGTCTTCATCTCCGCGATGTTGCCCATGTGCAGTGCTGCGCCGCCCATCAGCTGGACGTCGAAGTGGCGCAGGCCGAGCGTGCGGCTGGCGGCTTCCCGGACAGCGGCGAAGGCTTCGGGGAGCAGGTCGTCCAGCAGCTCGCCGTCCTGGTAGCGCTGCTTCAGCGTGTCGGTTTCCGCGCGCAACTCGGCATCCGTGAGGGACTTGAAGTCCTCTTCCAGGACGTTGATCGCATCGGCGTAGCCGCGCAGCCTCTTTAGCGTCTTCTTGTCGCCGGTACGAAGCACACGCTCGAGAATCGTTGGCACTACATTGCTCCCAGTCAGTTGCGCAGAAATCTGGCTTGTTCAGTCTACGTGAGAGACGAGTCCCGCACCGTTTTGGTTCCCGCTGGCCGTTTCGCTGCCTCACGGGCCAAGACGGCGGCCAAATCGCCCCTCTCCTCGACGACGACGGTGTCCAGCGCCAGCCAGTCGGCCATCAGGGCGAGCTCGGCTGCCAGCTCCGCAGCGGTCCCGGGCGGAGCTTCGGCCTCGGCGTGCGCGGCCCGGACCACGAGCCTGCCCGAGGCCCGGTCCGCTTTCAAGTCCACCCGGGCGCACAACCGGTCCCCCAGCAAGAACGGCAGGACGTAGTAGCCGTAGGTCCGCTTCGGCGCCGGCGTATAGATTTCGATCCGGTAGCGAAAGCCGAACAGGCGCTCCACCCGCTGGCGTTCGAACACCAACGAGTCGAAGGGGCTCAGGAGCGCCCTGCCGGTGGCCCGGCGCGGCCGGGCTGCCTCGGCGTGCAGGTACACGTCTCCCCTCCAGCCGTCCACCTGCACCGCTTCCAGCTTTCCGGCCGCCTGCAGCGTCCGCACCGCCCCGGCCGCGGCCCGCGCGGGCACCCGGAAGTAGTCGGCGAAGCACTTAATGGTCCCGATTCCGTGAGCCAGCGCTGCGGCCTCGATCAGCCTCAGCATCGCCTGCTCCGGATCGGGCCGGTGCTGTGCGTCGTGCGGGGCGGGCAGCACCCTTTCGGTCAGGGTGTAGAGCCGTTCGAACTGCGGAGTGCGCGCGGCGGCGCTGACCAGCCCCTCTTCAAAGAGGGCCTCCAGCACCCGCTTGACGGCGTTCCAGTTCCAGCCCCAGTCGGTCTTTGGCTGGTGCGCGTCATGACCGATCCGGTCGGCGACCGCCCGGGCGGTCAGGCCACGCGAGGCGGAAAGGGTGTCCAGGATCTTCGCGGTCAGGTCCCGGACGAGGTCCGGGTCCATTCCGGTCGCGCCAACCCACCGGCGCCGCTGCCACTGGCGGAGGTCGGCGAAATCCTGCGGCTTGATATAGCTGGCTTCGTGCGCCCAGTACTCCATCATGCGGCGCGGCGCTTTCCCCGCGAACCGGTGGAGGATGTCGACGTCGTAGCCGCCAAGCCTGGAGAAAAACGGCAGGTAATGCGAGCGCACCAGCACGTTCACGGAGTCAATCTGCAGCAGCCGCAGCCGGTCAAAGGTCCGGCCCACCTGCCTTGCCGTGACAAGGCCGGTGGGCCGTTCCTGAACCAGTCCCTGCGCCGCCAGCGCGATGCGGCGGGCCTGGGCCGGAGTGATGCGGGCTGTCATGCCTTCATACTAGGCAGCCGCGGCGGCAGTCAGGCCTTCGCGCCCGCCGACGAGCGGTAGGCCAGCACCTCTTCGCGCGCCTTGGCTTCTTCGGCGCTGCAGTCGGCATCGAGGGTAATCACGCCGTACGTCCAGCCGCGACGGCGGTACACGACGCTCGGAGCGTCCGTCGCCTTGTCGATGAACAGGTAGAAGTCGTGTCCCACCAGTTCCATGTTGTCCACGGCATCGTCGAGGGTCATGGCCGCGGCCGGGAAGACCTTGCGGCGGATCAGCACCGGCGAGTCTCCGGCGGGAACGTCATTGTCAATCTCGTAGCCGGTCCGATCCTCGGCCTGGTCCTGGGCAGTCGCCGCAGCCAGCGCCTCTTCATGCAGCGGCACGTCGGTGCTGGCCGGTTCCAGCGTGGCGGTGGCCTGGTGGACGGCGGTCGGGGTGTGGCGGCCGTGGTGGACCTTGCGGCGGTCCCGGGCGCGGCGCAGGCGCTCCAAAAGCTTGTTATAGGCAATGTCGAAAGCTGCAAACTTGTCCGCGGCCTTGGCCTCGGCGCGGACCACGCTGCCCCGTCCGAGCACGGTGAGCTCGACGGTCATCGAGCTTTCGGCATTGCGGGCATTGGCCTCTTTGGTGACTTTGGCATCAAGCCGCTGGACCTTGTCGCCCAGCTGCTCGATCTTGGAGATCTTCTCCTCAGCGTACTCGCGGAACCGGTCCGAAACGGACAGGTTGCGGCCGTTGATGTTGAATTCCATGGTGCCCTCCATAATTGCCTAGATGACACAACAGCGACCGAAAGAGGAACTCCTTTCAGCCGCTGAAGACGGGTTGCCTCCCTCGCGGGAGCCCATACCTCACGTTAGATCACTGACACCTTTTATTCACCCTTTACCCACGAATATCTACAACATTTCCCGACGATGTCCTGGGGCACTCCGACGGCCCGTGCACGGGCTGGGGCGTAATCGTTACACCACGCGTCCCACCGCGCGCTCATGAGGACGGGGGTCCGGCCCCCCCCGCCCCCACATCCACCGGCGGGTCCGGCGGGAGCCGAGGCGGCTGCCAACACCGCCCCGCCCAGGGGAAGTCCGCCGGCGGCACGCAGCGCCCGGGCCAGCTCACCCATCGTGGCGCCGGTGGTGAGCACATCGTCCACCAGGAGGCAGCACCTCCCGGCGATCAACGGTGCGTACCCCGGCGGCACGGCCATGCTGCCGGCAACGTTCCGTCGCCGCGCCGACCGGCCCAGCGCCTTCTGCCCGCCCGGGGAACCCGGCCGCCGCAGGCGCCGCACCGGGTCCACCTGGCGGACGGCGGGCAGCAGTTGCAGGCCGGCCGGCAGCAGGCCTTGCCGTGCCAGGCGGGACAGCAGCAGTTGGAGCGGATCGTAGCCGCGGCGCCGGCGGGAACTCCCGCGCGGGGGAACCGGGACCAGCACCCCTGCGGCGGGCCGGCCGGCCCGTGCCGCGGCCGCGTCCAAGGCTCCGGCCAACACGACGGCCAGCACCGGGGCCAGCTCGGTCCGTCCGTGATTCTTGAAGGCCAGCACGGCCTGGGACAGTTCCCGCCGGTAGGGCCCCCCGGCGGTCACCGGCAGCGGCCGGCCGGCCTCGTCCAAAGGCAAGGAGTCGGCGTCCTGCTCCACGGCCATCGGGCGCACCGTCGACCGCCGCAGCCGCCGCCGGCAGGCAGCGCACAGGACGTAATTCGGCGCACCGCAGGCCACGCAGTCGGTCGGCAGCAGCAGCCGGCCGAACTGTCCGGTCCAGATGCGCAGCGCCTGGGCGGCCGGGCTGAAATACAGCCTGTCCAGCCCGGCGCCCACGTCCGCCGTCGTCCTCATGAGCGGGTCCCTGCCATGCCTCCAGCATTGCCGCGCCCGGCCACGCCCGGGGTGACCTGACACCGGATGTGGAGACGGCCCGGACCGCGGCGGCTGTGGAGGGAGGGCTACCCCGGGAAGGACGGGTCGATGACCAGCGGCGAATTGCGCTGCGGGGCCCAGCTGTTGCCGACGCGGATGTAGAGCATCTCGTTGGTCTGGGCGTACACATCCTGGTCGCCGTTGCCGGCACTGATCTCCACCATCCCCTGCAGGGGCGCGGTCCGCAGGGTGCTGCCGTCCAGGTTCAGCACCTCCGCGGTCACCGCTTCTTCGGGCGAGGCCTGCATGACGACGACGGTGTCTTCGTCGGCCCAGACGCCGGAGTCCACCGGCACCGAGGGGTTCAGCCGCTTGGGCGTGGTGATGCCCCGTGGCCTGCCGTCCTGGTCGCGGACGACGCCGGCGATATAGACCGAAGTGCTCTCGCCTTCACGGGTGGTGATGAGCGCCCTGGAGCCTTCACGGGAAATCTGCAGCTCGGTCACGGTCCGTTCCGTCAGCCATTGGGCGCTGACCGCGACCGCTTCGTCCGGCTTTTCGATGGAAACCGCGGAGACCTTCCCGCTGCCGTCTCCGGCCGCCGCCCAGGCCCAGCCGAAGGGATCGACGCTGGGTCCGGTGAGGTTGCTTCCGGATGCCGCCTCCACCGCGCGGCGGTCCCCGCCGATCACGAACATCCGGTCGCGCTCGGCGGTCAGGAAAGCAAAGCGTTCCTGGTCCAGCGACATCGCCGGTTCGCGCGGCCGCAACCGTTCGACGGACGGCAGGCCCTCCGGCTTGACCGGCCGCGATCCCTCGTAGAACACCAGTTCCTCGTCCAGGACCCCGATCTGCACATTGCCGACCGCGGGGTCCGTCACCGCGGCCTGGAACTGCGGATCGGGCGAGTTGCCCAGATCCACTTCCCGCTGGTCCACCGTCATCTGGACGGTGGAGACAGTGTTCAGCCCTCCCAGCGTCAGTTCCAGCTGCTGTTGCATCTGCTGCCGGCGCAGGAACGTGGTGCCCGTCAGGACTTCGGCCGAGAGGTCCACGCTGGCGGCACCGGATTCAATCGGCACGGCCCGGCGCACCAGCTGCGAGCCTTCCGGGAAGGCGCTGATCACGGCGCCGGCCAGGTACGGTGCCGGCCCCTCCAGCATGGCGGCCACGATGGCCGCGGAAATGCCCTGCCGGTTGGCGAACCAGCGGACGTCCGGCACGGCATAGGTGTATGTCGGGTCGTAGTAGTACAGGTTGAACGGAGAGAACAAGCTGCGGAAGTCCACCGTGGAGACCATGGTTCCGTCGGGAACGCTGGAAATCCGCCATTCGCCGTCCACTTGGGTCAGTTCCACCGGCAGCGACTCGGTGGCCCCTTCCTCGGCCTGGGTCCGGACGCCCGATTCGTTGATCGTGGTATCGACTTCCACCTGAAGCACGAATTCGGTTTCGGACGGCGACCCGACAATCCTCACGACGTTCCGGTACACCAGCGTCCGCTGCACCGGCTGCCATTCGCCGGCCAGGTCCGGAGCCAGGAATTCGCGCGCGATCCGGTAGTCGTCCTGCGTGGCCGTGCCCGCCTGGATGAAGCCGGCGACGATCTGCTGCGGGGTGTCCCCCGGCGACGGCCCCGGCGGGTTGAAGGTGTAGCCGGTCCCCCCGGTTTCGCCCGAATCGGCCTGGACTGTGCCCACCGGCCCTGACATCGGGATGGAGGAACAGGAGACCAGCGCGAGCATGGCACAGAGCATGAGGACGACGGCGCGCAGCCGGGCGAGGCGGGCAGGGTCAGCTGGGATCCGGAACACCGTTTTCCTCCTGCTGTTCGAGGAGCACATTCTCGGCCACCAGCTGCCCGTGCCACGCCGAGGCACCGGCCGGCGGCAGCGGCAGCGGCGAATGCGTGAGCGTGCCGCCGCTATGCCGCGGCAGCGTGAGCCGGAAGCAGGCACCGTTGCCCGGCTCCCCCCACGCCTGCAGCCAGCCGCCATGGAGGCGGGCATCCTCCGTGGAAATCGACAGCCCCAGGCCGCTGCCGCCGGTGGTCCGCGCCCGGGCCGGGTCGGCGCGCCAGAAGCGGTCGAACACCCTGGAGGCTTCCATGGGCGTCATCCCGATGCCGTAGTCCCGGACCGAAACCGCCACGGCGTCGTCGGTTGCCCCGACCGTCACCTCCACCGGTTTGCCCTCGCCGTGTTCCAGCGCGTTGACAATCAGGTTGCGCAGGATGCGTTCGATTCTGCGGCGGTCCATGTCCGCGATGCAGCGCGGCTCGTGGGCGATCAGGCGCAGCTCCGACCCGCTGTTGTCCGCCAACGGCTGGGCGGCGTCGAGCGCGGTGCGGGCGATCTCCACCAAATCGGTCGCCTCCGCGTCCAGCGCGGCAGCACCGGCGTCGAAGCGGGAGATTTCCAGGAGGTCGGCCAGCAACGCCTGGAAACGCTCCACCTGGTTGTACAGCAGTTCGGTGGAGCGGGCGTTGATCGGATCGAAGTCCCTGCGCGATTCGTACAGCACCTCCGCGGCCATGCGGACCGTGGTCAGCGGCGTCCGCAGTTCGTGCGACACATCGGAGACGAACCGCTGCTGCATTTCGGACAGCGCGGCCAACTGCGTGATTTGCTCCTGCAGGCTGTTTGCCATGTGGTTGAAGGAGGCGCCCAGCCGGGCGAGTTCGTCTTCGCCCCGAACTTCCAGCCGCTCCTGGAGTTGTCCTGCCGCCAGCTTCTCCGACGCGATCGCCGCCTGGCTCACCGGGTGCACCACGGCGCGGGTCAGCAGCCAGACGATGCCGCCGACCAGGACCAGCAGCAACCCGCCGCCGATCCAGAGCACCCGGTGGATAAAGTCCAGGGTCTGCTGCACGGAGGAGAGGTCGTAGATCAGGTACAGCGCATAGGAATTGCCCGGCGGCAGCGACACCTTGGTGCCGAATCCGATCGCGGGGACGTCGCTGTCGCCCACCGGCAGGGCGAGCGCCTGGCGGTACTGCCCGGTGCCGGTGGCGACTTCCTGGGCCAGCCCTTCCGGGATGATGTTGGCGGTGATGGAGGTGTTCGACTGGCTGAACACGTAGAGGTTCTGGCCGCCCGGCAGCGGCGTCAGCAGGTAGTAGCGCGGCGCTTCGGCGCCGGTGCCTTCCAGCAGTTTCAGCGTGTCCGCCACCATGCTGGAGACGGTCGAACGGTCGCTGGCAGATGAACTCTCGAAGATCGTCTTGACCTGGGAAAGCCCGCGCCGGGACTCGGCCTCCGCCTGGTTCACCCGCTCCTGGTAGAGCCCGGAGGCTATCTGGCTGGAGAGGAACGCGCCGACGCCCATAAAGGCGAAGGCGGTGAGCAGGACGGCGGCCGTCACCGTGCGGAACTGCAGCGACCGCCGCCATTTCCGGTTCAGGAACTCGCGGGCCCGCAGCGTGGCATGCCAAGCGGCCTCAGCTGCCGCCTTCAGCTTGGCTGTCCACCGGCTGAGAACCGGCTCCACTTACCCTTGGCCGGCCTTGTAGCCGACGCCGCGTACCGTGAGCACCACTTCGGGGGCTTCCGGATCGCGTTCGATCTTGGAGCGCAGCCGCTGGACGTGGACGTTGACCAGTCGGGTGTCTGCGGCGTGGCGGTAGCCCCAGACCTGCTCCAGCAGCAATTCGCGGGTGAAGACCTGCCAGGGTTTCCGGGCCAGGGCCACCAGCAAGTCGAATTCCAGCGGGGTGAGCGAGATCTTCTCGTCCCCGCGGTGGACCACATGCCCGGCAACATCGATCACCACGTCGGCGATCCGCAGGGTCTCCGGTGCCCGCTGGTCTCCCGGCCGCAGGCGGGCGCGCACCCGGGCCACGAGTTCTGCCGGCTTGAACGGCTTGGGCACGTAGTCGTCGGCACCGGATTCCAGGCCACGGACCACGTCGGAGGTGTCCGACTTGGCCGTCAGCATGACAATGGGAACGTCCGATTCGCCCCGGATCTGGCGGCAGACCTCAATCCCGTCCAGCCCCGGGAGCATCAGGTCGAGCAGCACCAGGTCCGGCTTGCTGCTGCGGAAGACCTCGAGGGCCTGGGCGCCGTCCGCGCAGAACACCGGATCGAATCCGTCGTTGCGCAGCACGATGCCGATCATTTCGGCCAGGGCCTCGTCGTCGTCTACGACCAGAATGCGTGCCTTCATATCTCCCTATTGTTCCCTATTCACCTCATCCCTGGCGTAACGACGCACAGGGCACACCGACAGCGCGCCCACGGCCGGGCCCGCGCCGGGATGATAGGAACTGGCGGACCGAAACTATAGGCTGATGAGAGGTTAACACTTCGCCGGGGGCCTCCCGCCGTCGGCGACACGAGACGAGGAAGACGGGACGCGATGAGCCACGGGGCCAACGACGCCGGGCACGACAGCAGGGATCCGCAAGGCCAGGGCCCCGGCGGCTCCGGCTCCAACTCCGCCGGCTCCAACAGCCAGGCGCCGGGCCAGCCGGCGTGGGGGCAGCAGCCGGTGTGGGGACAGCCCGCGCCCGGCGCGCCGGAACCCGCGGGGGCGCCGCCCGGCCAGCAGCCTCCGCCCGCCCAGTCCGGGTGGGGCCAGCAGCCTCCGCCCGCCCAGCCCGGGTGGAACCCGCAGCCGCAGTGGGGACAGCCCGGGCCCGGCGGGCAGCAGCCGGGAGGCTGGCCCGGGCAGCCTGCCTGGACGGGCCAGCCAGGCGGCGGTTGGCCGGCCCCTGCCGGCCCGGGCCCCTACCGCGGCTATGTTGCTCCACCGAAACCGGGCGTCATCCCGCTGCGTCCGCTCGGCGTCGGCGAAATCCTCGACGGCGCTTTCCAGGCTGCCCGCAAGAACGCCGCGGCGGTCTTCGGGACGGCGGTGCTGCTCCAGGTAGTGGTCAGCGCGCTGGCCTGGCTGGTCGGCGGACTGATCATCTCCGCCTTCGGCGGCCTGCAGGTCATGGCGAACGAGGAACTCACGGATGAGTCCGCGGTGGCCTTCGGCCTGTCCATCATCATCTCTTCCCTGGTGCTTGGCCTGCTGTCCGGGGTGGGGATCCTGGTCCTGCAGGGCGTCCTTGCCATTCCCACGGCCCGGGCCGCGGTCAACCAGAAAACCGGCTTTGGCCTGATGTTCGCGCTCGCGAAGGGCCGGATCGGCGCGCTGGTCGGGCTGGCCCTGCTCTACCTGGCGCTCACTGCCGCTGCGCTGGTCGCGATCATCGCCGGCTCCTTCTTCCTGGCCGACCAGCTCGGCGTGTCCTCGGCCTGGCTCATCGTGCTGATCATCCTCGGGCTGACGGCGGTGTCGGTCTGGATCGGCATCAAGTTGATGCTGGCGCCCGCGGTCATCATCATGGAACGCGCACCGCTCTTTAGGGCGCTTGCCCGGTCGTGGCAGCTGACCGACCGCAGCTGGTGGCGGACCTTCGGCATCATCCTCCTGGGCACCATCATCGTCACGGTGATCACCTCCGTGGTCAGCATGCCGATTTCGTTCATCGTGGGACTCGCCGGTCCCCTGCTCGGCGATCCGACATCGGCCGAGAGCATGCTGGCGACCATGGGGCCGCTCACGCTGGTATCGATGCTGCTGTCTTCCATCTTCTCGGCCATCGGCTATGCCTTCCAAGCGGCCGTGATCGCCCTGGTCTATATCGACCTGCGGATCCGCCGCGAAGGGTTCGACGTGGTGCTGTTGCGCGAGCATGAAGCCTCCGGCGGCCAGGACACCCGGACCATCCCGGGACTCGGCACCGGCGCGGCGCCCGGCCCCGCGGTTCCCGGGCCATCCGGTCCATGGTCCACATGATCGTGAACCCCATGGGCGTGGCGCGGGGCTTCGCAGCTGTCCCCTTCGACGTTCCGGTGGAGCCGGGACCGGAAGAGGCACGTGAACTGCTGGTCCGCGAACTGGCCAAGGAGGAATACCAGGATGCCCGCCCCGGAGTCCTGGAATCGGTGCTGCAGGCCGTCCTCGACTGGCTGGCGGAGCTGATCGCCCAGCTCAATGGCTTCACCCCCAATCTCGGCACGCTGGTCCTGGTCCTGGCTGCTCTGCTGCTGATCGGCGCGGCCGTGTGGCTGGTCAAACCGCGGCGCAACGCCCGCCGCCGGGCGGCGGCAGAGATGTTCGACGGCGCCGTCCCGCTCACAGCCGACGAGCACCGCAGGAACTCGCGGGCTGCCGCGGCGGAAGGCGACTGGGACTCGGCGCTGACCGAGCGGTTCCGCGCGCTGGTGCGATCGATGGAAGAGCGGGTGGTTCTGGACCCCCAGCCGGGCCGCACCGCCGACGAAGCGGCCGCCGGCATCGCCGCCGCGTTCAGCACCGAGGCCGGGCGGCTGCGTGATGCCGCCGCCCGGTTCGACTCCGTGCGGTACGGCAAGGTGCCGGCAACGCGTGAGGACGTCGACCGGCTGGCAGCCCTGGACGATGCCCTGGCCGTGGCGACGCCGCACCCGGGCGGCAGCAGCCCGGCGCCGCTGGCGGTTCCACGATGAGCCGCGCCGGCGCCGCGGATCCGGCGGTTGCAGCACCCGGCGGCTTCGCCGGAGGCGCCACCGGAACCGGCGGCGCGCCCGGATCCCTGCCCGAAACCATCGGCGACGGCGGCTCGGTGCTGTCCACGCTGCGCAACCGGCTGCGCCGGTGGAGCTTCTGGCTCCTGTTGCTGGTGCTGCTGTGCGGCGTGGTAGCGCTGGAGCTGCTCCGCGGCCCGGCCGCCGACCGCGCCGAACTCTCCCCCGGCAACGCCGCGCCCAACGGGGCCAAGGCCGTGGCCGAAGTGCTCCGCCAGCAGGGCGTGCAGGTGACCGCGACGAATTCGCTGCAGGAAACCCGGGACCAGCTGAAGGCAGGCGACGCCGCCTTGCTGATCCACGACCCGGACGGCTACCTGACCACCGGGCAGCTGGAACCCCTGAAGGAGCGGGCCGCCCGCGTCGTGCTGCTCGAGCCCGGCTTCGAGGCGCTGCGGGCACTTGCCCCCGGCGTCCGGGCCGCCGGCGTCGTCCCTGCCGACGGTGGCAACCTCGCGGCCGGCTGCGGCGTGCCCGGTCCCGCCGCAGCCGGCGAAATCACCCGCGGCGGCCTGGCCTACCGCGGCGGCGGCGAGCTGTGCTTCGCCTTCGAGACACCCGCCGAGGACGCGGCCCCCTTCGTGGTGTCCGACGACGGCGGCACCATCGTGCTCGGCGCCGGACACGTGCTCAGCAACGAAGGCGTTGTCCGCGCCGGCAACGCCGCGCTGGCACTGCGCACGCTGGGAGCCACCGAGCGGCTGGTGTGGTACCGGGCGGGACTGGAGGACCTTCCGGTGTCCGACGAAGCGGTCAACCCCCTGAGCCTGCTGCCCGGCTGGGTGCTCCCGGTGTCCCTGTGGCTCATGGGGGTCGGCGTCGCCGCGATGTTCTGGCGCGGACGCCGCCTCGGACCGCTGGTGTCCGAGCCGTTGCCGGTGGTGGTCCGCTCGGCCGAGACGATCGAGGGCCGTGCCCGGCTTTACCAGAGCGCCAAGGCCGTGAACCACGCAGCCGACAACCTGCGCGCCGCCACCCTGACCCGGCTCGCCGCCCACCTGCGGCTGCCCGCAGGCGCCGCCAGCGCCGACGTCGTCGATGCGGTAGCCCGGGACAGCAGCCGCCCGCGGGCGGACGTGGAGCGCCTCCTGCGCCACGAGGCACCCGGCACCGAAGCCCGGTTGGCGACCTGGGCACAAGAACTGCAGCAGCTAGAGAAAGAGATAATGCACCGATGAGCGATCAGCCAGGACAGCAGCAGTCATCCCACTACGGCGGGGGCCCGGCCGTCGCCACGCCACCTGCCGACGACGACCGCCTGCGCCAGACGCTGCACGACGTCCGCAGCGAGGTGGCGAAAGCAGTGGTGGGCCAGGATGCCACCGTCACCGGGATGCTGATCGCCCTGCTGTCGCACGGGCATGTGCTGCTGGAAGGAGTGCCCGGCGTCGCCAAGACGCTGCTGGTCCGCTCGCTCTCCGCCGCACTGAGCCTGGACACGAAGCGGATCCAATTCACCCCCGACCTGATGCCCGGCGATGTCACCGGCTCCATGATCTACGACACCCACACCGCCGAATTCCGCTTCCGCGAGGGCCCGGTGTTCACGAACATCCTCCTGGCCGACGAAATCAACCGGACGCCGCCGAAGACGCAGGCCTCGCTGCTGGAAGCGATGGAAGAACGCCAGGTGTCGGTGGACGGCCTGTCCCGGAAGCTGCCCGAACCGTTCATCGTGGCGGCCACGCAGAACCCGGTGGAATACGAGGGCACCTACCCGCTGCCGGAAGCCCAGCTGGACCGCTTCCTGCTGAAGCTCACCATGCACCTGCCCGACCGGGACGCGGAAATCGAAATCATCCGCCGCCACAGCCAGGGCTTCGACCCGCGCGACCTGCGTGGCGCCGGGGTGCGGGCCGCAGCCTCCGCCGGGGACCTGGTCCAGGCCCGGGCCGCCGTGGCCCGGGTGGCGATCGCGCCGGAGGTGGTCGGCTACATCGTGGACCTGGTCCGGGCCACGCGCTCGGCGCCGTCGTTCCAGCTGGGCGTTTCGCCTCGCGGCGCCACGGCCCTGCTCAACACCTCGCGCGCGTGGGCGTGGCTGAACGGCCGCGGTTTTGTCACGCCTGACGACGTCAAGGCGATGGCCCTGCCGGCGCTGCGGCACCGGGTCGGCCTGCGGCCGGAGGCCCAAATGGACGGCGTGCAGGCCGACGACGTGCTGCAGAGCATCCTGGCCACCGTGCCGGTCCCCCGCTGAGTGACGCCGTGGCGATCACCGGACGTTTTGTCCTGCTGGCCCTTGCGGGCATCATCCCGCTGATGCTCTTCCCGCGCCCCGTCACGGTTCTGGTGTCCTGCCTGCTGCTGGCCGCGGCGGTCGGCGTGGACCTGGTGCTGGCGCTTTCGCCGCGCCGTGTCGGGCTGCAGCGGAGGCTGCCGTCGAATGTGCGGCTGGGAGAATCCGTGACGGCCGGGCTGCTGCTGGCGAACCATGGCCGGAGCCGGCTGCGCGCGGTGGTGCGGGACGGCTGGCAGCCCTCGGCCGGCGCCGCCAATCCGGAGCAGCGGGTGCGCCTTGCACCGGGGGAACGGCGGCTGGTCGAGGTGCAGCTGACGCCGCAACGCCGCGGCGACCTGCTGGCGCACCATGTCACGGTCCGGTCGCTGGGTCCGTTGGGAGTGGCCGCGCGCCAGGTCACCATCGGCCTGCCCGGCCGGCTGCGGGTGCTGCCGCCGTTCCATTCCAAGCGGCACCTGCCCTCCAAACTGCGCAAGCTGCGCGAGCTGGACGGCCGGGTGGCGGTGCAGGTCCGCGGCGCCGGCACCGAGTTCGACTCGCTGCGCGACTACGTGCGCGGGGACGACGTGCGCTCCATCGACTGGCGCGCCACCGCCCGGCGGCAGGCCGTCGTCGTCCGCACCTGGCGTCCGGAACGCGACCGCCGGGTGGTGATCGTGCTCGATACCTCCCGCACCTCGGCCGCACGGATCGAGGACGAGCCGCGGCTGGACACCGGAATCGAAGCCTCCCTGCTGTTGGCGGTGCTCGCCGAGCGCGGCGGCGACCGCGTGGATTTCCTGGCCTTCGACCGGCGGCCGCGGGCCAAGGTCGCCTCCGCGGCCAAAGGCAACCTGCTCAACCAGTTGGTCAACGCCATGGCCCCGCTGGAGCCGGAATTGATCGAAGCGGACTGGTCGCAGATACCCGCGGAAATCCACGCCTTGTCCTCGCACCGGTCCCTGGTCGTGCTGCTGACGGCGCTGGATTCCGGAGCGGCCGAGGAGGGGCTGCTGCCGGTGCTGGCCCAGTTGAGCGCCAAGCACACCGTGGTGGTCGCCTCGGTCAACGATCCGCACGTGGATCGGCTGCGCACCGTCCGCGACACCGTCGACGACACGTTCCGGGCCGCCGCCGCGGAGCGCGCCGTGCTGGAACGGGCGGCAGTCGCCGCACAGATCCGCCAGCTCGGCGCGGAAGTGGTGGACGCTCCCCCGCACGAACTGCCCCCTCAGCTGGCGGATATGTACATCCGGCTCAAAGCCGCCGGACGGTTGTAGCCGCCGTGGACGCCGTCAACGGCGGCAGTGGCCGCGGGCCCGCCTCCCGGCGCGGGTGGTGATGCAGTGGTTTCCGTCTACCGGATGGCGCTGGGGCCGGACTTCCGGCTGCTCCAGCCCGAACTGCAGGAATACTTTTCGCTCGCCCCGCCGGGCGCGGACGACGGCGGAACCGGAGCCAGCGGGATCGGCTCCGGCGTGTTCGACGTCGCCGGCTGCCCCCGTCCGGCGTTGCGGCCGTTCCTCGGCCTGACCAGCGGCGACAACGCCCTGTTCCCCGAGTACCAGCACAATGTGCCCTTCAGGATCGAGAACCGGGCCTCACTGAATGCCCGCGGCGAGCCGGAGCTCACCGCCGTCAGGACACTCAGCTTCCACGACCGGACCCGGATCGTGGAGGACCGGACCAGCTGGGACCGCGATCTGGGCCATGCCGTCGGTGCCCTGGGCCGCAGCGGCCGCCTGCTGACGGACGTGGCGTGCTCGGTCGGCGCCGACGGCCGGATGCGCCTGGCCTCGCGGCGTTGCCGGCTGGCGGCCGGTTCGCTCAGCGTCGGGCTTCCGCTGCTGCTGGATGCCGCGGCTTTCACCGAACAGTGGTGGGATGGATCCGAGCGCCGTTTCCGGATCCGGACGAAGGTCATCCAGCGCCAGTTCGGCACCGTGCTGGAATACTCCGGGTCCTTCTCGTACAGCCTCGTGGCCTAAGGAGTCAGCCGGTTCCGCCGTGCGTTTGGTGGGCCGGCCCCCGGGCTCAGGCCTCCGCGACAACCTGGTTGAGCGCGTCCGCCGCCTGGGTGAGCCGCTTGACCACCGCGCGCGCCGTGTCCGGCGCGTGTCCGGCCAGGCCGGAGGACGGCGTGATCCTCAACCGGGGCAGCCGCGTCAACGGCAGGCCCAGCTGCCGCCAGGGGCGAACGACGGAATCCACGAGCGCGCTGACCTGCGGGACGGTGCCTGCGGCCGGGTCGATGAGGCCCGCCCACACCGTTCGGTCCGCTTCCACCGCGGCCGCGATGGTTTCCCACTGCCGGGTGGTCAGCGCGCCTGTGGGGACGGCGACCCCGTCCAGGCCGCTGGCGGCCACGGCGTCGAGGGACGAATCCGCGGCGGGGATCAGGGCGACGACTTCCACCGCTCCGGCATCACGCAGGGCGGCGGCCACCAAATCCCAGGCGGCGGAGGCTTCCGAGGCCGCGACCGACCGCAGCGTGCGGTATCCGCTGGCCGTGGGGATGGTCCCGGCCAGCACGGCATCGAGCTCCGGCTCCTCCAGCTGGACCACCAGATCCGTGCCGGCCGGCAGCGCGGCCCTGACGTTGGCCAGGTGTCCGGCCGCACCTGCCGCGAGCGACTGGGCCAGGTCCCGCCGGGCGCCGGCGTCGATCAGGGCGCGTTCGCCGTTGTGCAGGTGCAGGTTTGCCGCCAGGGACATCGGTCCGCGCACTTGGACCTTGAATAGATTGCCGGGGCGGTCTTCGGCGCCGGCCACATCGGCCAGCACGTTCAGGTCGGTGCGCAGCGCGGACACAGCCCTGCGGTGATCCTGGCCCGGACGGTCCACCAGGCGCCAACCGTGCGGCTGCAGGTCGATGAACAGTCCCTCCAGCATGCCCGCGGTTCGTCCGGTGGGGTCCGACCCGGGGCCGCGGTCCGGCAGCTCGACCAGATGCGGCAGGTTTGGCTCGCCGAGTTCACCGCGGACGATGCGGGCAGCCTCGGCTGGTTCCGTGCCGGGCCAGCTGCCCAGCCCGGTGGCGCTCACGTGGGCGGGCCGCCCGCCGGCTGCAGGTGCGCCCGCGGCAGGCATGTCGGATCCGGCCGCCATCTCAGTTGCCGCCGTTGTGCTCGTCGGAGATGGCCTGATGGTGCCTGATGACCTCGGAAATGATGAAGTTCAGGAACTTCTCGGCGAAGGCCGGATCCAGATGCGCTTCTTCGGCCAGCCGCCGCAACCGGTTAATCTGGGCGGTCTCGCGGTCGGGGTCGGCCGGCGGCAGCTTGTGCATGGCCTTGAGGTACCCCACCCGCTGGGTCGCCTTGAACCGCTCGGCCAGCAGATAGACCAGCGTCGCGTCGATGTTGTCGATGCTTCCGCGCACCGCCAACAGCTCCGCCATCACCTCGGGCGCCACCTGGTCGGAGAGGGAGCTGGCGGTCGGGTCGTAGTCATCGGCAAGGTGGGGCTCGGTCATGCCACCAGTTTATGGTTCGGCCCGCGCAGTCGACGCACCGGTTACCGCTCTATGAAGTACCGCCGGTCCTCCGGGCAGGCCCAGGCCGGAGGAGGTTCGCTTCCGGCCCGGCCGGAAGAGTCCCGCTCCCCGAAGCGTGCGCCTTTTAGGAAACGTTGGCCGGGTCCCAGCTCAACGACCGCGCCGAGTCGATGGTTGCCTGGCCCAGCACCCTGGTTCCTTGGTAGAGCACCATGGTCTGGCCCGGGGCCACGCCGCGCATCGGTTCGATGAGGGTCACGACCAACTGCTGGCGGCCGTCGTCGCCGACCTCCGCCTGGGCCTGCGCCGCCACCGGGTCGCCGTGCGCGCGGACCTGCACCATGCAGTCGAACTCGGTGTGCGCCTGGACCTCGGGCAGCGGCAGGCCGGCCCAGGAGACTTTGATGCCGCGCATCTGGTCGACGGCCAGCAGGTCCTCGGGTCCCACCACTACCTTGTTCTCCTTGGGCCGGATCTCCAGCACGAACCGCGGTTTGCCGTCCGGCGCCGGCCGGCCCAGCTTGAGTCCGCGCCGCTGGCCCACGGTGAACGCGTTGGCGCCGTCGTGTTCGCCGACGACCTGGCCGTCCTGGTCAACGATGGAACCGGACTCCATCTCGATCTTTTCGGACAGCCAGCCGCGGGTGTCGCCGTCGGAAATGAAGCAGATGTCGTGGCTGTCCGGCTTGTTCGCCACGGACAGCCCGCGCCGTGCGGCCTCGGCGCGCACCTCGGCCTTCGACGGCGTTTCGGCCAGCGGGAACATGGAGTGCTTGAGCTGTTCGTGGGTCAGCACGCCCAGCACGTACGACTGGTCCTTGGCCCAGTCGGCGGCGCGGTGCAGTTCGCGGTTGCCTTGCGCGTCCTCCACCACCTTGGCGTAGTGGCCGGTGCACACCGCGTCGAAGCCCAGCGCCAGCGCCTTCTCCAGCAGGGCGGCGAACTTGATCCGCTCGTTGCAGCGCATGCAGGGGTTCGGCGTCCGGCCGGCGGCGTATTCGGCGATGAAATCGTCCACCACGTCTTCCTTGAACCGCTCGGAGAAGTCCCAGACGTAATACGGGATGCCGAGGATGTCGCACGCCCGCCAGGCGTCGCGCGAATCCTCGATGGTGCAGCAGCCCCGGCTGCCGGTGCGCAGCGTGCCGGGCATCCGGCTCAGGGCCAGGTGCACGCCCACCACATCGTGGCCGGCCTCCACCGCCCGTGCCGCCGCCACAGCGGAGTCCACGCCGCCGCTCATCGCTGCCAGTACCTTCATGAATTCGTTTCCCTACTGATTCGTTGTCTGTGTCCGCCGCGGCCGCCAAGGTCAGCGCCCCACCGCACCGGCCCGGTCCGCTGAGGTGTCAGCCGGACTGCGTGCCTGCGGTTTGGATGCTGGAGACGTGGCCGGCCATCCCGGCCTTCCTGGCCCGCGCGTATGCCTCCGGCAGCGCTGCCACCAGTGAGTCAACGTCTGACTCGGTTGTTGTATGCCCGAGCGTGAAGCGTTGTGCTCCGCGGGCTTCTTCTTCGCTCAACCCCATGGCCAGCAGGACGTGCGAGGGCCGGGGCACTCCCGCGGTGCAGGCCGAGCCGGTGGAGGACTCCACGCCGGCCAGGTCCAGCAGGAACAGCAGGGAGTCGCCCTCACAGCCGGGGAAGGTGAAATGCGCGTTGCCGGGCAGCCGCAGGCCCTCGTGGTGCGGGTCCGGGGTGCCCCGCAACACCGCCTCCGGGACGCTGCGCGCGACGCCGGCTATCAGCTTTTCGCGCAATCCCGCCAACCGTGCGGCTTCTTCCGGCAATTGCCCGACGGCGGCCTCCGCGGCCGCGGCGAACGCTGCGATCGCCGGGGTGTCCAGGGTGCCCGACCGGATGTCGCGTTCCTGGCCGCCGCCGTGCTGGACAGGCGTCAGCTTCACGTCCCGGCGGACCAGCAGCGCACCGACCCCCACCGGGCCGCCGATCTTGTGCCCGCTGACGGCCAGGGTGTCCAGGCCGGACGCTTTGAAATCCACCCGCAGGTGGCCGAACGCCTGGACGGCGTCCGAGTGGACCGGGATCCCGTGCGGCTGCGCGGCGGCGACGATCTCCGCCACCGGCTGGACGCTGCCGACCTCGTTGTTGGCCCACATGACGGTGACCAGCGCCACCGCGGCAGGGTCCGCCTCGATTTCCCGTCGCAGGGCCTCGGCGGAGACCACGCCGTGGGCGTCGACCGGCAGCCAGACCGCCTCGGCGCCCTCATGCTTTTCCAGCCATTCCACCGTGTCGAGCACGGCAGGGTGCTCCACCGGCGAGCACAGGATCCGCCGCCGCCGGGGGTCGGCGTCACGCCGGGCCCAATACAGGCCCTTGACGGCAAGGTTGTCGGCCTCGGTGCCGCCGGAGGTGAAAATCACCTCGGACGGATGCGCTCCGGCCGCGGCGGCGATGGTCTCGCGGGCATCCTCGACCACCCTGCGGGCGCGCCGGCCGGAACCGTGCAGCGAGGAGGGGTTGCCGCTGCGGCTGAGTTCATGGGTGAGTGCGGCCAGGGCCTGCGCCACAAGGGGCGTGGTCGCCGCGTGGTCAAGGTACACGGGCACGCCAATATTTTACATGCCCCGGCGCGCCTGGTTTCAGCCCGTCTGCCGGACCGGGACGGCCCGGGTCCGGCAGGCGGCTCAGCGCCGGTTGATCCTGGCGCAGCAGAAGGGCCCGTCCGGATCTGCGGCGACGCCGTGGGACTGGTCGGCGCAGCCGGCCAGCATTCCTTCGAGCAGGGCGAGGTTCAGGCCGCATACCGTTTGCGTATGGCTGCGGGCCAACAGGTGGAACGGGCAGTTCCCCAGCGCATAGCCGGCCCCGTCCGGCAGCGGCCGGTAGCCTGCCGCGGCCAGGGCTGCCTCCAGGTCTCCGGCGCCGGCCCCCAGCTCACGGCCCTTGGCCCGGGCAGCCTCGGCCACCAGTTCGTGCGCCGGGCGGGCGGTCCTGGCCGATTCCTCCACGGCCGTGGCCAGCAGGTCGCCGGCCAGGCCATAGGCACGCTCCGGCACGGAGGCTGATACTTCCGGCACCGCAGCCGCGTAAACCTTGGCCGGCCTGCCGGAGCCCGGTCCGGATTTACCGCTGAGTTTGCGGAACTCGATGGTCAGCAGCCCGTGCCCGGCCAGCGCGTCCAGCTGGAGGGACACGGTGCTGCGCGGCAAATCCAGGGCGGCAGCGGCCTGGTCCCGGGTGACCGGTCCGGCGCTGTAGCGGACGAATTCGAAGAGGCGGCGGCGCACGTCGTCGCCCAGGGCCGAGACGGCAGAGAGTCCGGGTGGCGGCTGGTCGGCCATGGCGCCCCTTCCGGTGGCAGGTGCATTGACTTATCCGGAACTGATTTCTAAAGTCGGATGTACCCATTTTAGAACATCTGGCCCTGCCCGAACAGGCAGCCGCCGGTGCTTCCATCAGATCGGCTGCCAGGGGCGGACCCGCTGCGTGCCCGCCGGCACATGAAGGAGCGCTGCCATGGCAGGGAACCCGATCGTCATCGCCGGAGCCGGCCTGGCCGGTGCCACCGCCGCCAAGGAGCTGCGCAGCGGCGGCTTCAGGGACGAGATCGTGCTGGCCGGTGCCGAGGACCAACACCCTTACCTTCGGCCGCCGCTCTCCAAGGGCTTCCTGGCAGGACGGGAGGACGCACAGTCGGGGCTGGTGCAATCGCCCGACTGGTATGACGAGCACGGCGTCCAACTGTTGCGCGGCACCACGGTTGTATCCTTCGATCCCGCTGCCCGTACTGTCGCGCTCTCGGATGCAGGCGCGCTGGAGTACTCGCAGCTGCTGCTGGCCACCGGGGCATCGCCGCGGAGGCTGGAACTGCCCGGCGCCGGGCTGGGGGGCGTGCACTACCTGCGCACGCTGGCGGACAGCCAGGCCCTGCACGCCGTGCTGGCCTCCGGGGACCAGCGGCTGGTCGTGATCGGCATGGGCTGGATCGGCATGGAGGTTGCGGCCACGGCCCGCCAGCTCGGAAACGAGGTCTTGGTCCTGGGCCGCGGCGACATCCCGCTCGCCCCCGCGTTGGGCGACGCCGTGGGCAGCATCTTCGCCGACACCCACCGCCGCGAGGGCGTCCTGCTGCGCACTCGGCGCTGGCCCGTGGAAATCCTCGGCGAGGACGGCAGGGTCACCGGCATTGTCTTGGATAACGGCGAGCGCCTGCTAGCCGACGCGGTGCTGGTGGCCATCGGCGCCGTCCCTAATACCGCGTTGGCCGAAGCTGCGGGGCTGGCCGTGTCCAGCGGCATTGACACCGACCAGATGCTGCGCACCTCCGCGGAGCATGTCTACGCCGCCGGCGATGTTGCCCGTGCCTACCATCCCGGTTACGGCGCACCGTTGCGCAGCGAGCACTGGGCGAACGCCTTGGCCCAGGGGAAGACCGCCGCGGCCGCCATGCTGGGCCAAGACGCATCCAACGACGACATCCCGTACTTCTACACCGACCAGTTCGGAATCGGAATGGAGTACTCCGGCTATTTCCCGTGGTCTGCGCGGGGCGAGCCTGTGTTCCGGGGCAACTACCAGGACCTCGACGCCCTGGAGTTCATCGCGTTCTGGCTGCGCGAGGGCAGGGTGGTGGCTGGTATGAATGTAAATATATGGGACGTCCAGGAGCCCATGCAGGACTTGATCCGTTCCGGCCGCAGCGTGGAGGCCGCGGACCTGTCCAATCCCGACAAGGAGCTGACCAGCCTGTGAGCCAGCCACTGACGGCACGGTCGCCGTCCAGCGCATTCCTGCCCGAGCTGTACCACCCGGTGCACGACTTCGGCGTCCGACGGATCGACTTCCGCCGCCACGTGGCGCTGATGGCCATCGTCAACCGCACCCCCGATTCCTTCTACGACACCGGCCGCACCTTCACCCGGCAGGCAGCCATCGACGCCTCCTTGGCCGCGGTGGCCGCGGGCGCGGACTGGGTGGACATCGGCGGCGTGCCGTTCGCCCCGGGCCCGGCATTATCCGCGCGCCAGGAAGCCGAGCGGATCGTTCCGGTGATCGAGGCCGTGCGGACCGGTTCGGACGCCATCATTTCCGCCGATACCTTCCTGCCAGAGGTTGCCGAAGCGAGCATCCGCGCCGGGGCCAACGTCATCAACGACACCACCGGGCTGCACCACCCGGAGTTGGCGGCGGTCGTGGCGGAAGGCGGCGCGCATCTGGTCATCACGCACTCGCTCGCCGCCCCGCGCACCGTGTATCCCCGACCCCGGTACGACGACGTGGTCGACGACGTCGCCGGGTTCCTGCGACGCAAGGTGCAGCTGGCCCTGGACTTGGGCATTCCGGCCGGGAAAATCATCGTCGACCCGGGCCACGACCTGAACAAGAACACGCTGCATTCGCTGGAAATCACCCGCCGCTTTGGCGAAATCGCCTCCCTCGGCTACCCGGCACTGGCGGCGGTGTCCAACAAGGACTTCATCGGCGAGACACTGGCGCAGCCCAAGCAGGACCGGCTCTCCGGCTCGCTGGCCGCCGCGGTGATGTGCATCATGAACGGTGCGCGGATCCTGCGCATGCACAACGTCGCCGAGGCCAGTTCGGCCATCCGGATGACCGAGGCCGTGATGGGCTGGCGGGAACCGTCCTACCTGAAACACAACATGGGCGACGTCAACGAACCGGCAGCGCCGTGACCCGCCCGATCCGCCGCCTCCTGCCGCCTGGACCGGAGCAGGCCACGGACCAGCAACTGCTGGACTGGTACGGCGAACTCCCCCGCTCCGGCCCGTGGGTCCGCTTCAATTTCGTCGCCAGCCTGGACGGCGCCGCGACCTATGCCGGCCGCTCCGGAACCTTGGGCGACGAGGTGGACCAGCGGGTCTTCCTGCTGCTGCGCAGGCTGGCCGACGTGCTGGTGGTCGGTGCCGGAACGATTCGGGCCGAAGGCTATGGCGGCCAGCTGCTCTCGGCCGAGTCCCAGGCGTGGCGCGTCGCCCGCGGCATGAGTCCGCACCCGCCTGTCGCCGTGGTCTCGGCGTCGCTGGACCTGGACCCGGGCAGCGCGTTCTTCACCGCCGCCCCCGTGCGGCCGATCGTACTGACCAGCGCGGCGTCGCCCGCGACCCGGCGCCGCGCGCTGGAACCGGTGGCCGACGTGCTCGACGCCGGCACCGCCCGGGTGGAACCGGCGCGGGTGGTGGAAGCGCTGGCAGCCCGCGGCTACGAGCAGATCCACAGCGAGGGCGGACCCCTTCTCTTCGGCAGCTTCCAGGCGGCGGGACTGGTGGACGAGCTGTGCCTGACCATCAGCCCGGTGCTGGCCGGCGGGACCGCCAAGCGGATAGCGGACCACCTTCCCGACGCGCGCGAGTCGCTGCAGCGGCTTCAACTGCGGCAGGTGCTCGAGTCAGGATCCATGCTGCTGCTGCGCTACACCGCCGCAAGCAGCGCGCCCGGGACCACGTCCACCGACACCGGCAGCCTCCCCACCCGCTCGCCGTCGGCGTAAGCGGTGACGCCGGCGGCTTCCAACCGGACCGTCCTGGCCTGCTCGATGTGGACCGCCGGATGGCTGATGTGCCGGCCGGCATAGACGCGCGGAAAGATGCCGACTAAGGCGGGACGGGACAGTGGCGAGACGATGAACAGATCCAGCAAACCGTCGTCGTACGCCGCCTCCGGCACAACGCGCATCCCGCCCAGCGGTTGGCACGGTCGTTCACCGCAGCGTCGAAGCCGGCCGAGAGGACCCCGGCGAACCAGGCTGTGGAACCGTCCGGATGCGTCACCCGGCCAAGGTCCACCCTGCGCGGCTGCTCCAAGGCGCGCAGGAAATGCCCGACGGCGGCGACCGGCCAGGCGGGCAGGTCGAACAGCCGGGCGAAGTCGTTTCCGGTGCCTGTCGGCACGATGCCCAGCGGAACCTGTGTACCCGCCAGCGCGTTGACTGCTAAGTGAACCATTCCGTCACCGCCCACCACCAGGAGGGCGGAGACTCCCCGGCCCAGCGCGCCGGCCACCAGGTCGGCGAGCGCAGCCCACGTTTCGGCCCGCAGCTCGACGGCGGGGCGGTCACGCCGGGCGAGCTCGGCCATCACTTCCGCTCCGGCACCGGCGGCCGCACCGAAGGACGCCTGCGGGTTAACGGCAACGGCGATCGGCGCGGAGGACGGCAGCGAAGTCACAGCAGATCATTGTGGCATCGCGACGGCCTGCCGCTGCGGTACGACACAGGCGGCCGGCAGCCGCCGGTTACACTTGGCTTCGCGCAGGACCCCGAGACCCCCGAGACCCTACAGAGAGGCGGCCGGTGATTCCCCTATCCCACTACGACGTCCTGGGGCTGCCGGTCAATGCCACGGCGCACCAGATCAAGGCCGCTTACCGCCGGGCCGCCCGCGCCACGCACCCGGACCATGGCGGGGACGCCGCCGAGTTCCTCCGCGTCAGCCTGGCCTACGAAGTCCTCAGCAACCCGCAGGCCAGGTCCCGCTACGACCGTTCCTACGGTGCCGCCGGTCAGGGCGTCCCGACGGACGGCACCGGAACCTTTGCGGCCGGACCCGGCACCCAGCACTCTGCCCCCGGCCAACGCGGCCCGTCGGCGTCGGACTCCCCCGTCTATGTTCCCGCCTACGGCTCCCCGGACGAATCCGCTGCACTGGCGGAGAACATCGCCCGCCAGCACATCCACGGTGCGCCGCGGAAGCGTGGCATCTTCGGCGCCGGAGCCAGGCTGCGCCGCGAGGCGCTGACGGTGCAGCTGATCAGCCGGCAGATCCTGCCCGCCATCCCGTCCGCCCGGCTGGTCAACGGCCTGCATTCGCCGGCCGACAACGGCTTCATCGACCATGCGCTGTTGGCCGGCTACCGGCTGGCACTGATTGATTCGATGCTGCTGCCGCGGGGAAACTTCCGCTGGGACGGCCGGACCCTGCACAAGGACGGCCGGATCGTGGAGCCGCCGAGGCTGGCACCGGCCGTGCGCAGGATGCAGGAACTTTTTCCGGAGCTCAATGTCACCGGCTGGACGGTAATCCACTCCGCGGACGGAAACCTCCACGAACCGGTAATCGATTACACGCGCGGCTACGACCCGGACGGGATCGTCCCGGTACACGTGGTCAACGCTGCCCGGTTGGTGCGCGAACTCAAGCAGTTCCTGTCCTCCGGCCCGGCGCCGAACACCGTGCACGTCCCCTCGCTCGCCAAGCTGCTGGGCGGCATGCACGCCTGACGTCCCGCTTCCGGGCCCGCCGGCGGATGACGGACCGCGGCCGCGGCGCGCATAGGATGGAATCCGTGTTCCGCATCCTCTTCTACACCCCCGAGATCCCCGGCAATACCGGCAACGCCATCCGGCTTGCCGCGGTCACCGGAGCCGAACTGCACCTGGTCGAACCGCTGGGCTTCACCTTCGAAGACTCCAAGCTGCGGCGCGCCGGGCTGGACTACCACGATCTTGCCGTGGTCCAGGTCCACGCTGACCTGGAAGCGGCGTGGGACGCCCTGCAGCCGGAGCGGGTCTTCGCCTTTGCGTCCGACGGGGAGCGCTCCTACACGGACGTCGCCTACGCTCCCGGCGACGTGCTGATGTTCGGGCCGGAGTCGGTGGGGCTGCCGGCAGCGGTCAAACAGGATCCGCGCGTCACGGCGCGGCTGCGCCTGCCCATGCTTCCGTCGCTGCGGTCGCTGAACCTGGCCAACTCGGCCTCGATCGCCGTCTATGAGGCCTGGCGGCAGCACGGTTTTGCCGGGGCGAAACTGTAGCGCCGACGCGACGGAAGGCGCCGGCGTGTCGGGCTGGACCCTGCCTCCCCCGGGGACGGATAGACTTGAAACCTATGGATACGCCCCAGCCATCTGATCGCCTGGCCAGCCCCGGTAACTCCACCGGGGACAACGACTACGCACCTGATGACGATGTCTCGGTGCTGCACGCCGACCAGCTCACCGGCGGATCAGAAGACACCGAGCGGCGGCCGATGCCGGCCGTGACCAAGTGGCTGCTGCTTGCCCTGGCCGCCGTCGTGGTGGTGGTGGGGGCCATCGCCACAGCGAAGACCCTGGGCGGAACCTCGGACCAGGACGTCACGGCTGCCCCGGATGTCGTCTCCAGCCAGCAGGAGCTGGAGGGAGGCGGCACGGTGGACGCGTCGGTGTCGCTCCGCGAGAACGCGGCCGTCCTGACGTTCCGCGGCATTCAGGCGTCGGAGGGACGCACGTACCAGGTCTGGCGGCTTCCGCTGGACGGCTCGGCACCCGTGTCGGCCGGGAACATCGAAGCCGCCGACATCACCTCGGGCAACCCAGTGGTCATCGACGGCATCTCCACCAGTCGCGAACTGGCCGTCTCGGTCGAGGCACCCGGCGGAGCCGAGTCCCCCAGCCTGCCGTTCGCCGTCGTCATTCCGCTCTCCACGCCGTAGCCCGAGCCGCCGGCCACCTGCCGAGGCCTTGGCGCCACCTGGGGCGCAGGCCTGCCACCGTGCCGCCGCGTGGGCAGGCCGGCCGGCAGCCTGTCAGAAGCCGGCGATGGTTTCCGGGGTATTGATGCCCACCACGTGGAAGGCTTCCGCGCTGCGTCCGGGCAGGCCGCCGCGCATGGCGTTCTCCGCCAGGTTCTGGCGCACGCGGGCGTCCATCGCGGCCAGGTCCGGGTGCTGGCTCGCGTGGATCCGGATGGCGGCCAGCTTCGTGTCGACGTGGTCGGTAATGTCAACGTAGTGGTTCTCGCGTTCCCGCGGCCCGCCGTAGAACCACAGGAACGGCACCTTGTAGGCGGCCAGCCCTGCCTCGAGCAGTTCGGGATAGGCGTAGGGGTTCTCCACGGCCGGGTAGATCGCACGGGTGACGATTTCGCCGCAGGCCAGGTGGTCGGGGTGGCTCTTCTGGATCCGGTCCCAGGCGCGCTCCGGATGCATGGAGAGCACAATGTCGGGACGGATGCGGCGCATCAGCTCCACAGCCTGGCGGATGACGTCGTGGGTTGGCTCCAGGTAACCGTCGGGTTGATGCAGGAAATGCAGGTCGGTGACGCCAGCGAGCGCTGCGGCCTTGGCCTGCTCGGCCGCCCGCAGTTCGACGATTCCGGCGCGCTGGGCCTCGTCGAAGCCGCCCGCGTCGCCGTCGGTCATGATGCAGTAGCTGACCTGAACGCCCGCTGCCGTCCAGCGGGCGATGGTGCCGGCGGCACCGAAGTCCAGGTCGTCCGGGTGCGCAGCAAAGACCAGGACGCGTTCCGGCTGGAATTCCTCAACGGTCACCGCGGCTAGCCCTTCCGCCGGCGGATCTCGGCGGCGGCCTGCGGCAATACGGTGGCGAGGTCGCCCACGATGCCGAAGTCGGCGATCTCGAAGACCGGCGAGTCGGCGTCGTTGTTGACCGCAACAATCACCTTGGCCGTCTGCATGCCGGCCTTCTGCTGGATGGCCCCGGAGATGCCCGCGGAAATGTACAGCTGCGGCGAGACGGTCTTGCCGGTCTGCCCCACCTGCGCCGAGTGCTCAATCCAGCCGGCGTCGGTGGCGGCCCGGGACGCGCCCACCGCCCCGCCGAGGGCATCGGCCAGATCTTCGATTGGCGAGAAATCGCCGCCGGTGCCGCGGCCCCCGGCCACGACGACGCGTGCCTCGGTCAGGTCCGGCCGGCCGCTGGCGGCCTTCTCGGTGCGTTCGGTGATGCGGGCGGCGGGGCCGAAGTCCCCGGCGTCGACCGTCACCACCTGCGGCACCGCCGCTTCGGCCGCCGGAGCTTCGGCCACAACGTTGGCCTTCACGGTGATCACCGGCGTGCCTTCGGTGACATTGGCCTGCACGGTGTAGGCGCCGGCCAGCACGCTCTTGGTCACCGTCAGGTCGGCCGAAACGTCAATGGCGTCGGTGATGACCCCGGATGACAGCTTGATGCCGACCCGGGCTGCGATCTCCTTGCCTTCGAACGTGTTGTCCAGCAGCACCGCGGCCGGAGCGGCCTGGCGCACAGCCGCCGCCAGGAACGCGGCCTTGGGAGCCACGAGGGCGCCGTCCACGTCCGCGGCCGGCACGTAAGCGGTCCCCACGCCGTATTCCCCGAGCTCGGTCCGCAGGGCGTCGGTGAGGTCGCCGTTGAATGCTGCCACCGGTTCTCCGATGCCGCGGGCGAGCGTGAGCAGTTCCCGGTGGATCTTGTGCAGGGCTTGGCCGGGACGGTCGATGAAGACAAGAACAGTAGTCATGGTGCCGATATCCTTCGCGGTTTCCGTGGCGGACTAGAGCAGGTTCTGGGCGGCCAGGTAGTCCACCAGGCGGATCCCGGCGTCGCCCTCATCGGTGATGATGGTGCCCTGCGACCGCGGCGGCCGCGCTTCTGCCTTGGCGACGGCGGTCCAGGCGCCTGCGGTGCCGACCGCGCTGGGTTCGATGCCCAGGTCCGCCAGCGACACCGTGGCAACGGGCTTCTTCTTGGCGGCGATGATGCCCTTGAAGTTCGGGTAGCGCGGTTCGTTGATCTGGTCGGTGACCGATACCACCGCGGGCAGTTCCGCTTCCAGGCTGTCGGCGTGGGTGTCGCCGTCCCGGCGGGCGCGCACGGTGGTCCCGTCCACCTCCAGGCTGGCGGCGAAGGTCAGCTGCGGCAGGCCCAGGCGCTCGGCCAGCTGCGCCGGAACCAGCGACGTTTCGCCGTCGGTGGACGCCATGCCGGTGAGTATTAGGTCAACGTCGCCGAGGCTGCGGACGGCGGCCGCCAGGACGAGCGACGTTCCGGCGGCGTCCGAGCCGGCCAGGGCGTCGTCGTTCACGTGCAAACCTTCGGTGGCGCCGATCTGCAGCGCCTTCTTCACCGCGGTGGCCGCCGCTGCCGGGCCCATGCTCAGCGCGATCACCCGGTTGCCGGCCTTCGGCCCGCCGCGCTCCTCCGCCAATTGCAGGGCGGATTCGATGGCGTATTCGTCCAGTTCGGACAGGATGCTCTCCGACCGGTCGACCGTCGCCGGATCGCCGGTCAGGTGCCGGTCGAACTGCGCGTCCGGTACGTGCTTGATCAGCACCACGATGTTCAAGGCTGTGCCTGCTGCTTTTTGCATCCTCGCTGAACTTCCTTCCGCCGTCCGCGGCCCGCGCGGGTGTTGCGGGTCGCTGCAAACACCCTAACCTTACCGGCAACGCCGCGGCGGTAAACACCTGCGGCGCTGCCGTGTGCGCCACCCGGGGCGGCAGGTGCGCCCCGGGGACGTGCGGGTCAGGCCTGGCCCTCGCCCAGCGTCACGTCGGCGGTGCGTTCTTCGCCGCCGCGCAGGTAGGTGACCTGCACCGTGCTGCCGGCGGCGTGTTCGCGGATGGCCGCGGTCAGGGACTGGCTGTCGCCGATGACCCGGTTTTCCACCCGGGTGATGACGTCGCCCTTCTGCAGGCCGGCCTCCTGTGCCGGCGAGCCCTCAACCACCTCCACGACGGCCGCCCCCACCGAGAACTGGGTGTTGCCGGAAGAATTGCCGGAGGGCTTGGCGGTCACTGTCACACCGAGTTGGCCGTGGCTCGCCGTCCCGTCTTCGATCAGGTCCTGGGCGATCCGCTGCGCGTAGTTGCTCGGAATGGAGAATCCCACGCCGATGCTGCCGCTGTCCTCGCTGGAGGACGCGATGGCCACGTTGACGCCGATGACCTCTCCGTTGGTGTTCACGAGCGGGCCGCCGGAGTTGCCGTGGTTGATCGCCGCATCGGTTTGGATCACGTTCAGGAAAATGCTGCCCTGGTTGGAGGACCGTTCCTCGCCGGGGAACTGGAAGTTCCACTGGTCGCCCGGGCCGGGCTGCGCACTGTCGCCGGAATTTTCCGGCACGGCGGAGGACGAGACGCTGATGGTGCGGCTCAAGGTGGACACGATGCCGTCGGTGACGGTGCCCGCGAGGCCCAGCGGCGCGCCGATGGCAATGGTGGTGTCGCCGACGTTGAGCTTGTCCGAGTCGGCAAACGTCGCGGGCGTGAGGCCCTTGGCATCGGTCTTGATCACGGCCAGGTCCGACAGCGGATCGGTGCCGACCACCTTGGCACGGTGCACGCCGCCGTCGCTGGTGCGCACCTCGACGTCGGGATTGGCGGTCTGGCCGCCCAGCGTCACCACGTGCGCGTTGGTGAGGATATGCCCCTCCGTGTCCAGGATGATGCCCGAACCGGATCCGCCTGCGTTGCCGCTGGCCACCGAGATCGTCACCACGCTCGGCGATGCCTTGGCCGCCGCAGCGGTGATCTCGTTGACCGAGTCCGTGTTGTTCACGATCAACTGCTCGGGCCCGCTGCCGGTAATCGCGGTGCCCGCGGAGCCCTCAGCCAGTGCCTGCGAGCCCACGGCGACTCCGCCGCCCGCCAGGCCGGCCAGCAGCATCCCGGCGATCAGGGTCCCGGTGCCAAAACGCTTCTTGGTGCTCGCCCCGGCCGGCTGGCCGCCGCCGAAGCCGTAGCCCGACCCCGTCCCGTGGCTTCCATTGCCGTAGCCGGAGCCGGAGCCCGTCGCGTTCCCATACCCGGAACCTGACGCGTTCCCGTGGCCGGACCCCTGCCCGTAACTTCCACTGCCGTGACCGGAGCCGTGGCTTTGGCTTCCGTAGCCGCCGTGGCTGCCCGCGTTGTCCTGACCGTAGGCCGGCGCGGCATACTGGCCGAAGGTGCCGGGGGCGTACTGGCCGTACCGGGGCTGCTGGGCTGTGTCGTTCAGGGGCTCCTGCCGGGCCTGGTCTTGTGCCGGGACCTGCCCGCCCGCCTCCGCTGCCGGGCGACGGAACGGTTGGGTCTCGTCGGCTGCCGCCGGCTGCTCCCCGGCACGGGAGGCCGGCGGATTCTCCGGCAGCGGGGGCATGGGCCGGGCGGGCCGCTCCTGCGGGCCCTGGTTGTTCTCGCTCATGGCAGGTCCTTTCTTGGTCTGCCCTCCACTATGCACGGCTTCGCTGGGATAACGTCGCACGTTTCCTGTAAGGATTCTGGAAACCAGCCGGACGCGGACCGCGGGCGTGGCACGCCGTCGACCCCGCCCGCTCCCCAAACCCGTGGTCAAACGATAAAGTCTCGTGTTCCAGAGTCGGGAGATGAGCTGCTCCCGCGTTCGCTGCCGGCGGAGGGCGGTGGTGGACGGTGCCAAACGCGGACCATAGAATCACCAGTGGGTGGATCCGCCCCGGCCGGGGCCAGGACCACGTTGACGAGCCGGGGCGCCACGGCCCCAGCTTGCGTTGCTGAAGGGACCTTTATGCGCTCACCGCTCAGGCGTCTGGCGGCCGTAGCCGGCCTGACGGCAGTCTTCCTTGCGCCGGCAGCACTGGCGCACGCCGTGCCGCCGGTCGACATCCCGCCGGGCGAGTTCGTGGTGGACCAGGCCGGTGTGCTGGGCGGCCGGACGGCCGAGGTCGAGGACGCCGTGCGCGAGCTGCAGCAGTCCGAAGGCCTGAACGTCTACATCGTCTTTGTGGATGAATTCACCGAGCCGGCCGACCGCGACCAGTGGGTGCTGGACACGGCGGAGCTGAACTCGCTGGGCTCCGTCGATAGCTTGCTTGCCGTTTCCGTCGACGGCCGCGAATACCTGTTCCAGTCGGGCGAGGACAACCCCGTCGTCTCCCGGGACCAGAACATCGCGCAATCCATCCGGCCGGCCCTCGGTCAAGCGGACTGGGCGGGGGCCGCGCTGACCGCCGTGGCGGCGGTCGAGGACGCCGCGACCGGCGGTGACGGTTCCGTCGAATCCGGTGGCGGGGGCGGCTCGCTGGGCCCGGTGCTGCTCATTGGCGGTGTCGTGGTGGTGGGCGGCGGCGCGGCGCTGCTGTATGCGCGGTCCAAGCGGAACAAGAACCAGCGCCCGCAGCCGCAGCTGCAGACCGGCCCCGACGGCCGGCCGCTGGATCCGCATAACGCCATGTCCGTGGAGGACCTTCGCAAGAAGGCCGGCAGCCTGCTGGTCGCCGCCGACGACGCGATCAAGTCGAGCGAGCAGGAACTGGGCTTCGCCATGGCCCAGTACGGCGACGACGCCGTGCAGCCGTTCCGCCAGGACATCACCGCGGCCAAGTCCCACATGATGGAGTCCTTCAAGCTGCAGCAGCAGCTCGATGACCATATTCCGGACACCGAAGAAGAGCAGCGTGCCTGGCTCGGCGACATCATCCGCCGCTGCGAGGCGGTCAACGATTCCCTCCAGGCACACAAAGAGGACTTCGACGCGCTGCGGGAGCTGGAAAAAACCGCACCGCAGGCGCTCGAGCGGGCCCGGGCCGCCGCCCGGGAAACCCGCGGCAGGCTGGATGACGGCACGGCCCGGCTGCGGGAGCTTCGCGCCCGTTTTGCCGACAGCGCGCTGCAACAGGTCGCCGACAACATCGGCCAGGCCGGGGAGCGGCTGGACTTCGTCGAGAACGCAGCCAACACCGCGCAGGACAAGCTCGACGAGGGAGACCGCAGCGCCGCCGTGATTGCCGTGCGTGCCGCCGAGGAAAGCCTGCACCAGGCCAACATCCTCCTGGAGGCCATCGCCAAGACGGCCAAGGACCTCGACGACGCCCGGAACAGCATGGAACGCACCATCGCCGACGCGACACAGGACATCGCCCAGGCCAGGGCCATCATCGCCTCCGGGCAGCACCCCGAGCTGACGGGCCCCTTGGCCGGGCTGGAAGCGGCGGTGTCCGCCGTCCGGCAGGAGGTCGCCGGGGGACGCGTCGACCCGATCATGATGGTGCAGCGGCTGGAGGCGGCCATGGAGCCCCTGGATGCCTCGCTCTCCGGGATTCGGGACGCCCAGGACCGCAACCGGCGTGCCCGTGAGGCCCTGCAACACGCCATCATGTCCGCGCAGGCACAGATTTCCGGCACCTCGGACTACATTCAGGCCCGGCGCGGCGGCGTTCGCAGCGAGGCACGCACCCGGCTGGCCGAGGCGGAACGGAACCTCGACCATGCGCTGGCCATCGCCGACTCGGATCCGGAGCAGGCGCTCAACTATGCCCGGCAAGCCAATGCCTTGGCACAGCAGGCCAGCCAGATGGCCCAGGAGGATGTGGACGGTTTCGGCGGCGGCATGGGCGGCTTCGGCGGCGGCGGGATGTTCGGCGGCCGGGGCGGCGGCTTGGGCGGGGCGATCCTGGGCGGCATCCTCATCGACTCCATCCTGCACGGCGGCCACGGCTCGCACGGCGGCGGCGGGATCTTCGGGGGCGGCGGAGGCGGTGACGTTTTCGGCGGCGGCGGCTTCGGCGGGTTCGGCGGTGGCGGCGGCGGCTTCGGTGGCTTCGGCGACGGAGGCGGCGCCGGCGGCAACTTCTAGACCAGACAGGCCGGGCAGCCATGCGGGCTGCTTGGAAGGCAAACAGTTCGAGTAAACCCGATCGAAAGGCATCACCGTGGTAAAGCACTCAATATTCGGCCGCATGGCCCAGCTGGCCAAGGCAAACATCAACGCCCTGCTCGACCAGGCGGAGGATCCGCAGAAGATGCTGGACCAGATGGT
Source organism: Arthrobacter sp. Y3221114 (assembly GCF_059092625.1). Lineage (NCBI taxonomy): Bacteria > Bacillati > Actinomycetota > Actinomycetes > Micrococcales > Micrococcaceae > Arthrobacter > Arthrobacter sp. Y3221114. Next base: position 222,943 of record NZ_JBNHHW010000003.1, read on the forward strand.
CCGCGACTACACGAACAACATTGCCGAAGCCGAAAGCGCCGTCGCGCAGACCATCGGCAACCTGCGCATGCTGCAGGACGACTACAACGAAGACCTCGAGAACGCCCGCAGCTGGGGGGCCAAGGCCTTGGCTGCCAGCCGAAAGGCCGACGAATACCGCACCTCGGGCCACGCCGCCGACGCCGAGAAGTTCGACAACCTTGCCAAGGTGGCGATCCAGCGCCAGATTTCGTCCGAGAACGAAGCCAAGGGCGCCGAGCCGACGATCTCCTCGCAGACCGAAATTGTCGAGAAGCTCAAGCACGGACTCAACCAGATGAAGTCCAAGCTCAACGAGCTGCAGAACAAGCGCGATGAGCTGATCGCCCGCGCCAAGACCGCGCAGGCCCAGTCGCAGGTTCACGACGCCATCAAGAGCATCGACATTCTGGATCCGACCAGCGAAGTCGGCCGCTTCGAGGAGAAAATCCGTCGCGAGGAAGCAAAGGTACGCGGCCAGGCCGAGCTTTCCGCTTCCAGCCTTGATGCCCAGTTCGAGAGCCTGGAAGACCTCGGCGAGCAGACGGAGGTGGAGGCACGGTTGGCCGCGCTGAAGTCCGGCACCAGCCCGGCCCCGTCGTCGCTGGAGGCCGGCAAGGAAACCACCTCAGAAAGCTACTGAGCACCGGCCGGCCAGGCGCTCGGGCATGAATGGCTCCGGGCCGCACCTTTCCTGGTGCGGCCCGGAGCTTTCCTGTGAAGCCACGCGTCCCGGTTTCCCGGCTCGCGGTCCGATCTCGTCAACGGCGCGGTTTCACGCCCCGGAGAAGGCGGCGGCCGGTGAAGCGCCCCGGCCGGGAGGCACCGGCCCGCGCGCGGCGCAGGGCCTTGGGGTTGTAATGCCGGGGACGGTGCTCCGCTGCGTCCGGTACAGGGCCACTCCGCTCCCGCGGTGCTGCGGCCGCTCCCCCGCCCTGCTGCGGCGGACGACGGCGGGACCGCACCTGGGGGACCGCCGGCGCCGGCGGCGCGGCCAGCGCCACGGCAGGAGCAGGGGTGGCGGCCTGGCCACGTCCGGACCCGGGTTCCTGCGGAGCGGGACGCCGCCTGCGCAGCAGGAGCCAGCCGGCCAGTGCAAGGTAGGCGGCCGGAACCAACCAGGCGGTGACGGCCTGCAGCGCGTCGGTGAGCAACCCATGGACGCCGTGCGCGGCGTCGATCAGCCGGTCCTCCATCTCGTGCCCTGCGGCATTCCGGACAGCGAAAAAGGCGTAGTAGGCGGTGCCCAGCCCGGCGAGCAGCAGCAGGTAGCCCTGCACCTTTTCCAGCAGTGTCCAGGCCTCGGGCCACCGGCGGCCGGCGGCGGCCCCAAGCGACGACGCGGCGGCGCACAGCAGCCCGAAACTGGCAAGCAGGCCCAGAACGTAGGCGGCCATGCCGGCGGCAGGGGCTTCGGCTGCGCCCTGCTCCCCGGCCCCGGCCAGCAATTCCGGCAGCTGTGGCGCGAGCGATGCCAGCCCGACCACCGCACCGGCAACAGCCATCCCGCCGAGCCGGACCAGTGATCCGCCTCCCGCCGCTGCTGCCTGCAACAGCCGGACACGCCCGCCTGCCACCAGGAAGGACGCCAGCAGGACCAACAGCATGCCGGTCGCGGCCGAAATGTAGGCCAGGACGCCGGCTCCGGTTGCCGGATTTCCTGCGGCCAGCAGCGCCGACGAGAACGACGTCGTGTAGCCGCCGGTCAACACAAGCGCGGACAGTGCGGACCGGCGCACGGCGGCAGCGGGCGGAGTGCGCCAGCTGCCGACGGCGACCATCAGGAGCCAGACCGGCAACAGGAGCAGGCTGCATGGATTGAACAGGGCTGCCACTCCGGCGGCCAGGGCGTAGCTGCTCACTGATTCCAGCATGGGACAACAACGATCTTTCCGAGGGAAAATCGGGGACAGGTGAAACCATTCTACCGGTCCGGGTTGTGATCCCGGACACGCAAAAGCCCCGCCCGATGTGACATCGGGCGGGGCCTTGGCTCTTGGTTGCGGGGAGAGGATTTGAACCTCTGACCTCTGGGTTATGAGCCCAGCGAGCTACCGAACTGCTCCACCCCGCGGCGCAGTGAATACATTACCGGCCGCGGGGTAGCGAAGCAAATCGGTCAGTTGCCCTCGGTCGCCTCCGGAGAAGGCTGCTCCGTTGCCCCGTCGGCGCCGCCTTCGGGGGTGGCGCCGGAGATCGCTGCCTCGGCGTCGATGGCGTCCTGCAGCGCCGCCTGGAGCCGCTCCTGGGCTTCGCCGTAGGCTGCGAAGTCGCCCTCCGCCAGCGCGGCCTGTCCCTCCTGGATCGCGGTGCGCGCCGCCTGCAGGGCCGCCTGCAGATCCTCCTCGGCACTGGTCTCCGGAGCGTCCGGCGTCGCCGGTGTCTCGCCGACGTTCTCTTCGTCGCCGGTGGTGGCGCCCGAGTCGCCTTGGAACACCTGATCCAATGCTTCCGACAGCGTCGGAGCGAAGCCGACTTCCTCACCGAAGCTCACCAGCACCCGGCGCAGGATCGGGTAGGAGGAAGCGCCCGAGGACTGGACGTAGACCGGCTGGACGTACAGCATGCCCCCGCCGACCGGCAGGCTGAGCAGGTTGCCGTTCTTCACCTCGGAAGCGCCCTGGCGCAGCAGGTTCAGCGCCTGCGATACTTCGGTGTCCGAGTTGAACAGGTTCTGCGCCTGGCCCGGGCCGGGCACCGTGATGTCGCGCGGCAGTTCGAGCAACCGCAGCGTGCCGTAGTCCTCGGACTTCACGCCATCCTCGCCGGTGCCGGCGTCCGCGTTGGCGGACAGGAACCCGTACAGCACGTTGCGTGCCTGCTCGCCGGGAACGGCAAACGGGATGAACGGCGTGGTCAGCGAGAAGGACGCCGCGTCCTGGTTGGGCATCTGCAGTGACAGGTAGTACGGCGGCTGCTTGACGGTCGATCCCTCGCCCAGCGTCGGATCCGTGGGAACACTCCAGGCATCGGAGTTTTCGTAGAAGCGGTTGACGTTGGTCACGTGGTACCTGGTGAGCAGCTCCCGCTGCACCTTGAACAGGTCCTCCGGGTAGCGCACGTGTGCCATCAGGTCGGCCGACATTTCGCTGTACGGCTTGATCGTCGTCGGGAACACGTTCGTCCAGGCCTTGAGCAGCGGATCCTGGTCGTCCCACGCGTACAGGTTCACGGACCCGTCGTAAGCGTCCACGGTCGCCTTGACGGCATTGCGGATGTAGTTGACTTCCTCAGCCGGCAGCGCCACGGTGGCGCCCCCGGTGGTCCCGGAGTCGATGGTGGCCGACTCCAGCTGCTGGGGAGTCGAGTACGGGAAGTGCTCGCTGGTGGTGTAGGCGTCCACGATCCACTTCACGCGGCCGTCAACAATGGCGGGGTAGGCGTTGCCGTCCACCGTCAGGTACGGAGCGACTTTTTCGATGCGCTGGCGCGGATCCCGGTCGTAGAGGATCTGCGACTCCGAATTGACCGCGTCCGACAGCATCAGGTCGGTCGACTGGAATTTCAGGGCGTAGACCAACCGGTTGAACCAGTTGCCGATGTTGGGTCCGCCGTCGCCGTCGAAAGTGTTCCGGGTATCGGTTTCGGCATTGGCACTCTGCGGCCGGTCGATTTCGATCGGAGTGCTGCCCTCGGGTGCACCGACGATCGAGTAGTCCGGAGATGCTTCGCCGAAGTAGATCCTGGGTTCGTAGGTCGAGTCGTCGCCCAACACGCCCTGCGAGGGGATCCCGGAGAGCATGAAGGACGGCTTGCCGTCCGGCTCCACGCGGGAGCCGGCGGCCGCAACCACACCGTAGCCATGGGTGTAGAGCAGATGCTCGTTGACCCAGCCGGCCGGCACGCCCGCGGTGTTCAGTTCGCGGACGGCAATGACGGTGTCCTGCACCTCGCCGTCGACCGTGTAGCGGTCCACGTTGAGCGTCTCGTCGAACTGGTAGTACTGGCGGAACTGTTCCAGCTGCGCGAACGCGTCCGACACCAGGTTTGGATCCAGCAGGCGGATATTGGCCGTCGTTTCGGCGTCCTCGCGCAGCGCGCCGGCTTCCGCGTCCACCGTGGCTTCGTAGTTCATGGTCTGGACGTCGTCCAGTCCGTACGCCAGGCGCGTCAGGGCGATGTTGCGTTCGATGTATTGGGCCTCGACGTCCTGCTCATTCGGGATCACCTGGAAGCGCTGGACGATCCACGGGTAGACCCCGCCGGCGAGGATGGCGGTGACGATCAGCATGGCGGTACCGACGATCGGCAGCCGCCAGCGGCCGATGAAGGCCGAGACGATGAAGAGGATGGCCACCAGCACGGCGGCGACGGCCAGGATGGCCTTGGTGGGAATCACGGCGTTGACGTCGGTGTACAGCGCACCGGTCCAGTTTCCGGCGTCGGACTGCACGGTGGCGTAGCGGTCCAGCCAGTAGTTGACGCCCTGCAGGATGAGGAACAGCGCGGCAAAGACGGCCACATGGATCTTCGCCGCGGTGGAGGCGAAGAACCCCTTGTCCTCCAGCCGGATCCCGCCGTAGAGGTAATGGGTCAGCAGCCCGGCGATGCCGGCAATCAGCACCACGCTGATCAGGAAGCCGTTGATGAAGCCCAGGAACGGCAGGGTGTTCATGTAGAAGCTGTAGTCCAGGCCGAACTGCGGATCGGTCTGGCCGAACGGCTGCTGGTTGAAGAACAGCAGGACGGTCTGCCACGCCGAGGCCGCGGCGGTGCCGGCGAAACCGGCCAGGACTACCGGGATGCCGATCATCAGCAAACGCCGCACCGGCTCCAGCTGCTGCTGGTAACGGTTCAGGTTGTCCTGCAACGAGCTGTCCGGCGCGTACACCGGGCGCGAACGGTAGGCCATCCGCAGGCTGAAGTAGACCGCAAGGCCCATGATCAGGAAGGCAATCAGGAAGATGGCAATCTTGGTGCCGGTTTCCTTGAGCATGACTTCCAGGTAGCCCAGCTGGTTGTACCAGAGGATGTCTGCGTAGATTTGGGAGAAGAAGACGAAGCCCACTACCAGGACGGCCACCACGATCAGGGTGGGCACCAATGCGGAACGTTTCTTGCCAGGACTGCTAAGCGGTGTTGGCCGGTCGCCGTAAGACCGGTCTTGTCCGAACGTCACTCGTTACCTCGTTGTCTGCATGCGTGGCATCACGGCGAAACTGCCGCTGCTGGGGACACTCCCCCTAGATGCCACGAACGGACGCCTCGGAGGGTTCCGTTCCCATTCTGCCTTGTCAACACCTGCCCCGGCGAACCGCGGGGCCGGGACGGCCCGGCACTGTTGCCGGAATGTGACCGCGCAGCTGCTGAAACGAATCAGCTGCAGCCGGGGAGGGCGGATGCGTCGCCGCCCTCGCCGATCGAGGTGACGGCCTCGACGGCGTCGTCCAGCGTCGCCACCGAGACGACCTGCAGCCCTTCCGGGACGTGGCCGGCCACCTGCGCGCAATTTCCTTCCGGCGCCAGGAACACGGTGGCCCCGGCTTCCCGGGCGCCGATCATTTTCTGCCGGATCCCGCCGATCGGCCCGACGGTGCCCTCGGCGTCGATGGTGCCGGTCCCGGCAAAGTGCTTCCCGCCGGTCATTTCCCCTTCCGTCAGGGTGTCGATGATGCCCAGCGCGAACATCATGCCGGCGCTGGGGCCGCCCACGTTGTCCAGTTGGATCTTCACCTCGAACGGGAAGTCGAATTCGGTGCCCAGCAGGACGCCCAGCTGGTAGTCGCCTTGGTCGTTGGCCTGCGGTGCCACATCCACGGTTTCCTCGCGGCCGTCGCGCGCGATGCCCAGTTCCACCGGGGCGCCCGCACTGGCGTTGAGCTCCTCGCGCAGCACCTCGATACCGGTGACCGGCCGGCCGTTGATGGTCCGGATCGCGTCCTGCAGCTCCAACACTCCTGCCGCCGCCGCGTCCGGGGTGAAGTCGGCGACCGAGAGGGTCTGCGAGTACTCCACGTCCAACTGGGTCAGGGCAGCCGCGACCGACGACTCCTGCGACGACGCCATCAACGCCGCATTTTGCTGCTGGATGTCGTCCTGCGTCACGTCCGGCGGATAGACCAGGTCCGCCGGCGCCACGCTGCGCTGGGGGTGGAGCCAGGCGGCCAGGACCTGCAGCATGTTGACGTTCGAGTTGGGGCCGCCCTCCACGTACACCGTCGTCAGGTCCAGGGCGCCGGAGGTTTTGTAGGTCGGGCGGTCCGGCACCTCGATCAGCGGGGTGCCGGAGACCTCACCGATGGTGTTGATGGCAGGACCGGGTGTTTCGATGACGTAGCCTGCCGGCAGCGCCAGCCCGGCCGCGCCGGCCACGACGGCAACGACGGCGGCGGTCGCCATGACCGGCTGCCTGCGGTTTCGGGCCCGCGGCGCGGCCGGCTGCGGACCGGGAGCGTTGCCGGCCCAGCCGTCCGTGCCGTGCTCGGTGCCGTTGTTGGTGGACTGTGTCACCTGCTGGTTTCCCTCTCGCTGTTGTCCGGGTCGCACACCTCACGCGCTGCCGCCCGACGGCGCTCGCGGCGCCTGCTCTAGCGTACGCCGTCGGTCCGGCATCGGTGGTGCTGCGCCTGCTCGGCCTTGAGCGAACTGCCCTTCTCCGGCGCGACAAGGAATCCCGGCTGCCGGTAACGTGGGACTCACGCAACATCCCGGGCACAGCCCCCGCCGCCTCCCCGGCAGCCGCTCGACCCGTGCCCGCTCCAACCCTCAAGGACCGGTGGTAGTGATGACCCCCAAGCAGCCCGACGACGACCCGCAGGATCCGCTGGCGGAGATGTTCGCCAAGCTCTTCGGTGGCCAGGCCGGGGCAATGGATCCCGCGGAAATTGCCAAGGCGGCAGGACTGCCCTCCGACCCCAATGCCCTGGCGCAGATGTTCCAGCAGGTCCAGGCGATGATGAGTGCCCCCGCCGAAGGTCCGGTCAACTGGAAACTGGCCCATGAAAGCGCCCGCAAGGTGGCGGCCTCGGACAGCGATCCGTCGGTCTCTTCGGCACAGGGCCGCGCCGTCGACGAAGCGCTCCGGCTGGCCGAGATGTGGCTTGATCCGGTGACGAGCATGCCCGGCACCGGCCTGATCGGCAGGGCCTGGTCCCGTGCCGAGTGGGTTGAGGCAACGCTGCCGACCTGGAAGCGGTTGACGGAGCCGGTCGCCAACAGCATCGCCTTCGCGCTGACCAGTGCGCTGACCGAGCAGGTGCCGGAGGAGATGAAGCAGATGCTGGGCGGGGCGCATTCCATGCTGCAGAACCTCGGCGGCGCGATGTTCGGCATGCAGCTGGGCCAGGCCGTCGGGGCCTTGGCCAAGGACGTGGTCAGTTCCAGCGATATCGGTGTCCCGCTGGTGGAGGGCAAGATGGCCCTGCTGCCGGCCAACGTTAAGTCCTTCGGCGAGGGCCTGGACATCCCCGGGCAGGACGTGCTGCTCTTCCTGGCGATCCGGGAAGCTGCGCACACCCGCCTGTTCACCCATGTCCCGTGGCTGTCCGGCTATCTGCTGGGCGCGATCGAAAGCTATGCCCGCGGCATCCACATCGACATGGGGCGGATCGAGGAAGTGGCCCGCGACCTGGATCCCACCAACCCCGAATCCATGCAGCAGGCACTCTCGCAGGGGGTGTTCATGCCGAAGCGCACGCCGGAACAGGAGGCCGCCCTGGCCAAGCTGGAAACGGCGCTCGCGCTGGTCGAGGGCTGGGTGGACGAGCTCACCGCCAGCGCGGCGGCCAACCTGCCCTCCGCCCCGGCGCTGCGCGAAACGGTCCGGCGGCGGCGCGCCACCGGCGGCCCGTCGGAACACGCCTTCGCGGCCCTGGTCGGCCTTGAGCTGCGGCCCCGCCGTTTGCGGGATGCGGCCGCCCTGTGGTCCGTCCTTACGGAGGAACGCGGGGTCGAGGGGCGCGATGCGATCTGGAACCACCCCGACCTGCTGCCGACCGCGGAGGATCTGGACGATCCTGCCGGCTTCAGCGCCCGCCGGAAACTGCTGGACGCCTCCGAGGCAGAAGTCGACGAGGCCCTGCAGAAGCTCCTGAGCGGCGGATTCGAAGGGCAGCCCGGCGAGGGCGACGCCCGGAAGCCGGACGGTACCGCCGACGGCGGCCCGGAAGGTCCCGCCGAGGGTGAGGACTCCGGTACCGCTGACGGCGGTCCGGAAGGTACCGGAGACGGAGACCGGAGCTAGCTGTCGCTGTCGCTGTCGGCGGCGCCGGCGCCGTCCACATCGTCCTCGTCCTGTAGGCCGCGGCCCATGGCAAACGCGGCGCCGGAGAGGAAGGCCTTGGCCCGTTCCAGCTGCGGATAGGCCTGCAGCAGTTGCCAGAAGCGCGGGCCGTGGCCGGCCTCCAGCAGGTGTGCGAGCTCGTGCAGGATCACATAGTCGATGACCCAGGCGGGCATGTCCTTGATCTTGTCCGAGATGCGGATGGTGCCCCGCGCCGGCGTCGCCGACCCCCAGCGGTCGTTCTGGTTGGAAACCCACCGGATGCTGGTCGGGATGGCGTTGCCGGCCAGATACCGCTGCGACAGCTCCGCTGCGTGCCGGGCCAGGTCAGTGTCGCTCGGAGCGGTCCGTCCCGCCGGACGGGAGCTGCGCGTTTCGAGCTTGGCGAGCATCCGCTGCACCCACTCCCGTTCCTGCGCCTGCGAAAAATGGTCGGGAATCGAAATCACGGCGGCTCCGTCCCGCCACGCGGCCGAGACGGTCCGGCGCCGGCGCGCGGACCGTTTGACCACCACGGGGGCGCCGTTGGATGTGGTCAGGGCCACCCGCTCCCCCGTGCCGGCCACGAGTGGCACCGGCCGCGAAGGCGTTGCGGTGCCGCGGGATTCCTGGGTCAGTTCTGCTCGGGACATGCGATGAGGTTACCGGGGTATCCGACCGTCCGCATCCGCGAAGGCCCGCTGCCCGTTTTCTGTGGATAACCGTCCGGCGCCTGCCACCGCCGTGCCAGCATGGAGAACCGGGACGCGCCCGGACCACGGGCCGGCGGCGAGGAGGGTTGCGGTGGCACAGTTGAGGATCAATCCCGGCCTGCGCATCCTCGAAGGCGCCGCGGGCAGCGTCCAGTTCGGCCTGGGCGCCGGCGGACTGGTGATCGACGGAACCGGGGAAGCAGACCGGCGCTTCTTGCGCCGCCTGTGCCAGGGCATCGAATCGGCCGATCTGGACGAGGTGCGGGCAAGCTGCGGCCTGGATAAGGAGCGGGCCGCGTCGCTGCTGGCGGCGCTGGCTCCGGTCCTGTTGGCGGGCTCCGGCGGGGAACGCTTGTCCGGGTTGCGCGCGGACCGGCTCGCGCCGGATGCGCGCCGCTGGTCGGCGGTCTACTCGGCCGATGGTGAGGGACCGCTTGCCGCCCGCGGCCGCTGCATTGTTCAACTGATCGGGCTGGGACGCACCGGCGCAGCGTTGGCCACCGCCCTGGCGGCGGCCGGCGTCGGCACGCTTCTGCTGGAGGACCCGGCGGTGGCCGGCCCCTCAGATGTCGGTTCCGGGGCCTTCCGGGTCGCCGACATCGGCCTGGGGCGCGGGGAGGCCGTGCGGCGGGCGGTGCACCAGATCGATCCCACGGTTTCCTGCCACCTCTTGCCCGGCGCGACCGGGGAGCAGGGCGCTGCCGGCATCTTTCCGCGGGCGCTCAGCCTGGCCGTCTACGTGGAGGGCGACGTGCCCGACCCCCGGGTCGCCGCGGCGCTCATGAGCCGGGGCCACCCCCACCTGAGCGTCCTGGTGCGCGAGCAGGACACCCTGATCGGGCCGTTGGTGGTTCCCGGCCAGACAAGCTGCCTTGGCTGCGTGGAACTGCACCGCGCGGACGCCGATCCGGCGTGGCCCGACGTCGTTGCCCGGTTGACCAGCCGTCCGTTCGCGCCAGCAGCTGACCGGGGCCCGGTCGACGAAGTGTCGCAGTCGGTAGCCGCGGCCGGACTGGCGGCGATGCAGGCCCTGCTGTTCCTGGACGGACGGAACCAGCCTGGAAGTTTTTCCGCCGTGCTCAAACTCGACAGCGGCGACGGCACCGTGTCGCGCCACGCCTATCCGCCGCACCCGGCCTGCGGCTGCGTGCTGGCCCCGGCGTCCTGAGCGCACACTTGCCCCGGCGCCTGCAGGTTCAGTTCGCAGCCAGGACGCGCAGCACATCCTCGCCGTAGCGCTCCAGCTTGGACGGCCCCACTCCGGCCAGCCTGGACAGCTCCTGCAATGACTGCGGCCGGGCTTCGGCGATGGCCACCAAGGTGGCGTCGGTGAAGATCACGAAGGCGGGCATTGAGGCTTCGCTGGCCGTGTCCTTGCGCCATTCGCGCAGCGCCTCGAACGTCGACTCCTCGTAGGTGGGAGGACAACTGTTGCACCGGCCGACCTTGCGTTCCGCCCCGCTGCCGAGCAGGCTGCCGCAGACGCGGCAAACCGCCGGCGCGGCCTGCTTGCGCCGCGCCGGGCGCTGGCCCGGCGCGCTGCGGACGGAGGAGGAAGAGGCCGGCCGCAGCCCGTCCAGGAACCGCGACGGCTTGCGGTTGGCGCGGCCGCCCGGCGTCCGGGCCAGCGACCAGGACAGGGCCAGGTGCTGGCGGGCACGGGTGATGCCCACATAGAGCAGCCGGCGTTCCTCATCCACGGCCTCGTCAGTGTCGGCGAAGGAGATCGGCATCAGCCCCTCGCTCAAACCGACCAGGAAGACTGCGTCCCATTCCAGGCCCTTCGCCGAGTGCAGCGAGGCGAGTGTGACACCTTGCACCGTGGGGGCATGCTGCGAGGCCGCCCGTTCGTCGAGCTCCGCCACGAAGTCGAGCATGGTGAACACACCGCCCGCTGCGGAACCGCGGGCGGTGTCCATCTCATCGGCCAGTCCCACCAGCGCGGCCAGCGATTCCCAGCGTTCCCGGACTGCTCCGCCGGCCTGCGGAGCCTCCCGGGTGTAGCCCAGGTTCGCCAGGACGTCCCGGACCAGCTGGGGCACGGGCTCAGTTCCCGCGGCACGGGACGAGGCCCGCAGCTGAAGGATCGCGTCGCGGACCTCCCGGCGCTGGAAGAACCGCTCTCCGCCGCGCAGCTGATAGCCGATACCGGCGCTGGCCAGCGCCTGTTCGTAGGCCTGGGACTGGCCGTTGGTGCGGAACAGCACCGCTATCTGGGCAGCGGCCACGCCGTCGTCCAGCAGTCCGCGGATGCGGGTGGCCACCTGCGATGCCTCCGCCTCGTCGTCGGCACATTCGGTGAAGGAGGGCTCGGGCCCGGCCGGACGCTGGGCGATGAGCTCCAGCGGCGTCGGCCAGCTGTCCGTGCCCCGCGGCGGCTGCCGGGTGCGGGCGGCCAGCAGCGAGTTGGCCAGCTGCACGACCTGCGGCGAGGAGCGGTAGTCCCGGACGAGTTTCACGACGTCGGCTCCGGGGAAGCGTTTGGTGAACTCGAGCAGGTGGCGGGAGGTCGCTCCCGTGAAGGAGTAGATGGTCTGGCTGGCGTCCCCGACAACGCAGAGTTCTTCGCGGTCCCCCAGCCAGAGGTCCAAGAGCCGCTGCTGGAGCGGCGAGACGTCCTGGTATTCGTCCACCACGAAGTGCCGGTACTGGTCCCGTACGGCGGCCGCCACCTTGGAGTCCTCCTCGAGGATCCCCACGGTGATGAGCAGGACGTCCTCGAAGTCGATGATGTTCCGGTCCGTCTTCACGTCCTCGTACGCCTGGTACAGCCGCGCCACCGTCGTCAGGTCGTAGCCTGCCGGTGCGGCACGGCCGGCCGCCCGGCGGACGTAGCTGTCGGGCGTGAGCATGGAAACCTTGGCCCACTCGATCTCGGCCGCCAGGTCACGGATGGCGGCACGGTCGGTGGTCAGCCGCAGGCGCCGGGCAGATTCGGCGATCACGCTGGCCTTGTGGTCCAGCAGGCCGGGCAACGGACCGCCGACCGCCTGCGGCCAGAAGAACTGCAGCTGGCGCAGCGCCGCGGCGTGGAACGTGCGCGCCTGCACCCCGCCCACACCAAGGTCGCGCAGCCGCGTCCGCATTTCGGCGGCTGCGCGGGCGGTGAACGTCACGGCCAGCACTCGCTGCGGCGTGTACACTCCGGTGTGGACGCCGTAGGCGATCCGATGGGTGATCGCGCGGGTCTTGCCGGTGCCCGCTCCGGCGAGGACACACAGCGGTCCGGCCAGGTTGGTGGCCACCTGCCGCTGTTCGTCGTCCAGCCCGGCCAGGATCTGGTCTTCGAGGCTGCTGTCCGGGAGGGGCCCGGCGGCGGCTGCGCTCATCGTCCGGCCTGCGGCAGCTCGCCGCCGTACCAGTGCTCGATCAGCGCCCGCGCAATCGAAATGCCGCTGGCCACCTGGATCTCGTCGGCCCTCAGCGCCGCGGCCAGTTCTTCCCGGCTGAACCACCGTGTGTCCAGGATCTCCACGCCGTCGGGCACCGACGCCGCGTCGGTCGCCACGGCCGTGAAGCCAATCATCAGCGATGCGGGGAACGGCCACGGCTGCGAACCGAGGTATCGGGGCGAGTGAACCACGACGCCGGACTCCTCCTCGATCTCCCGCACCACCGCGGCCTCGAGCGACTCTCCCGGCTCGACGAAGCCGGCCAGGGTCGAATACCGGCTGGCCGGCCATGCGCTGTTGCGGCCGAGCAGCAGGCGGTCGTCCTCGTCGATGACCGAAACGATGACCGCGGGATCCGTGCGTGGGAAATGCTGGCTTCCGTCGGCGGGACAGCTGCGCACCCATCCGCCCTGCTCGATCTCCGTGCGGTGGCCGCAACGCGGGCAATGGGTGTGGGTCAGATGCCAATTGGAAATCGCCGCGGCCTCCACAAACAGCCCCGCGTCCTGGGCAGAGAGCTCCCCCGCCACATCGCGCAGGCCCAGCCATTCGCCGTCGTACCCTGCCGCGTCTGCACCGTCCGCCAACACCGACAGCACAATGTCCGTCCCGACGGGCACATCCGCACCTTCCACGGCCCGTCCGAGGTAGATGGACAACGTTGTTGCGGCCCGTTCACTGCTCGGAAGCAACACGATCCTTCCGCCGCGTACCAGCGTCTTGCCGTCGGAAATGAGCATCACGTGCGTGGTGTTCCTGCCCCAGATGCCCTCCACCAGGCCGGGATGGCTGCGTCGCTCACAGCCGCGGTCCATGGTGGTGCGCGCCAACATCAGCTGGCCCAGCGGCGGGAACCCTGCAGCGGCGGTGCTAAGACTCATGCTCTCTACCGTACTCACCACAGCGCCCGGACTGTTATTCGCGCAGCCGCCGCTGTGGACTGCGCGACGGCGGCGCCTGCCGGTGCGGCCTGCGTCACCCTTCCGGCGACTCGCCGCGGCCGTGGCCGGGCTGCCGGTACCGGTTGCACGTACGGTGGACTACGTGAGAAAGACACCTCTGGAGCTGGCGGCGATAGCCAGCGCGGCCGTACCCGGGTTGACGCCCACGGGCGTTGCCGGTTTGCCAGACGATGCGGCGGATTTCCAGTCCGCCGTACTCACCGATGCGGCCGGCAAGCGGTGGCGCGTGCGTTCCCCGAAACACGCCGAGGCCAGCATGCGGCTGGAAACCGAACTGCTGGTGCTCCGCGCCTTTTCCCCGGCCATCCGCGCGGAGCTGCCTTTCCAGGTGCCCACCGTCGCCGGGACCGTCCAGCAGTCCGAGCTGCGCACCTTCGTTTACAACCACGTGCCGGGGAACATGCTGGCGCTGGAAGCGCTGGTCGCCGCCGGCGCCGCCGTTCCGGTATCCATCGGACGGGCAACGGCCGGCATCCACGACCTTCCCCAGCGCATGGTCGATGCCGCGGACCTGCCCAGCTACACCGCCGACCAGTTCCGCCAGCGCAAGCTCAACGAACTGGACCAGGCTGCCACCACCGGCAAGATACCGCCGGCCCTGCTGCGGCGCTGGGAACATGCCCTGGAGGACGTGGCCCTCTGGAAGTTCAACCCGTGCGTGGTTCACGGCGACCTGCACGAAGACAACCTGCTGGTCCATGACGGCAGCGTCAGCTCCGTGACCGGCTGGACCGACCTGCGCATCGGCGACCCGGCCGACGACTTTGCGTGGCTGGTGGCCGTGCACGAACAGTCATTCGCCGACGTCGTGCTGGAGTCCTACCGGAAATACCGCAAGGACCCGGTCGATCCCCACCTGATGCGCCGGGCAGCCCTGTCCGCCGAATTCGCGCTCGCCCAATGGCTGGTCCGCGGACTGGCAGCCGGCGACCAGACCATGGTCGACGAAGCAGTCGACATGCTGAACGAGCTCGAAGCCGACGTCGCCGAACACGGCGGCCAGCCCATCAGTGTGACCGCTCCCCCGCCGCCTGCCGTTCCCCCCACGGTGTCCGCGGCTGCGCCTGCGGCGCCGGCCCGGGAACCGGCAGCGGGTTCCGAGGTCCGGAACCGTGCCGCGGAGCCCGCTCCCGCCGACCAGCCGGCAGGGGACGAGCCGGCGGACGGCGGGCAGGACGGCGCCGACGGGGCGGTCTCCGCGAACGGGAACGGTTCGCCACAGCAGGCGCAGCGGCCCGACGGCACCGCCCGCGTCCATCTCGCCAGCCGATGCGGGAGTTCCAAGGTCACGCTGCTCCCGATTGGGGATCCGGCCGGCGATCCCGCATCTGCGGCATCCCCCACAGCCGGGCAGGACGCCGCGGCGCCTGCGCCGCCGGAGGACAGCAGCGCTGAAGGCGCCGCGCCCGCCGGGAACGAGGCCCGGCCGGCCAAGGAAGCCGACCCCGCGTCCGCGGACACCACCGCGATTCCGATCATCAACCAGCGGCGCTGACCGCTGCTGCCGGGCGGCCTTCTTGTGGCCGGCCCTAGGCGTAGGCCCGCAACACCGCCGCTTCCAGTTCCGCTTCGCCGGCCAGATCGTGCGGGCGCACCAGTTTGTCCTGCCCAACGTAGTAAAAGGCAGCCTTGACCCGGTCCAGGCCGATGCCGTGCAGGCGCGCCCACGCCAGCCGGTAGACGGCCAGCTGCACCGACTTCACCGACATTTGCCTGCCCGTCGGCGCCGTACCGGTCTTCCAGTCGATCAGGTCCCAGCTGCCGTCAGCGTCGCGGAACACGGCGTCGATGCGTCCGCGCACCACAACACCGCCGACGCGGGTCTCGACGGGCACCTCAATGGCTGCCGGGACCCGGTCGGCCCATTCGGAGGCCTTGAACGTCTCGACCAGGCCGGCCAGTTCATAGGCCTCGTCGACGTAGGCGTCCGCCGCATCCGGGTAGTCCTCGAGATCGAACATCCCTGTGGTGCCGAAGTATTCCTCGATCCAGCTGTGAAACGCGGTGCCCTTTCGGGCGGCCATGCCGGGTTTCCGGGGCACCGGACGCCGCAGGCGCCGCGTGACTTCGTCCGGGTCGTCGGCCAAGTCGACCAGCAGCGACGCGGAGATATGCGCCGGCAGCTCCACCTCACCGGCGGTGGGGGCGGCATTGTGCCGTTCCAGGAGCAGCCTGGCTTCATGGGCCCACGCGGAGTCCGGGGCCGGCTGCCGGTCCTGTGCCAGCGACTCGAGCACTGCCTGCGCGGCCTGTTCCATGGCCGCGCGGCGGCCTGCACGGCGCCGCTGCGGGATGCCGCTGCGGTAGACCTGCGGTCCTTCCAACGGATCGAAGGGCCACAAGGCTGTTTCCACTTCGGCCCGAAACGGATTTTCCGGCCCGAGTTCCTCGTCCCCTACCCATTGCCACACCTGCACTGCGGTGGGTTCGCCGTCTGACATCTCGTGCAGTTCGGCCAGGAAGGCCGACGGCGCGGATGGCTTGACCTTGCTGCCGGTCCAGCCGGCTGAACTGCAGACCAGCAGGTGCTTGGCCCGGGTGTAGGCGACGTAGGCCAGCCGGCGCTCTTCGTCTTCACCGTGTGCCTGGACTTCCGACTTGTAGTCCGCTTCCGCGTTCAGCCAGGACAACTGGTCCGGCTGGTCGGTATCCCACTGGGGAAGGTCGGACCGGTCTCCGCGCAACGGCCAGGGCAGGGCGGCGTGGCCGCTGCTCCACCGGTTGTCCGAGGAGGAGGGGAAGGCGCCGTCGTTGAGTCCCGGGACGAAGACCGCGTCCCACTCCAGGCCCTTGGAAGCGTGGACCGTCAGCAACTGCACGGCATCGTGCCGCACGTCCACTTGCGCCATGTCCAGGCCTCCCTCTTCGGCGGCAGCTGCTTCCAGCCACGCCAAAAAGGCCAGCAGGTCCACGCGCTGTGACGTCTGCATGAATGCGGCCGCTGCATCGTGGAACGCATCAAGGTTGCGCCGCGCCTGGTGGATGCTCTGGCCGGGTTTGGAGGCAACTTCGATGTCCAGCAGCATGGTCCGTTCCACTTCGCCCAGCAACAGCGTGAGGTCATCGCCGACGAAGCTGCGCAGGTAGCGGACCTCTTCGGCCAAGCGCTCCAGACGCTCAAGCGCGACGGGCGTCAGCGATCGTCCGTGGCGCGAGGTCCAGCCCGGCTTGGGCAGCCGGTCCAGTGCCTCGATCAGGGACGCGGCCTCGGCCAGGTCCTGTTCGACGACGGGCTCCCCCGCTGCCTCATCCCGGTCCAAATCGGCAGCCTCGCCTGCCGCTGCCGAGCGGCGCCGGCTCTCCAGGAACCGGGACCAATCGGCCAGGGCCATCAGGTCGGCCGGCCCGATCCGCCAGCGGGCCCCTGCCAGCAACCGCATCAGCGCGTCGGAGCGTCCCGGGTCGGCCAGGACGCGCAGGGTTGCCACGAGGTCCACGATCTCCGGCTGCGCCAGCAGCCCGGCCAGCCCGATGATTTCGTAGGGAATGCCCCGCTCGTCGAGCGCCTTGGCGATGCCGGGAATCTGTGCCCGCCGCCGGCACAGCACGGCGGTGCTGACGGGTTCGGCACGGCCCGTTTCCGGGTCCCGGGCGAAAACCGTCATCCGCGCTCGTTCGATCGCGTCGGCGAGCGCGAGGGTCTCCTCCGCCTCGGTCGCGTAACGTCCCAGTGCCACCGTTCCGTCCGTGGCTCCCGGCCGTGGGCGCAGCGGCGGAACGCTGATCCTGCCGGGGCGCGGCCGGTTCGGGTCTTCCCGGTTCAGCGGTGCCGAAATCCGGTTGGCCATCCGCAGGATATTTTTGCTGTTGCGCCAGGCCACCGTGAGGAAACCGGCCGGAGCCGGGGCCCGGCGGCCGTCGTCGTCGACCAGGGGGAAATGCTCCCGGAAAGCGAAGAGCTGGCCGGCGGAGGCACCGCGGAAGCCGTAGATGGACTGGTTCGGGTCGCCGACCGCCGTTACGGCATGCCCGTCCCCGAACAGTTGGGAGAACAGCACCATTTGGGCGTGGGAGGTGTCCTGGAATTCGTCCAGCAACACCACTTTGTACCGGCTGCGTTCCAGTTGGCGGGCCTGCGGCACTTCACGGGCGATGCGGGCCGCGAGCGAGACGAGATCGCCAAAATCCAGCACCCCGCGTTCCCGCTTGGCCCGGTTGTAGCCGGCGGCCAGATTGGCCACGGTGATCCGGGTCCGCAGCCGGTCCAGCATTTTCCGCACATCCTGCTTGGCCGGCTTCGTGCTGCCCTCGACATAGGGAAGCGCAGCGATCCGCTCCACCTCTTCCGCCAGATAGCCGGCTGCATGGTCCGGGGTGACCAGGTGCTCGGAGCATTCCCCGGCGAACTGCATCACGGCGTTGACCAGGGTCGATTTGCTGGCCGCCAGGTGCTCGACGGGGCCGTCGTACGCCTCCACGCAATGGCTGGCCAGCTGCCAGGACTGCGCGGTGCCTAACAGCACCACGTCGCGTTCGATTCCCAGGCGCAGCCCGTAGTCGCTGACCAAACCGTTGGCGTAGGAGTGGTAGGTCGAGACCTTCGGTTCCAGCAGTCCGGCGGCGTCGTCGGCCTCCTGCGGCAGAAGGCCCTTGCGGTCCAGCCTGGCCAGCTGCGCGCGGATCCGGGCGGCCAGCTCGCCCGCGGCCTTGCGGGTGAAAGTGACACCGAGGATTTCATCCGGGCGGACGAGGCCATTGGCCACGAGCCAGACCACGCGGTCGGCCATCGTCGCTGTCTTGCCGGAGCCCGCGCCGGCGATGACCAGCATCGGCTGCAGCGGGGAGCTGATGATGGCCGACTGTTCCGCTGTCGGCAGATGCTGACCCAGCAGCCCGGCAAGTTCTTCCGGGCTGTAGGTGGTGGTGACCGCTCCGATGCTCATTCGGTGACCTGCCTTCCTTCTGCGCACAGGGGACAAATTTCCGGTGCACGGCAGCCGTGGCCGCCGTTGCCGGTACGCTGCGGATCGTGCCGGGCCTCGAACTCCGAACCCGCCATGAGCGCCGCGGCCTCATGGATCATCGCCGTGGCCCACTCGTCGCCGTCGGCCAGGCTCTCCTGCTGCTGGACCTTGACCGTTTTCAGGTCCTGTCCCAGTTGGACCAGGGAAGCGCCACCAGCGGCAGACGCATGCTCGGAGAATCCTCCGGCCTGGACCGCCGCCTGGTAGCTGCCCAGCTGCGGGTGCCGCTCCAGCTCTGCCTTGGTGGGGGCAGCACGACCCGTTTTCAGGTCCACGATGTGCAGCCGCCCCTCGGCGTCCAGTTCCAACCGGTCCACTTGCCCGCGAAGCCTGGCCACGCGTTCCGGGCCCTGCAGGTCCACGGAGAAGTCCTGCTCCACGCCGACCAGGCTCCGGCCCTCCGCGCGCATCTGGATCACGTACTGGGCCAGCCTCCGGACCATCCCTTCGGCACGGTTGAAGTCCAGCCGTCCCTCCCAGTTCTCCTTCATCCCCAACTGCGGCCAGCGCCGGACCAGTTCGGCAACGTATTCCGTTCCCGTGGCCGCGGGAAAGTCCTGCGCAATTGCGTGGACCAGGGTGCCCAGGCTGCGGGCGAAATCGGTGGCCGCTTCGCCCCCTGCCGCTTGGACGAACCAGTCGAGCGGAGATTTTTGGACGGCCTCCACCTTCGAGGGAGAGACCGGGACGGGTTCCCCGTCCGGCACGACGGGTGCCGTGCTGCTCAGCTGCTGCAGCCCCCACCAGTCGCGCGGGTGCGCCCCCGGGACCGGCACCGGGCTGGCCGCCAGCATGGCGAGCACGGCGGCAGCATCCGCCGCCTGTTCCGGACGGGTCGCGGCCTGCTGCGCGGCCTGCCTGAGTTCCGCTGCCAAAGCACGCACGGTTCGCGGCCGGAGGACTTCCGTCGCCGGCCGGGGGGTTTCCGGGTCCAGCCAGGGGTCAACCAGATCCAGGAACTGGGACGGCTGGGCGTCTTCGGACTGCACTGCCGTGCAGATCAGCCGGCGTTCGGCGCGCGAGATCGCCGTGGAGAAACTGCGCAATTCGTCGTACCGGATGTCCCGCAGCCTGGTCACCGCGTCGATGCGCCGGGCGTCCTCGACGCCGTGCTCCAAAACCTCAACGAACTCCGTGCTGCCCAGCAGTTCCCCACGCAGCCGGGTGTTCGGCCACACTCCTTCCTGGACGCCGGCCACGATGACCAGCGGCCAGCCCCGGCCTGCCGCCGAGGCGGGCGTGAGCAGTTCGACAGCTTCACGCACCTGGGCCCGCGGCGCGAGATTGTCCATCGGCAATTCCTGGTTTAACAGGTACTCCAAAAACTGCCGCGGGCTCGAGCCGGGGAGTTGGTCCACATACCGCTCCGCGGTCTGGAACAGCGCCATCATGGCGTCGAGGTCCCGGTCGGCCCGCACGCCGACCGGTCCGCCTTGCAATGCCTGTGCAGCCCAGCGATCGGAGAGCCCGGCGGCGGACCACAGGGCCCACAGCACGGTCTCGGCGTTGGCCCCCGGCTCGGCCGCCGTGTCCCGACCGGCTTTGAGCATCCGCGCGATCCTTCTGGCGGATCCGCCTTCCCTTCCGAGCGTGCCGAGGAAAACGGGGTCGCCGAGGGCCTCCACAAGCAGCGAGTCGCTGGACCGGCCTCCGCCGCCGAGCAGCTCTTCGCGCCGCAGTGCCTGGCGCAGGCGGCGCAGGTCGATCGCCGTTGCGCCGCCGATCCTGGAGGTCAGGAGGGCGACAGCAGCGTCAGGGGTGAGGAGTTCCGGCTCCAAGGCCATGGCCAACGCGTCCAGCAGCGGCCGGACCGCTGCCTCGTCGCGCACCGCGGTTTCGGCGACCGGGACCTTGACCGCGATGTCCTGGCCGGTGAGGTAGCGCGCGAGGGCCGAGAGCTGGCCGCCGGTCCGGACGATCACAGCCATCTCGCTGAGCCGGTAGCCCTCGAACAGCCTGGCTTCCAGGATCCGCTGGGCCACATAGCGGTGCTCGTGGACCGGCGACGCGACCACGTGGGCGCTGGCGGCGGGCACGCCGTTCCGGTCCGCGGCGTCGTGGGCGGGTTCGGCTCCGCCCCCCGCTTCTGCTTCCTTACCGGGATGGACGAGGTCACGGGCGCGGTGTGCCCCGGCGACCTGGGAAATCCGGGCCGCGGCGGACTGCCAAGCGGTTGCGATCCCGGGCGCCATCCGGTGCGAGCTGGTCAGGACCAGCGTTTGCAGCGGCCTGTCCGGTGTGCCAACCAGCCCCGGCAGCCTGCCGAGGACATCCGGGCGGGCGCCCCGGAACCCCTGAACGACGGTGTCCGGCGAGGCTGCGAGCACGGCATCCTGTCCCTCCACGAGCAATGCCAGGAGTTCGAAGACGGCGGGATTGGCTTCCTGAAGGTCGTCCGCCAGGATCAGCCGGAGGCGGCTGCGCTCCCGGTCCAGCAGGCCGGGATGCTCCAACAACAGCTGGCGTGCCGAGGTGATGATTCCGGCCGGGTCGAAGGCCTCGGGCATCCGGAGGTCGATCACGTCACGGTACTCGCGATACAGCCGGGCCGCCGCGATCCAGTCCGGTCGGCCATACTCGCCGCCCATCTGCTCCAGTTGCCCCGCGGTGCTGCCGTACTCGGTCAGCCGGTCGAAGAGCTGGCGGACCTCCTGCCGGAAGCCGCGGGTGGTCAGAGCCTGCTGCAGGTCCTCCGGCCAGCCGGCCCCCCGGCCGAAGCCGGCGCGATGGCCGGCCAGCAGTTCGGCAATAATCTGGTCCTGCTCGGGACCGGACAGCAGCCGGGGCGCGCGCTCCACCAGCGGCAGCAGCCCTTCCACCCGTGCCCGGCGGATCAGGTCGAAGGCGTAGGCCGACCAGGTCCTGGTCGGGGACGTGCCCAGGCTGCGGTTCAGCCGCCCGGTCAGCGCGTCGCGCAGGCGCGCGGCCGCCAGGCGGTTCGGGGCCAGGAACAGCAGGTTTTCCGGGTCCAGCCCGGTTTCCTCCACGCGACGAACCGCGTGCTCAACTAAAGCGGTCGATTTCCCCGTACCCGGTCCGCCAAGGACCAGTACCGGACCGTAGCCGGCGGGCAGGTCGATGACCTGCGCCTGGTCCGGGCTCGGAAGCGGCGCGCCGGCGGACCTGGTTTCGGGCCGGACCAGTTTCAGCCCAACGGATGGCTTGGTCTCGATCATGGCCCCATCCCATCAGCCGCTTCGGACACTTTGCGCCGGAGCTCCTCAATCGCCGCAAATTCCTCCGGTCGGGGCGTCCAACGGGCTTGGGCCATGCGCACCCTGGCCGGCCCCGCTGCCGGCTCCGCCAAGGGTGTGACTTCCCGGCGGTAGTGCGCGACGGCCTGTTCCATCAGCGCATCGGGCAGCGAACCGTCGGCGCGAATGATGCGCCACCAAGGAACCGCGGCCCCGTGCAGGGACATGATCCTGCCGACCAGGCGGGGGCCACCGGCATCGAGCAGCTCGGCGACATCGCCGTACGACAGCACCCGGCCCCGCGGAATGATTGCTGCGAGGTCGAGGACCGCCTCTACTACCGCATCGCGCATTACACCAGTGTAATTTGGTCGTATCGCGCCCTGCACCGGCTGACGGCCGTGCCGGCTTCCCCACATCCCGCGGGGCCTCCCCGGAATTGTCGGATCCGCCGGATAGCGTTGCGGACATGAACAACTGGCATACCGGTCCCCGCGCGGCATTCGATCTCGAGACCACGGGCCGTGATCCCCACAGCGCGCGGATCGTGACGGCGTCGATCGTCCTGGTCGACGAAGCGGGACAGCCGCTGCAGGAGCGGGAGTGGCTCGTGGACCCCGGAGTCGAGATCCCGGCGGAAGCCGCGGCTATCCACGGGGTCAGCACCGAGCGGGCCCGCAGCGAGGGCCTGCCCGCGGCAATTGCGACCGCCGGTATCGCCGAGGCCCTGACGGGTTACTTCGACGCGGGCATTCCGGTCATGGCCTTCAACGCTGCCTACGATTTCACCGTGCTGGCACGCGAATGCTCCCGGTACGGCCTGTCCGCTCCGGTGGCTGCTCCGGTGATCGATCCGTATGTCCTGGACAAGCAGGTGGACCGCTATCGGCGGGGGAAGCGCACCTTGGTGGCGCTGTGTGAACTCTACGGTGTCCGACTCGACGCCGCGCATACGTCGGCGGCCGATGCCCTGGCCACCATTGGGGTCGCGGATGCCCTTGCCCGCCGCTACGCAGGCTTGTGCATCGACGCGTCCGAGCTGCACGCCCTGCAGATCGACTGGTGCGCAGAGCAGGCGGCGAATTTCGAGGCCTGGCTGCGGCGCAAGGATCCGGAAGCCGTCGTGGACGGTGTCTGGCCGGTGCGCCTGGTGCCCGCGGCCGTCTGACGCTTCCGGCCCGCGCGCACGCACCGGCCCCTGACTCAGCGCGGCGCTGTCAATTTCGGGTCGCCGTATGACGCAACATCCCGTCGAATTCTGGCGCGTTGTCGCGGCTGTCATAATTAATCCTTGATGACAGCACATGCTATGGCGGCTGTCGACGCTCCAGAGAACAATTTCCCGAGGTTCCATGATCACCGTTACCGACCTGCGCAAGGTCTATCGCCAAGGCGGCCGCGAAGTGGTGGCCCTGGACGGCGTCAGCCTGTCCGTCCCCAAGGGCACCGTCCACGGCATCGTCGGCCATTCCGGTGCCGGCAAGTCCACTTTGGTGCGTTGCCTGACCCTCCTGGACAGCCCGACGTCCGGATCGGTGTCGATCAACGGGGCTGAGCTCAGTGCCGCCCGCGACGCCGACCTGAGGTCGGCCCGGCGCCGCATCGGGATGATCTTCCAGCACGCCAACCTGATGGACTCCCGCACCACCGCCCAGAACGTGGCGCATCCCCTGGAGATCGTCAAGACGCCCAAAGCGTCCATCCGCGCCAAGGTTTCGGAGCTGATCAAGCTCGTCGGCCTCGAGGGGTTTGAGGACGCCTACCCGTCGCAGCTCTCCGGCGGCCAGCGGCAGCGGGTGGGCATCGCCCGCGCCTTGGCTTCCGACCCGGACGTCCTGCTCTGCGATGAGCCCACGTCAGCCCTGGACCCGAAGACCACCGACGAAATCCTGACCCTGATCCGCGATCTGACCGAGCGGCTCCAACTGACCGTGCTGGTGATTACGCACGAGATGCAGGTCATCAAGCGGATCTGTGATTCGGTGTCGCTGCTGGAGGCCGGCCGGATCGTCGAACACGGCCCGTTGCGCGAGGTCGCCGCGGATTTGGGCGGCCGCCTTTCAAGCACGCTGCTGCCGCTGCCTTCGGCCGAGGCGACAGGCGGCGGCACGATGCTGGAAATCCTCTATTCCGGAGAACGCGCGTCGGAGCCTGTGCTGACCGGTGCCGCCCGTGCCTTCGGCCTGGACTTGAACGTCCTGGCCGGCAGCGTGGAGTCGTTGGCCGGCACCCAGTTCGGCCATTTGCGCATCCAATTGCCGGCCGGAGCGGACACGGCTGCCCTCACCGAACATCTGGTCGGCCAGGGCGTTGCCGTCCGCGTTCTCCAGGAGGATGCGGCATGAACTTCTTCGACGAACTGACGACGAACCCGGGCATCACGAACGCCCTGCCGGAAGCCATCGGCGAAACGCTGCTGATGGTCGGGGTCTCGGGCGCCTTTACCCTGCTGATCGGCCTGCCGCTGGGCATCTTCCTCTACACCAGTGCGCCCGCGGGGCTGCGGCCCATGCCGGTGACGAACCGGATCGTGTCGGACATCATCGTGAACATCACCCGGTCCATTCCGTTCGCCATCCTGATGATCTCGCTGATCCCGCTGGCGCGGGTCATCACCGGCACCTCGATCGGGGCCCTGGCCGCTTGTGTCTCGCTCACCATCGGCACGGTGCCGTTCTTCGCCCGGTTGGTGGAGACCGCGCTGCGGGACGTGAGCTCCGGCAAAATCGACGCGGCCCTCGTCATGGGTTCCACCCGCCTGCAGGTCGTGGCCAAGGTCCTCGTTCCCGAGGCTTTGCCCGGGCTGGTCGCTGCCTTGACGACGACGTTGGTCACGCTCGTGGGATACTCCGCCATGGCGGGCCTCACCGGCGGCGGCGGCCTCGGCCAGCTCGCCTACAACTACGGCTTCCAGCGTTTCGACACCACGGTCATGGTGGTCACGATCGTGATCATGGTGGTCCTTGTCCAGCTGATCCAGTGGGTCGGCGATGCCGTGGCCCGGCGGGTGGACCACCGCAGCGCTTCCACCGCCGGCGCACAGAAGCGCCGGCGCCATGAGCCGGAAACCGCTGTCTGAAACGCGGGCGTCACGACCGTGTCGGGACACCGCCGTCCCGCTCCCTAAGCTTCCCGCCTGCCTCACGGGCAGCGGAAGAATGCAGCCAGTAGCCGCTAGCTGCACCACATCCGGGACGAGCCGCCTTCGGCCGGCCCGGTCATTCGAAAGGAACGCACGCAGATGCGTAAAGCACTAACGCTTATTGGCACCGGCCTGGCTGCGGCCTTGGCGCTGACGGCTTGCGGTGGCTCCGAATCCACCCCCAGCGCCGAGACCACGCTGGATCCGGCCAATCCCGTCACTGTCACCGTAGGCGCCACTCCCGTGCCGCAGGGCCGGATCCTGGAGTTCGTGGACGAGAACCTGGCCCAGGAGGCCGGGATCGATCTGGAGATCAAGGAATTCACCGATTACCAGACCCCGAACATCGCCCTGAGCGACGGCTCGCTGGATGCCAACTACTTCCAGCATCTGGACTTCTTTGAGCAGCAGGTGGCCGACAAGGGCTACGACCTCGAACATGGCGAAGGCATCCACATTGAGCCGTACGCCGGGTTCTCGTCGAAGCACAAGAGCGTCGACGACCTTGGCGAGGGCGCAACCATTGCGATCACCAACGATCCGGGCAACCAGCCGCGTGCGCTCAAGATGCTCGAGACGGCGGGCCTGCTGACGGGGATCGAGGACGATTCGGCGGCCCTGACGCTGACCGAGGAGCAGAACCCCAAGGGCCTGAAGTTCGAGGAGAACCAGCCGGAAATCCTGGTCCAGTTGATCGAGGATCCGAAGATCGACCTGGCCATCATCAATGGCAACTTCATCCTGGATGCGGGGCTGAACACAGATGATGCTGTGGTCGTCGAGTCCTCCGAGAACAACCCGTATGCCAACTTCCTGGCCTGGAACGCCGGTGACGAAAATCCTGCCGTTGCCAAGCTCGAAGAGCTGCTGCACACGCCGGACGTGAAGAAGTTCATCGAGGATACGTGGCCCAACGGCGACGTCTTCCCCGCTTTCTAGCAAACGGTCCGCAGCCGCCGGTGTGGGCGGCAGCAGCCGACGTTAGGAAGGTCCCCGGAAGCTTTAACTTCCGGGGACCTTCCCGTTTCCGGCCGGCTCGTATCTGGCCCGCTGGCGCCTAGGCCCGCACCGCTGGTGGCCCGCGGCGCCTGGTCAGCGGCCCCGCCGGGCCGGCGCGGGTTCCTCGGCGGTGGTCCTGCCCGACATCACCTGGATCACCACCCAGCCGACGGCCGTGACCGGAACGGCCAGGACGGCGCCGATGATGCCGCCCAGGATGGTTCCTGCGGTCAGGGCCAACAGGATCACGAGCGAGTGCAGGTCCACCGAGCGGCCCATCACCACCGGCTGCAGGAAGTTGCCTTCCAGCTGCTGCACGATGATCACGACGGCGATCACCACCAGCGCGGCCAGCGGCCCGTTGGCCACCAAAGCCACCAGCGTCGCCAACACACCGGCGACCGTGGCGCCGACAATCGGGATGAATCCGCCGATGAAGATCAGCACCGAGAGCGGCAACGCCAGCGGCACCTGCAGGATGAACAGGGCCAGGCCGATGAAGAAAGCGTCGACGGCCGCGACGGTGGCCGTGCCCCGCACGTAGCTGCCCAGCACGTCCATGGCGCGCGAACCGGCCAGTTCCAGCTGCGGCCGCCGGACCGCCGGGAACCAGCTGAGCAGGAAACGCCAAATGCGCGGGCCGTCCTTGAGGAAGAAGAACAGGATCACAGCCATCAGGACGGCCCCGGTGACGACTTCGGCCGCCGTCGACAACCCGCTCAGCGCGCTGCGTCCAACCGTGGCGCTGGTCAGGAAGTCGAGCACCCCGGCGAGCGCCTCGTCGATCTGCTGCTGGCTGACCGGCAGCGGGAAGTTGGCCAGGAACTCCTGCAGCTGCATCCAGCCCTCGCGGGCGGAGCTGACCAGTTCATCCGCTTCGCTGCGGACCGCGAAGACGATCCCGGTTATCACGCCGCCGAGCACCACAAGGATCCCGAGGAACGCGGTGGCCGTAGCCAGCGCCGCGGACCAACCCCAGCTGCGCAGCAGCCGCACCACCGGCCCCACGGCCGCCGCCAGGATCAGGGCGATCAGGACGGGAATGACCAGCAGCCTCAGCTGCAGCAGCCCGTAAATCACCACCACGGCCAGCAGCAGCGTCAGCAGCAGCTGTGCGGAGCGCGTGGCCGTGCGCCCCAGTCCGTCGGACCACATTGCGCGGGGCACGGGGGCGGGGCCGGCCTCCGGCCGGGACAGCACGGGCGCCGGGCCGGCCTCAGGCTGGGGCGGCACGGCGTCGTACGCCGCCTCTCGTTGGGGCTGCACGCGCACCGGGGCGCCCTCGGGCCGGGCAGCCTCGGCGTCGTGATTTTCCTGCGTTTGCCTGCGCCTGGAGAACAGGCCCATCTGCACTCTCCTGGGTTCGCGCGGCGGTTCCGTATACCGCCGTCAGCATCAGTCTGCCATGCCCGCCTCCCGGGGACCGGACGGCAGCCGGATGCGGACCCCGTCCCGCGGGTCCCGGAGCTGCGGTCAGGCCGGCGGCGTGGCTGCCGCGGCGGCCCGGGCGGCTGCCGGCAACGCGGCGAAGATCTTCTCCATCGCGGCGTCGTCGTGCGCCGCGGAGAGGAACCAGGCTTCGAACACCGACGGCGGCAGGTAGACGCCGGCGTCGAGCATGGCATGGAAGAAGGGGGCGTAGCGGAAGGCCTCCTGGCCCTGGGCATCGGCGTAGTTGTGAACGCCGTTGGCCGAGGTGCCGAAGGCCACGCTGAACAGGTTCCCCGCGGACTGGATGCTGTGGTCCACGCCGGCGTGGGACAGGGCGGCGGTCAGCGCGGCCTGCAGTTCGAGCGAGCGGGCATCGATCGCCGCGTAGACATCCGGCGTCGCGGCGGTCAGGGTCGCCACGCCGGCGGCCATGGCGATCGGGTTGCCGGAGAGTGTGCCGGCCTGGTAGACGGGGCCGGACGGCGCCAGGTAATCCATCACGTCGGCGCGGCCGCCCAGGGCCGCCACGGGCATGCCGCCGCCGATGACCTTGCCGAAGGTCAACAGGTCGGGCACGAACGGATCGGCGGCCCCCTCGGCTCCCCCGGTCAGGCCCCAGTAGCCGGCATAGCCGGTGCGGAAACCGGTCAGCACCTCGTCCAGGATCAGCAGCGCTCCGTGTTCCCGGGTGATCCGGGACAGGGCCGCGTTGAAGCCGTCGGCGGGGGTGACCACGCCCATGTTGGCGGGGGCCGCTTCGGTGATGACTGCGGCGATCTGGCTGCCGCGGGCCGCGAAAACTTCCTCGACGGCGGCAATGTCGTTGTACGGCAGCACCAGGGTCTCCGCGGCCGTCGCCTCGGTGACACCGGCCGAACCGGGCAGCGCCAGGGTGGCCACGCCCGAGCCCGCGGCGGCCAGCAGCCCGTCCAGGTGCCCGTGGTAGCAGCCGGCGAACTTCACGACGAGGTTGCGGCCGGTGTAGCCGCGGGCCAGGCGTACGGCGGTCATCGTCGCTTCGGTGCCGGTGGAGACCATGCGCAGGCGCTCGACGGCGGAGACCCTGCCGACGACCAGGGCCGCCAGTTCCGACTCGGCGGGCGTGGAGGCACCGAAGGACAGGCCCCGGTCCACCGCCGTGTGCACGGCCTCGAGGACGGCCGGATGGGCGTGGCCCAGCAGGGCCGGGCCCCAGGAGCAGACGAGGTCGACGTACTCGCGCCCGTCGGCGTCGGTAAGGTAGGCCCCCTTGGCGCCGACCATCATGCGCGGGGTCCCGCCGACGGAGCCGAAGGCCCGGACCGGCGAATTAACCCCGCCGGGCATCAGCTGGCGGGCGCGTTCGAAGAGTTCCTCGGAGCGGATGGCTTCAGTCATGGTCTTGGGTCCTTTCGGGACAGCGGAAACCGCTGCGGGCAGGGTCGTGTGGCGCGGCAATCGGCGGCCAGGGTGAACGTCTACTTCAGCCAGC
Source organism: Arthrobacter sp. Y3221114 (assembly GCF_059092625.1). Lineage (NCBI taxonomy): Bacteria > Bacillati > Actinomycetota > Actinomycetes > Micrococcales > Micrococcaceae > Arthrobacter > Arthrobacter sp. Y3221114. Next base: position 251,429 of record NZ_JBNHHW010000003.1, read on the forward strand.
GGGCGATTTCCGGGGCCCAGTAGGTCAGCACCATGTCGGCACCGGCGCGGCGGATGCCCAGGACAGATTCCAGGATTGCAGCCTTCCGGTCGATCCAGCCATTGGCTGCGGCTGCCTCGATCATCGCGTACTCGCCGGAGATCTGGTACGCGGCCACCGGCACCGGAGACATCTCCGCCACGTCGGACAGGATGTCCAGGTAGCTCATGGCGGGTTTGACCATGACCATGTCCGCGCCTTCTGCCAGGTCCAGTTCCACTTCCCGGATGGCTTCGCGCCGGTTGGCGGCATCCATCTGGTAGGTCCGCCGGTCTCCGGTCAGCTGTGAGTCCACCGCTTCGCGGAAGGGCCCGTAGAAGGCCGAGGCATACTTTGCGGCGTACGCCAGGATGGAGACGTCCTGGTGGCCGGCCTCGTCGAGTGCCTGCCGGATCACCGCGACCTGGCCGTCCATCATGCCGGAGGGGCCGAGCACGTCCGCGCCGGCCGCGGCCTGGGCCACGGCCATCTCCGCGTAGATCGGCAGCGTGGCGTCGTTGTCCACCGTGCCATCCGGGGCCAGCACGCCGCAGTGGCCGTGGTCGGTGAATTCGTCCAGGCAGACGTCGCCCATCACCACCAGGTCGTTCCCGACCTCCGCCTTCACCTCTGCAATGGCGCGGTTCAGTACGCCGTCGGGATCCACCCCGGCGCTGCCGGTGGCGTCGCGCACCTGGGGAATGCCGAAGAGCATGATGCCGCCGAGGCCCAGCTCCACGGCCTCGGCCGCCGCGCGCTTGAGCGTCTCGGTGGTGTGCTGGACCACGCCCGGCATGGACTGCAGCGGCACCGGTTCGCTGAGGCCTTCGCGGATGAAGGCGGGCAGGATCAGCTGGTTCGGGTGGGTCCGGACCTCCGCCGTCATCCGGCGCATCGCCTCGGTGGCCCGGAGCCGGCGGAGCCGGTGGGAGGGGAAGCTCATGGCGTTCCTTCTGGTTCGGTGGGATGGTTTTCAAGCGACCGCGCCAGGGCGTCGGCGATGCCGGGCGGCGTCGGTTCGGCCGCGGTGGCGGCGATCTCCAGGCCCAGTTCGGCGGCCTGCCGCGCGGAACTGGTGCCGATCGCGATCAGCCGCAGTCCGGCCGGCCACGGGTCAAGGAGTCCCGCCAGCCGCCTGGTGACGCTGGGCGAGGTCAGGACGACGGCGTCGATGGTGCCGCTGCCGGCGCGGCTGCGGAAATCCGCGGCGGTGATGAGTTCCAGGTCGTCGGCGGGCTCGCGGGCCGCGATCTCCAGTTCCGCGGTCAGGCGGAGCTCGGGACGGGCGGGGTAGTCCACCGTGCGGTAGGCGGTCACGGGCAGCACCTGCCAGCCCTTCGCCATCAGGCCTTCGAACACCGTGGGCGCGGCGATGTCGGCCTGCGGCAGCAGGACCAGCATCCGCTCCGCCGGACCGCCGGCGGTTTCCGGCGGCAGCGGCCAGGCGTCCACCAGGCCGACGGCGTCCATGCTGCCGGGCGGCACCAGGTCGACGGTGAGGCCCTCGGCCTCCAGCGCCCTGGCGCTGGGGCTTCCGACGGCCGCAATCTTCGTGTCCCCTGCCAGCGCCGCCAGGCTGGTGCCACGCTCCAGTGCGCAGGCCTTCAGCGCCCGCACCGTCGTGATGCTGGTGATGACCAGCCAGACGGCCTTGTTCTGCGCCAGCAGGGTCAGCGCCTGGTCCAGTTCGTCCGGCGTGTCCGTCCGTTCGAAGTCGATCAGCGGCAGGACGCTGGGGGACGCGCCGCGGCGGACCAGTTCGGCGGCCATGCCGGCCGCCCGGTCAGGGCTGCGCGGCAGCACCACCCGCAGCCCCTGAAGCTGGTTTTCCGGCGCGCCGCGCTGCCACAGCAACGCCATCGTCAGCGCCCGACCAGGCTCATCAGGTCGCCGGCGCCCTTCCCGAGCAGCTCTTCAGCCAGTCGGGCGCCCAGGGCCACGGCATCTTCGGAACCGGCTGCCTCCACCGTCTTCTCTCCGTGCAGCAGCCGGCTGCCGTCGGGGCTGCAGACCACCGCCCGCAGCACCAGGGAGCCGGCGTCGACCGATGCCAGCGCCCCGACCGGGGCGCTGCAGCCGGCTTCCAACCGCGCCAGCAGCGACCGTTCCGCCGTCACGGCCAGGCGGGTGTCCGCGTCGTCGTAGTCGGCCAGCGCGCCGGCCAGCGCCGTGCCGGAAGCGGCGTCGGCAACCCGGCATTCAACGGCCAGCGCGCCCTGGCCGGGGGCCGGCAGCATGACCGACGGGTCCAGCAGCTCCGTGACGTGCTCGGTGCGTCCCAGCCGTGCCAGCCCGGCCGCGGCGAGCACCACGGCGTCGAGATCCGCGTGCTTTCCCTCGTGCCTTTCTTCGCCCGTGAGCCCCTTGACCCGTCCCAGCCTGGTGTCCACGTTGCCGCGGATGTCCACCACGACCAGGTCGGGGCGGGCGGCGCGCAGCTGGGCTGCCCGGCGCGGGGAGCCCGTGCCGACCTTGGCGCCGGCCGGCAGCCCGGCCAGGGTCAGCCCGTCCCGGGCGCAGAGGGCGTCGCGGACGTCCACGCGGGCGGGAATGGCGGCAATCTGCAGCCCGTCGGCCACGCCGGTGGGCAGGTCCTTGAGCGAATGCACGGCCACGTCGCAGCGGTCGTCCAGCAGCGCCTCGCGCAGCGCGGCGGTGAAGACTCCGGTTCCGCCGATCTGGGCCAGCGGCCCACGCAGCACGTCGCCCTCGGTCTTGATCCGGACCAGTTCATACTCCAGCGCCCCGCCGGCGGCCAGCGCCTCGGCCACGGTGGTGGTCTGGGTGACCGCCAGGGCGCTGCCGCGGGTGCCGATGCGGACTTTGACGGTCATGGCTGCGGCACCCCCACGGTCGAATCCATGCCGGCCACCGTCGGCTTCTCGCCGCGGCGGTTGGCGCAACAGCCGGGCATGCACACGTCCATCCAGGGTCCCAGGTCGGTCAGCGCAGGACGGTCGGCGCGGTGCTGTTCCACCGTGCGCTCACAGACCAGGTCCACGAGGCCCTCGACGAACTTCCGGTGCACGCCCGGGGTGGGGACGCGGGCGGCGGCCAGCCCGAGGCTGCGGCAGGTTTCCAGTGCCTCCGTGTCCAGGTCCCACATCACCTCCATGTGGTCGCTGACAAAGCCCAGCGGCACGATGACCACGCCCTTCACGCCCTGAGCGGGCAGCTCTTCGAGCGCGTCGTTGATGTCCGGCTCCAGCCATGGCACATGCGGCGCGCCGGACCGGGACTGGTAGACGAGGGACCAGTCGACGCCGGCCGCTCCCGGCACCCGTTCCAGGACGGCGCGGGCGGTGGCCAGGTGCTGTGCCACGTAGGCGCTGCCGCCCTCGTATTCCACCCCGCGCGGGCCGGCGTTTTCGGCGTCGCCGATGGGGATGGAGTGGGTCGCGAACAGCACGTGGACCGGCGCGTCCGGGGCGCCCTGGGCGGCCAGGTCGGCCCGTACCCGGCCCAGGCCTTCGGCCAGGCCCTCGGCGAACGGTTCCACGAAGCCCGGGTGGTCGAAGTACTGGCGCACCTTGTCCACTTCCAGCTTGCCGGCCAGCCCGGTCTCGACCAGGGCCATGCCGAAGTCCTCGCGGTACTGGCGGCAGCTGGAATAGCCGGAGTAGGCGCTGGTGGTCACGGCCAGGACGCGGCGGTGGCCGGCGTCGTACGCTTCCTTGAAAACGTCGGTGATGTAGGGGTCCCAGTTGCGGTTTCCCCAGAGCACGGGCAGGTCGAGCCCGCGGCGGGCGAGCTCGGCCTCAAGCGCCGTCTTCAGTGCACGGTTTTGCGTGTTGATGGGGCTGATGCCGCCGTTGGCGCGGTAGTGGGTGGCGACTTCTTCAAGCCGTTCATCCGGGATCCCGCGGCCGCTGGTGACGTTGCGGAGGAACGGAATGACATCGTCCTGGCCCTCGGGGCCGCCGAAGGAAGCCAGCAGCAGGGCGTCGTACTTCTTCGGCTGCATGGTCCCGTCGTCGGCGACGCCGGCGCGCGGGTCAAAGGACGGTTCGGCTGACTGGTTCACCGCAGCACCTCGGCGATATTGGCAGTGCTGATGCGCTTGCCGGTGTAGAACGGGATTTCTTCGCGCACGTGGTTGCGGGCGTCGGTGTACCGCAGGTGGCGCATCAGGTCGACCAGATCGATCAGTTCGGGGGCTTCCAGGGCGAGGATCCATTCCCAGTCCCCCAGCGCGAACGAGGCCACCGTGTTGGACAGCACCTGCGGGAAGTCGCGGCCGAGCAGGCCGTGGTCGCGCAGCATCTTGCCGCGCTCCTCGGCCGGCAGCAGGTACCACTCGTAGGAACGCACGAACGGGTAGACGCAGAGCCAGGCCTCCGGCTCCTTGCCCAGCGAGAAGGCCGGGGCGTGGTTTTTGCTGAACTCGGCATCGCGGTGGACGCCCATCGCGGACCAGACCATCTCGGTGGGGGCGAACAGCTGCGTCCGGCGGATGTCGCGTACCGCCGCCTGGAGTTCGTCCGGCTGCGGGCCGTGCAGCCAGATCATCACGTCGGCGTCCTCGCGCATGGCGGAAACATCGTACGCTCCGCGCAGGGTGACATTGCGGCCGGCGAGTTCGGCAACCGTCTCATCGAACGCCGCGGCAGCGGACGGATCCGCGGGTGCGCCGGTGCGCTTGAAGACCGTCCAGAGGGTGTAGAACAGTTCCTCGTCGGTGCCGCCGGCGGCGGGGATTGCTGACTCTGACCTTGCCGATTCGCTCATGCTTACCAGTCTGCCTTCTGCATCGTAATTAATCGAAAACCATGTTTCTACACATTGTAGAAGATCAGGACGCCGCGGGCCGCAGCCGTGCGGCGAGGTCCCGTGCACGGCGCCGCGCATCCCCCACCACGGCCACCAGCCCGGTGCCGGCCAGCCAGGCCCCGGTGATGCCCAGCCCGGCATGCGGGACCAGCTCGCGGCGCACCGCTGCCACCCGGTCGCGGTGCCCCACGGTGGCGGACGGCAGCGCACCGATCCAGCGCACCACCTTCGAGCCCACCACGTCGTCGTCGCCCACAGCCACCCCCATCAGGAAGCTGGCATCGGCCAGCGCCTGGCGGTAGAGCGTCTCGTCGGCCCAACCGGTAAAGTCCTCGGCCCCCTGCTGACCCACCGCGCGCCCGTAGGACAGCCGCAGCACGTGGCTTCCCGGACCGGCTTCGTCCGCCAGCCACGGCCATTTGGCGGTGGCATGGGTGAGTGCCTTGGCCTTGACGTCGCGGACCGACGGCGCCACCAGCATCCCGGTGCCCCGCGGCATCGCGTCGAGGTCGGGCAGGTCCACCACCAGCGTCACCAGCGAGACCGCGGGTCCGGTTTCGGGTTCCAGCCCGGCCAGCCCGGGAACGGTGCCGGCCAGCAGCCGGACGGCGGCAGCGCCGTCGGCTGCCATCATCAAGGCGTCCGCGCGGAACGCCCCGGCCGGAGACTCGACCAGCCACCCGCCGTCGTGCCGGGTGACGGCGGTGGCTTCCGCCCCGGTGCGCAGTGCCACGTGGCGGGCTTTCAGGTCGGCCAGCAGGGCCTCGGTCAACCGGCCCATGCCGCCGGCGAGGCCGGCCACGTTGGAACCGGCCGGGGCGGCTTTCCGGATGGCACCCACCGCGGCGGTCAGCGACCCGTGGGCGGCCACCGAGGCGCGCAGCCCCGGCATCACCGAGTCCACGTCCAGCACGTCCGGATCCGCCGAGTAGACCCCGCCTGCCACAGGCGCGACCAGCTTTTGGAGCACGGCTTCGCCCATCCGGGCGCGCACCAGCTGGCCCAGGCTGAGCTGCTCGCGGCGCAGCAGTGAACCCAGCGGCATGACCTTGTCGCCCGAGGCACGCAGCGCCGCCCGGCGGCCGATGGCACGCACCACGTCCGGGTCGGAGGGGTCGGCCGGAATGCCGAGCACCCCCGTCTTGGGCAGCCGTTGCGCACCGTCCGGCAGCTGGATCCAGGCGCCGGCCGGGTTCGGCTGGACAATGTCGTTGCCCAGGCCCAGTTCGCCGATCAGGTCGGAGACCACGCTGGAGCGCGTGGCGAAAGATTCGGCGCCGGCGTCAAGCATCAGCCCGCCCACCTCGTGCCGGGTCACGCAGCCGCCGAACCGGGGAGCGCGTTCCAGCACCGTCACCTCGACCCCGGCCAGCGCCAGCTCGCGGGCGGCGACCAGGCCGCCGATCCCGCCGCCGATGACGACGGCGGTGGCCGGCCGGGGCTTGCGCCCGCCCTGCCGTTCGGGACGGCGGGCGGGCTGCGGCTGCGGGTGCTGCATGGCTACGGGGCCACGGAATGAATCAGGTCGACCACGCGGGTCAGGACCTGCGGGTCCGTCTCCGGCGGCACGCCGTGGCCCAGGTTGACCACGTGGCCCGGAGCGTCGCTGCCGGAGGCCAGCACCTCTCGGACATGGGCCTCGAGCACCTCCCACGGCGCCGACAACAGCGCCGGATCGATGTTGCCCTGCAGCGGCGTCCGCCCGCCCAGCCGGCGGTTCGCCTCGTCCAGCGGCAGCCGATAGTCGACGCCGATCACGTCGGCCCCGACGTCGCGCATGGCCACGAGCAGTTCGGACGTGCCGGTGCCGAAGTGGACCAGCGGCGCGCCCAGATGGCGGACATGGTCCAGTGCGCGCGACGACGCCGGTGCCACGCGCCGGCGGTAGTCCGCCAGGGACAGCGAACCGGCCCAGGAGTCGAACAGCTGCCCCGCGCTGGCGCCCGCTTCCAGCTGCGCCCGCAGGAACTTGCCGGACGCGTCCGCGGCCCAGCCCGCCAAGGCATTCCAGGTCTCCGGGTCGGCGTGCATCATGGTGCGCGGCCCCAGGTGGTCCCGGGACGGCCGGCCCTCCACCATGTACGCGGCGAGCGTGAACGGGGCGCCGGCGAAGCCGATCAGCGGCTTGGCACCGAGCTCCGCCACCGTCAGCCGGACCGCCTCGCGGATCGGTTCCAACGCCTCGTCGGTGAGTTCCGGCAGGGCGGCGACGTCGGCGGCAGTGCGGACAGGGGCGCCCAGGACCGGGCCGACACCGGGAACGATGTCCACATCCACCCCGGCCAGCTTCAACGGGATCACGATGTCGGAGAAGAAGATGCCGGCATCCACGTCGTGGCGCCGCACCGGCTGCAGGGTGATCTCCGCTGCCAGATCCGGCTTCAGGCAGGCATCCAGCATCGCGATGCCCTGCCGTGCTTCCCGGTATTCGGGCAGTGAGCGCCCGGCCTGCCGCATGAACCAGACAGGACGGCGGCCCGGCTTCCCTCCGCGGTAGGCGGTAATCAGGTCCGAGTCGGCGGTACGCCCATCCAGCAAGGGATGGGAAGCATTGAGTGTCATGACATAGATTCTGGTCCAGCGGCCATGCTTCTGGCCAACCGCGGGCAGCGCCGGGGTGCGCGCAACGGCGGCGGCCACCGGCCCGAGTGGCCAATATCACAGTCGTCAACGGCGCCCGAAGCCAGGTTAACGCCGGGTTAATGGGCCAAGCTTGGAGGAGCCGACGCTGGCTTCCCGCTAAGATAGAGGCGCTGTGGTCTTACTTTCACTTGTTGCAACCCATTCCAAGGTCGATCTGGAAACGGTGGCCCGCCTGAGCGCCGGCACCTCCCGGATCGATACTGACGTGCTCGCAGACGGGTCCCCGGTCACCGGCGCGGTGGTCCTGGCTACCTGCAACCGGGTGGAAGTTTACTGCGAGACCGAGAGCGAATCCGACCTGGAATCCGCCCGCGCCGCGCTCATCGAACAGATCAGCCGCTGCTCGGGACTGGACCATGCACTGGTGGCCCGCTCCTTCGACCTGAACACGGGCGAGGATGTTGCACGGCACCTGTTCGCGGTCGGGGCAGGCCTGGATTCGGCCGTCGTCGGCGAACGCGAAGTGGCTGGCCAGGTGCGCCGCGCCCTGATCGAGGCGCAGGAGAAGGGCACCGCGAGCGGGGGGCTGGTCAGGCTCTTCCAGACCGCTTCCCGTACGGCCAAGGACGTGGGCACGCAGACGGCCCTGGGCGGCCGCGGGCTCTCGATCGTGTCTGTTGCGCTCGACCTCGCCACCGATCTGGCCGTCGAGAAGGACTGGTCGGACAAGCAGGTTGTACTCTTCGGGACCGGCGCGTATGCCGGGGCCACCATGGCGCTGCTGCGCGAGCGCGGCTGCACCCGGATCAGCGTCTACTCCGCTTCCGGCCGCGCCGCGGCGTTTACCGAGACCCGCGGCGGCGTCCCGCTGACCCACGCGGCGCTGGACGACGCGATCGCCTCCGCGGACGTGGTCATCGGCTGCAGCGGCAGCGACAACCAGATCAGTGCCGAGCGCGTGGCCGGCGTGCGCACGGGCGTCGACAAGCCGCTGACGATCATCGACCTCGCGCTGAGCCACGACTTCGACCCCGCCGTGGGCGCGCTCGAGGGCGTGGAGCTGATCACGCTGGAGTCGGTGCGCATGGCCGCCCCCGAGGAACAGGCCGAATCGGTCCAGCAGGCGGCAGAAATCGTCGCCAACGCCGCCCGCAGCTTCGAGGCCAGCCGACAGGCCCGCAGCGTGGACTCCGCCATCGTGGCACTTCGCAAGCACACCATGCAGGTGCTGGAGAACGAGCTCGAGAAAGTGCGCTCCCAGCACGGCTGCACCGGCCCAGCCCAGGAAGTCGAATTCGCCATGCGCCGCATGGTCAAGCAGTTGCTGCACCTGCCCACCGTGCGGGCGCGGGAGCTGGCCGCCAACGGCGAGCAGGAGCGGTACATTGCCGCCCTGGAAGCGCTGTACGGCATCACGCTCGAAGAACCCGCCCTCCCCGGGGCCGCGGACGCTGCGTCCTGCCCGGTCACGGGGCACGGCGAAGACGCCGCTACCGCCTGAGGCTGCCGCAGGGGCGAAGCCGGGCGGCCGGCCGGCGCCGGCCGGGCTTAGTACACCGGTTTCGTGGGCTCCACGTCCCTGACCCACGCCAGGATCCCGCCGTCGAGGTGGGCTACCCGGGTGTAACCCTGCGCCAGCAGGTTCTGCAGCACCTCGGCGGACCGCACGCCCGACTTGCAGTGGAATACCAGGTCCTTCTCCCGCGGCAGGTCGTTCAGGGCCTCGCCGGAAAGGATGCGTCCCTTCGGGACCAGGACCGCGCCCGGGATGTTCACAACGTCGTATTCGCCCGGTTCCCGCACGTCGACCAGCTCGAAGTCGCCCCGGCCGGCATCGCGGTCGGCCAGCATGCGGGCCAGGGTGCGGGCGTCCACCGCGCGGCTGCCCTCGACCTGGGGCACCGGCGCCACGCCGCAGAACGCCTCATAGTCGACCAGCCGGGTGATCGGCTCGGCCTCGGGATCCTTGCGCACCTTCAGCTCCCGCCAGCTCATCTGGAGGGCATTGAAGACCAGTACGCGGCCCAGCAGAGTCTGCCCGATACCGGTGATCAGCTTGATCGATTCATTGACCATCACGGAGCCGATCTGTGCACACAGCACGCCGAGCACACCGCCCTCGGCGCAGGAGGGCACGGACCCCGGCGGCGGCGCCTCCGGATAAAGGTCGCGGTAGTTCGGCCCGTGGGCATCCCAGAAGACACTGACCTGCCCGTCGAACCTCAGGATGGAGCCCCACACGTAGGGTTTGCCCAGCAGCGCGGCGGCGTCGTTGACCAGGTACCGGGTGGCGAAGTTGTCCGTGCCGTCCAGGATGACGTCGTAGCCGGCGAAGATCTCCAGGACGTTGCCGGTGTCCAGCCGGACCTCGTGCAACACCACGTCCACGCCGGGGTTCAGCGCCAGGATGCTGTCCCGTGCCGAGGCCGCCTTGCTGCGTCCCAGGTCCGCCACGCCGTGGATGACCTGGCGCTGCAGGTTGCTGGCCTCCACCTCGTCGTCGTCCACGATCCCGATCCGGCCCACGCCGGCGGCGGCCAGATACAGCATGGCCGGCGAACCGAGGCCGCCGGCACCGATCACCAGCACCTTCGCGTTCTTCAGCCTTAGCTGGCCGGCCATGCCCACTTCGGGAATGATCAGGTGCCGCGAATACCGCTCGGTCTCTTCCCTGCTGAGGGACGCGGCCGGTTCCACCAGCGGCGGCAGCTGCCCGGTCTCCAAGGTGCTCATTCTTCCAATCTACGCCCCGGCGGGTTGCTGGTGCGTAAACTGGTCGGGACTGACACTTACTGCACCGTGGCGCTGTAAGTTTTCCTGACCGCAGCGCCGGAAGAGGCCGAGTAATACCGTGACGACAGAACCCCGCTCAGCCGCCAAGCCCACCCGACTGCCGCGGGAGGAACGGCGGCGCCAGCTGCTGCAGGCGGCACACGAGGTCTTCGTGGTCAACGGCTACCATGCCGCGGCGATGGACGAGATCGCCGACGCCGCGAACGTGAGCAAGCCGGTGCTCTACCAGCACTTCCCCGGCAAGCGGGAACTCTACCTGGCCCTGCTGGATCACCATCTGGAATCTCTGAACGCGATGCTGATGGCGGCCCTGAACTCGACGACGGACAACAAACAGCGCGTGCACGCCACCATCCGGGCCTACTACCAGTTCATTGCCCAGGACAGCCAGGCGCACCGGCTGGTCTTCGAATCCGACCTGAACAACGATCCCGACGTGAGCGCCCGCTTGGAGGACTTCAATGCGGGGCTGGCCAGCGCCATCGCCGGTGTCATCGCCGAGGACACCAAGTTGTCGGCGGTCGAGGCCACGCTGCTGGGCCGGGCCCTGGCCGGCATGGCGCAGATCAGCGCGCGGCACTGGCTGCGCTCGGGCGGCGAACTGGACCAGGACGCCGCGAGCGAACTGATCTACCGTTTAGCTTGGCGCGGAATTTCACGCTTCCCGAAGGAACCCTAGGATAGATTCGCCGGTAGGGAACCCACCCGGATTACAGCATTAACCAGGAGGCATCAGCGTGGAAGTTAAGATCGGCATGCAGAACGTCGGCCGTGAAATCGTGCTCGATTCGGCGCAGTCGCCGGACGAAGTGGCTGAGATCGCGAGCCGCGCCATGAACGGCGGCGCCGAGCTGCGCCTGACCGACGCCAAGGGACGCCTGGTCATCATCCCGTCCAATGTGCTGGCTTATGTCGAGATCGGCGCCGAGGGGCCGCGACCCGTCGGATTCGGCGCCCTGTAAGCACCCATGGTCCCACTGGTCCTGCTGGTTCTGGTCGCCGCCGCCGTCGGCTTCATTGCCTGGGCGGTGGACCGCCGGCGCCACGCCTACGGGGTGCTGCTGCTGCCCGGGATCGCGGTGGCGGCGGCTGTGCTGCTCTGGTTCGTCCTCATGGCCGCCGGCCTGGGCTCCGAACCGGGAGTGCACTTCCTGTCCTGGCTGCTGCCGATGGCCGTTTCCATTCCGGCAGCGTGGGCCGGTGCCTGGTGGATCGGGCGCCGGCGCGTGCAGCGGGATACCGAACAGCTGACCGCCCTGCTGGGCTGAGCGAGGCTAGTCCGGGTAGCTCTCCGGGTCGGCGTCCGCGGCGAGCTTCCGGGCCAGCACGCTCACCGCCGCCGCCGCGGACACGTCACGGGTCGTGACTTCGGAGTCGGCGTCATGCGACGTGAAGCGCAGGAAGACCTTGTTGTACCGCCAGTCCAGGTCCGGGTGGTGACGCTGCTCCTCGGCCAGGTCACCCACGGCGGCAATGAAATTCAGCGCCTCGCGCCCGTTGTCCAGCTTGAACGCGCTGACCAGAGCTCCGCCCGCGTAGCGCCACTCCGGCAGCCCGCGCAGCTGCCGGTCGATTTCTTCACTGTCGAGTACGTCTTTCGCACGTCCCACGATGCCCTCCCGGTCTGCCGCGCGGCCCGGCTGCCCGCAGCATGCGGCCGCCTGTGCCGCCAGCCTACCGGCGAACCCGGCCGCGCTGAAGGCTTCCGCTCAGGCCGTCAGGCCCAAGTCATTCATTCGGCGCGAATGATTCTGGGTCAGCCGGGCAAACAACTCTCCGGTGGCTTGCGCCTGCCGGTCGGGGTCCTGCCCCCGCATCAGCTCGCTCAACACGGCGCGCTCAATCCCGATCCGCTGGGCCTGGGTCAAGGCCTCGCCCACCAGCCTGCGCCCCCACAGCGCCAGCCGGGAGGACAGCCGCGGATCGTCGGCCAGCACCTGTTTCAACCGGGCCGCGATCAAGGAGATCTGCTCGCTGTTTTCCTTGATCCGGGCGACCAGCTTCTGCGTCTCGCCGTCGAGGGCTCCGGCGATGTGCAGGTAGAAGTCGCCGAACACGCCGTCGGTGACGTAGGCCTTCATCAGCGACTCGTACCAGTCGGCCGGGCGCGTCCGGTCATGGAAGGCATCGATGGAGGGCTGGAAGGGAGCCATGGCCGTTTCCACGTCCACGCCGAGTTGCTCCAGCTGCGCGGCCACCGCCTCGAAATGTTCAAACTCGGTCACCGCAAGCCGGCCGACCGCGGCCCGGTCATGCAAGGTGGGCGAAAAGCGTGCGTCGGAGGAAAACCGCTCGAAGGCGGACAGCTCGCCGTAGGCCATCACGCCGTACAGGTCGATCAGGAATTGCCGGCGGCGGCCGGAATCCTCTCCAGGCGCTGCGGGAACGGGGCTCACGGTGCTCATAAATCCAAGGGTAGCGTCCCATTTCGGCGCGGCTGCCGTTAGGCTGGCCGTGTGCCGTACCCGCATTTGGATCCGAAGGTCAACGAGTCCCAGCATCTGCTGGCACGGGTGCTGAAGGACCTGCGGACAGAGTTCGACCTGCCGCAGGAGTTCGACGCGGGCGCACTCGCGGAGGCCCGGGCCGCCGTGGCCGCCCATCGGCTGCCGGAGACCGATCTGACGGCACTGGAATTCGTGACGATCGACCCGCCCTCGTCCACCGATTTGGACCAGGCCCTGTACATAGAGTCCAACGACGGCGGGTACACGGTCTGGTACGCGATCGCCGATGTCCCCGCTTTTGTGGAAGCCGGCGGCGAACTGGATGCCGAAACCCGGCGGCGGGGCCAGACCATCTATGCCCCGGACGGACGGATCCCGCTGCATCCCGACGTCATCGGTGAACAGGCCGGGTCGCTGCTGGCGGACCAGCTGCGGTCGGCCTACGTGTGGCGGTTCGAGCTCGACGCCGGTGCGCGCGTCACCGCGGCCAGCCTGGAACGCGCCAGGGTACGCAGCCGGGCCAAGCTGAACTACGAGCAGGTGCAGCAGGACATCGATTCGGGCGACGCGGCGCCTACCCTCCTGCTGTTGAAGGAAGTGGGCAGCAAGCGGGCGGAGCTCGAACGCGAGCGCGGCGGGGCCAGCCTGAATGTCCCCGATCAGGAGATCGCCCACGACGGCCGGCACTATTTCATTGTCACCAAGCCGCCGTTGCCGGTGGAGGACTGGAACGCCCAGATCTCGCTGATGACCGGGATGGCCGCGGCCAAGATCATGCTGGAGGGCAGGATCGGGATTCTGCGCACCATGCCGGGCCCGGACGCAGACGCCGAAGCCCAATACCGCCGGCAGACCGAGGCGCTCGGGTTCCCTTGGCCGCATGAGATGGCCTACGGCGACTATCTGCGCAGCCTGGACACCACCGATCCCAAGCAGTTGGCCCTGATGCACGGGGCGACCGCACTGTTCCGCGGTGCCGGCTACACGCCGTTCGTCGGCGAACTCCCGCCCGAACGGCAGCAGGCGGCCATCGCCGCACCCTACGCGCACGCCACGGCTCCCCTGCGCCGGCTGGTGGACCGTTTCGTGCTGGTGATCTGCCACGCCCTGTGCGCCGGCGAACCCGTTCCGCAGTGGGCCCGGGAAGCGCTGGACGAATTGCCCAAGCTGATGGCCGCTTCCGACCAGCTGGCGGGGCGCGTGGACCGCGCTGCGCTGGACGCCGTCGAAACGGCGCTGCTCAGCCACCGTGTCGGGGAGGAGTTCGACGCGGTCGTCATTACCGGCACCCGCTACCCCGGCAACGGGAACGGAAACGGCAACGGAAGCCGCAACGGCAACGGAAACGGGAAAGTGCTGGTGGCTGGCAGGGGCAAAGGCAACGGGAACGGCGGCCAGGAGCCGTATGGCGTGGTCCAACTCAGCGACCCGCCGGTCACCGCGCGATGCTCGGGAGTCCTGGAGGCGGGGGCCACGGTGCGCGTTCGGCTGACGCTGGCGGACATCGAGGACCGGCGCCTGCACTTCGAACTGGCCGACGGTTAAGGCCCCGCCCGGTGCGGCGAAGAGTTCGGTTTGCCATCGCCCGGTAGACTTAACCGTGTAGTACTGGATGCCCGGTCGTTGATTGAGTGAAGTGAATCCATCAACAGATCCGTCCCTACGCGATCTTTAACCTCCTTGGCTGCCTCGTTGGCCGGCCGGGAAAGCAGTTGTTAGCCCGCGATCGGCTTCCACTGGTTGCGCCACGCTTCCGCCTTGTTCCGCTCCCGCAGCACCTGCAGGACCGTTGAGCACCGCCGGCGTCGGCGCCTGAATGAACGGTATGTAATTGAACACTGAAAATATCCAGGTGGCTGGCGAACAGCTCATCCACGCTGACAACAGCGCCGAAGAGCTGGTCGTCGAGGCTGTGCTGGCCTCCGACGAACGCCCGCACGAACTGCCCAAGCAGACCTTCGCCGACTTCAACGTCCGCGCGGACATCGTGCGGTCGCTTTTCGACGCCGGCATCACCCACCCCTTCCCGATCCAGGCCATGACCCTGCCGGTAGCGCTCGGCGGCCACGACATCATCGGCCAGGCCAAGACCGGTACGGGCAAGACCCTGGGCTTCGGCATCCCCGCGCTGCAGCGGGTGGTGGGACCGGACGACGACGGCTTCGACAAGCTTCCCGTGCCCGGTGCACCGCAGGCCTTGATCGTCGTGCCGACGCGCGAACTGGCCGTGCAGGTCGGCAACGACCTGACCACCGCCTCCAAGCAGCGCAACGCGCGCGTCGCGGTCATCTACGGCGGGCGCGCCTACGAGCCCCAGATCGAGATGCTGCAGAAGGGCGTCGAGGTCGTGGTCGGCACCCCCGGCCGGCTGATCGACCTGCACCGCCAGAAGCACCTGAGCCTGAAGAACGTCCGCATCGTGGTCCTGGACGAAGCCGACGAGATGCTGGACCTGGGCTTCCTGCCTGACGTCGAGACCCTGCTGGCCGCCACCCCGGCCGTGCGCCAGACCATGCTCTTCTCCGCCACCATGCCCGGGCCGGTGATCGCCATGGCCCGGCGGTACATGACGCAGCCGACGCACATCCGCGCCGCCGACCCGGACGACGAAGGCATCACCAAGAAGGACATCCGCCAGGTCGTCTACCGGGCGCACAACCTGGACAAGGACGAGGTCGTGGCCCGGATCCTGCAGGCCGAGGGCCGCGGCCGGACCATCATCTTCACCAAGACCAAGCGCACTGCCGCCAAGCTGTCCGAGGAGCTGATCGACCGAGGATTCGCCGCCGGCGCCATCCACGGCGACCTCGGCCAGGGCGCCCGTGAACAGGCGCTGCGCGCGTTCCGCAACAACAAGGTGGACGTGCTGGTCGCCACCGATGTCGCTGCCCGCGGCATCGACGTCGAAGACGTCACGCACGTGATCAACTTCCAGTGCCCCGAAGACGAGAAGGCCTACCTGCACCGGGTGGGCCGGACCGGCCGTGCCGGCAACAAGGGCACCGCCGTCACCTTTGTGGACTGGGATGACGTCCCGCGCTGGGGCCTGATCAACAAGGCACTGGGTCTGGACGTACCGGAGCCGCAGGAGACCTACTCCTCCTCCCCGCACCTGTTCACCGACCTGAACATTCCCGAAGGCACCAAGGGCAGGCTTCCGCGCAGCCAGCGCAAGCTCGCAGGCATCGACGCCGAGAAACTCGAAGACCTGGGCGAGACCGGCAAGCACCCCGCCCGCTCCGGCGGCCAGCGGCAGGACGGCGGCCGCAGCGGTGTCCGCCGCGGCGGGGCACGCCAGGGCGGCCCGCAGGGCCGGTCCGACGCGGGCAACCCCCGGCAGCGCCGCAGCGGCGAGGAGCCGACTGCGGAGAACCCGGCGGCCGCCTCGGCCGAAATGCCGCGGCGGAAGCGTTCACGCACCCGCCGCCGGAACGGCGAGGTCGTCACCGGGACCGCACAGCAGGTCACCGACGGCGCCAGCGGGGAATAGTGGCCGGTATCCCGTGGAGGCCCGACGGCAGCTCGCTGGTAGTCCACGCGGACAACGCCGACTTCCTGCCCACGCTGCCCGACGGCGCTTTCACCATGATCTACCTGGACCCGCCGTTCAACACCGGCCGGGCCCAGGTCCGGCAGCAGACCTCCATGGTGCGCAGCGCCGACGGTGAAGGCGACCGGATCGGGTTCAAGGGGAAGTCGTACCAGACGGTCAAGGGCACCCTCGCCAGCTACGACGACGCGTTCGACGACTACTGGTCCTTCCTGGAGCCCCGTCTCTCCGAAGCCTGGCGGCTGCTGGCCGACGACGGCACGCTGTACCTGCACCTGGATTACCGCGAGGTGCACTATGCCAAGGTGCTGCTGGACATGCTCTTCGGCCGCGAGAGCTTCCTGAACGAGATCATCTGGGCCTATGATTACGGCGCCCGCGCGCGCAACCGCTGGCCCGCCAAGCACGACAACATCCTGGTCTACGTCAAGAACCCGAAGGCCTACCACTTCGACAACGCGGAAGTGGACCGCGAGCCGTACATGGCTCCGGGCCTGGTGACGGCGGAGAAGGCCGCGCGCGGCAAGCTCCCGACCGACGTCTGGTGGCACACCATCGTCTCCCCCACCGGCCGGGAAAAGACCGGCTACCCTACCCAGAAGCCCGAAGGGCTGCTGCGCCGCATGGTTGCCGCAAGCAGCCGGCCGGGCGACTGGGTGCTGGATTTCTTTGCCGGCTCCGGGACCCTCGGCGCCGTGGCCGCCGGCCTGGACCGGCGGTTCGTGTGCGTGGACCAGAACCCGCAGGCCATCGACGTCATGCGCAAACGCCTGGGCCGCCACGCCTCCGTGGTTGAGGCCGCCAGCGTCCCGGAACCCGCCGTGGGCGCCGAAGTCACGGTCGGCGCCGGCGAGGTGGCGGCAGCACAGCCGGCGACCTGAACCGGCGGTCCCGCCGTAGCAAACGCGTAACCTGTCACCGGGCGATGCGGCCGGGCAGGTGCGCCGCAGCGCCGGTACCGGCGGCGAGGATGCGGTCCAGCATGGCCGGGTCGGTGGTGTTTTCGCCCAGCCGGTTCGGCTTGCCCGCACCGTGGTAATCGCTGGATCCGGTGACTATCAGATCGTGCTTGGCGGCCAGCCGGCGCAGCTGTTCCCTGCCCTCTTCCGGGTTGTCCCGGTGATCGATCTCCACCCCGGCCAGCCCTGCGTCGAGCATCTCCCCGACCACGGCATCGCCAACCACCCGGCCCCGGCTGCTGGCCACCGGATGGGCAAAGACAGGCACTCCCCCGGCCTCGCGCACCAGGGCGACGGCCGTGGCCGGGTCGGGGGCGTAGTGCGACACGTAGTAGCGCGAGTGGGCGGTCAGGATCCGGGCGAAGGCTTCGCTGCGGTCGGACACAATCCCGGCTGCCACCAGTGCGTCGGCTATGTGCGGCCGGCCGATCGTCGCTCCGTGTCCGGCGCGGGCCGTGACCTCCGCCCACGAGATCGGGAAGTCCTCGGCGAGCAGTTCCACCATTCGCTCGGCCCGGGTCATGCGCGCGTCCCGTGCCTTGTTGATTTCGGCCAGCAAGCCGGGGTGGGCGGGGTCGTGCAGATAGGAAAGCACATGCACGCTGATCCCCGCCACGGTCCGGCACGTGACTTCCATGCCCGGCACGAAACCGATGCCCGACTCGACGGCGGCGGTGCGCGCCGCTTCCCACCCGGAAGTCGAGTCGTGGTCGGTCAGCGCCACGACATCAAGACCGGCGGCTGCCGCGGCACGCACCACGTCGGCGGGCGGTTCGGTGCCGTCGGAAACGGTGGAATGCGCATGCAGGTCGATCTTCACACGACCAATTTACGCCAGGACGCCCGCCGCCCGCGGGATGTTGGCAGCGCCTTTGGCCGATGAGACGATGGGATGGTGAGTACTTACCAAAACGAAGACGCCTCACAGCAGCCCGCCGGGGAGCAGCCGCTGGAAGACCGCGTCAACAACCGTTCCCAGCGTCCCGAATCGGATGCTTTCAAGGAGTTTATGGGCAGCCACTGGGCTCCGGCCGGCTCGTCCGCCGCGGAGCAGGCAGCCGTCGCGCCCTTCGCCGCGCGCCGCCGTCGGGCGCTCTCCGAGAAATTCCACGGTGAGCGCCTGGTCATTCCGGCCGGCCCCTTGAAGGTCCGCTCCAACGACACCGACTACCGCTTCCGCCCGCATTCCGGGTTCGCCCACCTGACCGGCCTGGGCCTGGACCATGAGCCGGACGCCGTGCTGGTCATGGAGCCCACCGAGGCGGGCGCGGGTGACGACGGCGGCCATCACCGGTCCACCCTCTACTTCCGCCCGATGTCCGGCCGGGATTCCGCCGAGTTCTACGCCAACGCCCGGTACGGCGAGTTCTGGATCGGTCCCCGGCCCACCCTGGAGGAACTGAACCGGCGGCTGGGCCTGCCCACCCGCGACCTTGGCGAACTCGAAGTCGCCATCACCAAGGACGCCGGGGTGGTCCACGTGGGCGGCATGCGCATCCGGCTGCTGCGCGAGGTCGACCTGAACGTGGACGCCCTCGTGGACACGTCCCGGATCAACACGGGCGTGGACCTGGAGGAATCCGACCAGCTCGACGGCAAGCTCTCCGAAGCGCTGTCCGAACTGCGCCTGCTCAAGGACGAGTGGGAAGTCCAGGAGATGAAGAAGGCCGTGGAGGCCACGGTGAACGGCTTCCATGAGGTGGTCAAGGTGCTGCCGCGCGCGCTGACGCACGAGCGGGGCGAACGCGTGGTGGAAGGCGCGTTTTTCGCCCGGGCACGGGAAGAAGGCAACGACCTGGGCTACGACACCATCGCCGCCAGCGGCAACAACGCGACCATCCTGCACTGGATCCGCAACAATGGACAGGTGAAGGCCGGAGACCTGCTGCTGCTGGACGCAGGGGTGGAAGCCGACTCCCTGTACACCGCGGACGTGACGCGTACGCTGCCGGTCAACGGCACGTTCACCGAGGTCCAGCGCAGGATTTACCAGGCGGTACTCGACGCCGCCGACGCCGGTTTTGCCGCGGCGCAGCCGGGCGTGAAGTTCCGTGACGTCCACACTGCCGCGGTCACCGTGCTCGCCGAACGCCTGGACGAGTGGGGCCTGTTGCCGGTTCCCCTGGCCGAAGCGCTCTCCCCCGAGGGCCAGCACCACCGGCGCTGGATGCCGCACGGCACCAGCCACCACCTGGGCCTGGACGTTCACGACTGCGCGCAGGCGAAGCGCGAGTTGTACCTGGACGGTGTGCTCACCCCGGGCATGGTGTTCACGATCGAGCCCGGACTCTATTTCAAGGACGAAGACCTGGCCGTCCCGGTTGAATACCGCGGCATCGGAGTGCGGATCGAGGACGACATCCTGATGACCGCCGATGGCCCGGTGAACCTGTCGGCGGCCCTGCCGCGCAAGCCCGAGGACGTGGAGTCCTGGATGGCCGGCATCTACGGCACCTGAGCGGACTAACGCCTCCGGCGACAGCCGCCGAGGCAACGGAACACGGGAAGGGATCCGCCGTTTGCAAGCGGCGGATCCCTTCCCGTTGATGTGCGGCTGGTGGGGGTGCGGCTACGTGCCGGGGCGGTCGTCGTCGCGGAAGGAGCCGGCATTCCCCTCGCCGGCCCTTGGGCCGGCGCCCGGCTGGGTCTCGCTGCCCTGCGGGCTGCCGCCGGGCTCGGTCTCGGCGGCCGGCACGCCGCCGGGCTCGGTCTCGCCGGCCTGCCGCGGCTGGGCGGGCTCGGGAGTCACGCGGATTCCGTACTGCGGGCGGCCGTCGGGCAGATCGGGAAAGCGTCCGCGCACGGGCTGGCCGGTCACGCCGGGCTGGGCCGCGTCGGGCTGGGCCGGGCCGGGTTGGGGCTGCTGCGCCGGGGCGTTGCCGCCCTGGCGGTACGGGTCCTCGCCCCACTGGGCCGGGCGCTCCGGGGCCTGCGGCTGTTGGCCGGCAGGAGGCTGCTGCCCGTAGCCGGCAGGAGGCTGCTGCCCGAGGGGTGCCTGGCCGTGGGTTGCCGGCGGGCCGGGGCGCGCGGTGCCGGCCATCGGCAGCTGCGCGGCCAGTCGCCGGGCTTCGTGGGCCACCTCGGTGGACACCACCACGTCGTAACTGGTCGCGATGACCTGGTTGGTGGAGGTGAAGTCCCGCTTGCCGCGCTGCAGCGCGTAGGAAATGATGCCGAACAGCATCCAGAAGGCCGCGCCCATGGCCATCGACGAGATCAGCAGCACAAAGGTTTCGCCGCCGCCGAAGAGCATCAGCAGCAAGCCGACGAACAAACCGAACCACGCGCCGGTGGCCGCGCCGGAGAGGGCGACCCGCGGATAGCTGAGCTTGCCGGTGACCCGCTCGACGGTCTTCAGGTCGTTGCCGACGATGGTCACGTGCTGGACGGGGAATTCCTCGTCCGCGAGATAGTCCACCACCTTCTGGGCATCCAGATACGAGCGGTAGTTACCGATCAGCTCGCCCTGTGGAAGGGTACGGCTGGGGTCCCGGGAATCTGTACGGCCAAGCATCGACATACCCCCATTGTCGCTGATATACGCGGCCAGTGGTCCGGGTATCGCTTCAGGTGAACGCGGGAACCCGCGTGCACCCTCCGCCTCCGCCCGGGGCGGCGCCTCCGCGCTGGTCCGCCTGGCCCGCCAAATCCCGGATTTCGGGGCCCAGCACGTAGCCTAAAGGGGTGATCACAAAAACCAACCGCGTCTTCGTCGCCCGGCTGCTCGGCCTGGACGTCTTCGACCCGCTCGGAGACCGCCTGGGCCGGCTGCGCGACGCCGTCGTCCTCGACTACGGCCCGGCCAAGCCGCCCCTGGTGGTCGGCCTCGTGGTCGAGGTCCCCGGTAAAAAGCGGGTGTTCGTCCCGATGACCCGGATTACCTCGATCAACGCCGGGCAGGTCATCTGCACCGGGCTGGTGAACCTGCGCCGGTTCGAACAGCGCGGCGCCGAAACCCTGGTGGTCGCCGAGATGTTCGACCGCCGCGTCACGCTCGCCGACGGCAGCGGCGATGCCACCATCCTGGATATCGGCATGGAACAGTCCCGCGACGGCGACTGGTATGTCTCCCAGCTCTTCGTCCGGCGCGGCCATTCGACCTCGCCGCTGCGCAGCCTGCGCCGCAACGAGACCCTGATCGTGGACTGGCACGAGGCCTACCAGGGAGCCCGCCACGAACCGCAGGCCGCCACTACCTTCGTGGCCAGCCATGAGGACCTCAAGCCCGCCGACTTCGCCGAGGCGCTGCACGAAATGACGCAGAAGCGCCGGCTGGAAGTCGCGAGCGAGCTGCAGGACGACCGTCTGGCGGATGTGCTCCAGGAGCTGCCGGACGACGACCAGGTGCAGATCCTGACGTCGCTGGATGTCGAACGCGCCGCCGTCGTGCTGGAGGAAATGGATCCGGACGATGCCGCGGACCTGCTGGCCGAGCTGCCCGAGGAGCAGAAGGAAGAGCTGCTGCAGCTGATGGAACCGGAAGAAGCCAAGGACGTCCGGCGGCTGCTGGAGTACGAGGAGAACACCGCCGGTTCCATGATGACGCCGGTGCCGGTGATCCTGCCCCCGGAAGCCACGGTGGCCGAGGCCCTGGCGCATGTGCGCCGTGAAGAGCTCACGCCGGCGCTGGCGTCGGCCATTTTCGTTTGCCGGCCGCCGCTGGAGACTCCCACCGGGAGATACTTGGGCGTGGTCCATATCCAGCAGCTGCTGCGCTATCCGCCGCCGGAGGCGCTGGGCAACATCGTCGATTCCGACCTGGAACCGGTGCTGGACCAGGCCGACGTCAGCGAGGTGGCCCGCACCCTGGCAACGTACAACCTGAATGCCCTGGCAGTGGTCAACAGCGCCGGCCGGCTGGTCGGCGCCGTGACGGTTGACGACGTGTTGGACCATCTGCTGCCCGACGACTGGCGGGCGCAGGACGACTCCCCCGTAAGCGGAGGTGGACGCTTTGGCTGAGAAGGCAGATCGGAAAATCAAGGTCGCGGGGCTGGACACCCCGCGCGAGACCCGCACGCGCCTGCTGGTCCGGTTGAGGCCCAACCCGGATTATTTCGGCAAGGCCACGGAGTCCTTCGCCCGTTTCATGGGCACCCCGCAGTTCCTGATGTGGATGTCGGTTTTCTGCCTGCTCTGGCTGGCCTGGAACACGTTCGGACCCGAACACCTGCGCTTCGACAGTGCCGCGCTGGGTTTCACCGCGTTGACCCTCATGCTCTCGCTGCAGGCCTCCTACGCCGCTCCCCTGCTGCTGTTGGCGCAGAACCGCCAGGACGACCGGGACAAGGTTTCGCTGCAGCAGGACCGCCAGCGCGCGGAACGCAACCTGGCGGACACCGAGTACCTGACCCGCGAACTGGCCGCGCTGCGGATCGCCATCCGCGAGGTGGCCACGCGTGACTTCGTCCGCAGCGAGCTGCGCTCGGTGCTGGAAGAACTGCTGGACGACGAGTCCGCGGACGAACGCCGCCGCGGCCGGCGCCGGCCCGCCGATGCCACCACCTCGCTGCCCAAGCTGCCGCCGCCCGGAAGCGGCGGCCAGGAGAACTGATGCATGACTGATCCACACCTGTCGCAACACCCGGATCCGGCCGCCGTGAGGCACGCGCTGGGAACCGTGATCGACCCGGAGCTTCGCCGTCCCCTCGCGGACCTGGGCATGCTCAAGGACGTCCGGATTGACGACGCCGGACGGGTCACCGTCGGCGTGTTGCTCACCATTTCGGGCTGCCCGCTGCGCGGCACCATCACCGCCGACGTCGAGCACGCCCTGGCTGCCGTCCCGGGCGTGTCCGGGGTGGCGGTGGAGCTGGACGTGATGACGCCGCAGCAGCGCGACGACCTCAAGGAGCAGCTGCGCGGTGCCGGACGCGGCAATCCGTTCGCCGATCCGGCCTCGCTCACCCGCATCTATGCCGTGGCGAGCGGCAAGGGCGGGGTGGGCAAGTCCAGCGTGACGGTCAACCTCGCGTGCGCCATGGCTGCGCAGGGGCTGCGGGTGGGCATCATCGACGCCGATGTCTACGGTTTCTCGGTTCCCGGGCTGCTGGGCATCACCCAGGCTCCCACCCGGGTGGACGAGATGATCCTGCCGCCGGTGGCCCACGGGGTGAAGGTCATCTCGATCGGCATGTTCGTGTCGGGCAACCAGCCGGTGGCCTGGCGCGGGCCCATGCTGCACCGGGCCCTGGAGCAGTTCCTCACCGACGTCTACTTCGGCGACCTGGATGCGCTGTTCCTGGATCTGCCTCCGGGCACCGGGGACGTGGCAATCTCCGTCGCGCAGCTGCTCCCGTCCTCGCAGATCCTGGTGGTGACCACCCCGCAGGGCGCCGCGGCCGAGGTGGCGGAACGCGCCGGCGCCATCGCCGCGCAGACCGGGCAGCGGGTGGCGGGAGTCATCGAGAACATGTCCTGGCTGGCGCTGCCGGACGGCTCCAAGATGGAAGTCTTCGGCTCAGGCGGCGGAACTGCCGTCGCCGAGCGGCTCTCCGCCGTGCTGGAGACGCCGATACCGCTGCTGGGAAGCATCCCGCTGGAACCCCGGCTGCGCGCCGGCGGCGACGCCGGCCGTCCGATCGTCCTGGACGGGGCAGACGGCTCCGGGGCCGGGGGCGCCGCGGCCGAACTGCGGCGGATGGCGGCGGAATTGGCAGCGCGCCCGCGCGGCCTGGCCGGACGCACGCTGGGCGTCACTCCCCGCTAGCGCGTGCAGCGGACGCCGCCCTTGGCGCCACCGTGCGACGGCGGATGCCGCGCTTGGCCGGTCAGGTCGCCTCGGTGTCGAACGGCGCCGCCTCGCCCGGGGCGAGCCGTGCCGCGGGCCTGGTCGCCGAACGCGCCGGCGCCCTCGAACCGGTTGGCACGCCCGTGCCGGCTGCGGTTGCGGCTGCCGCCGCGACCGCCGGCGCCGCCGGGGCCGGACGCGGCGCCTCGTCGTCGTCCAGTAATGCTTCTTTGATGATCCGGCGCGGGTCGTATTGCCGCGGATCAAGCTTGCGCCAGTCCATGTCGACGATGTCGTCGCCGACTTCCTCGCGCAGCTGTTCCTTGGCACCGGCGGCCATGGTTTTCAGCTGTTTGACGAACCTGCCCAGCTGCGCGGCGTATTCGGGCAACCGCTCAGGTCCGAGGATCACCAAGGCAAGGATTGCCAGGATGATCAGTTCTGAGCCGTTGATTCCAAACACGATTGAAGGTTACCCGTTCGCCGGGCCGGTCAGCCACTTGGCGGGCTGACCATCATCCCCAGTCCGCGGATGATGCGGCTGAGCGGGTCGTCGGCCGGAGCCGGCGCCGGGAGCTTCAGGCGGGAGTTCTCCGACAGCACCACGTGGCTGACCGTCTCCGGCATCTCGGCCAGCGGAAGGTCGGACCATAACGTGTACGTCACCTCGTCGGAGTGGAGCACCACGGTCCAGTCCTCACCGCCGCGGACCCATACCGCCCGGTTCAGCCCGGCGACTTCCCGGAACCCGTCCATCGTCACGGGATGGCCCGTGGTGGCATTCACCGGCGGCGCGGAATCCGTCACGCGGGCGGTTCCGTCCGCGCTCCCGTCCCCGCGCCGCTGCTCGGTGACGACCACCCGGTGGCTGCCGTCGCTCAGCTCGAGCCGGACGGCAGGCTGCCCGTCGACGATCGTCTGTTCCGCGCTCTGCATGCGGTAGCCAAGCCCGGGCAGCAGCGGGCAGGTCCAGCCACTGCGCCGGAGCTCCTCGAGTGCCGCGCTGTCCATGGCGATCGGATGGGCGGCACCTGCATCCGCGGCCACCGGCACCCAGGCCGTGCCGGTGGCGGGGCCCCGGCCGGTGTCCGCCTCCGGGGTCTCGCCGCCCAGGACGAAAGCCGCGGACAACGTCAGCACGGCGCAGCCGCCCACGACGCCGGCGGCGACGGCCAGCACCCGCCCGACCGGCCTGCGCGAGGGCACCGCGTCCGTCCCGGGGCCGGCTGCCGGCGGGAGCGCGCCGGCGGCGGCACCGGACACCGTGGCAGCGCCGGGTGCGGCAGCGGGCCGGTTTTCCGGGGCCGGGAAGGGTACGGCGGCAGGCGGGGGCCCGTCGGGCTCGGCAGCCCCGGGTCGGCTGCAGCGCAACAACCGCGCGGTCAGGTTGTCATCAGGGGGCGGCACGTCCAACGCGCGGAGGCGATCCTGGATCTGGCGGAACTCGTCAACACTCTTGCGGCACCGCCGGCAGCGTTGAAGATGGCGTTCGAGCGCGGGGCGGCGGTCATCGGAGAGTTCGCCGTCCAGATACTCCGCCAGCTCTTTTTCCGGGTGGAGCATGGCAGCGATCAGTGGGCTCCGGCGATTCGGGGCAGTTTCAGGCGCGTGCGTTTGCCGGCGGGATCCCGGTGCGCCAGCTTCTCCCGGAGCATGGTCCGGCCGCGGTGGATGCGGGAGCGGACGGTGCCCAGCTTGACGCCAAGGGCCGCGGAGACCTCGTCGTAGGACAACCCCTCGAGGTCGCAGAGCACCACTGCGGCGCGGAAGTCCGGCGGCAGCTCGTCCAAGGCGGCCTGGACGTCAATGTCAAGGTTGTTGTATTCGAAGCTGCGCTCGGGGCCGGGATCCTTGCCGGGCAACCTGGCTTCGGCTTCCTCGCTCAGTCCATCGAACCGAATGCGGCTCTTGCGCCGGGCCTGGTCCAGGAACAGGTTGGTGGTGATCCGGTGAAGCCAGCCGTCCAGCGTGCCGGGCTTGAAGTTATCCAGCGACCGGAAGACGCGGACAAAGACTTCCTGGGTGAGGTCTTCGGCGTCATACCGGTTGCCCGTGAGCCTGAAGGCCAGGCGGTAGACCTTGGCTGAGTGGTTGCGCACCACTTCTTCCCACGTCGGAGCAACCCATTGATCGTTGCCGGCCGCGGCGTCCGACGCGGCGTCCTGAAGCTTCGTCATCTTTGTGCCCCTTCGTCGGCCCGCCCGCCTGCCGCCCACCTCCTGGGCGTCCGGGAATGCGGCTGGCGTGCTGCCGGTCTGGCTATCGGCGTCCCGGGTACCCATCTTGGCCCAAAAAACTGGGAGAATTCTGTAAACGGGCTGCACAAATACCGCTAGGTCCACCGGGGATGTCCTTCCGGCCGGCGGCACCTGCCCCGGCGCCGCGGCACACGCCCCGATCCCGTCAACTGTGGCAGTAGGCTTGGCACTGCGGCCCTGCGCCGTTTCCCCCGAACAGCTGAAGAGAAAGTGATGATTCATGAGTGCCGACAAGCAGACGAGTTGGTCCTACACGGAGGGGCTCCCCGCCGAGGATGACGTCTTGCTTCGGGCTCGTGAGCGTTCCCATGAACTCGGCGTTGCGGCCGTCGGCACCGGGGTCGGCGCGGCTTTGACCGTCCTCGCCGCGGGCACCAAGGCGCAGACCGTGGTGGAGATCGGTTCCGGCGCCGGCGTGTCCGGGGTCTGCCTCCTGCGCGGGCTCCCCCCGGCCGCGGTGCTGACCACCATCGACGCCGACGTCGACCATCTGCGCGCGGCCCGCCAGGCGTTCGTCGACGCCGGCATTCCGGGCAACCGGACGCGCACCATCTCCGGCCGGGCGGCCGACGTGCTGCCCCGGCTGACCGACAATGCCTACGACCTCGTCTTCGTAGACGCGGACAAGCCGTCGTATCCGCTTTACGTGGAGCAAGCGGTCCGCCTGCTCAAGCGCGGCGGCATGCTGATTGTCAACGACGCCCTGGACCATGACCGGGTCTCGGATCCGGCCATCCGCGAAGAATCCACCACCACGCTGCGCAAGGTCGGCCGGGCCATCCGGGAAAACGACCAGTTGCTGTCCACCATCCTGCCGACCGGCGAGGGACTGCTGCTGGCTGTCAAACGCTGACCGTCCTGCTGTGCCGTGCCCGCGGGCAGCCCTGCCGTCCGACCGCCTGCCCTAGCCGCGGTAGGAGCGCAGGAAGGACAGCAGCAGCCGGGCACCGTATCCGGTGGCACCCTTCGTGACCTCGGCCCGGTCGGAGTCCGCGCGGGCCGTCCCGGCGATGTCCAGGTGGATCCACGGGAGGGTGCCGACGAATTCGCGCAGGAACAGCGCTGCGGTGATCGATCCCCCGCCGACCTTCGACCGTTGTGACGCTATGTGCGAGATGTCCGCAATGCCGGATTCCAACGCGAACCCGTACTCGGCCGCCACCTCGTCCAGCGGCATGTGCCAGACCCGCTCCCCGCTTGCCTCGCCCGCGGCTTCGAAAGCGCGCAGCAAGGACGGCCGGTTGCCGTACAGCGCCGCGTGCTGCCTGCCCAGCCCCATGGACGCCGCGCCGGTGAGGGTGGCGATATCCACCAAGACGTCGGGCCGCAGCCGGGCGGCGGCGTAGGAGAGGCCGTCCGCCAGCACCATGCGCCCTTCCGCGTCCGTGTTGCCGATCTCCACCGTGGTGCCGTCGTGGACGGTCACCACGTCGCCGGGCCGGTAGGCGGCGGCGCCGATGGCGTTTTCTGCCAAGGCGAGCAGCCCGGTGACACGGTGCGGCACGCGCAGCTCCGCTGCGGCGGCGAGCACCGCCAGCACGACGCCGGCGCCTGCCATGTCGGTCTTCATCGGCAGCATCGGTTCGCGCGGCTTAAGCGACAGCCCGCCGGTGTCGAAGGTGATGCCCTTGCCGACGATGACGATGTGTCTGGTGTCCTCGCCGGCCTGTGCGGGCGTGTAGTCCAGCTGCACCAGCCTGGGCGGAGTCGGCGACGCCGATCCCACGGCCAGCAGACCGCCAAACCCTTCGGCGGCCAGCTGATGCTCGTCCCACGTGCGGATGCCCAGGCCGCTGGCCGCGGCGAGGCGACCGGCCTGACCGGCCATCCACTCCGGACTCTTCACGTTGGAGGGCATGTTCGCCAGGTCCCGCGCCAACCACGTGGCCCGGGCGCCGACAGCTGCCGTTGCGGCAGTCCCTGCCGAGATTCCGGTGAGTTCCAGCACCGCGGCCATCGGCTTGGGCCCATCGGACGCGCCCGCGCGCGGCGGCCGGTAGCCGCCCAGCAGGAATCCCTCGATGAAGGCCTGCTGCAACTCGTCCGGCAGGCCGTCGACGGCGGTGCTGCGCACCCGGTCGGTGCCCATCGTCGCCTTGGCCAGGGCGGCTCCGGCTTTGCGCAGATCCGCCGCGCTGCCATTGCCCAGCCCAATCAAGACCAGGCGCGCCGGCAGTTGCGCGGAGCGTGGCGGCGCCGGTGCCGCCAGCACTTCGCCTGCCTTGCCGGAGATTCCGTGGACCTCCGCCAGGGCCACCACGTCGGCGCCAAAGTCTGCCGCCGCTTCGCCGGCTCCTTGGCGCGGCTGCGGCGTCGCCTGCTCAGCGGTGGCCTCGCCTGCAGCGATGGGTACCGCCAGCACGGTGACGTCCTCGGCACCTTGGGCCGGCGACTGTCCGCGACCGAGGGCTGGCAGGGCCAGGACGCGCGCCATTCGCGGTTCAATCAGGGCCTGTTCCAGATGACGGGCGGTTTGTTCCTCTGCGGTGGAGGGAACGCGGCTCACAGCAAACGGTTCCTAGCTTGCCACGTCGCTGGTGACGCCGAGCAGGCAGTCCTTGAGGTTGCCCGCTTCTTCGGCGTTCAGTTCCAGCACCAGACGCCCGCCGCCGTCGATGGGCACCCGCAGGATGAGGCTCCGCCCCTCCTTGGTCACTTCCATCGGTCCGTCACCGGTACGCGGTTTCATCGCAGCCATCTGGGAATTCCCTTCCGCCATGGGGCAGTCCGATCCGTGATCGCCCTGCCCGCCAACCTCACATCGGCGGCCTTGGTTCCCCGGCCGCCATGTCCAACCACTACCCATTATCGCGTACATCACAACCGGGTGCTAATTTCCGCGACACGCGGTCCATCGGCAACCCGCTGGCGCTAGGGCGGATAGTCCCCGCCACCGGGCAGCTCGGCCCATGACCAGAGCCAGGTGACCCAGACAATCTGCCCCGCCAGGAACATCACTGCCAGGCACACACGGTAGGCCCGGCTGCGCGATACGAAGGCCGCCGCCAAGGCCAGTGGAAAGAGCGGCAGCAACAACCGGAAGGTGCTGGTCTGCGGATGGAGGAAGGCCAGCAGATAGCCCAGGTAACAGGCGCACCACAGCCTCAGGTCTGCCCCTATGTTCCGGGTCGGCGCGCAGCAGAGGAACCAGGCCGCCGCGGCTACCAGCAGCAGCGGGGCGATCATCCCGCCCAGCAGCCCGAACAGGTTCACGCCCATGTCGAACCAGGGCCTGAACAGGACCAGGTCTTCGCCCCGCCAGGCGGTTTCCGTTTCGGTGTACGCGGTCATCTCGCCCGTGACGGACCAGGCCAGCACCGGCCAGGCGAGGGCCGCGGCACAGCTGACCAGCGCCAGCGCGGCTGCGCGGAGGAGTTCCGGGGTCGGGAGCGGATCGGTGCGGCGCTGTTTGATCCGCCACAGCAGGTGCAGGCCGGCGAGCGCCGCGAAGGGCACGCCAACGGGCCGGGAGAGGCACATCAGCACGACCACGGGGATCGCCAGCACGTACTTCCGCTGCAGCAGCAGCAGCAGTGCCCCCGCCAGCAGCGCCAGGTTCAGCGATTCGGCGTACGGAACCTGGAGGATCGGCGAGACCGGAAAGACCGCCACGAAGACCACGGCCCACAGCGCGGTGCCGTGGGGAGCATAGCGCCGGAAAATCTTGTAGATGAGCAGCACGGCGGCAAAGCCTGCGAGGGTGGCGACCAACGGTGCCAGCAACTGCCACCCCAGCCCGGTGGCCGTCGCCAGGACGCGGACGATGCCGGGGAAAAGCGCGTAGAACGCCCACTGGTTCTCGTCGACCCGCCCGTCCTGGCCGCGGGGAATGTCGGTGGGATAGCCCTCCAGGTAGACCTGCCGGTACCAGGCGCTGTCCCAGATCCCGATGAAGGACAGATAGTCAGGATTCGCGCGCGTCCACGGATTCGGGCCCTGCTGACGGGCCACCGCGAGGAAGACCAGCAGCGAATACAGCCGGGAAAGGGCGTAGAGCACGGACACCTGGACCCACCACGGCCAGCCGGAGATCCGCCGGCGCCAAAAGGAGAGCTCCGCGTGCACGGCCTCCCGAAGCACCCGTGTCCGCGGAAGGCGGTCCTGCACCCCGGTCATCCTTCCCGCGCCGGGTGGGCACCGCCGTCGTGCTGTGGCTGTTCCTGGCTCAGTTGCCGGATCAGGCGCTCCTTGGCTCCCAGCTCTGCCCGCAGGACGTCAAGCACTTCATCCACCTGGTCCATCCGGTAGCCCCGCAGGGCGGTGGAAAACCGGACGCTGTCCAGGTCTTCGGCGCGGGGGTGTTCGGGCAGCAGAACCGCCGGCAGCCGTGCCTCGTGCTCGCTCAGGCCCTGCAGCGCGGCCACGTGCCCTCGCTCCCACGCGGTGCCGGTGCCGCCGCCGGCCGCACTGTCAGCCGCTGACTTCTTCCGGCCCCACCGCCCGGATGCGGCAACAGCGGCCGCACCTGCAACGGCGATGGCAAGGAAGACGAGGAAAGCGCTCACAGCACCATCGTGCCAGAGAGGACGCCCCGCCGGGTCAAAATCCGGAGCGGGGAGACAGCCCGGAGATGATCTGCTCGACTGCTTCTTCCGCCGTATCCACCACGCTGACCAGGTCGAGATCGGTCTCCGCGATCATTGATTCCGCCAGGAGCGTGTTGCGGATCCAGTCGATCAACGGCGACCAGAAGGCCGTGCCCACCAGCACGATCGGGAAGGATGTCACCTTCTTCGTCTGGACCAGCACCATTGCTTCGAACAGCTCGTCGAGCGTGCCCAGCCCGCCGGGGAGCACGATGAACCCCTGGGCATACTTGACGAACATGGTCTTGCGGGCGAAGAAATACCGGAAATTGATGCCCAGGTCCACCCAGTTGTTGAGCCCCTGCTCGAACGGCAGTTCGATGCCCAGTCCGACCGAAACGCCGCCGGCCTCGCTGGCCCCCTTGTTGGCCGCCTCCATCGAACCTGGCCCGCCGCCGGTGATGACCGCGAAATTGTGCCGGACCAGCAGCTGCCCGATCTCTTCGGCGATCGCATAGTGCTTGCTGCCTTGCCGGGTGCGGGCCGAACCGAAGACGCTGATCGCCGGGCCGAGGTCGGCCAGGGTGCCGAACCCTTCGACGAATTCGCTCTGGATCCGCAGCACGCGCCAGGGATCGGTGTGCGTAAACTCCGCCCGGTCCTTGGTGTCCAGCAGGTACTGGTCAGCTTGCGGGATGTCCGCCTGGCGACGGCGCAGCTCCACAGGTCCCTTGAAGCGGGTTTTCGGTGCGCCCGGAAGTTGCGACGGGAGCGGAATGTCTTGCTGGTTTGTCATTTCCCAAGGCTACAGATTCGCCGGCCATCCGTGGCGGTTTCCCCTGATTCCTTGGCAATTCGGCATTCAAGCGGTGCGGGGCGCAGGTTGCTCTTAAATCACGATTCCGGCGGTTCGGTCGCGAATGCATTGCTTGAAGGGAATCTTTCGCTAGATTCGTTCCATGACCAGTGACGCATCGCACAGTAAAACGCCGCCTGCTGCTCCGGCGGCGGCAACCCGAGCCACGTCCGCCGTGCCGGCGGGCCAGCCGCTGGTGTCCTTGAAGAACGTCAACAAGCACTTCGGATCGCTCCATGTGCTGAAGGACATCAACCTGGAGGTCACCAAGGGCGAAGTGGTGGTCGTGATCGGGCCGTCGGGTTCCGGCAAGTCCACCCTCTGCCGGGCGATCAACCGCCTGGAGACTATCGACGACGGCGAGATCCTGATCGACGGCGAGAAGATGCCGGCCGAGGGCAAGGCCCTGGCCAAGCTGCGGGCCGACGTCGGCATGGTGTTCCAGTCCTTCAACCTTTTTGCCCACAAATCGATCCTGGAGAACGTCACCCTGGGACCGATCAAGGTCAAGGGGATGAAGCAGTCCGAGGCCAGGGAGCTGGCCATGAGCCTGCTCGAGCGCGTCGGCGTGGCCAACCAGTCGCAAAAGCTGCCGGCCCAGCTCTCCGGCGGCCAGCAGCAGCGCGTGGCGATTGCCCGGGCACTGGCGATGAAGCCGAAGGTGATGCTCTTCGACGAGCCCACCTCGGCACTGGATCCGGAAATGATCAACGAAGTGCTCGACACCATGGTGCAGTTGGCCAGCGAAGGCATGACCATGATCGTGGTCACGCACGAGATGGGCTTTGCCCGCAAGGCCGCGGACCGGGTGCTCTTCATGGCCGACGGCCAGATCGTGGAGCAGGCCACCCCGGAAGAATTCTTCACCAACCCGAAGAGCACCCGCGCCAAGGACTTCCTGGGCAAGATCCTCGAACACTGACCCCCACACCTGGCCCTTCACTGACGGAGGGCCGACAACGCAAGGAGAAAATATGCGAAAGACCCGTTATGGAATGGCTGCCATGGCAGCCGGAGCCGCGCTCGTGCTGTCCGCCTGCGGCGGCGGTGGCGGCACCGGCGGCGAAGGCGGCGGCGGCGGCGAGACTGCCGGCGGCGGCACCGGCGGCGGCGAAGGCATCCGCGTCGGCATCAAGTACGACCAGCCGGGCCTGGGCTTTTCCTCCGGCGGCCAGTTCACCGGCTTCGACGTGGATGTAGCCAAGTACGTGGCCAACGAGCTGGGCTACTCGGAGGACCAGATCGAATTCGTCGAGTCGCCCTCGGCCAACCGCGAAAACATGCTCGCCAACAACCAGGTGGACATGATCTTTGCGACGTACTCCATCACCGATGAGCGCAAGCAGACCGTCGACTTCGCCGGACCGTACTTCGTGGCCGGGCAGGACCTGCTGGTCCGGACCGATGACACCGAAATCACAGGCCCGGATGCACTCAACGGCAAGAACCTCTGCTCGGTGACCGGCTCCACCTCCGCCCAGCGCATCAAGGACGAGCACGCTGCCGAAGTGAACCTGGTCGAGCGGCCCAGCTACGCCGAGTGCGTGACCGCCATGCAGGGCGGCCAGATCGACGCGGTGACCACCGACGACATCATCCTGGCCGGACTCGCGGCGCAGCCGAACAACGCCGGCAAGTACAAGGTGGTCGGCAACCCGTTCTCGGAGGAGAACTACGGCGTCGGCCTGCCGAAGGGCTCGGAGCTGTGCGCGGACATCAACGCAGCCATCAACAAGATGGTCGAGGAAGGTGCCTGGGAAGAAGCCCTCAAGAAGAACACCGAGGGTGTGGACTACTCCTACAACAAGGACCTGAACCCGCCGAAGCCGGGCGAAGCCTGCGCCTAGCAACATCCGTTGTGGGGCGGGGCTCTCCCGCCCCACAACATGATCTGCCTCTTCCCACCGAAAGGGGATGGACAGTTTGTCCGAGTATTTCCAGAGCTACCTGACGGCGCTGGAGACCTACGACGTCGTCGGAGCCTTGTGGGTCAATATCCAGCTCGCTTTTTGGGCCGCCCTGGGCTCGTTGGTGCTGGGTACCGTCCTGGCCCTGATGCGTATCTCACCGGTACCCAGCTTCCGCTGGGCCGGCGCGGCGTACGTCAACGTCTTCCGCAACACGCCGCTGACCATCATCATGGTGTTCTGCATCCTGGTGGCGGTCTTCCAGCTCCAGATGAATCTCTCCGGCGATTTCGACTTCAACTTCTTCCTCTGGGCCATCGTCGGGCTGTCCGTTTACCACGCGGCCTTCGTCTGCGAATCCATTCGCAGCGGCGTCAACACGGTGCCCCTGGGACAGGCCGAGGCCGCCCGCGCCATCGGGCTGAGCTTTCTGCCGGCGGCGCGGATGGTCATCCTGCCCCAGGCATTCCGCGGCGCCGTGGCGCCACTGGGCAACACCATGATTGCCCTGACCAAGAACACCACGGTGGCAACGGCGGCGTCGGTCGCCGAATCCGCCGGGCTGATGAAAACCATGATCGAGTTCCGGCCGGATGTCATCATGGCCATTTTCGCGACCTTCGCCATCGGCTTCGTGATCATCGTGCTGCCGATCGGCCTGGTGACCACTTGGCTCTCCAAGAAACTGGCGGTGTCTCGATGAACATCAAGCAGAACGTCCTCTTTGACGCGCCCGGCCCGAAGGCCCGTGCGCGGATCATGGTCACCAACATCATCGGCATCCTGCTCTTCCTCGGCGCGGCGATCTTCGTCATCGTCGGATTGAACGACAAAGGCCAGCTGTCATCCGAGCTGTGGACGCCCTTCCTGACCGGCGAGGTCTGGCAGTTCACCATTCTGCCGGGCCTGATCAACACCTTTAAGGCCGCCGCCGTCTCGATCCTCACGTCCGTGGTCTTCGGGTTGCTTTTTGGCGTGGGCAGGCTCGCCTCGAACGGCCCCCTGCGGTGGCTCTGCGGAGTGATCGTCGAACTCCTGCGGGCGGTCCCGGTGCTGCTGATGATGATTTTCTTCTGGCTCCTGTTTGGGCAGCTGAGAATCGGCACCCCCGCCGACATCCCGTTTTACGCGGTCGTGACGGCTCTGACGCTGTACAACGGCTCGGTGATCGCGGAACTGGTCCGCTCCGGCGTGTTCGGCCTGCCCAAGGGCCAGCGTGAAGCCGGGATGGCGATCGGCATGACCCGTGCCCAGTCGTTGCGCAGCATCGAACTGCCGCAGGCCCTGGTGGCCATGCTGCCGGCCCTGGTCAGCCAATTCGTGGTGATCTTGAAGGACTCCGCCCTCGGTTACATCATCACGTACTCGGAGTTGCTGCGGTCGATGCAGATTTACGGCTCCGCCGGTCCGATCCTGCAGTCGCTGACGATTGCGGCCGTCCTCTTCATCGTCGTCAACTTCGCCTTGTCCTGGGTAGCCAACTGGCTCTCCAAGTTCCTGAGCAGCAGAACCGCGGGCGAGACCGCGCCGCTGACCACGCAGCCGATGGCCGTCAAGGTGTGACCGGCTGCCGCTGACCGCCGACAGGGAAGGGGAGGATGCCTGCGCGTCCTCCCCTTCCCTGTTGCCCGGCGGCGGCGCGCCGGCTGCCGCTGACGGTCAGGCCGTCAGCCAGCGGCGCAGCGCCGCCCGGCACTCGCGGACGGCCTCCGCGGGCACGTGTTCGTTGTCGGTGTGGGCCAGCAGCGCGTCGCCGGGGCCGAAGTTGACGGCCGGAATCCCGAGCTCGCTGAACCGCGCCACGTCGGTCCAGCCGTACTTGGGCTTCGGCTCCGCCCCCACGGCGGCAACGAATTCGGCGGCGGCGGGATGGTTCAGGCCGGGCCGCGCACCGGCCGCGGCATCCGTGCACACCACCGTGAAGCCCTCCAGCAGGTTCCGCACGTACTGCTCGGCGTCTCCGGGTGTCTTGTCCGGAGCGAACCGGTAATTGATTTCCACCGTGGTGCTGTCCGGAATGATGTTGCCGGCGGTGCCGCCCTTGATCTTCACCGCGTTCAGGCTTTCGCGGTAGTCCAGTCCATCCACCGTGACAGTGGCCGGTTCATGGTCCCGGAGCCGGACCAGGATTTCCGCCGCGGCGTGGATCGCGTTGACGCCCCGCCACGCGCGGGCCGAATGCGCCGCCTGGCCGACCGTGCTCGCCTCGAACCGGGCCGTGCCGTTGCAGCCGCCTTCCACGGTTCCGTCGGTCGGTTCCAGCAGGATGGCGAAGTCGCCCTCCAGCAGCTGCGGGTGGTTGCGCACCAGCCGGCCCAGTCCGCTCAGCGACGCGTCCACTTCCTCATGGTCGTAGAAAACGTAGGTGACGTCGCGGCCCGGCGCCGTCAACTCGGCGGCCAGCGCCAGCTGCACCGCTACCCCGCCCTTCATGTCGGTGGCGCCGCGACCATACAGCACGTCCCCGTCCCACGCCGACGGCACGGTACCGCGGGAGCCGGGCACGGACGGCAACTGTACGGTATCCAGGTGGCCGGCCAGGATAACCCGCTCCGGCCGCCCCAGCTGCGTGCGGGCCACTATGGCGTCGCCGTCACGCATCACCTTCAGGTGCGGCAGGGCACGCAAGGCGGCTTCTACGGCGTCGGCGAGGGCGGTTTCGTTGCCGGACACGCTGTTGATGTCGATCAGCGCCGCGGTCAGGTCGGCGACGTCGGCGGTCAAGTCCAGGGCGATGGTGGAAGTCACTCCCCCAGCTTAGCCAGACGTCCGCCTGCGGCCCTTCCCGGCATCACCGGGCCCCGGCGCGCTCGGTAGACTTGCATCCATGACCGCGAGCACCACCGCACAAACCGCGCCCCGCACCGCCCACGGCACCGGCCTGGCCACCGTCACCGACGACGGCACCGTCCTCGACGTCTGGTATCCCGCGCCGGCCCTGGGCCCCGCTCGCGCCGCCCGGGACGCGGCGGATGGCCTCGAGGCCGACGCCGCCGGCGGCGCCGACCCGGACCGTGGCACCCGTCTGGAGGTCCTCACGCGCAGCATCGACCTGGACGCTGCGCCCGCCGACACCGCCGACGCCTACCTCCGCCTGCACCTGCTCTCCCACCGCCTCGTTACACCCAATTCGCTGAACATGGACGGCATTTTCGGGCAGCTGCCCAACGTGGTCTGGACCAACTTCGGCCCGTGCGCCGTGGACGGTTTCGAATCGGTCCGCCGCCGCCTGCGCCGCCGCGGCCAGGTGACCGTCTTCGGTGTGGACAAGTTCCCGCGCATGGTCGATTACGTGGTCCCCTCCGGCGTGCGGATTTCCGATGCCGACCGCGTCCGCCTCGGCGCGCATCTGGCGGCCGGCACCACGGTGATGCACGAAGGCTTCGTCAACTTCAATGCCGGCACGCTGGGCACTTCCATGGTCGAGGGCCGCATTTCCGCGGGCGTCATCGTGGCGGACGGTTCGGACGTCGGCGGCGGCGCCTCGATCATGGGCACGCTCTCCGGCGGAGGGAAGGAACGGATCAGCATCGGCGAGCGCGTGCTGCTGGGCGCCAACTCGGGCGTCGGCATCAGCATCGGCGACGACTGCGTGGTCGAGGCCGGCCTGTACGTCACCGCCGGAACCCGGGTGAGCCTGATCGACGTTGCCACCGGGGACCAGCGCCAGGTCAAGGCCGTGGAGCTCTCCGGCATGCCCAATCTCCTGTTCCGCCGCAACTCCACCAGCGGCGCGGTGGAGGTCCTGCCGCGCAAGGGCCAGAGCGTCGAGCTCAACGCGGTCCTGCACGCCAACTAGCAGTTCCGGACCGCCATGTCCCGGCAAGCCCGTGCACGCAGGACACGCAGCCTGCTCAGCCTGATCGTCCTGTTGGCCCTGGTCGGTGGTGCCGCCTACTTCGCCGCCACCTTCATTGACCGTTCCCAAACCCTGGTCCGGGAGCGGTGCACCGCCGTCGTCGGTTCAGACACTTTCGAACTGGCACCGGACCAGGCCGCGAACGCCGCGCTCATCTCCGGGGTTGCCATCGGGCGCGGGCTGCCCGCACGCGCCGCGTCGATTGCCCTTGCGACGGCCATCCAGGAGTCGAAGCTGCGCAATATCGACTACGGCGATACGGCCGGTCCCGACTCCCGGGGCCTGTTCCAGCAGCGGCCGTCCCAGGGCTGGGGCACCGAGGAACAGGTGCAGGACCCGGTGTATGCGGCAAACAAGTTTTACGAGGTGCTCGAGCAGGTCCCGGGCTACGAGTCCATGCCGGTGACCGACGCGGCCCAGACCGTCCAGCGCAGCGCCTATCCGCTGGCGTACGCGGACCATGAGGCCGAAGCCAAGGCCTTCGCTTCGGCACTGACCGGCCACTCGCCTGCCGCGCTGAACTGTGTGCTCAAGGATGCCGAGGCAGCCGGCGACCCCGCGGTCGTCCTGGCGCAACTGGAGGCCATGCATCCGGGCCTGGACATGGCCGTCGCCGGCCGCGAGGTCCGGGTGGCCGCAGCCGATGAGCGGGGCTGGGCCGTGGCGCAGTGGGCGGTGGCTTCTGCCAAGGAGCTCGGCCTTGAGTCGGTTGCCCATGCGGGCCTGCGCTGGCAGCGTGACGACGGCGGCTGGGTCGGCGCCGATACCGACACCGGCTACGTCGTGATCACCGTGGCGCACGGGTCGGCCACGTGAGCCACCCGCGCGGCTAGACGATGAGTTCGACGATCGGCTGCAGGTAACTGCGGAAGGCACCTTCGTCGTCCATCAGTGTCTGGCACAACAGCACCCGGTCCGGCTCCACAAACCAGGCACGCGGCTCGCACAGCGGCAGTTCGATGAGCTTCAGCTCGAAGGCCCGCGCGGCACGTCCGAGTTCCATTTCCCGGTCCTGGACCAGTTCGCGGATCAACCCGGTAGTGCCCTTGGCCTCACGTTCCTGCGCCAATTTCCCGTACTCGGCCATCCGGGCCCGGGCCCAACTCATCCCGGCGCCGAAGTGGGCCTGCAGCAGCCGCTGCAGCGCGGGGCTGCCGGCGAAGGCGGGAAAGGACGGCGGGGCCAGCTTCGCGGCGTTGCCCGGGCGGTCACGGACCAGGTCCTCCCACCACTTCTCCCACTCGTCCCGCAGCGCCGCCGGGCCGCCGACATGCGCGGTCAGCTGGGAGGGATCGGCGGTGCGGACCGTCGGCAACACCGGCGAGACCCCCGGCCAGCCGGCTCCGGCCAGGCCGGCGACGTCGCGAAGGTAGAGTGCCAGCAGCATATGTCCCGAGGTGTCTGCGGTGATCCGCCACCCCGGCCCACCCGTCTCGTGCATCCTGTCCGCGTCCTTTCGCTCGGACCGACGACGCAGCTCGTCTGCAGTGGCCCCCGCTGCGGGTGCCGCCCGTCGGGTTCCCCCGCTGCCCGTATTTCAACTCTAGACCTTGCTGTCCAGCCCTGTACTGAACCCGCTGCGGACCGTACCGGGGAGACGGGGGTGAGCTACTAAGCTGGTTGGCATGAGAATTCTGGTCACCGGAGGAACCGGCTTCATCGGCTCGCACACCACGCTCGCCCTGCTGGAGGCGGGGCACGACGTGGTGGTGCTCGACAACCTGGCCAATTCCAGCGAAGAGTCGCTGCGCCGGGTCCAGGAGCTGGCCGGCCGGCAGGCACGGTTCCACCAGGCCGACCTGCTGGACGAGGCCGCGCTGAACCGGGTGCTGGAGGCCGAATCCGTGGACGCCGTGATCCACTTTGCCGGCTTGAAGGCCGTCGGCGAGTCCGTCGAAAAACCTTTGCACTACTACCACAACAACGTGGGCGGCACGCTGAACCTGCTCCGCGCGATGGACGCCCACAACGTCCGCACGATCGTTTTCAGTTCCTCTGCCACCGTGTACGGCGCCACCGAGGAAGTGCCGCTGACCGAGAAGCTTCCGCTGGACGCGATCAATCCCTACGGCCGGACCAAGGAGCAGATCGAGGACATCCTGTCCGATCTGGGCGATTCCGACCCGCGCTGGCACGTGGCCCTGTTGCGCTACTTCAACCCCGTCGGCGCGCATGAAAGCGGGCGGATCGGCGAAGATCCGACGGGCGTGCCGAACAATCTGCTGCCGTTCGTGGCGCAGGTGGCCGTGGGCCGCCGGGACAAGGTCCGCGTCTTCGGCAGCGACTACCCGACGCCGGACGGAACCGGCGTGCGCGACTACATCCACGTGATGGACCTGGCCGCCGGACACCTGGCGGCTCTGGACTTCATTGCCGGCCGGCCCGGCGTCCGCCGCTGGAACCTGGGCACCGGCAAGGGCTCGTCCGTGCTGGAGGTGCTCGCCGCGTTTGGCAAGGCCGCGGGCTTCGACATCCCCTACGAGCTGACCGACCGGCGCCCGGGCGACGCCGCCATCAGCTATGCCGACCCTTCGGCCGCGTTGGCCGAGCTCGGCTGGTCCGCCGTCAAGAACCTCGAGCAGATGTGCGAAGACCACTGGCGCTGGCAGAAGAACAACCCGAACGGCTACGCCGGCTGAGGTGATTTTCCCCCGGGTGATGGGCAGGGCGTCATCTCCGCCTGAAGCAAAACGAACGGCCCCCGGATTGCTCCGGGGGCCGTTGGCGTTAAGGCGTGCTCCGCCGTCGTGCTAGCGGGCCGGGTACTCGCGCTCCTGCGCACCCGTGTACAGCTGCCGGGGGCGGCCGATCTTGGTCTGCGGATCCTTGATCATTTCCCGCCACTGGGCGATCCAGCCGGGCAGGCGGCCGATGGCGAACAGCACGGTGAACATCTTCTCCGGGAAGCCCATGGCCTTGTAGATCAGGCCGGTGTAGAAGTCCACGTTCGGGTACAGCTTGCGCTCGATGAAGTAGTCGTCCGCCAGCGCCTTCTCTTCCAGGCGCATGGCGATGTCCAGCAGCTCGTCGTTGCCGCCGAGCTTGCTCAGGATCTCGTGCGCGGTGGCCTTGACCAGGCGGGCGCGCGGATCGTAGTTCTTGTAGACGCGGTGCCCGAAGCCCATCAGGCGCACGCCTTCTTCCTTGTTCTTGACCTTTTCCATGAACTGCTCCGGGGCCTGGCCGCTGGCCTGGATCTGGCGGAGCATGTTCAGCACGGCCTCGTTGGCGCCGCCGTGGAGCGGACCGAACAGGGCGTTGATGCCGGCGGAGACGGACGCGAACATGTTGGCGTTGGAGCTGCCCACCAGGCGCACGGTGGACGTGGAGCAGTTCTGCTCGTGGTCTGCGTGCAGGATCAGCAGCAGGTCCAGCGCCTTCACCACGGTCGGGTCGAGCTCGTAGGGCTCGGCCGGCAGGCCGAAGCTCAGGCGCAGGAAGTTCTCCACCAGGTTCATGGAGTTGTCCGGGTAGAGCAGGGCCTGACCGATGGACTTCTTGTGGGCGTAGGCGGCGATCACGGGGAGCTTGGCCATCAGGCGGATGGTGGAGAGTTCCACCTGCTCGTCGTCGAACGGATCCAGCGAGTCCTGGTAGAAGGTCGACAGGGCGCTGACCGCGGAGGAGAGCACCGGCATCGGGTGTGCGTCGCGCGGGAATCCGCCGAAGAAGCCCTTGAGCTCTTCATGCAGCAGGGTGTGGCGGCGGATTTTCTGGTCGAAGGCTTCCAGCTCGGTGGGGGTGGGCAGTTCGCCGTAAATCAGCAGGTAGGACACTTCGAGGAAGTTCGAGTGCTCGGCCAACTGCTCGATCGGATAGCCGCGGTAGCGGAGCACACCGGCGTCGCCGTCGATGTAGGTGATCGCGGAGGTGGTCGCCGCAGTGTTCATGAACCCCGGGTCGAAGGTGACCGCGCCGGTCTGCTTCAGCAGTTTGGATACGTCGTAGCCGTCGTTGCCTTCGGCGGCCTTGAGCCGTGGGAGTTCGAGTTCGCCGCCGTCGAAGTGCAGCTTGGCACCGGTCTGCTCAGTCATTGAGTCCCCTTCAGGAGGTTTGGAAGCTTACGGCACGCCGGCGCTTGTGGCACTGAGCATGCACGTACTCGGGTAAAACGCTACCCGTAGAGTCACGGATATATCTAATCCGGGACATATATTTTTGTTCATATCCACAGTCAGGCGCCGTCGGCCCCGGATCAGGAAAGCCGTTCGACGGCGGCGTCGATCCGTTCGTCGCTGCCGGTCAGCGCCACCCGGACGTAGCCGCTGCCGGCCTCGCCGTAGAACACGCCGGGACCGATGACAATGCCCAGCCCGGCAAGACGGCCCACGGTGGTCCATGTATCTTCCCCCGCGGTCCCCCACAGGTACAGGCCGGCCTCGGAATGGCGGATCTGCACGCCGAAATTCTCCAGCGCCGGCAACAGCCGCTCGCGCCGGCTCCGGTACAGGTCCTTCTGCACCTGGACGTGCGCGTCGTCGCGCAGGGCGGCGCGCATCGCGGCCTGGACCGGGAACGGCACGATCATGCCCGCATGCTTGCGGCTGTTGATGATGTTCGGCATCAGCGCCGGGTCTCCGGCCAGGAAGGCGGCACGGTACCCGGCGAGGTTGGACTGCTTGCTGAGCGAGTAGGCGCACAGCAGGCCCTCGTGCGTGCCCTGCGCGACGTACGGATCGAGCACGCTCGGCACGGCCTGCCCGCCGCGGGCGGTGTCCCAGGCGCCCCAGCCAAGCTCCGCGTAGCATTCGTCGGAGGCGACGACGGCGCCCAGGCTGCGGGCGTCCTCCACCAGGGTGCGCAGTTCCGCCCGGTCGCGCACCAGGCCGGTGGGGTTGCCCGGCGAGTTGACCCACACCAGTTTTACCCGGCTCCTGGTCTGCGCATCCAGGTCCGCCAGGTTGTCGGCCGCCACGGGGGTCGCGCCGGCCAGGATGGCGCCGATGTCGTACGTCGGATACGCCACGACGGGGCGCACCACGACGTCGCCGGCCCCGAGTCCCAGCAAGGTGGGCAGCCAGGCGACCAGTTCCTTCGAACCGACGGTGGGCATGACCGCTTCCGGATCCATCCCGGGAACGTTTCGACGGCGCCCGAACCACTCCACGATCGCTTCCCGCAGTTCGGCGGTGCCGTGCGTCGTCGGGTAGCCCGGGGCGTCGGCGGCCGCGGCCAGGGCCTCCCGGACGACGGCCGGAGTGGGGTCAACCGGCGTGCCGATGGACAGGTTCACCGCGCCGCCCGGGTGTTCGGCCGCTTTTTGCGCGTAGGGCGCCATGGCGTCCCACGGGTAATCCGGCAACTGCAGGCCGAAAGAAGCCATCGAGGTCAGTCTTGGTTCTGCGGCGGCAGCGCGGCGATCAGCGGGTGGTCCTTGTGGGTGTTGCCCAGCTTGGCGGCACCGCCCGGGGAACCCAGATCGTCGAAGAACTCCACGTTGGCCTTGTAGTAGTCGGCCCACTCCTCGGGAGTGTCATCTTCGTAGTAGATGGCTTCGACCGGGCAGACCGGTTCGCACGCGCCGCAATCGACACATTCATCCGGGTGGATGTACAGGGACCGTTCTCCTTCGTAGATACAGTCCACCGGGCATTCTTCGATACATGCCTTGTCTTTTACATCCACGCACGGCTGTGCGATTACGTACGTCACGTCCGTCAGCACCTTTCTGAACAGTTCCCTCTAGCGTATCGGTTGGGACCATTATCTCCCCAGCCGGGGACGGCCCACCTAAGATGGTCACGTGATACCCGCTACCCCCGCCGCGTTTCTCGCCGCAGCAGCACCGGGAACACGCGTGGTGGTCCGCTACCGGATCGAGGGCGGCTTCACGGACGTGCTCGGCGAGCTGCTGGCCGTCGATGCCGACAGCTGCACGGTGGGCACCCGGCGCGGCGACGTCGTCGTTTCCTTGTCGGCCGTGGCCGCGGCCAAGCAGGTGCCGCCCGCCCCGCCGCGGCGCCGCCCGCGCGCCGGCGGTCAGCCCTCGTAGCTGTCCGGCAGTTTCCGCAGCGCCCACAGGGGTGAGAACAGCACGGGCGCCGCGGCGAGCGCGGACCCGGCCGCACCGATCCACAGGGTGGGCACCAACCCGATGGTTTCGCCCAGCACGCCCGCCAGCAGCCCGGAGAGCGGCAACACGCCGTACACCACGAACCGGATCGAGGCGTTCATCCGCCCGAGCAGCCGCGGCGGGCAGACCCGCTGGCGCATCGTCACCTGCATCACGTTGTAGACCAGGGAGCAGAAGGAGACACCGGCCTCGGCGACGATCAGCAGGAGCAGCGCCGAGGCGGTATCCGGCATCAGCGCCGACAACGGCATCGCCGCCAGGAAGACCGCCGACGCGACGCTCGCCAGCGGAATCAGCGCCCCTTCGCCGGTCACCTTCGCCAGCTTGGGCGCCGCCACCGCGCCCAGCAGCCCGCCGGCCGCGGCGACCGAATAGACCAGCCCCAGCGCGCCCGGGCCCAGGCCCAGTTCGCGCAGCACCAGGATGGGAAACAGCGTGAAGGCCAATCCGGCGAAGAAATTTGTCAGGCCCGTGCACGCGGCTATCCGGCTGATCAGCGGATGCCGCACCACGAAGCCAAGCCCTTCCCTGATTTCCACCACGAGCGGCCGCCGGCCGTGCCGCGGCGCAGGCACTTCGCGGTCTGCGGTGCGGACCAGGAACAGGGCCGAGAAAAGATAGCCGAGCGTGTCCGCGAGGAACAGCAGCGGAGCCGCCATCACCTGCAGCAGGCCGCCGCCCGCGG
Source organism: Arthrobacter sp. Y3221114 (assembly GCF_059092625.1). Lineage (NCBI taxonomy): Bacteria > Bacillati > Actinomycetota > Actinomycetes > Micrococcales > Micrococcaceae > Arthrobacter > Arthrobacter sp. Y3221114. Next base: position 295,443 of record NZ_JBNHHW010000003.1, read on the forward strand.
CGGGTCCGCCCATCCTCGCCAGCTGCGCGGTGCTCTCCAGCTTGGAGTTCGCCGACGCCACCTGGTCGCCGCGCACCAGGACCGGGATGTAGCTCTGGTAGGCCACGTCGAAGAACACCGTGGCGCAGCCGAGCACGCCCGCCACCGCATACAGGTGCCACATTTGCAGCACGCCCATCCACCACAGCAGCGGCACGGACAGCATGGCGGCGGCTCGGACCAGGTCGGCCGTGATCATGACCCGCCGCTTGAGCCAGCGGTCCACCCAGGCGCCCGCGGGCAGGCCGATCAGCAGGAAGGCAGCGGTGGCGCTGGCGTTGAGGACACCCACCTGGAATTCGCTGGCCCCGAGAACGATCACCGCGAGGACCGGGACGGCCAGTTGGCCGACCTGGACCCCGACCTGGCTGATCGTCTGCGCCGACCAGAAGGTGAGGAAGTTCGGGTCCCGCCACAACGACGGCGGTGCGCCGGCCGGGTGGGCAGCGTCGGCTGCCGGGGCGGTTCCGGAGCCCCGTGGAGCGGGTGCCTGAGTCACAGGTCACAGTCTCGGGCAGCGATTGGGGAAAGTCAATCATTAGGCGCCTGGTGTCGTATGCTGGAGACATGCCTACGGACCAGGACCTGCAAGCCACCGGGCGGGCGCTCAGCTCCCCGGTACGGCTGCGCATTCTCCGGCTCTGCCTCCACCGGTCGCGGACCAACAAAGAGATCGCGGAACTGCTCGGCTTGAATCCGGCCACCTCGCTGCACCACGTGCGCACGCTGCTCAACACCGGGTTCCTGGAGGCCGAGGAACCGCGAAAGGGCAACCGGGGGGCCAAGGAAGTCCCCTACCGCGCCACCCGGATGTCCTGGGGCGCGAAGATGCCGGACGCGGCACCGGTGCTGGTAGAGACCTTCCTGCAGGAAATCGACGGCCTGGCCCCGGACGAGATCGAAACCACCCGGATGGGCATCAAACTCAACGACGCGCACCGCCAGGAGATGCTGGGGAAGATCCGCGCAATCTTCGAGGAATACGCGATGTTGCCCGCCGACGAGGACGGGACCGCAACCTCAATCTTCATGGCCCACCATCTGGACCAAACGGCGAATTGACGCGCGGCGCGCGGACGGCCCGAATCAGGCCCCGGCCCGCCGCGGCTTGAGCGCCCAGGCGCAGGCCAGCAGCGCCACGACGGTGGCGAACACCAGTCCGATCATCCAGATCCGGCCCGCCACGGCGATCGGCAATTCCACCGCCGCTGTGGTCCCGGTGACGATCAGCGGCTCGGCGCCGGGGGCCAGCGCCATCAGTCCGACGAGGACGTACGAGAGGACACCCGTCAGGCCGGCGATCAGGACGTTGTGCGTCTTGAGCCCGGCCCAGACCATCACCGCCAAGGCGAACAGCAGGGCCGCCGCGGCGCCCCACGGATACCCGGACTCCCCGGCATAGAGAATCTGCGAGTGGAGTGCCGTTCCCGCGACCGCCGTCACCACCGCGCCGAAGACAGCCGTGCCCCACCCGTGAAAGGCGGGACGCCGCCGTCGTGCCGCGCGCCGTTCGGGGCCCTGGCCCGAAACAGCGGAAGGCAACCCGCCGTGGTCTCCGGCGGGTTGCCTCAGCTCTGTCATAGGTCCAGTTTATGCCCGGGCGCGCGCACGGGCGGCCTTGAGCCGCTCGTTGGCATCCAGGACCACCTTGCGGATGCGGATGGACTCCGGGGTGACCTCAACGCACTCGTCCTCGCGGGCGAATTCGAGGGACTCCTCCAGGGTCAGGTTCCGCGGCGGGGTGAGGTTCTCGAAGCTGTCGGAGGAAGCGGCACGCATGTTGGTGAGCTTCTTTTCCTTGGTGATGTTCACGTCCATGTCGTCCGCCCGCGAATTCTCGCCCACGATCATGCCTTCGTAGACCTCGGAGGTGGGCTGGACGAAGAAGGAGCCGCGTTCCTGCAGGTTGATCATCGCGAAGGGCGTGACCACGCCGGCCCGGTCGGCCACCATCGAACCGTTGGTGCGGTACTCGATCGGCCCGGCCCAGGGCTCGTAGCCCTCGGAGATGGACGCGGCGATGCCGGCGCCCCGGGTTTCGGTCATGAACCGGGTGCGGAAACCGATCAGGCCGCGGGCCGGAACAATGAACTCCATCCGGACCCAGCCGGTGCCGTGGTTGGCCATGTTGACCATCCGGCCCTTGCGGGCGGCCAGCAGCTGGGTGACGGCGCCGAGGTACTCCTCGGGCACGTCGATGGTCATGTGCTCCATCGGCTCGTGCACCTTGCCGTCGATGGTCTTGGTGACCACCTGGGGCTTGCCCACGGTCAGCTCGAAGCCCTCGCGGCGCATCTGCTCCACCAGGATGGCCAGCGCCAGCTCGCCGCGGCCCTGGACCTCCCAGGCATCCGGGCGCTCGGTCGGCAGCACCTTCAGCGAGACGTTGCCCACCAGTTCCTTGTCCAGCCGGTCCTTGACCTGGCGGGCGGTGACCTTGGCACCCTTGACTTTGCCGGCCAGCGGCGAGGTGTTGATGCCGATGGTCATTGAGATGGCCGGATCGTCCACCTTGATGAGCGGCAGCGGCTGCGGGTTTTCGGCGTCGGTCAGGGTCTCGCCGATGGTGATGTCCTCGATCCCGGCGACGGCGACAATCTCGCCGGGGCCGGCGGATTCGGCCGGCACGCGGGAGAGTCCCCGGGTGGCCAGGAGTTCGGAAATGCGCACGTTCTTCAGCTGGCCGTCCTGGCGGGCCCAGGCCACGGTCTGCCCCTTCTGCAGGGTGCCGTTGTAGATGCGCAGCAGCGCCAGGCGGCCCAGGAAGGGTGAGGCGTCCAGGTTGGTCACGTGCGCCTGCAGCACGCCGTCGGGGTCGTAGGACGGGGCCGGGACGTGCTCCATGATGGTGGCGAACAGCGGCTCCAGGTCCTCGTCCTCCGGCAGGGTACCGTCGGCGGGCTGGGTCAGCGAGGCGCGGCCGGCCTTGCCGGAGGCGTAGACAACGGGAACGTTGAGGACGGCGTCCAGGTCCAGATCGGGGACTTCGTCGGCAAGGTCGGAGGCCAGGCCCAGCAGCAGGTCCATCGATTCGGCGACGACGCCGTCGATCCGTGCGTCCGGACGGTCGGTCTTGTTGACCACCAGGATGACGGGGAGCTTGGCGGCCAGCGCCTTGCGCAGCACAAAACGGGTCTGCGGCAGCGGGCCCTCGGACGCATCGACCAGCAGGACCACGCCGTCCACCATGGACAGGCCCCGCTCCACCTCGCCGCCGAAGTCGGCGTGCCCGGGAGTGTCGATCACGCTGATGGTGATGGTCTCGCCCTGGGCGGACGGGCCGGAGTAGAACACGGTGGTGTTCTTGGCCAGGATGGTAATGCCCTTTTCACGTTCCAGTTCCCCGGAGTCCATGACGCGCTCTTCGGTTTCGCCGTGGCTGGCGAAGGCACCGGTGTGCTTCAGCATGGCATCCACGAGGGTGGTCTTCCCGTGGTCGACGTGGGCTACGATGGCGACGTTGCGAAGGTCGCTGCGAACGGCGCTCTGCGTCGATGCGGTGGTTTCAGACATGCGGGATTACTCTTCCGTGGATTACATGGAACCTGGGCCTAATATCGGACAGCCAGCGCCGTGCCCGGATGCGGGTAGGCACTCCATTGTAATCCGCAACGCCACCCATGGCCTAACGCGGCCCGGAGCCGGGGCCGGCGGCGGGCTGGAGTCCTGGGGTCAGGCCACCTCCGGCGGCAGCTCCAGGCTCGCGCCGGGAATGGCGGCCAGCAGCTCCTGCGTGTACCGCTGCTGCGGGGAGTCGAAGACGTTGTCCGTGGTGCCGGCCTCCACCACCTTGCCCTTTTCCATCACGGTGACGTGGTCGGCGATCTGCCGGACCACGGCCAGGTCGTGCGTGATGAACAGGTAGCTCAGGCCCAGGTCCTGCTGCAGGCCGGCCAGCAGGTCCAGGATCTGGGCCTGCACCAGCACGTCCAGCGCGGAGACCGCCTCGTCGCAGATCACCACCTCGGGGTCCAGCGCCAGCGCACGGGCGATGGCGACGCGCTGGCGCTGGCCGCCGGAGAGCTCGTTCGGGAACCGGCGCATGGCGGACGCCGGAAGCGCCACCTGGTCCAGCAGCTGTCGGACCTTGGCTTCGCGGCTCTTGCGGTCCCCGATGTTGTGCACGCGCAACGGCTCCTCAATGGTGCGGAAGATGTTGTACATGGGGTCCAACGACCCGTAGGGATCCTGGAAGATCGGCTGGACCCGCCGGCGGAAGGCAAGCAGGGCCTTGGCGTTGAGGGCGGTCATGTCCACGCCGTCGAAGACAATGTGGCCGCTGGTCGGCGACTCGAGGTTCAGGACCATCTTTGCCACGGTGGACTTGCCGGATCCCGACTCCCCCACCACCGCCGTCGTGGTGCCGCGCTTGATATTGAAGGACACGTTGTCCACCGCGGTGAAGTCGGTGGACTTCCCAAACCCGCTGCGCAGCTTGAAGACCTTGGTCAGGTCCTTGACTTCAATGACGTTGTCGGTGGATGTGGCCTCCTGCCCGACCGGTGCCAGTAGTTCGGAGGTTTCGATGCCGGCGGCCTTCGCCGACTGGATACGCCGCGACGCCAGGGACGGCGCCGACTCAACCAGCCGTCGCGTGTAGGGGTGGCGCGGATTCTGCAGAATCTGCAGGGCGGGACCCGACTCCACGACCCGGCCCTTGTACATCACCACCACCTTGCGGGCACGCTCGGCGGCCAAACCCAGGTCATGGGTGATCAGCAGGACGGCGGTGCCGAGGTCCCGGGTCATCGATTCCAGATGGTCCAGGATCTGGCGCTGCACCGTCACGTCGAGGGCTGAGGTCGGTTCGTCGGCGATCAGCAGCCGCGGCCGGCACGACAAGCCGATGGCGATCAGGGCGCGTTGGCGCATGCCGCCGGAAAATTCGTGCGGGAACTGCCGGGATCGGCTGGCGGCATCGGGCAGCCCCGCCTCTGCCAGGACGTTGGCCACCGCGGCATTGTCGGAGGGGAGCCCGTTGGCCCGCAGCGTCTCCCTGACCTGGAAGCCGATCTTCCACACCGGGTTGAGGTTGGACATCGGGTCCTGGGGCACCATGCCGATCGAATTGCCGCGCAGTTCCACGATTCGCTGGCTGCTGGCGCCGGCCAGGTCTTCCCCGGCGAAGACGATCTGGCCGCCGGAGACCCGGCCGTTTTCCGGGAGCAGCCCGATGGTCGCCAGCGCCGTGGTCGACTTGCCCGAGCCAGATTCGCCCACTATGGCCACGGTCTCCCCCGGCATGACCGTCAGATGGGCGTCTTTGACCGCTTCCACGTCCCCGGTGGACGTTCGAAACGTGATCGCCAGGTCCTTGATCTGCAGCAGGGGCGCGGCGTCGTCGACCTCGCGGATGTGCGTCATCGCTTCCTCGCCTTCGGATCGAGTGCGTCGCGGAGGGCGTCACCGAGCATGATGAAGCTCAGCACGGTGACGGACAACGCCAGCGCCGGCCAGAGCAGGCTGGCCGGGTTGGAGCGCAGCGACACCTGGGCCGTGGAGATGTCATTGCCCCAGGACATCACGTCGGGCGGCAGCCCAATGCCCAGGAAGGACAGGGTGGCCTCGGCGACGATGAAGATGCCCAGGTTCACGGTCACCACCACGATGACGGGCGCCAGCGAGTTGGGGATGACGTGCTTGACCAGGGCGGCGACCCTGGAAACGCCCAGCGACCGGGCCGCCGTGACGAAGTCGGCGTTGCGCACGGAAATGACGGCGCCCCGGGTGATGCGGGCCACCTGCGGCCAGCCGAAGACCACCAGCGTGATGACCACTGTCCAGACGTTGCGGTTGGCCCGGAACAACGGCAGCTGCATGATGATGATGGCGCCCAGGATCAGCGGCAGCGCGAAGAAGACGTCGCCGATCCGGGCGATCACCGCATCCAGCCAGCCGCCGTAGAAGCCGGCAATGGCACCGAGCGTCCCGCCGATCAGCAGTGCGCCGAGCGTGGCGAAAATACCCACCGTCAGCGATGCCTGGGTCCCGTGAATGATGCGCGAATAGACGTCGCATCCCTGCTTGGTGAACCCCAGCGGGTGCCCGGGCGCCGGTCCGCCGTCGGAATTGGCCAGCAGGCAATTCTGCGCCGGCGGCGTCTGCGTGAAGAGCCCCGGGAAGAGCGCCACGACAACCACCAGCAACAGCAGCAGCGCCGAGATGATGAAGAGCGGTTGGGTCCGCAGGTTGCGCCACGCTTCGGCCCACAGGCTGAGCGGCTGGACATCCTCGTCGACTTTGTCGGTGGCCAGCACCGGAGTTTCGTCCAGGGGGGCAACGAAATGCTCGATGGCCGGGTTGTCGCGTTCCAGCGGTTCTCTAGGCATAACGGATCCTCGGGTCGAGCCAGGCATAGAGCACGTCCACCAGCAGGTTGGCCAGAATGTAGACGAGCACGAGCACGCTGACGATGGACACGATGGTGGGGCCCTCGCCCCGCAGCACGGACTGGTACAGTCGCTGGCCGACGCCGGGGACGTTGAAGATTCCCTCGGTCACGATCGCCCCGCCCATCAGGGCTCCGAGATCGGCGCCCAGGAACGTCACGACCGGAATCATGGAGTTCCGCAGGATATGCACGACGACGACGCGCGGCCGGGACAATCCCTTGGCCATCGCGGTGCGCACGTAGTCGGCGTTCATGTTCTCGATGATCGATGTTCGGGTCAGGCGCAGCACGTAGGCCAGCGACACTAGGCCCAACACGACGGCCGGGAGGATCAGGTCGGACCAGCCCGCTTGGGCGCCCACTGTGGGTCTGGCCCAGCCGAGCTTGACGCCGACGAGGAACTGTAGGACGAATCCGAGGACGAAAATCGGGATCGCTATGACGATCAGCGAGGCGACCAATACGGTCCCATCGAACATCCGGCCCTTCCGCAGACCGGCGATCAAACCGAAAAGGATGCCGAAGACGGCTTCGAAGACCAGCGCGAGGATGGCCAGCCTGACCGTAACCGGGAAGATTTGGGCCAGCACCTCGGCAACAGGCCTGCCGGAGAAGTCGTTGCCGAGATTGAAGGTGACGAGGTTTTTCAGATAGAGGACGTACTGGATGAGGAACGGCTGGTCCAGGTTGTACTGCGCCCGAAGCTGGGCGGCCACCGCTGGGTTGACGGCGCGGTCACCGAACAGTGCCTGGATGGGATCGCCCGGAAGCGAAAAAACGAGGAAATAGACCAGGAACGTGGCGCCAAAGAACACCGGGATCATCTGCAGGAAGCGCCGGAAGATGTACCAGAGCACTAGCTTCCTCCTTGCGCCCTGCGTGCCGCCAAGTGATGGATCATCAACCCTGCCTCTCGCTGGGGGGGGGTCAGGTTTGGGGCGTTGCGGGGCCCGGCCACCGCCCGGCCCCGCAGCGCCTCGGGGTCACTTGCCGGTGATCTGGTGGTAAATCGGCACCCCGTTCCAGGCGGTGTCCACGTCCTGCACGACGGAACTCCAGCCGACCTGCCGGACCTGGTACCACAACGGGACGACAGGCAGGTCCTCCATCAAAATCTCCTGCGCCTCGTTGAAGATCTGGTTGCCCTCTTCCGGCGTGGCCGCCCCCAGCCCCTCGCGCAGCTTCTGGTCGAACTCCTTGTTCGAGTAGTCGCCGTCGTTGGATCCAGCCCCGGTGCCGTACAGCGGGCCGAGGAAGTTGTACAGCGACGGGTAGTCGGCCTGCCAGCCGGCACGCGAGGCGCCGGTCATCTCCTTTGCCGTGACCTTGGTCCTGAGCTCGGGGAAGGTGGCGTAGGACTCGAACTGGGCGTCTATGCCGAGCACGTTCTTCAGGCCGTTAGCGACTGCTTCGATCCATTCCTTGTGGCCGCCGTCGGCGTTGGAAGCGATGGTGAACGTCCTGTCGCCCCACGGTTCGATCTTGTCGGCTTCCGCCCACAGCCGCTTGGCTTCCTCCTCGTTGTACTGCAGCACTTCGTTGCCCGGGATGCTCTCGCTGTAGCCCGTGAGCACGGGGGCCGTGAACTCGGTGGCCGGCTGCCGCCCGCCCTGGAAGATCACCTGGGTGATCTCGTCCCGGTTGATCGCCATGGAGATGGCCTGGCGCCGCAGATGGCCGGCCTCGCCGGTCCATTCTTCCAAGTACTGCGGAATGACGATGGTTTGGTTGCCGGCATAGGGCTTCTCCAACCAGCGGCCCTCGCCGAGGTCGGTCTTGAAGTTTGCCAGCGCGCTCGGCGGGATGGTGTCGAGCACGTCCAGGTTGTCCGAGAGCAGGTCCTGGTAGGCCGCCTCAAAGGACGAATAGAACTTGAACGTGATCCCGCCGTTCTGCGGGGTCCGGGTGCCCTGGTAGTCCGGGTTCGGCACCAGTTCGATCTGCACGTCGTGCTGCCACGCGCCGTCACCGGCCAGCATGTAGGGTCCGTTCCCGACCGGGTTCTCCCCGAAGGCCTCCATGTCCTCAAAGGCCACGGGCGGCAGCGGCGCGAACGCCGTGTAGCCCAGGCGCAACGGCCAGTCCGATTCGGGCTGTCTCAACGTCACGTTGAAGGTCGTGTCATCGACGACCTTGAGCCCGGACATCTCCTTCGTGGTCGCGCCCTCGGAGCTGACCTCGTCGTATCCTTCGATGCTTTCGAAGAAATAGGCGCTCAGCTGGGCGTTCTCGACGGAGGCACCGTAATTCCAAGCGTCCACGAAGGAGCTGGAGGTGACCGGGTCACCGTTGGTGAACGTCTGGTCCGGCTTGAGGGTAATCGTGTAGTTCTGCGAGTCTTCGGTCTCGATGGATTCCGCTACCGCGTTGACCGGTTTGCCCTCGGGATCGTAGCTGATCAGGCCTTCGAAGATGAGGTCAATCACGCGGCCGCCGCCGACCTCGTTGGTGTTGGTGGGGACCAGCGGGTTCTGCGGCTCCGTGCTGTTGGCCGTGATCACCGCTTCGGCGTTGCCGTCGCCGCCGCCCTCCGTGCCACCGCCTCCGCCACCGCCACCGCCGCAGGCCGTCACCGCGAGCGCTGCCGCGGCTGCCAGTCCAACCAGTCGGGATGTTCGAGCGAAACGCATGCCGCCTCCTCAGGTACCGTGCTCCATCCGGCGGCTTGTGACGCCGGACCGGTCCGCGCCGGCATGGTTCGCAGCCGGGCGGGCTCAGGTGGCACCAGCATATGCGCCAACTGTGACGCTGATAACAGGCCTTGCTTCCAATCGGGTTGCAATTTGCCGAAAAGGGATGCTAAAAGCGGCCGCTGCCGAGGTTTCGGTCGGGGACACGGCCACGTACCCGGCGGGCGTCGGCGACGGCCCGGGTCGCGCCTCTCAGGAGAGCTCGGCGAGCTTGGCCTTCCAGTAGGCACGCCAGTGGTCAAGCTGCTCGGTCGACTCGAGCCGTTCATGCTGCAGGCCCACCGAGGACTTGCCTGACGGCTTTTCGTAGATATGCACGCTGACCCAGGAGCCGTCGGCCAACCCGCAGCGCCAGTACCGCCACTTGGCGGTGTCGCTCAACTCGGGCCCGCGGGTAACCGCGATGCCCGAGAATTCCTCCGCGCCGCCAACCACGGCAACCCACTTGTTTCGCGCCTCGTCCATGCTTCCGGTGACGGTCTTGCTCACCGAGGTTTGGAACTCCCCGTCGCAGCCCTGGCCGGGCTGGCGCCGGCCGATCTGCTGTTCGTAGGCGACGGTGGCCGTTTGCGCCCACCAACCGTCCGCGAGCCCCGCCTCGTGCAAGGCAGCGGCGATGTCCTTGTGGCTCAGTTCCTTGGCACCGATGCCGGCCAAGAACTCCTCCACCTCGGACCAGCTGACGCCAATGCCCTTTTCGATCGCCTCGATGTTCATGCTGCGTACCACTAACACTCCTGGATTGCGCGATGGCCGGCCGCGCCGTCGTGGCACCGCGCCGGCCAGGGGCGGCTGAGCCCCCGCCGCCATTTCATCATGGGCGGGGAGCCCGGCACTATGTAAGGCGGAATGGCGGGTCAGTCGCCGCCGGCGAGCAGCTGGGCGCGGAGTTCGCGGCGCTCGCGCTGCTTCTCCGGATCGGGCAACGGTACTGCCGCCAGCAGCCGCTGGGTGTACAGTTCCTGCGGGTTGCGCAGGATCTCGTCGCGGGTGCCCTGCTCAACGATCCGGCCGTGGCGCATGACGCAGATCCGGTCGGCGAGCACGTCGATGACGGCCAGATCGTGGGTGACAAACAGGCAGGCGAAGCCCAGTTCCTGCTGCAGGTTCTGGAACAGGTCCAGCACCGTGGCCTGGACCGACACGTCCAGTGCGGAGGTGGGCTCGTCCGCCACCATCAGCTTCGGTTCCAGCGAGAGCGCCCTGGCAATGCCCACACGCTGCTTCTGGCCGCCGGAGAGTTCGTGCGGATAGCGGTTGCGGTACGCGCGCGGCAGCTCCACCTGGTCCAGCAGCGCCTCGATCTTCCGCTGCAGCGTGGCGCCCTTGGCGACGCCGGCGAGGTACATCGGTTCGCCGATGCTCTCGCCGATCGGCAGCCGGGGATTCAGCGAGGACGACGGGTCCTGGAACACCATGCCCACGTGGCGGCGCAGCGCGTGCAGCTGCTTGGGCCGGGCGCCGGCGATCTCGTGGCCCACCACGCGCAGGGAGCCCTCCGCGACCGGCAGCAGCCCGACGGCGGCGCGGCCGATCGTGGTCTTGCCCGATCCGGATTCCCCGACCAGGCCGACCACCTGTCCGGGATAGATGGACAGGTTGGCCCCCTCCACGGCGCGGAAGGCAGGCACCCGGCCCTGTTTGGGATATTCGATGGCTACGTTGGTCAGCTGCAGCACGGGGTCGCCCTCGGTCGACTCATCGCGTGCCTGCGCCAGGGCTTCGGCGTTTTCGCGTTCGCGCCGCTGCAGCTCGGTCTCGTCAATGCTCAACGAGACACCGGTTGCGGCGGCCAGCGCCGCCGTGAGGTCGACTTCCGTTCCGTCCTCGGGACGCCCGCCCAGGTGGGGCACGGCGGCCAACAAGGCCTGCGTGTATTCGTGCCGAGGATTGTTGAAGATTTCCATCGCGGTGCCGGTCTCCACGATGCGGCCGCGGCGCATCACGGCGATCTTGTCGGCCAGGTCGGCCACCACGCCCATGTCATGGGTGATCAGCACGATGGCGCTGTCCAGCTTGTTGCGCAGGTTGCGCATCAGGTCCAGGATCTCGGCCTGCACGGTGACGTCCAGGGCGGTGGTGGGCTCGTCGGCGATCAGCAGTTTGGGGTCGCAGGAGAGCGACTGGGCGATCATGGCGCGCTGACGCTGGCCGCCCGAAAGCTGGTGCGGATAAGACCGGAAAGCCTTTTCCGGGTCGGGCAGCTCGACCAGCTCGAGCAGCCGCAGCGCCCGCTGCCGGGCCTCATCGGGCGAGATGGCGTTGTGCAGCCGCAGCGTTTCCACGATCTGGAACCCGATCGTGTACACGGGGTTCATCGCCGTCATCGGTTCCTGGAAAATGACGGCGACGTCGTTGCCGCGCACCTGCCGGAGCTTCGCGCTGCTGAGGCCCAGGATCTCGCGCCCGTTGAGCTTGACGCTCCCCGTGACGCGGCTGTTGGACGGCAGCAGGCCCAGCAGCGCCATGGAGCTGGCGCTCTTGCCGGAACCGGATTCGCCCACAATGGCCAGGACTTCGCCTGCCTTGACGTCATAGCTGAGGTTGATGGCGGCGGGCACCCACTCCTTGTCCACGCCGAAGTCCACGCTGAGGTTGGTGACCTCCAGGACGGGTGCTGCGCCGCCGGCCGTCTCCAGATCTCCTGCCGGCAGCGTCGGATCGATGATTTCAGTCATAGCTGGTCTTTCCCTTCCAACCTGTCGCAGTTGGTTGATGCTAGTGGAGAACTGGTACCCGGGCCTGAAACTATGGGGTCATGACAACGTCTGCTGCCGCCGGCTCCACGGTCTTCCGTCCGCGCTCCGCGACCTGGTTCACGGGTATCGTCTGGGCGATCGTGGCGGTCAGCCTGGCGTCCTCGGTGCTCACGCACGGCCCGGGCAGCCTGCTCGTCTCCTGGCCGCTGCTCACTATTGCCTATCTGACCTGGTGGCTGGCCTGGTATCCCGCCGTCGTGATTGGCGACGACGGCGTGGTGCTGCGCAACCCGGTGCGCACTGCCTCCGTGCCCTGGGCAGCACTGGCGACGGTCGACACCAAATATGCGCTGACCCTGGTCACCCCGCGGAGGAAGTACACCTCGTGGGCCGCGCCGGCGCCCGGCATGTTCGGCGTCCACCGCGCACGCGCCGACCACGTCCAGGGGCTTCCGGAGACCACCTACGGGCCGGCGCAGTCGATCCGGCCGGGCGATCTCGCCAACACCGATTCCGGGGCAGCCGCGTACTACGTGCGCAAACGCTGGGCGGAGCTTCTGGCTGCGGGCCGCATCAGCATCGGAGATGCCGACAACGTCCCGGTGGGACGGACGCCGAACTGGGCGGTGCTCGCCGTCGGGACGGTGCTCGCGGTGCTCAGCGTCGTGACGCTGGCCCGCTGAGCCGGGCCCCAAGTGGCCGGCAAGGCGACGGGTGCCCATCCTAGACACCCGTCGTCGCGGTGGTTCCGGTCTCGGGGTGCGCGGAAACCGCCGCCGCCTTCGCCCGCTTGGCATTGAACTTTTTCTGCCGCGGGTCGAACGCGTCACGCAGTCCGTCGCCGATGAAGTTGATGCACAGGCAGATGGCCACGATGAACATGCCCGGCCACCAGAACAGCCACGGACGGGTCTGGAACGCTTCCTGGTTTTGGCTGATCAGCGAGCCCAACGACACGTCCGGTGCCTTCACGCCCATGCCGATGTAGGACAGGCTGGTCTCCAGCAGGATCGCCGCCGACATGCTCAGGGTCACGGAGACGATGATGACGCCCACGGCGTTGGGCAGGATGTGCTTGAAGATGATGCGTGCGCTGGACGCGCCGGCGATCCGTGCGGCATCGACGAATTCGCGCTCGCGCAGGGACAGGAACTCGGCGCGCACCAACCGTGCCAGGCCGGTCCACACCACGGCTCCCACGAAGAGGCCCAGGAAGTAAGGCTGGACGTTCGCCCCGACGGCCCGCCCGGCGACCTGGCCGAGCACCGCAGCGATGATGATCAGCGGGATCACGATGACGACGTCGGTCAGCCGCATCAGCACGGCTTCGACCCAGCCGCGGAAGTAACCGGACAGCGCGCCGACCACCACGCCGATGACGCCGCCCACGAGGCCGATGATGAACATCACGGCCACGGAGATCTGCACGCCGCGCATGGTTTGGGCGAACGTATCGCGCCCCAGGCGGTCCTGTCCGAACGGATGTTCGCCCAGGCTGAACGGGAACACCTGCAGGGTGGGCGCTCCCCCGTTCACCATGTCGTTGACCCCGTTGTGGGTGTACTTCCACCAGCCCGGCAGGCCGAACATCCCGCTGGAGGAATAGGCGACCAGCAGGATCAGGCCGAAGACCACGAGGCTGATGACGGCGGCGGTATTGCCAATAAAGCGCCTGCGGACGATCTGGCCTTGGCTGAGGCCGGCCTTATTCTCGTTGGTGGCTGCGACGGGTTTCGTTGCTGTGGTGCTCATGCCTTTACCCTCACTCGCGGATCAAGCGCGGAGTAGACCAGGTCCGCGACAAGGTTGAAGGCCAGTGCCAGGATGCCCGTGATGAGGAAGACACCCATCACCGGATTCGGGTCGACCCTTTGCAGCGCCTGAATGAACAGCTGGCCCATGCCGGCGAAGGCGAACACCTGCTCGGTAATCACTGCGCCGCCGATCAGCCCGCCGATATCGAAGGCGACGATCGTGGCGATCGGGATCAGCGCGTTCCGGAACGCATGGCGCATGACCACGGTGCGCTCGCCCAGGCCCTTGGCCCGGGCGGTGCGGATGTAGTCCATGTTCATGATCTCCAGCATCGAGGACCGCGAGTAGCGGCTGTAGGACGCCAGCGAAATCAGCAGCAGCGCGATGGTGGGCAGCAGCAGGTGGGTGAAGGTGTCGAGGCCGTGGACCCAGTAGTCACCCTTGAGGTTCGGCGTTTCCGAGCCGATGGTGGCGATGGGCCGCTGGTTGACGCGCCCGTTGGTGAAGTAGGTGGGCCATGCCTGCATGTAGCGGTCGAGCGCGATGAGGCATCCGACGAGGAAGGCGGTTATCGCCGCGGCGTTCATGCTCTGGCGGCGGTCGTAACCGCCCATCAACCACCCGACCGCGAGTCCTACCAGGACGGTGGCAAGGGCCAGCAGGAAGATCATCAGCCCGGTGGCCTGGGCCAGCAGCGGCTGGATCGGGAAGTAGATGATGACGCCGATGCCCACGGTGATCAGCGCCGAGTAGAGGGCCTTGCGGTTCTTCAGGCCCGCGGCCAGCATGGTGATGCCGAAGGCGATGCCGGCGCCGCTGATGGCGATCACCACCAGCCCGAGTCCGGGAGTCTTGAACCACTGGGTGACCGACAGCCCCCAGAACACCGCGGCGGCCAGCAGGAACCCAATTCCGGCGGCGCCCAGTTTCCGCTTGTAGCTGCCGTTCGCGCAGACGAACCATACGACCGCACTGACCAATCCGATAATGAGGATGGATTGCAGCGGTATGTCGGGGTCCTTCAGGAAGTTATTGAATCCGATGGCACCGAATTCTTTCAGCAGGACGGCTACCCAGAAAACGGGAAGTGAAAAGAATAGGAACGCCATGAAGGTAATGCCGTAATCCAGGGCGCTGTATTGCCGCAGTGCCGAAACAATGCCCAGGGAAACACCAATGACGATGGCGAGGACTGTTGCCGCCGTGACCAGCAGAATGGTCATGCCCATGGCCCGGCCCAGTTCGACGGTGACCGGCTGGCCGTTGACGGCATAGCCCAGGTCGCACTGCGCCACGAACGGGACGACGCACTTGGCGGCGCCGGCCAGCCAGCCGAAGTACCGGATGGGCGCCGGCGTCCCCAGGTCGAGCAGCGCAATGCGCTGCTGCATGAGCTGTTCCTTGTTCGCGGCATTACTCTCCCGGAGGTCATGCAGGGGATCACCCGACAGCGCTGTCAGCTGATAGACCAGGAAGGAGGCACCTAAGAGAATGAGCACGGCGGTGAATAACCGCCTCACAATGTAGGTCACCATAGCGTTTTCAACCTCGTTGATATGTGTTTGCGGATCTTGTGGATCCGGCATTTTCACAGTGAGTGTAATGCAGGTTACACACGAGCGGAATTTGGGAAATCCCAATCACTTATGCGGGAAAAGTCGGTGCTAAATGCCGCAAGGCGCCGGGACCGTGGTGCTCAAGGTCCCGACGCCTTGCATGCTTTCTGCCGAGGAACAGGCGGGGCGGTTACTTAACCTTCCACTCCCAGAAATTCCACCAGACGCCGGTCTGGTTCGGCATGTACTTCACACCGTCGATCCGGTCGCTGTTGTAGGCATCGATGCCGACCGGCTGGAACAGCGGCAGGCCGTAGAACGAGTCCCAGACGATCTTGTCGATCTGCTTGATGAGCTCGTCCTGCTTCGCCGGTTCCGTGGTGACGATCAACTCGTCCATCAGGGCGTCGGCTTCCTTGCTCGAGAAACCGTTGTAGTTGGAGTCGGCCTTGGTGCGGAAGATCTGCGGCACGCCGCTGACGCCCACCCCCGGAGAGATCCAGCCGAAGATGGTGGCATCGTAGGTGCCGCCGCCCAGGGCGGAGCCCCAGTCCGAGCCGCCCAAGCCGCCGTCGACGATCTTGAAGCCGGCCTTGGACGCGGATTCCTCGATCAGCGTGAAGGCGTCCACACGGTTGGGGTTGTCCTTGTTGTACATGATCCGAACCTCGGGGGTGGCGCCGGCCAGCAGCTCCTTGGCACCCTCGATGTCGGCTTCCTGGTAGTTCTCGGAGCCGTTGTTGGCGGCAGAGTCCTCGTAGCCGGCCTGTGCCGGCACGAAGAACTGCGAATCCAGCGGCGCCGCCTCCGGATCCAGCGGGGCCATCAGGCGGTCAACGATGGCCTTGCGCGGCACGGCCTTCATGAACGCCTCGCGGACGTTGGCTTCCTCGAAGACGCCCGAGAAGTTCAGGTCGATGTGGTCGTAGGAGAGCTGCTCGCCGCGGTTGACGGTCACGCCGTCCAGGCCTTCGAGCAGTTCCACGGTGTCCGCGGACGCCTGCGGGGCAATGATGTCCACTTCACCGTTCTTCAGCGCCTGGACCTGGTCCGGAGCGGCACCGATGTAGCGGATGGTGATCTCCTCCACGTTCGGCATCGGGCCGAATTCGTAGGCCTCGTTGCGGACCAGGGTCATGGACTGATCAGGAGTGATGCTGTCCACGATGAACGGGCCGGTGGAGAGGTAGAGGCTGGCATCCGACGGAAGGGTCTTGCTGTCGAAACCGGTATTCCAGAAATCGGCAACGGCCTTCAGTTCTTCGTTCTCGGCCGGCTTGTCCGGATTGCCCTTGGGGCTCTCGGCGATCAGGTCGACCAGGGCCTGCTCGTCCGCCAGTCCGGCCTTCTCGGCCACCACGTGGGCCGGGCTGTCCAGGACCCCGTAGGAGATCTCCCAGTCGGCGAACGGCTTGGAGTACTTCAGCGTGATGGAGCGGCCGTCGTCGCTGATTTCGGGCTTGTCGGTCAGGCCCAGGCCGGAGGTGTCGCCGGCGTAGGAGAAGTAGGCGGTGCCCTTGTCGACTTCACCCTCGTCGTTGTAGGTGGCATCGTCAAAATGGCCGGAGTAGACGGCCCAGGCCAGCAGCAGGTCGCCGGCGTCGACCGGGTTGCCGTCCGACCAGGCGACGCCCTCGTTGACCGTGTACTTAATGGTCAGCGGGTCTTCGCTGACCTTCTCGTAGGTGCCGAATTCTTCGTTCTTGACCACGTTGAGTTCGTTGTCGATGTAGTTGAAGTCCGCATGGGTCAGGTACGAGATCTTCGAGTTGATATCGACGTTGCCGACGGCCGTGTCCGAGTTGAAGGAGCTGAAGGCGTTGACTTCAGCGACGCTGATGGAACCACCGGCTCCAGCCGCGGTGGAATCGCCTGTGCCTTCGGGGGCGTTTCCGCCACCCGAATTCGCGCAGGCGCTCAGGGCCAGGGCTGCAACAGCCGCGACCCCGATAGCTTTGGAAGTACGTCCGAAACGCATTCCGCCTCCTTGTTTCTGTCTTTGGAAGGCCCCCTGCAGTGCTGCAGGGGACGGACATAGACCGCGTCGCCTGAAGTTCAACGAGCTTCCCGCCGAACGTGGCATGTCTCACACGCAATAGAGCGTAAACCGGAACCCCCCGGGTTGGGTATAAAAACTTCGCTTCATATCCGGTTGTTACCGAGATGCAACCTTAAAGCCACGGGCCGCCACGGGGAGAAAACTCCGGCCCGGCCCGGACGCAAACGGCCGGATGCCCGGATTCACGGGGTTCTCGGCCTGTTGCAAGGTTCCGGCGCCTCTGGAAAACGGTTGCCTGAGACAAGTTTCAGTTATCGGCCGCTAACTGATTTGTGTCCGCCGTCGTCGCCCTGGCTGCCTTCTCCTGTCGCGTGGGCGCGCTGCACGAGGGTGCGCTGGCCGGAGTCGAGCCGCCGGGTCCAGCCCCGTGCATCGAGGTGTTCGAGCAGCGGGATGGCCACACGCCTGGTCGTGCCCAGGGCACGGCGTGCCTCGCTGGCCGTGAAGGGCTGGGGCAGGCGGGCCAATTCCCGCATCGCCAGGGCGGGTGCGTGCGGGAGCAGCACAACCCCGCCGGCAAACCGGAGCAGGCGCCCGCTGCGTTCGGCGGCGGCCAGTTCACGGTTCCCGAGACCGAGAGCCCTCAGGTCGTGGGCTTCCGGGGCGGCGAACGGTTCGGACCTGAGGCGGTGCTCCAGCGTGCTGACCCCGGCTTCGGCGGCACCGAGATCGCCAGGCCGGCCCGGGAGGCGGATGTAGCCGCCGACCTGTTCCAGCCGCGCCTCCCGGATAGCCGCGTCGAGGACCGCACCCCCTGCCGGTCCGAGCAGGTCCAGGGCCGCTCCGCGGGACAGGCCGGCCGCCAGCGGGTCCCGCTCCCCCAGCTCCAGCACCGCGGCCCGAAGCCGCCGCTGCCAGGCGTCGAAGACGGGTGCGTGCACCCACCACTGACCAAACGCCCGCACGTCGTCGGGGACCTTGCCGGGCGCGGAAACACCCATCCGGCGCAAGTCTTCAAACCGGACAGCCCCCCGGCGGACCACCTCGATGAGCGCATCGCCCTCGGGAGGCATGGCCGCGAGGCTTTCGGCGCGCCTGGCGCTGTCCCCCCGGCGGTCGAGCGCGGGCGGGTCGACGTCGAGGACTTGGACGCCCGCCAGCACCGACCGGCTGCCTTCGGCCCGAAGCACCAGGCGATCCCCGATCATCAGCGGGAGCTGCCGCTCGAGGGTCAGGCGAGCGTGTTCCTCGTTGAACGGACGCAGCCGGCACGGCACGGCCGCAGTGCCGATGTGGGCGAGCAGATGCCGCGGCCCGTCGAGGAACGCCGCACCCATCGTGCGGCGGACATCGATGCTGTCCACGAGGAGCCAGGCGTCTTCGGACAGGAGGACGTCGCCGCGGCGGATGTCGCCGGCGGCCATGCCGCGCACATTGACGCCGACCCGGCTGCTCGGACCGATGGAAGGAAAGGCTTCGTTGCGGCTGTGCAGGCCCCGCACCGACACCGGCCGGAGGCTGCCGTGGCCCGCGAGCTGCAAGCGGTCGCCTACGGCCAGCGATCCGGCTGTCAGCGTTCCGGTGACCACTGTTCCCGCACCGCTGACGGTGAAGGAACGGTCGATCCACAAGCGCACCCGGCCTGAGGGGTCCGGAGCGGGAACTGACGACAGCGTCGTATCCAGTACCTTGCGCAACTCGTCGAGGCCCGTTCCGGTAACCGCGGACACGGTGACTGCCGGCGCGTCGTGCAGCCCGGTGCCGGCCAGCTCCGCCCGCACCCGAGCGAGGACCTGATCGGCCCGGCCGGGGGCACGGTCGCTGCGGGTCAGCACCACCAGCCCGTGGTTGATGCCCAACGCCGCGACTGCGTCGCGATGGTCGCTGGATTGGGCCTGCCAGCCTTCGTCCACGGCGACGACGAAACACACCGCGGGGACGGGACCGAGTCCAGCCAGCATGTTGGAAAGGAACCGCTCGTGTCCGGGCACGTCCACGAATGCCACGTCCCTGCCCGACGGAAGCACGGTCCAGGCAAAACCCAGGTCGATGGTCAAACCGCGGCGGCGTTCTTCGGCCCAACGGTCGGGCTCCATTCCGGTGAGGGCGCGCACGAGGGTGCTTTTCCCGTGGTCGACGTGTCCTGCGGTGGCCACCACGAACATGTCAGGAGCCTGTGGTTCTCTGCTGGCTTTCGACGTGTACAAGAGCCGAGCGCACGGCGTCAGCCAGCCGTTCGTCGTCGGCCTCGGGCACGCAGCGAAGATCGACCAGGCAGGCACCGCGGTGGACCCGCGGCAACACTGCGGGGTCACCCGTCCGCAGCCGTCCGGCGGCCGGTTCCGGCAGCTCGACGGCCCACCCGGGCAGCGGCACCCCGGGCGCTCCCCCGCCACCGACCCTTCCGTCGTGCTCGACCACACGACCGCCGGCGCTGGCCGCCAAGCGCTCCGTGCGCTGCCGCAGCCGGGCGGGATCGGCGTGCAGGGCGGCTGACACCGGCGTCTGTTCTCCGGTGATCGTCGCTTCCACCGCGGCCAGCGTCAGTTTGCCTGCCCGCATCGCCCGCGCGAGCGGATGGCGGGCCAGGCGGGTGATGACTGCGGCACGGCCCAAGAGCAGTCCTGCCTGGGGGCCGCCCAAAAGTTTGTCACCGCTGGCGATGACGACGTCGGCACCGGCGGCCAGCGCACCGGAGATGTCCGGCTCCTGGGGCAGCATCGGGTCTGGCTGGAGCAGGCCGCTGCCCAGATCGACTATCAACGGGACCTGGTGTTCTGCGGCCAGGGACCGGAGCTGGCCGATGCCGACGTCCGCGGTAAATCCGCTGACCCGGAAATTGCTCGGGTGCACCTTGAGCAGGCATCCGGTCTGCGCACTGATCGCCGAGGCGTAGTCCTCCAGGTGCGTCCGATTGGTGGTGCCCACTTCGCGCAGGCGGGCACCGGTCGACTCGATCAGCTCGGGAAGCCTGAAACCGGCGCCGATCTCGACGAGCTCGCCGCGGCTGATGACCACTTCGCGGGACCCGGCAAGGGCGGTCGTGGCCAGTACCAGGGCCGCGGCACCGTTGTTGACCACCAGCGCTTCCTCGGCGGCCGGACAGGCATCCAGCAAAGCCTTCCGGGCACCTGCCCCGCGCCGGGACCGCCCGCCGGTGGGCAGATCCAGCTCGACGTCGACATAACCGGCCGCCGACAGCACCGCCTGGCGTGCGGATTCGGAGAGCGGAGCCCGTCCCAGATTCGTGTGGACGATGACTCCGGTGGCGTTAAGCACCGGCGTCAACGAGGTGGCAGCCCGGGCTGCCACGGCGGACAGAACCGTCGCCTCGACGTCTTCCGGGGCAAGGTCGCCGCGACGTGCCTGTTCCTGCACGTCCCGAACGGTGGAGCGGATGACGTCGTCGCCGAGGCGGACGCGGGCGTGGCGAAGCTGCGGGTGGGCGAGCAGCTGGTCGGTGCGCGGAATGTGTCGGCGCGGGTCGTTCTGGCCCACGGCCCTCCTTCCCGGGTCACCTTCAGCTGCAGCAGCTGGCGGAAGCGGACGGGAATCGAACCCGCCAGGCCGAGGTACTCGGCCTCACCGGTTTTGAAGACCGGGGGGCCCACCAGGACCCGGACGCCTCCACGAGCATGGTAACACCGGCCCGCCGCTCCTATGCTGTGACCATGAACGGGATCACCGGCGTAGCAGAAGAATCCGCCGCAACAGTCCGGCTCACGGGATACGCGCACGGCGGAGGGTGCGCTTGCAAGATTCCGCCCGGTGAGCTCGAGGACGTTGTTCGCGGCCTGACCGGCCAAACCAACCCCGACGTCCTGGTGGGCCTCGACGACGGCGACGACGCATCGGCCGTGCGGGTCCGCGGGGACCTCGCAGTGCTCTCGACGGCGGACTTCTTCCCTCCCGTGGTCGACGACGCGTATGACTGGGGCCGGATCGCGGCGGCGAACGCCCTCTCGGACATCTATGCCATGGGCGGGCGTCCGGTCAGCGCGATCAACCTGGTCGGGTGGCCGCGCGACGTACTGCCGCTGGAGTTGCTGACCGAAGTGCTGCGGGGTGGGCTGGAACTGGCTTCCGCGGCGGGCTGTCCGGTGACGGGCGGGCACTCGGTGGACGACCCGGAACCGAAGTACGGGATGGCGGTGACCGGCATCGCCGATCCCGGCAAGCTGTTGCGCAATGACGCGGCCCGGCCGGGGCTGCCCATAACGTTGACCAAGCCGATCGGCCTCGGTCTGCTCAACAACCGGCACAAGAGGACCGGTGAGGTCTTCGACGAGGCAATCGCCGTGATGACCCAACTGAACCGGGAGGCCGCCGACGCGGCCATGCGCGGCGGCGTCCGCGCGGCGACCGACGTCACCGGGTTCGGCCTCCTCGGCCACCTCTACAAGATGTGCCGCGCGTCCGGCGTGGGTGCAGTCATCGATCGAAAGGCCGTGCCGCTCATCGCCGGCGCACGGGAGGCGCTGCGGGATGGCTACATCTCCGGCGGCACCCGGCGCAACCTCGAATGGGTCCGCCCGCACCTGCGGCCGGGAGCAGGCATCACGGAGGATGACCTGCTGCTGCTGGCCGACGCGCAGACGTCCGGCGGATTGCTCGTGGTCGGGGAACTGCCCGGGCACCCCGTGGTGGGGCAGACCGTTCCGGGGTCCGGGATCGAGGTGCGCTAGACCCGCGGCCGGCCGGCTTATCCGGCGGTCGTGATCGAATCGTGGACGGTGCCCGCGCGGCGCCGGGCTGCGAGCCGCTTTCTCTGCGGTTCGATCGTGTAGCGGGGGTCCTCGGTCGAGCGGATGCCGGCGCGCAGGATGCCGAACCGCGTCAGCGCCGAGGCGGTCAGTAGCGCCGTGCCGCAGGCCGCCGCCGTCAGCCTGTTTCTGCCACCGGCGAGCACCCCGACACCGGCGGCGACGGCCAGCCGCTGGCTCCACTTGAGCATTTGCCCGGGAGCACCCTCGCGGAGGAGTTCGGCTTCCACCGGGTCCATGCCGTTCTCCAAGGCCCGAGTGGCGATCACATCACCGGCCACGCCGAGGACCGCGAGCGCCCGGGCGGGCCCGGCTTCGTCGACGGGGGTCGTGATCATGGCCAGACCGGCCGCGGCCAGGCTCGCGGAACTGACGAAGACGAAGGGCAGGTTGTCACGCCCCGCGTTCCAGGTCGGGTTCGCGGTGTCCGACAGGAGAACAGCGGTGTATGCGGAGAGCGGTGCCGCGAAGAGCGCGGCCTCTGCGCCCGCCGGCCCCTCAAGCGCGCGCAGCACCGGGCGCAGCGGCCCCAGCGGAAGCCGGGAGCCGGTCAGGCGGTCGATCTCGGAAGCAGCCGAGATCCCGGCACCAGCGCTGAACGCGGCAAGGATCCAGGAGCCCAGGCTCATGGGCGAGGTGGGCTTGATGGTGCGCAGCATGTTGAGGAACCGCTCGGGCCGGCCCAGGTCTTCGACCAGCGCGGCGGCACCGAGCCCGACTGCCGTGAGGGCGGACAGGCGGCTGTTGCGGCACAGCGCACGCCTGCCAGTCAGCTGCCCGCCGAGTCCGAGCAGCGCCGAGCCGCCGGCCACGCCGCCCAGGAAGAGGTAGATGGCTATCGGGTCTCCCCAAGGCGGCGGCTTGACCACGGGCCGGCCGTAGTAGGAGGCGAACTCTGCCTCCGGAACCACCGGCATCTCGCCCGAGCCGTCCCCGGTTCCGGCGCGGCGCCGCTTGCCTCCCCGCCAGGCCCGGCGCGGCGGTTCGGGCGGGCGGTAGCTGTCGAAGTCGGAGACGGTCACGCGCGGCCTCCCGTCAGGAAGGCGGCCGCGGCCGCCGCCAGCATGCCGGCCGCGGCGATGCCCGCCCGCTTGAACATGCGCGGCAGGTCCGCCGTGGGCACCCGCGGGTCCGGCGGCAGTCCGTACACCTCGGGTTCGTCAAGCAACAGGAACACCGAACCGGTGCCGCCGACGCCGTCGGAATCGTTGGCCCCGTAGAGGCGTGCCTCGGTCAGCCCCTGCGAGTGCAGTTCGGCAACACGCTGCTTCGCGGTGGCCACCAATTCCTCGCGCTCGCCGTACTTTATCGACGTCGTGGGGCAGGCCTGGGCGCAGGCGGGCGTCTGCCCGTCGGTAAGCCGGTCATAGCACAGAGTGCATTTCTGGGCGACGCCGACGTTGCGGGTCGGGGCCTGTTGGCCCGGGGTGAAGTCACGCTGTGTCTTCGGTCCTGCCGTGCCGTCGCTGCGCCGTTCGATCACGCCGAACGGGCACCCTGCCACGCAGGTGCCGCAGCCGTTGCAGACGTCGTCCTGCACCACCACCGCGCCGTGCTCTGTGCGGAACAGCGCACCGGTGGGGCACACATCCAGGCACCCGGCGTTGGTGCAGTGCTTGCACACATCCGAGGACATCAGCCAGCGAAAATCGGGCGTATCGGGGGGCGTCGTATCCACGCCGGATGGCTTCGCTACTGCATCCGGGCTTCCCGGCGGTCCGATACCGGGCATGCCGAGGCTGACGAGGGCGCGTCCGGAGTCGCGTGCCTGTTCGATCCGCCCGCGGTCCTGCTCGACGAAGGCGACATGGCGCCACGTGTCGGCTCCCAGCGCGCCGGTGTTGTCGTAGGAGGATTGCAGCAGCTCGTGCTGCGGGTCGGCGGGATTGCGGTTCCATTCCTTGCAGGCCACCTCGCAGGCCTTGCAGCCGATGCAGATCGAGGTGTCCGTGAAGAAGCCCTTTCGCGGGTGTCCGCTGTGCGCAAGATGGCCGGGCGCTTCGGTCAGCCGTTTCATTTAGCCTTCCCTCGTCGTGTCGTCACCCGAGACATGCCCGGGGTCGGTGATCTTGTCACTGCCGGTCCCGGGCGTCACCCCGGCGCGGGACTGGTAGTCGGCGACCAGGGAGAGCAGTTCCCGACCCTGTGGCCGCCGGCCCGGGAGGATGTCGCAGGATCCGACCTTGGATTCCTGGATCTGCACATTCGGGTCGAGTGTCACACCCAGCAAATCGTTGGCTGCGTCCCCGCTAATGACTGCCTCCTGTCCGACGCCCCAGTGGTAGGGCACCCCGATCTGGTGCACGGTGCGCCCGCCCACGACCAGCGGCTTCATCCGTTCGGTCACGAGGACCTTGGCCTCGATGGCTGCCCGTGGTGAGACGATCGTCGCCCAACCGTAGGGTTCCAGTCCCCGTTCGGCCGCCAACTCCGGCGACACTTCGCAGAACATCTCCGGCTGGAGCTCGGAGAGGTACGGCAGCCACCGGCTCATCCCGCCGGCCGTGTGGTGCTCCGTCAACCGATACGTGGTGAACACGTAAGGGTAGATGTCCGAACCCCGCACATTGGCGCTCGGCGCACTGAGATTGTCTGCGCGGGGGAAGGTGATCCTGGCCGGGTTCTGCTGCTGCCGGTAGAGCGGGTTGGCAACCGGAGACTCCTGCGGCTCGTAGTGGGTCGGCAGCGGCCCGTCCACCATTCCCTTGGGCGCGAACAGCCACCCCTTGCCGTCGGCCTGCATGATGAAGGGGTCGTCTCCCGCCAGCGCGGCGGCGCCGCCAGCCGTTGGATCCGGCCTGCTTCCCGGAGCGCGGTCCAGCGGGAAGTCGGGGACGTCCTCCCCCGTCCACCGGTTCTGCTCCCGATCCCACCAGATGTACTTCTTGCGCTCGCTCCAGGGCTTGCCGTCGGGGTCCGCCGATGCGCGGTTGTAGAGAATCCGCCGGTTCGCCGGCCATGCCCATCCCCACTCGGCGGCGACCGGTCCTTGTTCGTGCCCGGGCTTGCGGTCGGCCGCGTGGTTGATGCCGTCGGCGTACACACCCGTATAAATCCAGCATCCGCCCGCGGTCGAGCCATCGGGTCGCATCTCCGTGTACGACGAGAGGGGCCGACCGGCCCGGGGGCCGGTGAGGTGCCGGCCGTTGATTTCGGCGAGTACCGCCTCAGCTTCGGGGTCGCCGTGTTCGTCGGTGGGATAGTCCCACGTCAAGTCCAGCAGCGGCCGGTCCCGTTCATCGGTCGAATCCGCCAGCTTTGCCCGGAGGCGTTTGCCCAGCTCGTAGAAGAAGTGCAGCTCGCTCTGGCAGTCTCCCGGCGGCTGGATCGCCTGGTGCCGCCACTGCAGCAGCCGCTGGGTCTGCGTGAAGGTTCCGGCCTTTTCCACATGGGTCGCCGCCGGCAGAAAGAAGACTTCGGTGCCGATGTCCTCGGTCCGCAGCTCGCCCGTGGCGATCTCGGGACCGTCCTTCCACCACGTCGCCGATTCAATGAGGTTCAAATCGCGCACCACCAGCCATTTCAGGTGGGACATGCCAAGACGCTGCATGCGGCCGTTGGCGGATCCGACCGCCGGGTTCTGGCCGAAGAGGAAGTAGCCCTCGACCTTGTCGTCGAGCATGCCCATGACGGTCTGGTAGGTCCCGTGCGGGCCGTTGATGCGAGGAAGGTAGCCGTAGCCCCAATCCGAGTCCTCGTGGGCCGCATCGCCCCACCAGGCCTTGAGCAGGCTGATGGTGTAGGCATCGGCGTCGGCCCAGTAGCCCTTTTGGTCCGGCGACGCGATGGCGCCGAGGTAATCCTGCAACGTCTCCAGCTCGGCCATCGGCATGGGGAGGTAGCCGGGCAACAGGTTGAACAGGGTGGGGATGTCGGTGGAGCCTTGGATGCTGGCATGGCCGCGCAGCGCCATGATTCCCCCGCCCGGCCGCCCCATGTTGCCCAGCAGGAGCTGCAGGATCGCGGCGGTCCGGATGTACTGCGCGCCCACGGTGTGCTGGGTCCAGCCGACGGAATACGCGAAGCACGTGGTCCGTTCGCGGCCGGAGTTCTCCGTCACTGCCCGCGCCAGGTAGTCGAAATCCTCCAGGGAGATGCCGCAGGCATCCCGGACCATCTCCGGGGTGTAGCGCGCATAGTGCCGTTTCAGGATCTGGAACACCGACCGCGGGTGCTCGAGCGTGGGGTCCTGCTCGAAATCAGGGTGGGCCAGGGTCGGCCCTCCGCTGCCGTACTGGTGCCCTGCTGCCCGTTCCGAGGTATCGGCGCCGTGTTCGTAGCCGCCGGATTCTCCTGCTTCCGACTTCCGTTCGTAGGCCCAGGACGCGAGGTCGTACTGGCCCGTTTCGGGATCGAATCCGGAGAACAGCCCGTCCAAGTCCTCGGTGTCACGGAAGTCTTTGTTCACCAGGGTCGCCGCATTGGTATAGGCACGAACGTAGTCTTCGAACCACAAATCGTTGCTGATCACGTAATTGATCAGGGCGCCCAGAAGCACGATGTCCGAGCCGGCCCGGATGGGCACGTGCCGGTCCGCCACCGCGCTCGTGCGGGTGAACCGCGGATCCACGTGGATGACCTTCGCGCCGCGGGCCTTGGCTTCCGTCACCCACTGGTAGCCCACGGGATGGCATTCGGCCATGTTGGAGCCCTGAATGACAATGCAGTCGGCGTTGGCCATGTCCTGCAGCGATTGCGTCGCGCCGCCGCGTCCAAACGAGGTTCCCAAACTGGGAACCGTTGCGGAGTGTCAAATGCGTGCTTGGTTCTCGAGCTGGATGGCGCCCGCTGCGGTGAAGAGCTTCTTGATCAGATAGTTCTCTTCGTTATCCAGGGTTGCCCCGCCGAGCCCGGCGATCCCCATGGTCCGGCGCAGCGGCCGGCCGTGCTCATCGTTCTGCTGCCAGGTGTTCCGGCGTGCTTCGAGGAACCTGTCGGCCACCATCTCGATGGCAGTGTCCAGGTCCAGGTGCTTCCAGTCCTTGGCATATGGAGCCCGGTAGAGCACTTTCGTCTGCCGGCCGGGCGCGTTGACCAGTTGCTCGCTGGCGGATCCTTTGGGGCAGAGCCGGCCTCGGGAGATCGGTGAATCCGGGTCGCCCTCGATCTGGACAACCTTTTCGTCCTTGACGAACACACGCTGGCCGCACCCCACCGCGCAGTAGGGACACACGCTTTGCACGACGCGGTCGGCGGTGGACGTCCGGGGAGCGATCTCACGGGTCCGCCGCGATGTCACGGCCTCGCCCCGCCCGAGTGAATCACTCGTGCGAAGCTGCCGTACAACCGGCCACTCCAGGAAGCTGAACCGCGACATGGGCCCACCCTAGCCCATCGATTTCACGGACAACAGGGGAAACGACGCCGGAGGATGGCGGTCACCCGATGTGGCGGTGGAGGACGGCGGGCACGCGCGGCCCTACATCCACAGGACACCGTCTTCCCGGAACTCCCGGAGGCGGTGGGCGATCATCCTCCCCAGCAGCTCCGCGGGAACAGGCTGCGTGTAGGGCAGCTGTACCGACCCCTTGCCGGTCCGGAAGTCCGCCAGTTCGTCGGCGAACGCCGTTCGGGTGCTGGGAGTGAAAACGATGTTCGCGTGCTGGCCGTACCCGGCGAAAACGAACATGATGGTCCCGTCGAGAGAGTAGGCCGGCGAACCCCACTTTAAGGACTCTACGGCTTCCGGGACCTGCCCCCGGCTCAGCGCCCGCAGCTCTTCCAGCAGCGTGCGGGCGTCTGCAGGGAACGCCGCCAGGTACTCGTCCACGGTCTTCGGCTTGTCCATGCCTCGAAGCTACCTCGCCACGGGCCGGAACGGGGCCGGTGTTTGCCGGTTTGGCGCGTTAGGGCCGGTTAGGTATTCCCTGCAGGCAGCGCGCGGTCCATACTCGGTCACGTACGGGGCATCGGCAGGGCGGAGCCGCCCTTGGCGCAGGCTCCGGCCGCAGATGCAGGCGCGAACATCGGAGTCTGGCATGGCTACTTGGAGCGGTTCCCAATCCCTCCTCAGGCGCAAGCCGATCACGGAGCTGGTGGAGGAGAGCGGGGAAAGCCATCTGTCCAAAAGCCTGGGCGTGTGGCAGCTGACCGCGATCGGCGTTGGCGGGATCATCGGCATCGGCATTTTCACGTTGGCCGGGCTGGTGGCCAACGGCGGCGCTGACGCGGCTCCGGTCGGCCCGGCGGTGCTCATTTCCTTCCTCATTGCGGGCCTGGCCAGCGCGGCGGCGGCCCTGTCGTATGCGGAATTCGCGGGCATGATCCCGTTTGCCGGCTCGGCCTACACCTATGGCTATGTGGCCCTGGGGGAGGTCATCGGCTGGTTTATCGGCTGGGACCTGCTGCTGGAATATACGGCCATCGTCGCCGTCGTCGCCATTGGCATCTCGGGCTATTTCAGCGCCTTTATGGAGGGCATCGGCGTCCAGGTCCCGGCGTGGATGGAGGGCACCGCCGACACGGTCGAGGGCGGCGTGGTCAACCTGCCGGCCATCGTGGTCTGCCTGCTGATCACCTGGATCCTCAGCCGCGGGACCCGCACGTTCGGCCGGTTCGAACTGATAGCGGTGGGGCTGAAGATCCTGTTAATCCTCTTCATCATCGGGCTGGGGTTCTTTTTCGTGAATCCGGGCAACTACAACCCGTTCATGCCCTCCGGATTCGGTCCGGTGCTGGCCGGAGCCGCCACCGTATTCTTCGCGGTGTTTGGCTATGACGCGATGAGCACGGCGGCGGAGGAATCCGTAGACGGCAAGAAGCACATGCCGAAGGCGATCCTGCTGTCGCTGGCCATCGCGATGACGCTCTATGTGCTGGCCACCCTGGTGCTGACCGGCATGCAGAACTACACGGACATCAGCCCCACCGCGGGGTTCGCGTCCGCCTTCGAGTCCGTCGGGCTGCCCGTCGTGGCCACGATCATTGCCGCCTTCGCCGTTGTTTCGATCCTGACCGTGATGCTCACCTTCCTGCTGGGCGTGACCCGGGTGTGGTTCTCGATGAGCCGCGACGGGCTGCTGCCGGGCTGGTTCGCGGCGACGGACCGGCACGGCACCCCGCAGCGGGTGACGTGGATCGCCGGCATCGCGTCAGCGCTGCTGGCCGGGGTGTTCCCCATCCGTGCCGTGGCTGACCTGACCAACATCGGCATCTTGGCCGCCTTCGTGGTGGTCTGCGTCGCCGTGATCGTGCTGCGGCGCACCCGGCCGGAAGTACCGCGGACCTTCCGGCTGCCGTGGATGCCGGTGGTCCCCGCCTTCGGTGTCTTGGCCTCGGGGTTCCTGATGCTGCAGCTGGACTGGGAAACCTGGGTGCGCTTCCTGATCTGGCTGATCATCGGCCTGGTTATCTACTTGCTGTACAGCCGCAAGCACTCACTCATGAACCCGAACAGCCCGCGCCACCGGGCCGGACCCTGATCATCCGACCGCCTGTATGCATGCGCTTAGTCGTTGAGCTCGGCGGTGGCGACTTCGTACTCTTCGACTTCGAGGATCTCCAACGCTAGGGAGTTGCTTGCCTCAGAGCGGAGACTTTTCGCCTTTTCCTTGCTTGCAGCCAGGTTTTCTTCGGTGTCGTATAGCGCGATGGATAGGGATTTGCCATTCCCCTTCCCATTCAGGAAATAGAAGCCTCGGCAGCCGGGGAGTTCCAGCACCCGTTTGACGAGCTCCTCCGGGGGCCCGCTGGAAGTGTCCTGGCTGCCTCGGTAAGTGCTGACTCGAGCGAACATGTTGCCTCCCATGGTTTATTAGCTGGAGCCTCGCCTGCCGCTGCTTGTTACAGGCGCAATTTCGAGGGTGGACACAACCTCTCGGCAAGCCATCCGCTGGTTCGGGCTCCTCCCACCAGTAGGCACCCCTCAGCGCCTGCGGACAATACCGGGACTCGACAATAATGCCCGCCCTTCGTGAGCGGTAGGTCTACTTGCAGTCGCAGAATGGTCAAGTGGGCCTAGTACAACGGATGGTGTTTGAACCCTGAAGCAGTGGGCGCCGACGCCTTCCCGCACCGCTGTCCTTGGCTGCCTCCAGCCGCCGGGACGCCGTAACCGTGCCGTGCCCGGTCAGGGCGTCGCGCCGTCGTCCTTCACGCCTGCCTACGGAAGCCGCCGGTCCTCGGGATGCTGCAGGCGCAGCCACCTGTAGCCGAACCCCTCGAGGGGCAGGGTGCAGGTGCCGTCCTCGGCGATTTTCACGTCCGCGTCGCCCAGCAGGTCCAGCAGCAGCACGGCCCGGAGCATCTCCGCCGGCCGGTCCTCCGTGGCGAGGTCCAGCGCGACGGTGACCGGATCGGGCGAGAGGTTATGCAGCAGGACCATGCTGGACTCCTCCCAGGTGCAGCGATGGGCCAGCACGGACTTTTCCGGCTGCGCGAGGATCTCGAAGTGCCCCCAGCCCAGTTCCGGGCACTCCCGGTAGCGTTTGATCAGCGTAGCCATGAAGTTCCACAGCGAATCCGCATCCCGTTTGGCCTGGGCGGCGTTGACGGACTGCGGGCCGAAGCCCCCGTCCACCATCGGCGAGATTAGCTGTCCGGACTCCGCGGTGGAGAAGCCCGCGTTCGGACCATTCGTCCACTGCATGGGAGTGCGGACGGCCAAGCGGCCTTCCGCGTCCAGGTTCTCCCCCATGCCGATCTCCTCGCCGTAGTACAGCACCGGGGTGCCGGGCAGGGAAAACAGGAGCGAATACACCATCCTGATCCGGCGCGGGTCCCCGCCCAGCATCGGGGGCAGGCGGCGCTTGAGTCCGCGGCCGTAAAGCTGCATCTGTTCCTCGGGCCCGAAGGCCGCGAAGACCTCCTGGCGCTCCTCCTCGGTGAGCTTGTCCAGCGTCAGCTCGTCGTGGTTGCGCACGAAGGTAGCCCACTGGTTGTCCGGGTTGGTGGCCGGCCTGCCCTGCAGGGCCTTCGCCAGCGGGCCCGCGTCCTGCCGGGCCAAGGAGAGGTACATGTTCTGCATGCCGATGAAGTCGAACATCACGTTCAGTTCGTCGCCGTCGCTGCCGCCGAAGAAGGTCAGCTGGTCCTCGTAGGGCAGGTTGACCTCGCCCAGCAGAATTCCGCGGCCCCGGCGGCGGCTCAGGAAACGGCGAAGGTCCCGCAGGAACTCGTGCGGATCCGGCAGCCCGGACCCGTCCTGCCCCGTGGTTTCAAGGAAGAAGGGCACCGCGTCCACCCGAAAACCGTCAAGCCCCAGCTCCAGCCAGAAGCCCATGGCCTTGGCGATATGGTTCCTGACCTCGGGGTTGGTCACGTTCAGGTCCGGCTGATGCCTGTAGAAGCGGTGCAGGTACCACTCCCCCGTGGGCTTGTCCTTGGTCCAGATGGACTGCTCCTGGTCCGGGAACACAACCTCCTGGGAGGTGTCCGGCGGCGGGTCGGACCGCCACACGTAGTAGTCCCGGTAAGGACTGTCTGTTGACTGGCGCGCGGACTGGAACCATGGATGCTGGTCGGAGGTGTGGTTGACCACCAGGTCCGCGATGACCCGCATGCCGCGGTCGCGGGCCGTGCGCAGGAACTCCACCAGGTCCCCATGGTCCCCCAGCCGCCGGTCCACGCCGTAGAAGTCCATGACGTCGTAGCCGTCGTCACGCTCGGGCGTCGGATAAAAGGGCATCAGCCAGATGCAGGTGACGCCCAGTTCGGCCAGGTAGTCCACGCGCTGGGCCAGGCCGGCGAAGTCCCCCACGCCGTCGCCGTCGGAATCGAAGTACGTCTCCACGTCCAGGCAGTAGACAACGGCTGTCTTCCACCACAGGTCGGAAGTGTCGGTAATCCTCACGGGCTTCTCCTCACTTTCCGTCCGGGCGGTCCGTCAGCGCAGCTTCGGCAGGACCTCGCCGGCGAACGTCTCGATGAAGGGCCGCTGCTCCTGGCCCACGAAGTGCAGGTACAGCTCGTCGAAGCCCAGGTCCAGGTACTCCTGGAGCCACTCCACATGCCGGCCCGTGCTGGCCGACACGTTGACCGCCTTGCGCAACTGGTCCTCGCCGACGTGCTCGCTCACGGCGTCGAAGTGGCCGGCCGTGGCAAGGTCCGCGGCCACGTGCGGGGCGAACGTGTTGGAGCGCCACTGGTCCAAGCCGATTTCGACGGCGGCCTCCTCCGACGGCGCCCAGGACAGGTGCACCTGGAGCGCGGCCTTCCCGCGGCCGCCATTGTCCCGGTAGGCGGCAAGGACTTTCCTGAGCAGCTCCGGCGGCTGGTTGACGGTGATCAGCCCGTCCGCCCAGCGCGCGGCGCGGCGGGCGGTCTCCACGCTGATGGCGGGAGCGATCAGCTCAGGCTTGGGCTCCGGCACCTCCCAAATCCGGGCGTGCTCCACGGTGACCAGTCCGCGGTGGGTGACCTCCTCGCCGTCGTGCAGGCGGCGGATCACCTCCACGGACTCCTCCAGCCGCTGCTGGCGCACGTCCTTGGAGGGCCACCCGTCGCCCGTGATGTGCTCGTTGGAGTTCTCGCCGCTGCCCGGCGCCATCCAGAACCGCCCCGGAAACATGACGGCCAGGGTGGCCGCGGCGTGCGCAATGATCGCCGGATGGTAGCGCTGGCCGGGAGCGGTGACGACGCCGAAGCGCAGCGCGGTCGTGGCCAGCGCCGCACCGAGCCAGGACCAGGCGAAGCCGGAATGTCCCTGGCGCGCGGACCACGGCTCGATGTGGTCCGAGCACATGGCGGCGTCGAAGCCCGCTTCCTCTGCCAGTTTCACGTCCTGCAGCAACTGGGCGGGCGAAATCTGTTCGTGGGATGCATGGAATCCGATGACAGGCACCCCTCCATCCTTACCGTGCCTCCGCGGGTTGTCGAGGCACGGGCGGTCCCCATGTCTGGTTCTGCCCTCGTCTCGAGGGAAACCGGGCAGGGGCGCGAATGCACCCACCTCTGGCGTGATCTGCAGTCCGAGGGCGGCGGGCAAACTTCGCCGTCTGCAAGCGAAAGCGTGAGCCGCACGCATTACCGGCCGGCCTCAACGAGGCAGGTATCTCAGATACGCGGCGCGATGTCCGGATCAACCGATTGTTGACAATAGACCGACCGGCCGCCATCATAGGCGCATGACTTCCCTCAGCCCTCTGTTAAAGCAGGCGACCCCATTGGTGGTTGATCACGCCCTGGGCAGCTGGATACACGCCACTGATGGAAAGTCGTATCTTGATTTCACTACCGGCATCGGTGTGACGAGCACGGGTCATTGCCATCCGCGGGTAGTGGAGGCTGCCCGCGATCAGGTGGGGAAAATTATCCACGCGCAGTACACCACCGTGATGCACAAGCCCCTGCTGGCGCTGACCGAGAAGCTTGGAGAGGTACTGCCCGAAGGCTTGGATTCGGTGTTTTACGCCAATTCCGGGTCGGAGGCGGTTGAGGCTGCGATCCGTTTGGCCAGAATGGCTACGGGCCGGCCGAACATTGTAGTGTTCCAGGGCGGTTTCCATGGTCGGACGGTTGCGACGGCGTCGCTGACCACTGCCGGAACGAAGTTCTCCGCAGGGTTCTCCCCGCTGATGTCCGGGGTGCACATGTCCGTTTTCCCGTATGCCTACCGGTACGGCTTGGATGAGGTGGCGGCAGTGGAATTCGCATTGAAGGAACTGGACTACCTGCTCCAGACCCGTACCGCGCCCAACGATACTGCAGCATTCCTGATCGAACCGGCACTCGGGGAGGGCGGGTACCTGCCCACCCCGGCGGCGTTCCAGGAGGGACTGCGCGAACGGGCCGACCGGCACGGCATCCAGCTGATCTTCGACGAAGTCCAGACAGGCGTAGGCCGGATGGGAAAGTTCTGGGGACACCAGTACTCCACCGCCACCCCGGACATCCTCATCACCGCCAAGGGCATCGCTTCCGGCTTTCCGATCTCCGCAATCGCCGCCTCCACCGAACTGATGTCAAAGGGCTGGCCCGGGTCTCAGGGCGGAACCTACGGCGGGAATGCGGTCTCTGCCGCCGCTGGCGTCGCCACCCTCGATGTCATCCGTGACGAAGGGCTGGTGGAGAACTCACAGATCCGCGGCGAGCAGCTCCAGACCGGACTTGAAGAAATCCAGGTCCGCTTCCCCGTCATTGGCGACGTCCGCGGCAAAGGCCTGATGCAAGGCATCGAATTCACCACCGAAGACGGCGCCCCCAATGCCGCCACTGCAGCAGCGGTCCAGCAGGCCACCACCAACCACGGCCTGCTTACCCTCACCTGCGGCCCCGCAGCCAACGTCGTCCGCCTCATCCCCGCCCTCACCGTCACCGCCGAAGAAATCACCACCGGCCTCGAACGCGTCGAAAACGCCATCAACACCGTCGCCCCAGCCGCAGCTGTTTCCGCCGAGTTTTGAGCCCACCATGCAGGATGCTGTTCCCTCCCCAGCAGCCCGAGCAACGGGCACCACCAGGACAGGCGCTCCGGATGCCGGTATCCCTGCCGTGCTTGCATGCCTGGCATCGGCAGGCGTGGCCGCCGACAGCTCGCCGCGCCGCCTCGCGGAATACTCCTATGACGCTTCCAATTACCGGGTGGCCCCGCTTGCCGTGGTGTTCCCCCGGACGGTCGAGGACGTGCTCGCGGTTGTTGCCGCCTGCCGGGAAACGGCAACGCCGCTGATCGGGCGCGGCGGCGGGACGTCCATGGCGGGCAACGCCATGGGTCCGGGCGTGATACTTGACTTTTCCCGGCACATGAACGCGGTCCATGAGATCGACGAGCTAACCGGCACCGTGGCCGTTGACCCCGGCGTGGTGCTCGCCGTCCTTTCCCGCGAGGTGGAGAGGGCCACCGGCAACCGCTTCACCTTCGCCCCGGACCCGTCGTCCAAGAACCGTGCCACGGTGGGCGGTTCGCTTGGCAATGATGCGTGCGGCAACCACTCCGTTCGCTATGGCCGGATATCCGACCACGTAGTGGAGATCGACGTCGTCACTTCCGACGGAGCCCGCCTCACGGCCACGGCTACGGGGCTGCGTGCCACCGATCCTGACGACGCTGACTCCGCAGCCCGTGCGGGTGCGCTGACCGCCTCCTGCACAGACTTGGCCCGCAGTCACCTGTACGAGTTTCGCCTGGAACTCGAACGGATCCAGCGTCAAGTCTCCGGTTACCACCTGGCTCATTTGCTGCCGGAAAACGGGTTCAACATGGCCCGCGCACTCGCGGGTTCCGAGGGAACCTGCGCCATCATAGTCGGCGCCCGGATGAAGCTGGTGCCCAAGCCGGCCAGTGCCCTGCTGGTGTGCCTGGGTTATGCGGACGTGGTCGACGCGGCACGGGACATCATGACCATCTTGGAGTTCTCCCCGGCTGCCGTCGAAGGTATTGACGAGGCGATCGTGGACACCATGCGCTTCCGCCGCGGCAAGGGCTCGGTAACGGGTTTGCCCGAAGGCAACGCCTGGCTGTACGTGGACCTCGACGGAGGGGATGCGGGCCAGGTCCGGGCAGAAGCTGACCGGCTGCTGGCCCGGCTCAGGGAAAACGGTCGGTTGGTGGATGGGCACACCGTGCCGGACCTGCAGGAACGAGCCGTGCTTTGGCGGGTCCGCGAGGACGGCGCCGGGCTCTCCGCCCGGCTCGCCACCGGCGGAGAATCCTGGCCCGGATGGGAGGACTCTGCAGTCGCTCCCGAGAACCTCGCGAACTACCTTTCAGACTTCCGCGACCTTTTGGGCCGCCATGACCTGACGGGCGTCATGTACGGACACTTCGGCGCCGGCTGCATGCACATCCGGATCACCTACGACCTGCGCACCCAAGCCGGCCGAGGCGTCTTCCGCGACTTCACAAAAGAAGCTGCCCAACTGGTGGTCCGCCACGGCGGTTCGCTCTCCGGCGAGCACGGCGACGGCAGGGCACGCTCGGAACTGCTGCCCCTGATGTACTCCCCGCGCATGCTGGCGGCCTTCGCCACGTTCCGGCGCACCTGGGACCCTGCAAAAATCCTCAATCCCGGTTCCCTTACCGAGCCTGATCCCATGGACCTCAACCTGGCGCTCGAAGGCATTCCCGAGCAGCAGTGGCGGACCAGCTTCGACCTGCGCCCGATCGCGGCCGGTGGCGGATCGACCGCCGAAACCGACAGGCCCGAGACCTCCACCGGCAGCGGTACGGACCCGTGGGTCCACGCGCTTCAAAGCTGCATAGGCGTGGGCCGCTGCCGCACGGACGCGGGTGGCGTGATGTGCCCCAGCTACCGCGCCACGAAGGACGAGAAGGACTCCACCCGCGGCCGGTCCCGGGTGCTCCAGGACATTGTCCGCGGCGCCCGAACCGTGGAGGAAGGCTGGAAGTCCGAGGAGGTCCGCGAGGCGCTTGATCTATGTTTGTCCTGCAAGGCCTGCTCCACCGACTGCCCCACGGGCGTCGACATGGCCACCTATAAGTCCGAATTCTTCTCGCACTACTACAAGGGCAAACTCCGCCCAATGTCCCACTTCTCCCTGGGCTGGCTCCCCCGCTGGCTTAAGATCACGGGCCGCACCGCGCCTCTGATCAACGCCCTGATGTCCACCCCGTTGGCCAAGGTCGCCTCCGCCCTGGCCGGGCTTACCACCCGGCGGGCACTGCCTCGCTTCGCCGGAGCCGGCGAGTGGCGTCGCGAAGTAGCGGCTGCCGGCATCGGGCCAGTAACCAACTACGACGGCGGCGTCGCTCCGGGTGTCGATGGTGTGGTGCTTTTTGTGGACACTTTCACCCGCGGCTTCCGGCCGGAGGTGGCCGGTTCCGCTGCTCGTGTTCTGGCCGGCTCGGGCGCCGTGGAATGCTCAGCTGACGCCTGCTGCGGCCTGACGTGGATTTCCACCGGCCAGCTGGGCACCGCAAAAGGCCTGCTGGCCAAGGCAGCGGTGGCATTGGATGACAGGACCGACCGGCCCATAGTGGTGGTGGAACCCAGCTGCGCGGCAGCGCTACGCAAGGACCTGCCCGAGCTGGTCCACACGGAACAGGCCCGCCGGGTTGCGGCCCGAGTGCGAAGCTTCGCGATGCACATCGAGGAGCTGTCCAGGGCCGGATGGAAACCAGCGCCGATCCACCCCCTTCCGGAGCATGTGGTGCTCCAGACGCACTGCCACGAATACTCCGTCTTCGGAGCCGGTGTCCAGCGCGCGGCACTCGGAGCCGTGGGCGTTGACAGTGTGGTTGATGCCACGGGCTGCTGCGGCGTGGCGGGCAACTTCGGCTTTGAGAAGGATCACTACGACGTCAGCATGCTGGTAGCCGAGCAGGCGCTGGCCCCCGCCGTGCGCCAGGCCGACCCCAATTCGGTGATCCTCACAGACGGATTCTCCTGCGCCATGCAGGTGAATCAGATCGATGGCTCCAGGCCGGGCCGCCACCTGGCCCAGCTGCTAGACCCCGGCGAAAAAGCGGCATGGATCTCCCAGCGGAGCCGCCAGTCACTCCCTTCCAACCAAGAAAAGGATTTCTCATGAGCATTCAGGCAGCCGCCGCCCGGACTTCGCAAAAGGCGCTCAAGGCCATCGCAAAAGTCAGCGCGAACCTCTATATCGACGGCGAGTGGACCGAAGCATCTTCCGGTGCCCGGTTCAATGTCATCAATCCTGCCACCGAGGAAGTCATCGCCAGCGTGGCTGACGGGGGCCCCGAAGACGCACGTCGTGCGATCGAAGCCGCCGGCCGAGCACAGAAACAGTGGGCACAAACCGCGCCTCGGGAGCGCAGCGAAATCCTGCGTCGCGCCTTCGACCTCATCATGGGCCGTCAAGACGAACTGGCGGTGATCATGACCACGGAGATGGGCAAGCCCCTCGCCGAGGCCAAAGGCGAGGTGGCATACGCCGCCGAGTTCTTCCGCTGGTTTTCTGAGGAAGCCGTCCGCATCGGCGGAGATCTGACCACCGCCGGCGACGGCAAGAACCGCATCCTCGTCTCGAAGGAACCCGTTGGACCTTGCGTCTTGGTGACGCCATGGAACTTCCCGCTGGCTATGGGCACCCGGAAGATCGGCCCCGCCCTCGCGGCCGGCTGCACCATGGTCTTCAAACCGGCCAACCTCACCCCCCTGTCATCGCTGGCACTGGCGGGCATCCTGCTGGAGGCTGGCCTGCCCAAGGGTGTTCTGAACGTGGTCACGACCTCCAAAGCCTCCGAGGTGGTCACCCCATGGATGGAAAGCGGCATTGCCCGCAAGGTTAGCTTTACGGGGTCTACCGCCGTGGGGATCCGCTTGCTGGAGCAGGCTGCCAAAAACGTTATGCGTACTTCGATGGAGCTGGGCGGGAACGCTCCTCTCATTGTCTTTGAGGACGCGGACTTGGACCGCGCCGTTGAGGGCGCTTTCGCTGCGAAGATGCGGAACATGGGTGAAGCCTGCACCGCCGCCAACCGAATCTTCGTCCAGCGCTCCGTAGCCGCTGACTTCTCCGTCCGCCTCGCGCAGCGACTGGGCAATCTGAAGGTGGGCGACGGCGCAGTGAGCGGCACCGACGTCGGCCCCCTCGTCGAGGAGAAGGCGCTGAAAAAGGTCCAAGAGCTCGTAGATGACGCCGTTTCGAAGGGAGCCAGTGTCGTCTGTGGCGGCTCCCGCCCGGAAGGCAGCGGCTACTTTTACTCCCCGACAGTGCTTGCCGACGTCAGCCCCGACGCGGCGCTGATGAGCGAAGAAATCTTCGGCCCGGTGGCTCCCGTCATCCCCTTCGACACCGAAGAGGAAGTGGTTAGGTTGGCCAATGACACCCCGTGGGGCCTTGCCAGCTACGTGTTCACCCAAAACCTGGACCGTGCCCTCCGCGTCGGTGAGGGTTTGGAGGTGGGCATGGTCGGCCTCAACACAGGCATCGTTTCCAACCCGGCGGCGCCGTTCGGTGGCATCAAGGCCTCCGGTCTGGGCCGCGAAGGCGGGCGCGTGGGCTTGGATGAATTCTTGGAGATCAAGTACATGGCCATCCCGCGGGTCTAGATATTTTGCAAAGACCACGGTTGTTCTGACCGATTCGTTCTCTGCGTTATGGCCGGGAGTAAAGCATTCCAACAGTTGTCATGGTGCCTCCTGTCCCGGTTGGCCCATCATGGGCAGAAAGGTGTGTCACCGCTGCAGGAATAGCTGCCGTCTGGTTGCCTACAACCGAGACTATCGTCTCCCAAGAATGTAATCCCAGGCGGCTTTTAGGCCAACGCCCGCGGAGTAGTAAACTTTTGAATTGTCAACATGAGACATGTGGCACGGACAGCGAAAATTTCGGAGCTCAACCAGATTTTGGTGAAGCTGATGCGGCAAGGATGGAAAACAGGATGAAAAGGGGAGTGCTAGACCCGATCGTGCAGGAGTCTACGCCGGCCATTATTGCCCGCCGTATCCGCAATGCAATCGCGCGAGGTGATTTCGCTCCCGGCATGCAACTCGGTGAAGCCGAGCTTGCTAAAGAACTGGGAGTCAGCCGGGGGCCCCTGCGGGAGGCCATGCAGCGGCTCACCCAGGAAGGGCTGCTGGTTAGCTACCGAAACAGGGGCCTCTTCGTCGTCACCATGGATGAGGACGATTTCCGGGATATATACCTCGCCAGAACCGCAGTGGAGGCTGCCGCCATCCGCCGGGTGGCCGGCACGAACCCCGAGGGCAACGCGGCCGAGCTAATGAAAGCTGTGCATGCCATGGAGGACGCGGCGGAAACCCCAAACAGCGAAGCTATGACCCAAGCGGACATGCGCTTCCATGCCCTCTTGGTTGAGCTCGCCGGCAGTCCCCGCCTGAAGAAGATGCACGACACTCTCCTTACTGAGACGCGGATGTGTCTCAATGCCCTGAAAAGCACGTACGACACGGCTGACAGGCGCATCGCCGAACATAAAGGCATCGCGGAAGCCATCTCCAAGGGAGATTCAAACCTCGCCGAGAAGCTTATGGCCGAGCACATGGAGGACGCACTGACGCGGCTGATCCCGTAGTCATCCTCCGCGTCAAGGCGATTTGCTTGGGCGTGAATCGGCGAATGCTGATCCGGGAAGCCCAGGCTTGCCTGCTCTGCCCGGGCCTCCCGCAGTTGTGGTCCGGCACTGTGCGGGATCTACAAGCCACCGCACCCTTGATCATGTCGGGACGACGACCACCCGCCTTCCCAAGATTCGGGACCGTCAACCAGCACACGGGCAGAACGTTGCCCCCGCACCCTCGTCCCAGCGGACAGCCCAAGATATCAACCGCTCTTCGCGTGGTCATCGATACGCCGGGTCACCGGTATGTCGTTCAGCCGGGCGTGCTACCTGCAACTGCTGAGCCGGCTGAGTCGGAAATGCCCGCAGCCAGCGCACAAAAGTGTTGATGTGATTCAGCTCACGGACTATGCTGGCAACACCGACTGCAGATTGTGTACAAAAGGCAATCGACTGGATGGGCATCTGCGGTGCGACCTTCGGCACACGTCGAGCTGGGAGAGACACATGAAGGTGAACAGGAAAGCCAGTACCATCGGAGCGCTTGCGCTGGGTGCGACCTTGGCGGTAACCGGGTGCGGGGCTATGGGAGGCTCCGAGAGCGGTCAGACTGGCGGGGCCACTGACGCCGGGTCGGCACAGGATTGGACCGCGCCGGCCATCCACACGGCCGCGGACGGTCAGACTACGGAATCGGACTACACTCCCATTGCACAAGACCAGGTATCCGAGCAGTGGAAGCTTTGCGTTCTGTTCCCGCATATGAAGGACTCATACTGGGCTGCAACGAACTACGGAACGCTGACCGAAGCGCAGCGGGACAACCTTGAGTACAGCATGTTCGAAGCCGGAGGCTACACCAACCTCGACAGGCAGCTGAGCCAGATGCAGGACTGTATCAACGGCGGTTATGACGCCATTATTCTAGGCGCCATTAACGCTACGGGTGTTTGCCCTCAGGTTGCCGCCGCGCTGGAGAAGAAGATTCCGGTCGTGGATTTCATCAATGGAACCGATTGCCCGGAGTCCGAGGACAACCCGCTCTTTTCGCACGCGCTGGTGAGCTTCCATGATCTTGCGGTGACGACGGCTGAGTACATCATCGAGGACACTGCGGGGTCGCCCGCAAGCGTAGGATTCTTCCCTGGACCCGAGGGCGCCGGATGGTCGGACGCCGCGGTCAAGGGTTTCCGGGACACGATCGAAGGAACAAATGTGGAGATCGCGGAGATGCGCCGCGCTGATCCCGGCTTGGAAATCCAACAGAACTTGATCGAGGATACCCTCAAAATTCACCCGGATATCACCCACATTGTGGGAGTGGACATTGCGGCCGAAGCGGGCGTGAATGCAGTCCGCAGCGCCAACAAGACCGGAGAGATCGATGTCTACGCATTCGACATCATCCCGCCTGTTTACGACGCTATCGTGGCCGGCGACGCCGTAGGTTCCCCGACGGACTTCACAACGATTCAGGGGCGCATGGCGGTCGATCAGGCAGTCCGCATGCTTGAAGGCGAGGAGCTGCAGGCACCCACCTCCGGACCGGTGCCCATGATGATCACCCAGGAGAATGCCGCCGACGTGCCCTATACCGAGATGTTCGCGCCGCGGGATTTCAAGACGGTCACGAGCTGGACACCGGAGAGCTGATGCGGCGACGGAGCTAAGCTGCAGCGGCCCCCGGTGGACCACCACCGGCATGGGAAGGAAGTGAGGCAGGTTTGGAGCAGGAAGCGGTCGTTTCGCTCAGGGACATCGTTAAAACGTTCGGAGCCGTAAAGGCCCTTAACGGCATGTCCCTCGACCTTTACCCCGGCGAAGTCCACATCCTGCTGGGCGAGAACGGCGCGGGGAAATCGACTCTGGTCAACATTCTCCTCGGCAACTACCAGCCCGACAGCGGTACGATCACGGTTCGTGGTTCCAAAGTTGTCCACCATTCGCCGGCCCATGCGCGCAAACTCGGCATCAACGTCGTCCTGCAGGACTTCAGCTTGGCTCCAACGCTGTCGGTGACCGAGAATCTGTTCCTTGGCCGTGAGCTGAAAAAACTCGGTCTCGTCGACAATGGGAAAATGAGGGCCGTCGCCCGGGAAAAAATCGGACAGCTCGGGGGTGCGATAGATCCGGAGGCGGAGTGCGGTTCGCTGCCCAGGGCCGAGCAGCAGCTTGTTGAGATCACTAAAGGACTCTTGGGAACTCCGGGCATCCTCCTGCTCGATGAGCCAACGGCTGCGATTAGTGAGCGGGAAGCCGACAGGCTGTTCAAGATCATTGACCGGCTCCGGGACGAGGGCTGGGCGCTTCTCTATATCACCCACCGGATGGAGGAAGTCCGGCGCCTGGGTGACCGGGTGACGGTGATGCGGGACGGCCAGTTCATTTCGACGAATACTCTTGAGGAGTTTTCCGAGGAGAAGCTGATTAATGACATGGTCGGCCGTGAGCTGGCAGCTGTTTACCCGGATAAGGCGGAAACGAACGGCCCACCTCTGCTGGAGGTCGAGGACCTGTCGACAGCCGACGGCAAGGTCACTCAGGCATCCGTGCGGGTGTGCCAGGGCGAAATTGTCGCTGTGGCCGGCCTGGTGGGGTCGGGGAAAAGCGAACTCGCCAAGGCCATCCTCGGCCTCCTGCCCCTTTCAAGCTGGCGCGTATCGGTAGGAGGCAAAAGTTATACTCGTCCGAATCCTCGAAACATGATCCAATCGGGTATCGGTTTCATGCCAGAGGACCGCAGGCGGGAAGCTCTCGCGCTCGATCTCAGCGTCCAGGAAAACATTGCACTTGAAGTTAACCGGGCGAAGAAATACAACACTCTTGGCTTGATTTATGGGTCAAAGATCCGTCTCCTAGCCCAGGCTTTGGCCAAGAAGCTCGACATCCGGCCGCGGTCCGTCACGGCAGAAGTCCGGGCTCTGTCCGGCGGCAACCAACAAAAGGTCGTCCTGGCCCGTGCCCTGACCCGCGAGCGCAACGTTTTCGTAGTAGCCGAACCTACATCCGGGGTGGATGTGGGGGCCCGCCAGGAAATCTACGCCAACCTGCGCAAACTGTGCCGCGATGGCGCCGGTGTCCTGATGATCTCTTCAGATCTTGAGGAGGTCGTAGGACTCGCCGACCGGGTCTATGTGATGAACGGGGGGCGGGTGCAGGTCGAGCTCGTTGGAAACCAGATCACAAACGAAGCCGTTGTTGCTGGTGCCTTTGGGCATGCAGCGGGCGCGGCAGCATAGGACCGTCATGTCAGCAACCGAAGTCAAAAGCTCTGCGGCCACTCCCGGCGCGGCAAAGAAAGAAAACCGCCAGTACTGGCTCAGGTTTTTCAGCACCGTCGGCCCGTTGCCGCCGTTGCTACTCGTAATGGTGGTCGTCTTTGCCGTGGGAAACGACCGTTTTCTGCAGCCCGATAATCTGCTCTCCGTTTCCCAGCAATCCGTGGCGCTGCTGCTGATTTCTTTGGGACAGATGCTGGTACTGGTCACCGGTGGCTTTGATTTGTCAGTGGGAGCAACAGTTGCCCTGTCGTCGGTCGTTTCCGCGACAATGATGAAACTGGTTTACGGCGGCATGCCTGAATTTGCAGGTCAGTCCATGATCATGGGATTCGTCGTATGCATCGCCGTAGGCGTCGTAGTCGGGCTGGCGAACGGACTCGGAGTGGCTTTTCTGAAGGTCAATCCGTTCATTGTCACACTCGCAACCGCCACAATCGTCGCGGGCGTGACCATGGTCTTCAGCGGCGGGGCAACGGTTTCCGGTCTGCCGCGAGAGTACGTTGTCGGGCTGGGAGCCGGGTTCACCTTTGGCATTCCAAACCTGGTACTCCTTGCTCTTCCGGTCCTGATCCTTGTCTTCGTCGTATTGAAATGGACAACTTTCGGCCGCCACCTGTACGCGATAGGCGGCAATGCCCTGGCGGCGAAGACCGCGGGAATCCAAGTGCGGCGGAACCTGATCACGACTTACGTGATCTGCGCCGTTCTGGCCTCCCTGGCCGCTTACCTCCTGACCGCCCGCAGCGGTTCGGGACAACCGACTTTCGGCGGTGCTTTTGCCCTACAGTCCATAACCGCGGCCGTCATTGGAGGGGCGTCGCTGCAGGGCGGCAGAGGCGGCGTAGGCGGTACGGTCCTGGGCGTCATTTTCATCATGCTGCTCGGTAACGGTATGAACTTCATGCGACTCGATACCAACATGCAAAGCATCGCCCTGGGTTTGGCTCTCATTCTCGCGGTCGTGGCAGACCGCTTCCGAGCCTCAGCCAAGGCCCGCCTTATCGCTAGAGGGGTCACGTCATGACCGAGCCGCTCTTCGAATCGCTGATGGTAGCCAACCGAGGCGAGATTGCCCGGCGGATCATCCGGACGGCGAACGCCCTCGGCATCAGGACGATAGCGGTCTGCTCGGACGTCGACGTGGAGCTTCCCTTTGTGAAGGAAGCCTCGGAGTCCGTCTCCCTGGGACCTGCCAATCCTGCCGAATCCTACCTGAACGTCGACAAACTGATGGACGCAGCCCAATCGGTCCGGGCTTCAGCCATCCACCCGGGCTACGGTTTCCTCGCTGAAAATCCCGGCTTCGCCCGGCGGGTTATCGAAAGCGGCATCGCGTGGGTGGGGCCCTCACCGGAATCGATGGAAATGGTGGCGGACAAGATCAACGCCCGAAACCTGATGCAGGCCGCCGGCGTGCCGGTGGCGACCGGATCAGCCGAACCGGTAAGCGACCCCTCTGAAGCAGTCAAAATCGCCAATGCTGTCGGCTATCCCGTTATCGTCAAACCCTCCGGAGGCGGAGGCGGCATCGGCATGATAGTTGCCGACAACGACGAAGCCCTGAAGGCAGCTTTCGATACTGCACGGTCGCGAGCAGAGCGCTTCTTCGGGGACACGCGGATCCTCAT
This sequence comes from Arthrobacter sp. Y3221114, assembly GCF_059092625.1. NCBI lineage: Bacteria > Bacillati > Actinomycetota > Actinomycetes > Micrococcales > Micrococcaceae > Arthrobacter > Arthrobacter sp. Y3221114. Next base: position 340,131 of record NZ_JBNHHW010000003.1, read on the forward strand.
TGAACAGTTCATCCAGCACGCCCGCCACGTCGAGGTTCAGATCCTCGGGCTCGCCGATGGCAGGGTCATAGCGCTCGGAGAGCGCGACTGCTCGGTCCAGCGCCGGCACCAGAAGGTCGCCGAGGAGTCGCCGTCTCCGGGAATCACACCCGAACTCAGGGCCCGGATGCTGGACGCCGCAGTAAGAGCGGGGACTGCTGTCGGGTACCGCAATGCCGGTACCGTCGAATGCCTGGTCGATCCCGAGCGCCAGACCTTCGTTTTCTTGGAAATGAACACCCGGCTGCAAGTGGAGCACCCTGTCACCGAAGCCGTGTTTTCCGTCGACCTTGTCGAAGAACAGCTCCGTGTCGCCGCCGGCCAGGAGGTTGGCTTTGACGCCCGCAACCTCCAGCCATCCGGACATGCCATAGAGATGCGCATCTATGCAGAAGACCCTAAACGCTTCCTGCCATCGCCCGGGCATATCAGTGAGTGGACGGAACCAACAGGAGAAGGTGTCCGCGTCGACAGCGGCTATGCAGCCGGCAATACCGTAACCACGGCCTACGATCCGCTCCTGGCAAAACTCATCGTTTGGGGGCAAGACCGGGAAGAAGCACTCGCACGTGCCGGGTCCGCCGTCGCAGCCTTCCAAGTATCGGGGCTAAAAACCAATCTCCCCTTTTTCCAGATGCTTTTGAACGATCCGGCATTCAAGTCGGGCCGCTACAGCACCGGCATCGTGGCCGAAGTGCAGGACCGGGCTGCGGAGTCGAAAGCAAAGGGCGAGACAGGTCAGGAGGAGTACTCGAGATGAAGCCCCACAAGGTCTCCAACCAGTACATCTCGGAACAGTGGGCAGGGGTTCCCTCTGCGCTTTACGAACAACGGGCGGCCACTGACGGAAAACCCGCTGTCACGTACCGGCTCGCAGGGGACAGTTATCTCCTGGTTGAGTTCGGTGACATGCATTTTGACCTGAACCTCAACTTCTTTGTGCACAACATCAACACCGAGGTGAACCAGTCCCGCCCTCCGGGACTGGTTGAAACATCCCCCGGTTTCCGTTCCATATTGCTCTCCTATGACCCGGCGGAAACAAACGTCGGGATTCTGGTTCGGGCACTGGATGAGGCCTACGACAATGCAGCAGGTACGGAAAACCTGGTGCTTCCCAGCCGAAGAGTAAATCTTCCTGCTGCTTTTCACGATTCGACGTCCAAGGCAGCTGTTGCCCGCTATGTCCGCAGCATCCGTTCGGATGCCCCCAACTGCGTGAACGATAACAACGTCGATTACACGATCGCCTACAACGGTCTTCGAGACGTTGACGAGTTGATTGCAGTCGTGACAGGGACAGACCTCTGGGTCGGATTCATCGGGTTTTTCCCCGGGCTACCCTTCACTTTCCCGTTGGATCCGAGGAAGGTCCTCTTCGCTCCCAAGTACAATCCGACACGTACTTGGACAGCGGAAGGAGCCATCGGTCTGGGCGGACCGTGCTACTCGATCTACCCCGTGGAATCGCCGGGCGGATATCAACTGCTCGGCAGAACGCTGCCTGTGTATGACATCCAACAGCGCAATCCTGCTTTCGCCCAGTCGCCTCTGCTGCTGCGCCCATGTGACCGCATAAGATTCCATGCCGTTTCCGAGCAGGAACTGGCGGATTCCTTCGAAACCGTCCACCGGGGCGAATACGTCTACGACATACAGGACGAAGACTTCGACGTCGCCACCTATAACGCCTGGTGCGCCTCGCTCGTGGCCGAAGCCGCAGACTTCACCGCCAAGCGGGACGCCGCTGCCGCGGCAACCGCCGTCCCGTGAGGAGTCACATATGTCCATTGAAGTGGTTCAACCCGGCATCCAGACAACCGTTCAGGACTGGCCTGGACGAATCGGAATGCTGTCACGCGGTTATTTCCCCGCCGGCCCGATGGATGATTTCGCGTTCCGGCTCGGCAATGTAGCCGTCGGCAACAGCCCTGACGCTGCCGGTCTGGAAATCACACTAGGCAAGACCAAATTCCGGTTCCGTGCCCCTGCCACCGTGGCAGTAACCGGCGCCGCCGGCGAAGTGTCCGTCGACGGTAGCCCGGTGCCACAGTGGGCCGCTGTCGACGTTCCCGCAGGTGCCGAACTGAAAATTGGCCTGGCGGTATCCGGGTTCAGGTTTTATCTGGCGGTCAGAGGAGGAATCGATGTCCCCCGAATCCTCGGTTCCCGGTCCACCTACACGATGGGTTCGCTGGGAGGAGTAGAAGGGCGGGCACTCGTCAAGGGAGATGTCTTGGACATCGGAAGCTCGGATACCTCGCCTATAGCGGAACTGCCGCAGGAACGGATCCCCGAGTATCGGCACGACTGGGAAGTGGAAGTCGTGCCAGGGCCATTTGCCACACCTGAATTTTTCACGGAGGGAGACGTCGAGGATTTCTTTGCACGGTCCTGGACGGTTGACCAGAATTCAAACCGTACCGGTATCAGGCTGGACCCGGCGAGGCTTCAGTGGGCCCGGTCCGACGGCGGTATTGCCGGCGGACATCCATCCAACATCCTCGATACCGGCTACCCTGTGGGCGGAATCAACCTCAACGGTGACACTCCCGTGATCCTCGGACCAGACGGGCCCACTTCCGGCGGCTTTGTCGTATTCGGAGTCGTGCCGAAGGCGAGCCTGTGGAAGACCGGCCAGATGCGGCCGGGGACCGATACGATCCGGTTCAAGCCGATTTCCATCCACGACGCCTATGCATTGGACGAGGAACGTTCCTTGCTCATGTCTGCAGCAGGAGGGACCGAATAATGAACACAGCCATTGAAATCAACTGCGACATGGGAGAAGGTTACGGCCGCTGGCGCTTCGCGCCGGACGAAGAATTCATGCCCTATATCAGCGCCGCTAACATCGCCTGCGGCTTCCACGCGGGAGATCCGAGAATCATGCGCCGAACGGTCCGGGCGGCAGTCGGTCAGGGCCTCCAGATCGGAGCGCACGTCTCGCTGCCGGACCTTCTGGGCTTCGGACGGCGACGGATAGCGGTCTCAGCGGAAGAGCTCCAGGACTACACGCTGTATCAAATAGGCGCACTAAAAGGCTTCGTTGAGGCCGAAGGCTCGAAACTTTCCCATGTGAAACCGCACGGGGTCATGTATCTGATGTCGCTGGAGGATGAAGAGCTGGCCGAAGCTGTCATAGCGGCGGTAGCCGAAATAGACAGTTCGCTCCCTCTCTACTGTTTCGACAAGCGCCACACGGAGCTCGCCGCTCGTTACGGCGTCCGGTTAGTCCAGGAAGGATTTGTCGACCTCGGCTATGACGACGCCGGCAACCTTATCATCGAGCGGGAAAAGCTGGCTTGGGACCCTGCGCTTGTGTCCTCACGCGCCATCAGGTTTGTGAGGGAAGGGAAAGTAGCCACGGTGTCGGGGCGGGATCTCGATATCTCCCCGGAAAGCATTTGTCTGCACGGGGACGCACCAAACTCGGTGGAGGTTATCCGCACGGTCTGGCATTCGCTGCAGGATGCCGGCATAGCTGTGCGTCCGTTGACGGAAGCCGAAAACGTGCCTCCGGAACCGGACTGATCCGGTGCGATTCGAGCTGCCCCCGGAAGGGTAGGAGCAACGAGTTGAGTGAGCCTGTACTGGAGCCGATTCTCATCGACGGAACAGTGGACACCATCGTCAACCGGCTGCGGGGCGCTATCGAAAAGGGCGCCTACTCGCCGGGCCAACAGCTGCGGGAAACCAGTCTGGCCCAGCAGCTGAACGTCAGCCGTTCGCCGGTGCGCGAGGCAATGCAGCGGCTCATACAGGAAGGTCTCCTGCACCGGGTGCGCAACCGCGGAGTTTTTGTTTTAGAACTATCCGAGGCGGATATGGACGACATCTCCGTCGCACGTCACTCCGTTGAAAAGACAGCTGCAGAGGAGCTTGCAAAGAATCCAAGGAAACAAATCTTTGATGAACTTCGCCGCATCATCGGCGACATCAAGACGGCGTCGGAAAGCGGACGCCCCTGGTCCGATCTGGTCGACTTGGACCTGGCGTTCCACACGGTCTTGGTCGGGAGCCTCGGCAACAAACGTCTCACGGTCTTCTACCAGACCCTCCTCACCGAAACGCGCCTGTCGTTGATGATGCTGGAGAAATCGTATCCACAACCAAAGGAGATAGTGGCCGAACACCAGGAGCTCCTGGCCAACGTGGAAGGAGGAAACATCGCGGACCTGGGCGAGCAAATCAAACAACACATGGACCACACGGGCCAGCGCCGCAGGTCCATGACGAATACAGCAACGTAATGGCCCGGTTTTTCGAGGAGGAACGCAAATTGAGTGAATTACGGTCGGATCTGGCGGCAAATGTTTGGAAAATCCTCGTGGCGCCGGGAGCGTCTGTGGAGGAAGACGAAACCATCATGATCCTCGAATCCATGAAGATGGAGATCCCGGTTGAAGCGCCCGAAGCCGGCGTTGTCGCGGACATCTCCGTGTCCGAAGGGGATGCGGTCGCGGAAGGACAGCTACTCGCCGTCCTCGACTAGCCGACGGGCACATGCCACACCCCCAGTGCCCGTCTAACTCCGCCTGAATGCATGCTGAATCGCTCATCACACCCGCAAGCGACGCGCAAGATGGGACAGCCCATGAGGCGATGCGCAAGCAAATGGGGACAGCCCGTGAGGCACAAGGCAGTCTGGGGCGGGGCCTTTTACATGGGACTGCTCTATCGACCTGCCGAGGAGAACAAACAATGGCTACCAAAGCAACCGTTCTGAACCAAACAAACCGTCCCAAGGGTGTGGGCGAGTCACTATGGAGCGCCCAGGCGCACATGCCCTCGGTCCTGCAACGCCGCGTCGTCATTACCGAAGGCCGAGGCGCGTACCTCACGACCTCAGACGGACGCCGCCTGCTCGATGCCACTGCCGGACTGTGGCACGCAAATATCGGCCACGGCCGGGAATCAGTGGCGAAAGCGGCTTATGACCAGATGTGCAAACTGGAGACGTACCACGTATTCGGACGGTTCGCGAACGATGTGGCACTCTCCCTCGCGGACCGGCTTGTGGCCATGGGCCCGATCCCGGACGCCAAAATAATCTTCAACAGTGGCGGGTCGGACTCCGTCGACCTGGCCTGCAAGATTGCACGGCGCCACTGGCAGTTGGAAGGCATGCCTGACAAAAAAATCATCCTCAGCCGTACTCACTCGTACCACGGCCTCCATGCCTTTGGTACCAGCATTGCCGGGCTTGACTTCAATCGATACGGCTACGGCTCAGATTCCCTTGTACCCGAAACCGCCCTTGTTCCCACAAACGATATTGAAGGCGTACGGGCCGTCGTAGACGAAATCGGCCCCGCAAATATCGCCGCCATTATTACCGAACCGATCATAGGCACTGGGGGGGTAATTCCCCCTGCCCCCGGATATCTTGAAGGCCTGCAGGAAATCGCCCGGAAAGATGACATTCTTTTGATAGTTGATGAAGTCATCACCGGATTTGGCCGGACAGGCTTCATGTTCGCCTCCCAAAGATTCCGTCTCCAGCCCGACATGATTTTGTTAGCCAAAGGAATAACGTCCGGCTACGCCCCGCTCGGCGGCGTCCTCGTCTCCAAGCGGATCTGGGGACGGTTCTACAGAGAACAGGACGCCCCCGTCCTCAGACACGGCATGACGTACTCGGGTCATGCAACAGCTTGCGCAGTTGCACACGCGAACCTCGACATCCTTGAGAACGAACAACTGGTTCTACGGGCCTTGGAACTTGAATCCGTCCTACATAAGGCCCTTGCCCCACTTGCCTCGCATCCCCTCGTGCAGGAAATCCGCAGCGGCACCGGTTTTCTCGCCGGCGTCCAGCTTGCACCCGAGGCAGACGCCGAGGTTGTAGCCAACTCATGCATCGACGACGGCGTCGTTGTGCGGCCTCTGCGCGGCAACACCCTCCAAATCAGCCCCCCCTTCGTCGTGGGCGACGAGGACGTTCACCTCATCGCGAAGACTATAGGGCACATCCTCGACGCGGGGAGTAGCACTCCCCCACCGACATCATCAGAGCAGGCAGGAACTTGAATGTCCTGCAACCATCTCCACTACGGAAAGAAGACCCAACGGGTTCCCGATGAACTGCTCGTCGGGAGGGGTCGCCGGCGACTTCGCTCGCAGGCCCTGGAAGTCTTCATACCAGGCGCATTGTCGGGCGCAGCGTGTGCTTTCAGGGGAAGTCCTGGCCCGCACGCACGACCCGGCAGCCTCAACGAGGCAGGTATCGCAGATACGCGATGCCGTTGTCGAACGTTCTGTGTTCAGCGAGGTTCAGGTCGAGGCGCACGTCGTCGGGCAGGGCGCGGAGGCCTCCGCCCACCATCTTCGGCACCACGAAGAACCTGAAGTCGTCAACCAGGCCCGCACGGATCGCGTCTGCCGCAACCGTGGGCCCGAAGATCTGGACCACACCCTCCGCCCGCTCCACGATCCGCTGCAGCTCTCCCAAGCTCAGGCGCGGCACGATGCGCGTTCGGTCCGACGTGAGCTCTTGGACCGTCATTGTCGACGACACCACGACCTTGTCTATGCCGCGCCAGCGCCGGGCGAACTCCCGCTCAGCCGCAGGTCGGTCCTCGCCGTCCGGGTAGGTGTCCCAGTACCCCATCAACGCATAGGTTTTCCGCCCGAGCACCTCGGTCGATATCTCGGCCATGCGCTCGAGGTGCACAGCAAACACTGCATCACTCGGGCCAGTCCACTGGAAATCGCCGTCGGCATCGGCGACGTAGCCGTCGATGGACACGGTCGCGACATAGGCGAGGGTTCCCATGATCGTCACCCCTTCAAGGTGCTTACCGGTGCCGGCAGCGACACCGGCACATGTCAGTTCTACTTCAGCTCCTCGGCGAGCATCACAATGATGCCGCTGGGACCGCGGACGTACGTGAGCCTATAGGCGTCCTCGTAGGTCGCCACCCCGCGAAGCGGCCGGCAGCCGTGTTTCGCGGCTATTTCGAGGGTCTTGTCCAAATCATCGACTGAGAAAGCGACGCGGTGCATGCCGATCTCGTTCGGGCGAGTGGGCGTCGACTCGATCGCTTCGGGGTGGAGGTACTCGAAGAGCTCGAGCCGACCGTGACCGTCCGGGGTCTGGAGCATCGCGATGTGGGCGTGGTTGCCATCAAGCCCGACGGCGGTGTCGGCCCAGTCACCGCTGACCGTGTCACGGCCGAGGACCGTCAGGCCGAGGTCGGTGAAAAAGGCGATGGCTGCTTCGAGGTCGCGAACGGCGATGCCGACGTTCTCCAGTTTGATGGCCATGCGCGACATGCTAGCGAGCCAAGGGGACAAAAAAGAAGCCCCCTGCCGGCCCCGCGCCGCGTCGGAGTTGCGGCACAATAATCGTGTGGATGACCTGCATGTGCCCCCGGGCCCCGGCGCGCCCCGCGGCCTCCGGGTACCGGCGGGAGAGCTGGTCGAGCAGTTCTCCCGAGCCTCGGGCCCGGGCGGGCAGAGCGTCAACACCGCCGACTCCCGTGTGCAGCTCAGTCTCGATCTGGGCACGACAACGGCGCTCAGCGAAGTCCAGCGCGAACGCGCTATCGCCAGGCTCTCCGAGAGGATCTCCGGCACTGTGCTCACCATCAGCGCCTCGGAGCACCGCTCCCAGCGGCAAAACAGGGCTGCGGCGCGGCAACGCCTCGTAGCGCTCCTGCGGGACGCGGTGACTCCGCCCGTCGCCCGGCGGGCAACCCGCCCCACGGCTGGCTCGCGGCATCGCCGGCTCGAAGGAAAACGGTTGCGCTCCGAGACCAAGCGCAACCGCAGGCGCCCAGACTCCGAGTGACCTGCCTGTTTGCGCCGAACGCTGGGCTCTGTCTCAGACGTTTGACCGGAACTCCATAGCCCCCGGAGATGCTTCCGGTGACCGTGGCCTGTGGGGATTTCAGCGCTTGACACAGGTCCGGAGGCGGAGAAAAGTGTCGGCCATACCGCACCCTCGCGACTCCCGCCGCCCCGGTTAGCCGTCCCCGGGAGCCGGGTTTGGCCGCTTGATCATGGAAAGGGGTGAGCATGGGTAACGATCCTTTGGGAGCCAAACCGGCGCCATCTTCCCACGGAGGACATGCGGGACGCCTGATCGCCCGGCATCCGGTAACTGCCTTTGTGGTCATTGCGATCGGGCTGACTTGGGCAGCGCAGGTGATATCGATCGTTTTGCTGGGCAATGTTTTGCCCGGGCTCCTGGCAGAACTGCTGATCCTGCTGGGTACTGCGGTCCTGGTTACCGCAGCCTCAGGCGGCAGGAAGGCCGTCCGGGGCCTGTTCCGGCAGGCCGTCCGCAGGCGGGTAGGCGTCGGCTGGTATGTCGCCGCCCTGCTCGCCATACCCGTGCTGACCCTGCTGATCGCCGCGGCAACCGGCTCTTTTCGGCAACCGGAAGCCGGATGGGCCGCCGAAACGGGCAACTATTTCCTCAATACCATCCTCGTCGGGGCTGTGCTGGCGAATATCTGGGAGGAACTGGCCTGGACCGCCGTGGTACAGCACCGGCTGATGGAGCGGTGGGGCCTGATCGCCGGCTCGCTGCTGACAGCCGTACCCTTCGCCCTGATCCATCTCCCCCTCGCCTTCGCGGATAAGGGCTTCACCGGGACGCCCGTCCGGGAGGTGCTTTTCAACTGGGCGGTCCTGTTCCTCTTCGCCCCGATTTTCCGGCTCCTGGCGGGCATGGCGTATCTGGGCACGGGCGGAAGCATCCTCATCGTCGGCCTCCTTCACGGGTCCTTTAATGCCTCCGGCTCGGATAAGCTCAACGCGTTCGAGGGAGAGTGGCAGCAGATCGCCGCCGCGGCCGTGCTGGCCGTCGTGCTGGCGCTCTACCAACAGAGCGGGGCACGTACCGAGAGGCTTCGAACAGGACCCCGACCGGATGGTTACGAAGCAACCCCGGACGACACCTGAACTGGATTGGTGCAGCGGCGGCGGAATCCCGGTATCCCATCGAGTTCGCACGGGCGGGATCGTTCGTAAACTCGTCTCATGAGTGAATCTTGGTGCACTAAGTGTCATGCGGCATGCTAATACGCGCAGGCCGAGTGTTGCTCGTGCATCGATCACCGTCGAAGGGACGGTATCCCAATGTCTGGGACTTCCCGGGAGGTCACCTCGAACCAGGCGAGAATAGTCGTCAAGCGCTTGCGCGTGAGCTTTGAGAAGAGTTGGGCGTAGAGATCAGTCTGCCTGTTGGGAATCCGCTACTGACCCGCCAAAATGCTGAGATATTCCAGGAAATATGGAGGGTTGAAGAGTGGGAAGGTGAGATCCCCAGCACTCTTCAATCAGGCGCTGACCTGATTCCGACCGGAAAGGTTATAGCTGCGGACACGGTGGTTCTGTGGAGACGAGAACTGCAATTTGTTCAGCCGGCTTCTGACAACGAAAAAATTTCATGACTTGGGGTAGCGGCACCTGGTTGTTGCGGTGGGAGCCTGCGGGACCAATCCCTCGTAGTGCAGACAACCTAAACGTTGCAGCGGAACTCCACCACGTTTTGCACTCGAATAACCTCTGCTTCACCACGACAGAGGACGTTGGCGTAGCAAACCTCGACACGCCGGATTCTTTTCGGGAACACGTGCCCGGGCCGGGGTCGACGGTTCCCTTTTGCGCTACTTGCTGGCCACGTCCCTGCCGGCAGATTCAACTTGGCAGGCATCGTGCGTGAACCGTTCCAAAGTGCAGGTCTAGGTTACTGGGTGGATGGCGCCTACGCCGGCGGTGGTCTGGCGATCCCCTGCCGTCCAGATAATCGTCGAAACGGCACGTGACGTACTTGGGCTGTGGCGGTGCTGTGGCAGGCGGGCTTCCGGCAGATCGGGATGGCTCCGCGGTACTTGAAGGGAATGGCAAGACCACAACCTACGGGGGGCGTCTGCCGGGACTAGCTAGAACTGTCCCTCTTACGTAGCGCGCGCCGCCGCAGGAGCACCGACATGGCGACAATAAAGAAAAGCAAGTACAGCCATGCGGGAATCAGCCGCGCCCAGGTGGGGGCGGATACGAGGATCAGAATCAGATTCGCCAATGTCAGCCCGAGCAGACAGATCGCAAAGGGCCACCACAGGGGGTCCGGCTTCCATGTCGCCATGCCCCGAGCCTAAACCTGAGGAGGAGGGAGGGGTACCTCCTTCGGCCGGCTATGGTCCCGCCCGCCTGCATAGCCATCGCGAAAGCGTGCGGGCACTGCCTCGGATGGACCCCTTGGGGATGGAACCCTAGGGCCGGCTGCCGGCCAGGCGCAGCAGTCGAGGCGAAGGCTGCTCGGCATTGCCGCAATTATCCTCGTGTCATCACGGCTTCCTGCGCTGCCGTATCCCAGACTTCGGACCGCTGCGGCCAGTAACGGGCCTAAACTTCCCCGGATCATTTGCCCTGCATTCCAGTAACCACGTGGAAGTTGGACTTGGACGAGGCTAACCCCAACGGGGCGAAGCGCATTGCAGGCAGAAGTTTCGAGTCTGAAAATGCTCGTCGAGCGGGTGGAGAGGTCTTCCAAAAGACCGACGATCACCGGTATCACGGCAAGTAGTCCTTCGCTTACTTGTACGGCCGGCCTTTCATGTGCAGGTACTCAATATGCGGTCGGTCAACTTTGGGTACCGCGACCAAGGTTGGAGGCGCTAGGGAGCAAGAGAACAGGCATAATGCCAATAAACGAAAAGGTGAGATCATGCCGGCAGTCGTAAACCCAGGGCGACCTACTGCTGGACCAATCGCGGCGACGGTTGTGATTTTGGCTTCGTTGCTCCTCTTTTTCGTCACCGACAACGCGATTGTAGTTGTCGCCGTAGCTGGTGCCGTGGTGTTCTCACTGTTCGGACTACAGATGTCCAAGTGGTACTGGATCCCGTCTAGCCTCGGCGCATTGCTGCTGCTCTTGCTGCTTGCGCCCATGATTCTCATGTGAACTGGAGGCTAAATGGTCGAGGTCCGCACGACAGTCCCATCCGGCATGTCCCAGGTTTGCTCTCGGGAACACGCACCGGGCGGGGGTTGAGTGGACGATGTGTGCGAGGGCCTGGCGGGTCAGAACCCGCAAGGTTAGCGTTCCGACCCTCGAACTCGGGGAATCCGTCCACACGTGCACCCCGGCCCGTGTGAATCGCAGAGCGGTTTGGGCTGAGATTCGCAACGACAGGTCGCGGTGTTTTTCGCGGAGCTAAATGTCACTTCTGTTGGCCGAAAGCCGATCCATTACTGGGCGCTGCGGCTTAGGTGACGGAGTCAACAAGTTCGGGGGCAGTCCCAACCTGCCCGTTTTCGCTGCAGCCACTCCCTGTTCGTCCGTCCCTGCTGTGCCCAAAAGCCACGCGACGTCACACATGCTGGGCACTTATCACACGAACCTCTTCCACTGTCCTTCGGAAACCACCTCGACGGAGTCGTCGACGACCTTGATCGCTGTCTGTTCGTCGATGGCGTAGGCAGGGACACCTATGTCGGCGGCCCACCGCTCTGCGTGGGCCAGGGTGTTGCTCGGGAAAGCGTCCAGGTGCGGAAAGATTGAAAAATCCACCACCCCCAGAGTCCGGTCATCCGGAGCGGACGGCCACTCGACGAAGTAGTCCCCGACCCGCGGCGTCATCACCATGCTTCCGGCACTCACCCCCACCCACACCGTGTCGGGAAGTCTCGGGAGCAGCTCGGCCACTCCGGACTCCCGCATCCAATGGGACAGGTACGTCGCGTCGCCGCCGTCGACCAAGAGCACGTCGGTCTCCCGAAGCCACGGGACCCACCGATCCGCGCCAATGGTGGGCAGCGCAGTGAGCTCGAGAACGCCGAGCGACGCCCAGCCCAAGCCGGACAAATGACGGAAGTCGTGTTCGGCGGCCAGGAGGTTCCGCACCGATGCCGGTCCGCACATCGGGTGACCCCACTGCGCTGTCGGGACGATCAGGGCGCGGCACTGGGACACCGGCTTGTCGAGAAGCTGCACGAGCGCAGAGTGAATGCTCGGGTTCGTCACGCCGCCTGAGGTAAGCAAAAGTTTCAACGTGCCTCCAGAGTCCCCGCGTGGATGGTGGATGTGCCCGAAGCCGTGGGAACGGGCTGGAACTCACCACAAGATTCGGTAAGCACGCCGTCTTGGTGCTCGGCCCTTCCATAGGTACACACCCAGTCAAACTTTGTCCACAGTTCGACGTGGACGCAGACCTCACGGTTGGTCTGTCCCTTTATGAATGCTTTATTTGTTTGTTCGACGCGCGACCTGCGCGGTTCACGCCGCCATCGAGCGGGTGGCTAGGCTGGGTGGATGGCGACAGTTATTCTCGTGCGGCACGGCCGCACCACAGCCAATGCCACTGGACTGCTGGCCGGTCGGGCCGACGGCGTCTGCCTGGACCAGATCGGGCGCGATCAGGCGGCCCTGACCGGAGACCGCCTCGCGGCCGTGCCCGTAGCCGGGGTGGTGTCGAGCCCTATGGAGCGTTGTCGGCAGACCGCCCGGTTCATCCTCGATCGCCAGGCCGGCTCGCCGTACGCGCCGATCGATCTCGATCTCACCGAGTGTGATTACGGCGAGTGGCAGGGCCGGAAGCTCAGTGATCTCGCGACCGAGGATTTGTGGCCGGTCGTGCAGTCGCAACCGTCCGCCGTCGTTTTTCCCGGCGGTGAATCCCTGGCCGCGATGCAGGCACGGTCGGTGGCAGCGATTCGACGCCACGATGCAGCCTTTGAGGCCGAGTACGGGCCAGGGGCCGTGTGGGTTGCGGTCAGTCACGGTGACATCATCAAGTCAATCCTCGCCGACGCGCTCGGAATGCACCTTGACCTGTTCCAGCGTATCAACGTGGGCCCAGCGTCCGTATCGATCGTTCACTACGGCGCTAGTCGGCCAAGCGTCTACGCGACCAACACCGACGCCGGTGATCTCTCGTGGCTGGCGGACGGCATCGGCTCTGCCGAAGCGCCGGTGGGCGGCGGTGCGGGGCAAAAGGCGCCATGAACCTCATGTGCCTAAAATACTGACATGCCTACACGGGTTCACGAGTTCGCCTGGCCTGATCGAGTCGTCGTCGGCACCATTGGCCTTCCGGGGGCGCGGACGTTCTATCTCCAGGTGCGTTCGGGGACGCAGATCGTGAGCATTGCCCTAGAGAAGCAGCAGTCGGCCCTGCTCGCGGAGAAGATCGACGAAATTCTCGACCAGCTCATCACCGTGGAGGGCAACCCCTTCAGCGTTCCCACGAGTACTCCCATTGAACTTGTCGACGATGACAAGCTCGAGGCCGTTCAGGAGCAGTTTCGCACCGGCTCCATGAGCTTAGGCTGGGACCCGACGACGGCCCAGGTCGTCATCGAGGCCTACCCCATCACCGACGCCGATGCCGACGACGACGAATCGCTTGATGAGAGCGACGCTGACGCGGCCGAAATGCTGCTGGTGCGAATGCCGGTCGGCACCGCCCGCGCATTCGCCAAGCGCACCCGCGAGGTCGTGGCCGCCGGACGTCCGACGTGCCCGCTTTGCGGTTACCCCATAGACGCCGACGGGCACATTTGCCCCCTTCCCGAGGTCTGATGCCAGCGCCGGACCTGGTGACCGCCGAACTGGAGCTCACCGGCCGCATCACGACGGCTTCAAACGCGACATTTCTGGGCAGCATCGGCGACGTAGTGGTCGTCTATAAGCCGATAGCAGGCGAAAGTCCGCTGTGGGATTTTCCCCACGGCACCCTGGCTCACCGGGAGGTGGCCGCCTACCTGGTATCGCAGGCCTTCGGCTGGGACGTCGTGCCGCACACCTGGCTCCGCGATGGTCCGCTGGGCGAAGGAATGGTGCAGCTCTGGCAGGAGCAAGACCCCGCCCAAAGCGCCGTGAACATGGTCGCCGCTGACCAGGTGCCGGAGACGGGCTGGAAACACGTTCTCAAGGGTCGTGATGAGAGCGGACAGATGGTCGCCCTCGTTCACGAAGACTCGCCGGCGCTCAGACGCATGGCGGTGTTCGACATCGTCACCAACAACGCCGACCGCAAAGGCGACCACATTCTTGCCATGACGGACGGACACCGGCACGGCGTGGACCATGGGCTCACCTTTCACCGTGACCACAAGCTGCGCACAGTGCTGTGGGGATGGCTGGGAGACGCTCTGACCGCCGAGGAACGCGACGGCATAGATCGTGTCAGCGAGGGACTGCACGGTGGGCTGGGCCGAAACCTGGCGGAGTTGCTCAGCGCCGAAGAAATCGCTTCGCTCGCCGCGCGCTGCGCCCGGTTGCGCTTGACAGGGCGGTTTCCGGCTCCGAGCGGTGCGATGTCTGCGGTGCCCTGGCCGCTGTTCTAATTCGTTATGAAGCAAAATGCGGTTGGCATTGTCGACTTGGCAACGGGTGGCCTACAACCGGGTCCCCGTTTAGCGCCCGACATCCGGTCCGCGGCCTGGCTCCACTCGGCACGTCGTGTGAACTGAATTGCTGACCGCTCGAACTAAGACACCCCGAGCACAGCTGCTCGGGGTGTCCTTGGTTCATCGAAAGACGTTAGCCCAGAAGTGCTACTCCCCACCCCGTTCGGCGCCTTATGGGAAGCGTTGCGTTATCGGGTCAGTATGCTCAGTCACGTGCACGGTGACCTCATCACTTGCCCCTGACCACTCAGGGGCACCAATGAGGGCTGCCCCTGCGTGGTCAGATCACTCTTCGGCGACTCGATAACGTGCCAGACCGACGCCGTCGATGCTTACGCAAGTGCGTCACGCTCGCCGAACACTCACCGCTCGCATGACTAGTCAGCGCCGATTCCGATACGGCTCTGCCGCTAAGGTTAGGTGTCACTGCCTGCATGCCTGCCTGGCTAGCAGGCTGGCTGGCTTGCAATTGAGGAGCGTAACCCGCAGAACGGGAGGTGGCCGTTCCTTTGTCAGATTCCATTCTGCATGTCGACCACCAGCCGGCCCTGCACTTCACCCTTACGAAGCCGGGCGAGCCCGTCGGCGACCTGGTCGAACGTGACGGTCGAAACCATCGGGTCAAGTGCTCCAGAAGCCATCAGGTCATAGACGCCGCCGAGGTCGTCGAGTCCGCCACCCATCGACCCCTTGAGATCGACCTGCTTGATGATCAGGTTGTTGGTGTTGATCTCTGCCGTCAGCCGGCCCATGCCCACCTGGATAACCCTGCCGCCGGCGCGCACGACATCGACGGCGCCCGACGTGGTGCTACCAAAGCCAGCGAAGTCGATGATCACGTCCAACTCAATGTCGGCTAAATCGGTGATGTCCTTCTCGCACCGCGCCACCCCGAGCTCCTTAGCCATAGGCCAAACCGATTCCTTCGGCTCTGCCGCATAGACCTCCGCGCCGAGTATGACCGCGATGCGCGCACCAATCTGACCGAGACCGCCGATTCCAATGATGCCGACCTTTTCGCCTGCCTGCACCTGGCCACGAGTGACAACGGCGTGGTAGGCGACGTTCCCCGAGTCGGTGCCAGCCGCGGCGCGCACGAAGTCGAGTCCCTCGGGAATCTTCACCACGCTGTCGGCGATGGCAACGGTCTTCTCCGCGTAGGCACCGTCGCGCCAGTAACCAGTGGCGTTCGGAGGGCCAGACGGAACGCCAACGCGGTCGCCTACCTTCAGGCTGGTGACGCCGGCACCGATGGCCGAGACGACGCCGGCAGGCTCGTGGCCCAGCACAATCGGTGTGTAGGCAAAATTCGCCGCCCAAGCCGGATCGTCGAGCGCGGCGACATCGGAGTGACAGAGACCCGTTGCCTTGATGTCAATGACCACCTCACCCTCGCCCGCAATCGGATCGGGCACCTCGGACAGTTCGAGCGGCTTACCAGCTCCATTGAAGATCCAAGCCTTCATCGCACACTTCCCTTCGGAACGCACAGTGCGTTCTGTTCCCTGGTTACTTGCCTGCTGTTGCAGCCGTATATATGCGAACGCATTGAAATCAGATCCAATTCCCGAGAACCTTCGAGGCGTGATTCACACTAGCGTGAACGCCATCAAACGCCCGCCCGAAGGTCGGTAGCCGATCTTGTCGAGTACGCGGGACGCGAGGCCTACCTGCACAATACGCAGCTCACGAGGCTGGAGCGCGGACCTGTAAGAGAGACTCGCGAAGAGGTCGCCGGTTAGCCCTGGCACCGGTTCAACGGGAACGGAATAGGTGCCCGTTCATGGTCGGTTATGGACCTGGAATCTTCTCCACGGCATGGGCCAAGGCGACCTCTACAGGCGGGCGGAGTCCGGGCGGGAGCCTGGAATTCATGTGGCCACCCTCAAATCTCCGGATGCTTGGGGTCTTTGCCTCGTTCGCGCCAGTAGTCGTCTCGTTGCTTCCGCACGAATCTTACGAGAAGCACCACCATCGCTACAGCAATGACGATCTGAAGTGCAAGGATGATCCACCCCCACAGCCCTGTACGCATCACTGGAATCCATGGGGGTATCAAGAAGACAGCCAACGCCCCCATCCACACGGCAAGAGCAGGCAGCGGAATTCGCTGTCGTTGCGGAGAGTTCATGGCTCACTCTTTCCCCATGCGGGTAGCCTAGCGCCAATCAATCCATGTCCCGATGGCTGCAGGAGGAACAGTGCGCACATTCCGTTGGATTCTCGCCACAGGCGCCGGGGTCATCCTTGTGAGGTCTCTGATCCTCGCAGCCCAAGGCAGCGGGCCCATTGGGGATGCGCACATCATCAGGCGCGCCGCTCCGCTGGCGCTACTCGACCCCATCGAGTTTGATGTGACACATGGGGATCCCGGTTTACGTTCCGGTTCTGTTGGCCGCTGGTGCTGTCGTCTGCGTGGGATTGGTGATGTTTCTGGGCCGCCGGACTCGCATAACGAACGAAGCCTCGCGCAGCAAAGGGGTATCAGTGAGAGGGGCATCGGCAGTCGGTTCTTTCGATTGGCACGGCGATCACGATGCTCTGCGCCATAAAATCTTCACCATTGCCGAGAGCCATGCGAAATACGTCAAGGTCCAGACCCAGCATTTAATGATCAAGGTATACATCCGGCCCAATATCTGGAACTGGGGAGAAGTCATCTCAATACGCCTGCCCGAGAAGACGCCCGCACGTATTGACCTGCAGTGCTCACCGCGTATGGAAACGACGATCTATGACTACGGTCAGTGCGGCAAGGACCTGGCTGAATTCATCGAACTCGTGAAGTGACCAGAGCAGGATCGTATGTTCGGTCCCACTCCGATGGAGCTACGCGGGACCTTCCGTGGGCGCCCGCGCGACCGGTGGTCATAGCCAAGAAAGTGAGGACTATTGGACAGATGCGCCGTTTTCGTAAACGGCCCTCACCTCGTAGATGACATCGAGATCGCTCGTCACCTTGAAAGAGACTTGGTCCGGTGGCAGCGGATATGACGAGAATGCGCGAGTTGTACTCTCATTCGGATCCCCACAGGTTATTTCGTCGCTGTCGTGCAAAAGGAGAGTCCCGGCGCTGAGACAAGTCAGCTCCACATAAATGTGGGTTGCTTCCGCGGGCGGAGCACCAAGCTCGATCGTCTGTGTGCCCGTGTATATACCGAAGACCGGATCCGCGACCGCTGTAGCAGTACTACCCGGGTAACCAGTCGGTGACTGGCTTCCAGTCCCAACGTCATTTTCGGCTGCGCATCCGGTGAGCAGCGCAGCCGAGAGCAGTCCCGCAGTTGCTAGAGCTGGCAATAGTCCTTGTTTCATGGGGCTCACGATCAAGGCTTACCCGGGCTGATGGGCTTTGGAGGCAGGGTCCGCCGGAGCACCCACGCACACATGCCCGAGAGCGCAAAGGCCAGTAGGGCCAAAAGACCTATCCCCCAGTAGACCCACATGTTCAGAGTGGTTCCGTCGTACAGCAGCGCCCAGGACGAATTTCCATGGAGGACTTTGTCCGCCAGATATATCCCGGCGGCACCAGTGGGCAACATCAGAACGAGGAAGAACCATGACGGCAGGTGGGATCGGAGACGTTGGCTCATGGCCGAAGAATAACCCGACTTTTGGCCCGTTGACCACGGCGCAGGGATGGCTGCTTAGTTACGCCACATCGCCGGAGAGACAATCTCCGGACCTCCCTGCCGAACGCGAGCCCGGAGGTCTGTTCCAGACGACCGAACTGAACCTGACTCGCAAAGCCTTTCGCTACTAGATCGAATAGCAGCGCTAGGCTGTCATCTTGTTCGCCAGTTCGTGCTTCTCCGGGGTGAACTCCACCGGCAGGTTTGGCGTGCCATAGTTGTCAAACTATGCGTCGTGCTGCGTGGCCGCCTCCCAAATCTCCACAACGGTCATTGCGCCTTCGCTCTCATAGGCGTAATGGGCGTTGGAGCCGGGGGCGGCCATGAGTTTGTCCCTGAGAGCGGCGGCGATGCCTTCGTACTGTTCCCGGGTCAGGCCGGGCACAAGGCTTTGGACCAGAACAGTCATGGCGGACTCCTTTGTAGGCGACTGCCGGCCGGGCTGGATGGTGCCCCGTGGGGCTGCGCCGACACCGTCGTACACAGGCGGTCACAACCAGGAAGTCACTCACCTGTAGATGAAGACAAGTCCATTAGCTTCTTCAGACCAAGAATCAGCCTCGTACAGAACCGCCGACGGCTGCCATGCTGCAAACTGCTGGCGGCATCATTTTGACTAGGCGCGGTCGCACGAGGCACAGCCGCTAGAAACACGTGTTCTTAGCGGCGATCGCAAAAGGTCTTAGGGGGATCAGGAACTACACATTGAATCTGAATTCAACCGCGTTCCGTAACCGAATAACCTCTTAAAAGCGGCTCGTGCTGCCGCGCTTGATGGGGACGGATCGGCATCGGCTGCCCGGCCAGAGACAGCGATGCGCAAACGGAGCCGGAGGCCCCGATCTTGTCTCATCGTCTGCAGCGGACTTCTTCGCGTGCTCGCCCGGATCGGTCACTGGCGCACCCGGTAGCGCAGGTGGAGCACCCGGTTGCCCTGAATCCACGTCGGGATCCTCCAAAAGGTGCTGTGCGCGGACCGACCCGAAGTAGAACTTGCCGGACCCGAACACGACGGGTACGACGTCCATGCGCACCTCGTCGACCAGGCCCGCGGCAAGCACCTGGCCACCGACGTCGCCAGCGGCGACCTCGACGATGCGGTCACCCGCAAGCTCCTGCGCCTTGGCGACGGCTGCCTCGACGCCGTCGACGAAGTGAAACGGCGCCTCGGGGTCCCAGCCCTCGGGCTTCGGCCGGTGCGTCACGACCACGACGTGGTCGATCCCGCCCGGAGGCTTCCCGTCCCAGCCGTCCGTCAGGTCGAAGACGTGGCGCCCGACGAGTGTCGCCCCGATCTGGTTCCAGTACGGCCGGGTGTAGTCGTAGGACGCCTGCGACACCTTCACCCCGCCGCTGTCGTCCAACGGGACGTCACCGCTGGACAACCAGTCGAACAGCGGTCCGGGCTGGTCGTTCTCGTCCGCGACGAAGCCGTCCACCGACACCGAGCTGTACATGACCACCTTGCCCACAGGGCCCTCTTCTGCTTGGGGTTGCCCCAAAATGTAGCGTGTCGTGAGCTGCCGCTCCTGGGAAGAAATCAATCGACCGGCAGCGGCCAGCTGCCCACTTAAACTGCAGCGCCTTGGTCACATCCATTAGGACGCGACCAAGGCGCGGGTTCGTCGAATTAAAGAGGCAGTCCCAAAAAACCTCGAACACGGCTCGCCGACAAGGAAGTGGACGCTATGCGAACAGCCCGCGCGAACGGCGTCGGCGTAACCACTCTTGCGAGGCAGTATGGAGTACACCGCGCTACTGTTTGGGCAAGAACTCGTTGAAGCTAGTTTCTGTGATTATTCTGCAAGCCGGGTAAACACACCCCGAACCTTGCCGGGTTCCAGTGTGACCTTGACCTGACATCGCCCGTTTGTTGCCTTTGCACTGCCGCGCGCGTTAGGTGGAGTGCCCGCCGCTCCATCCGCCCAGGAGTCAGTGAAGGCGTTCCGAGCCGCACTGCGGCAGGCGTCCCAGAGCGCGTAATCTGTCTGCTTTATGTCCCCAATAACACTGGTTACTGCGTCGTTCCAGCAGTCTCGGGATTGTTCTCGACACGTAACAGAGCCAAGTGTCTGTGACTGTTTGTAGGACTCAGCGTGTTCCTTGCGTTCCTGGGTCTGACTATGCAGTGTAAATATCCAGATAGCTATGAAGACGGCCACGGCTCCGAGTACCCAACGATGCCAGTTTATTTGCCGGGCGGGATCTTCTCTTCCCGCACTTACGTAACCATTACTCGGCCGTGGTGCGTAACTGTTGGAGGTTCGCTCGGCAACGCGATACCCGGAGTGAGATTGCCGCTCCAACGAAGCGTCTAATGCTGCTATGCGGGATGCGTAGTTATGCGTTGGATTCCAACCTTCACCGGCCTCATCACCGTTCTCGGGAAGCAGATTGGCCCACTCGGTACTCTCTGCTACGCGATTCGTCGAGGAGAAGTTCTTCGCCGCTGTCCGCAATTCAACATCGTCGTAATAGGTTCCGACTATCACAGTCGAAACATCGTCACCATACTTAGCCAGATGCCGAGTCCAGTAAGCACCAGATCCTTGGTAAGAGTACGGGTCTTCGACTGTCCGACCAAAATACTTCAGGCTCGTTTTCCGATGCGTCTTGACATAAAAGATGTACAGGTCGAGACAGTCGTGCCATGTCACCCCTATCAACTTAGCTTGTCTTCTTGTTGAGTATAGTCGGCAGAGGCGGGCCCCTCCGTGGCAAGGTTGATCGCTCCAGTGCAGTTGACCGACACCCTAAACCGGCGCCCGGCAGTCGCACCACGAGCACGGGTGTCAATCCCCTACGCTGCACCTACGAGCAGTCAGTGTCACAACTTGTACAGTGCCAGTTGTTCACTTCCTGGCACCACAAAAAAGTAGTGGCTCCACAACTAATGCATTCACCGTGGGGAGCGTCTTCGAGGTCCATTGGTTCTCCTTTCCGTGCAAGAAGATTAGATCGCTTGAAGTCGATAACCAAAACCCGAGATCTGGTCACCACTGGTACGGCTAACCGCCAGGAAGGGGTCGCCCACACCACACCTTCAGAAGTTAGAGCGCAAACCTAAATTCCGTAGCCGAACAACCTCTGGGGGCGATCCTCGACAGATCCCCAGGTAGCTAACTTCCGGTGCGCTCCTCACGCAGTTCGTCGAACTTTGATCGAGCATCTGGTAGTGCGTTGATGATGCTCGTCAGCACTTGGCGTGACGCTTCCAGGAGTTCGTCGGGGTCCGCTTCGCGCAGGTCCCGGTAGAGCTCCTGTTGATTGTTGCCTCCACTTCTCCACTCTTCCGTCGTAATGCACGCGTGCAGTCGCCCCGCACCGTTCGGCATAATCTGGAGAGCGATTGCCATGACCAAAGTGAAGCTGTGCTGTGGTTGGTTCTCACCGACCATCATCAGCCCAGCCTCGTAGGCGATAACCTCGCCCGGAACGCCCGGTCTCCTCCGCCGGGCGTTCGGCGGTATCGCAGTTGATTGAGGGAAAAAGTTGAAAACAACTCCCGGCCAGTTTGCGTACAGCTCAGGCCGCTCTACCAGTCCTTCATGCCACATCCGGAGCACAGGCGCAGCAACCTGCATCGCTGTCTCATGGTCGATATCAGCGATCCGTTCTACCTCTTCGAGTGAGCTCAGCCTCTGGGCGAGGTCGCCTGATCGTCGCGGTGGGATGGTCGAGGCGGTCGCCGGGATGGACCTGAGCGCGGGCTCGGGCTCAACATGCGTTTCCCTAGGGAACAGATGAAGAAATCGGTTGTGGAACCGAGCCTGCAGCAGTTCCACGTCGTCGAAGCCAGTCAGCATCTTGAGCAGGGCCGGAATCCGATCGTTCGGGAATGCATCTCCCAACACGACGCCAGTGAGGGCGTTAGTGATGTCAAAATAGTACGATTCGGTGGACAGGTCTGTTCGGACCAATCTAAATTCGGACTCACTGGCCCAATCGGCGTGCTTGCGGAAAAAGACTCGGTCGCGATGAACGTGTGCGTATCGAAGCGCGACGGCATCGATTCCGAACTCTTCAGCCTGCTCAAGGTTAATACCATGGGGTCCGACTCCATATTCCGCTCTGCGATACCGGACCGGCCCGTGGAATTGATGAATAGCGTTTTCCCGCGCAGCCTCAAAAGCGGCTACAAGCCGGTCACGGTCGAACCGAAGACACACACCGGTATGCCCGGCCCCGTAATGCGCCCACAGTGACAAGTGGGCCCACCCACGGAGCGTATCTGGCTGCATTACCGAATCCGGCAATGCCCAGTCTTGGGTGAAGCACGCTACCTTCGAGTATCCCCGAATGTAGCGATCGATGTCTTCCCAGAGGATGCTGAAGACGTCCCCGTGAGTGGACTCGCCGTGGCTAAGATTGCCCTCAAGGTTCGGCAAAAGGGGCCGAGACTCCCAAAGGTCGTTCGTCCCTTGGAAAGGCGACATCCGGATACTTCGATTGGCAAGAATTCCCAGAATGGCAGCGTCCGACGAGGTGTAGTGATAGAGGCTCGACGTCAGCACTTTTTGAGCGGCGGCGAACTCCTGCTCAAGAGATTCATCGGGTTCGTCAACGCTGCTCAAGGTACCCCCGTTTCTAACAGCCCAATCACGCTACCTTACTACTGGCATTGCGGGCCATTAGCGCTAGGCGTTAGACCGCAACCCAACTACACAGCAAACCTAAATTCGACGACTTGTTCGCTCTGAAGTGTGGTCCGGCCTCGGCGTCAGGTCGATGACTGGCCATTCAGCGTCCGGTCCGAGCAGTTGGATGAGGTCCTCCTGACGGGGCTGCCCCATCACCGAGCGGTACGCCCCGAGCGTCCTTTGCAGGCGGCGGTACTGTTGCGCCTCTCGGCTAAGGGGCATCGCGGGGACGTAACGCTCTATCGCAGCCTCACCTTCGAACACCCAGTACGGGCTCATGAGTGAGCTGCCGGGAGGCTCCGCGGCCTCGGCGGCATCGAACAACGACTTCCAAGGATCGTCGAAGGCCGGGTCTAGGGCCGCTGCTCCGTGAACGGCCGCGACGTTCTTACGAATCGCGTGCCCCTTGTACCGGTGCACACGCCCCTCGCGCTGCTCGAGATCGACAGGATTACTGGGAAGGTTCCAGTGCACGACAGAGTGGCTGTAGGTGTGGAAGTCCAGCCCTTCCTGTCCCACCGACGTGCTGGCCAGGACGAACGGCCAAAACGGTGAATTGAAGCTGTCACGGACAGAAGTCTCGCGTGCGTCGGCAGCATCCGACGTCTGGCTCCGGCCGAAGCGAACGGCGATGTGCGAGTGCATACGCTGCTGATTGATGGAGATGTGTCCCTTCCGGGAGTCCAAGTCGTGCACCACGTTCTCCGTCGTTCGAATGGTCGCCGTTGCTGCTACGTGTTTTGCCAGCGGTAGGGCGCGGTCCAATGGTTCGTCAGCAGCGTATCCCTGGGAATCGATCAAGGTGTGCACGTACTCGTCGAGCACGGCCTGTAGGTTGCCGTCGGCGCAGTAACGAAGGACCTGAAGCCAGTAACCCCCGCTTTCGGTCTCGGCCGCCTCGGTCTCGGCGCCGCGGACGGCGGCCATGATCTCAGGCCGGTTGAACAGCGAGACAAGGCCGCGGGAGACACGCAGCGCGGCCCTGCGGACTGGCTCCTCGGTCCAGGAGACGACGCCACCGGTGGCGCGGCCGAGGGCGCGAAGTGCACAGACGCCAGGTCCGGCGACTGCCGCAAGCGCGAGGACCCGAGCAAGATCGTCAGGCACCGGACCGAGCTTCGCAAAGTCCGGATCGGAGGCAAAGGCAAGGTGATCGGCAAGTCGGGAAGTGGAGTCATCCTCACGCTCACCCACATGGAACGCGCCGAGCAGCCCGTGGTCCTCAAGCGCGAGCGCCCGGTCGAGGAGGTAGGGAGCGACGCCGTACCAAGCGCGGCCGGGGCCGGGCCCGTCGGCCTCTGTGAGCGGCAGGTCGAGAGCATTGAGTTCTCGTTGGATGCGGGCTGTGACCTCGTCGAGGATGCGCTGGGGGTCCAGCGGGAGCGAGGCTCTTAAGGAGCGTGCGACCTCGAGCGGATCTCCGAGTCTGGCTAGCGCGACGGACGGGTGGAGCAGCGCGAGGCTCGGCAGATTCGCCGGGCGGTCCCGTTGAGCGTCCCAACCGAACCGGAGCAGCGGACTCGGGCGGCGGGCATCGTAGCGGTGTGGATTTACGTTGCCAAGCCTGCCGGAGGACTCGACCAGTCGGCGCTCGGTCTCGTAGCTGACCATCGCGGCGATGGTCTTGGGAACGACACTCCACGCGGAGAATACGAGTCGCTTGGTGAAGGTCTGAACGCCTTCGGCGGCGAACGCACCACCGGGCTCAAGGTAGGGCATCGAGGGCGGCATCCAAGCGAGACGCCAGACTCCGCGATCCATCGTGTCGTCTATGAGAGCTCGCATCTTCGGGTTGCCGGGGTCCAGCTTCCGATAGCTCTGTATGTCCTTGCCGGACAGCAGTCCGTGGCGGTGGGAGGCGAGCAACGCAGCGAGTTCCGGCTCGTCGTCCTCTGCGGCACTGAGGACCCGGCTCGCGACCTGGTACGAAGACCGCTCCATGAAGTTGAACGGGTAGGAGGCGGACCGCCAGTACTCAAAGACGTCGTGGCCCTGCACCTGACGGGCGATGTTGTCGCTTGCCATCCAGACATGCAGATCCGAGGGGTGCAGTTCGAGCGGAGGCAGGTGCTTCTCGACTAGCATGCCGTCCTGCTTCGCGGTGGCTCGAAGCCGCTCGGTGCGCGACATGACGCGGCGGAGCTCGGCCGAAACCGCAGCGGTCGCCTGCTCCGCGGTTCGACGGCCCTCAGTCGTGCCGAGAAGCATGCCCTTGCGGACCTCGGACAGGAGCGTCGTGACGCGTTCAGCGGGCTCGGGGCCCGCTAGAAAGCCGATCGTGGCATGGAAGTCCCGGTGGTGGTCCTCGCCAGAGGGTTCGTCGGGCAGGGTGAACATCTTGTATGGAGTCGCCGACAGGATGAGCGACTTCGTGCCGGGGCTGGTGATAATTCGTTGCGCGAGTCGCTGGGCGTCATTCAGGGGCTGTTCATCTGCTCCTACAGACGGGAAGAGGTCCTTAAACCTCTGAAACTCGTCGAGGATGACGAGGTCCGGCGAGAGACAGTTGACCGCTGCCTGGGCCATGGCGATCCGTAGCGCGCCGATCATGGTACGTCGGCGACGCACCATGTCTGTGGATTGGGCTGGTTTGCCTCTCCAAGTGCCGAGATCCTCGATCAGGTCGTTTAACAATGAACTCCCGATGGGGCCAGGGCTGGTACGCAGGTACTCTTCGAAATCACGCATGAGCTGAGGGTCGAGATCGGGGCGGCTGCTTTCCAAAGTCAGGCGGGACTCGAAACGTTCGAAGCCCACATCGCACGCGAAGTAGCGCGTTGCGCTCTTTCCATTCAGATTTTCGCGACCGAGTACCTGACTAAGCATCCAGTGCAGCAGTGCTCTTTCCTGTACCTTGCCGGTGGCAGCGCCGAGCCGGAAAGATGTCCCCGGGGTGAAGGAGATTACATTCAGCCGTTGCCGGTCCGCGCGACCCATCGTCTTTGGCAGCAGGGTCAGGCGGTCAGCATTGTCCTGCGTCTCGCCACCGGTCAGGTCGCGCAGGCGCTGCAGGTTCTGCCGTGCGATCTGGCTGTTGGAGCAGATGTACACAATCGTGAGCGGCTTGAGGGTATCCCAGAGGTGGTCGATCGCGAGGGCGGCGACGCCTTTTGCGACGAGGGTCTTGCCGAGCCCGACCTCGTCGGCGACGAGGAACCTGTCGACCCGGTCCTCGGCTAGCCAGAGTCGGTGAAAGGCGTGCTCCACCGTCGCCCGCTGGAACGGCTTCAGACCAGAGAGCATCGCGTCGACATTTGGACGTGCCGTATCAAGGTCGATGGCGGTCATGCCTTCCTCCGAGTGCGGACAACGCTGAGCACGACATCCCACATCTGCAAGAACTCGGCGGGTATCAGGGTCTCTGCCTCCGGGAGTGCCCGAATCTCGGCGATCTGTTCGGCGACCGAAGCGAGGCGGTCGATGTCCGAACCGACCGCGCGAACGAGCGGTTCGAAGAGCACGATCGGCGGTGGCGAATCGGCGTGAGAGGCCGTGGTACCGGCCTCGCCAACAGGGATTCCGATGGTGTCTTCGTCGCGGTCGAAGGCGACCGGCCGGCGACCATCGTCGATGCCGAGCAGGAACGCCAGATACCGAAGGACACGCTCCGAGCTGTTCAGTATGCCAGCGAGGGCTCGCTGCCTGCGCTCAAGCGGATCACCGATGATTGGCACCATGATCAGGCACCGTCGGGTGACTCGGGCCGCCCCCGTGCCGGCGGTGGTCTCGATCGCGACGAACGGGGTGATGTTCTCGATCGCGATGTCCCAGGTCGTGGTCTTGTCGAGAGGCCGCCGCTGACCGGGGACGGTCGACAGCCAGATCTCGCTTTCGCCCGGCAGTTCGGCCGGGAGGGTGAAGGTCAGGCGTGCCGAGACGGACGCTTCGTCGCGCGGGATGACGTCGAGCCGCGGACGGGGATCCGACCGCGCGAGCTCACGCTGGAAGTCCTCAAGCAAGTACTTGGTGGCGATCTTCGGGTCCTCGGTCGGGTCTTCAGTTGCCGGCGTGTAGGGCTCCATAATCATCTGGAGCCCGGGCTCCTTGGACTTTCGCCCCACAACAGCCTCGACGCCGCAGGTGGTGGTGGGCCCGGTGAGAACAGCGTCGAACTCGACGTTCCGCTCCCAAGCTGCGGCAGTGATGTTGGCACTACCGGTGACAATCGTCGAACGGCCGCGGGAATGATCGATGACGACGGTCTTGGCATGAAGGCCCGTGAGTTCTGTGCCGAAGGTCGGAGCGGGATCGTGGCTCGGGCTTGCGCCGGCCTCATCAACGGCGGCGCCAGTCTCCTGTTCGGAATCCTCGGTTAAGTCGACGCCAGAGGAGAGTATCTGAAGATCCCAGCCTGTGGTGCCCCGAGCGCCGACCTGGTCGAGCGACTCGGCGCGGCTGAGGAGGATCGCTTCAGACGTCGTCGAACGCAAGCGCTCTAGGGTACCTGCGGTCAGGAACGGACTAATCGCGAGTATCCGGTCAGAGCGCTCGGTGAACGGCCAGGAACTGTCGGCGGTAAGGCCGAGCGGGAGCAGCACGCCCCCCGTGAACGGTTCTGGCGCGTCAAGCCGCACTGTGCGGAGCGTGGTGCAAAGGCCTTTGATCGCGGTGGTGCGGGCTTCGGGCAGTTCGTCGGTGCAGAGAGTTGGAAGCTGGGCGACGAAGTCCGCGGCGGGAGCGGCCTCGATCGTGCCTCGCGGCCCCTCGTCGAGGACGAGGGCGGTGTCCCAGGAGCTGTCGAGGGTGAGGTTTCGGCTGGCGACGACCACACGATGGTGTAGGGCGCCGTCGGAACGGCGAATAAAACGGAGCACCCATACCTTCGGGTGGAACAGTGCGTCCTTGGTCGGAGGTTCGACCTGGAAGATGCTGTCCTCAAGGAAGGCGTGGATACGGCTGTGGGTTGCTGGAACGTGAATGGCGGCGGCTTGGCAAAAGACGGTCGTATGGCCGATGTGCCGTTTGACCGCGTCCAGCATCTGCACGGGATCACCGGATCCGATGGCACGTGCGTCGTCAACGTTGCCAAGGGCGAAAGTCATCGGGGCGATGAGCATCGCGGTGAGGTCCAACGAGTAGGTCGTCACGACTGCGACGTCGACCTCGAAGCCGGGCGGCGGATACAGCGCGTCGGTGAGCAGGACAGCGGTGTCGGGATTCAGCATCAGGCGGCCCCCAGCCCGTCGTAGATGTCCTGCAGGTGTCGTCGAGCATGGATCCAGCGGAACCCGATCCGGTCCACGCCGGATGATCCGCCCCAGGCATCGAGAGCCTTCGAGTTCCCTGGACGAAGCCGTGCGCGGCCGTGCTTGACGGCAGACTCGCGCTGCTGCACTAGCCGGCGGGCCACATCGCTGCTTGCGACGGCGCTAGGTGCGCGCGCGAGGTCGAACCAGGAGGTGAGGAATTTCTGAGTCGACGGCGTGAAGGCGCGGCGACGGTCCTTCATGAGCCGAGCGATCGCACGGTGATCAGAGGCGTCGAGCGGGCGGATCTCGTTGACCTGGTCGGCCCACTCCGCCAGCTCGTCCCGGTAGAGATCGACCAGATCGCCTTGGTGGCGCTCGGCGTTGCCGGATGTCGCCTCTGCGAGCAGCAGGTTGTAGAGCAAATTTGCGCCTTGGATGACCAGACTGAAACGCTCCGCGAGATCGACTAGCTCCAGGAGGTTCTGCGGCAGGTCCCGGCGCACCTCTAAGTCCCACAGGTACGTTGGCGCGGAGTTGGCGTCTGTCCACGTGACCGGCCGATGGTGCACGAGGTGCGCCAGCAGAGTGCCGGCGCAGGAGCGAGTAATCGTCTCGGCCAAGAAAGAGGCCTCCTCGTGTCGGAGATCGAAGGTCGCGCTCTTCAGCAAGCCTTGCGGCGGGGAGGGAAGACTCGGCACGATGCCGGTCGGGGTGAGGTCGATCCGGGTGTCGAGCTCCTCCTGTCGCGGCGCGGATCGCAACTGATCGCTGCGCAGCACGCAACGACGGAAGTACCCCTGGACCGAGAGACCCCTATCGGCAATGCCCCAGGAGATCAGCGCTCCCCAATAAATGGCGCTCGGTACGCGTTGCAGGTTCCGTCCAGCGCGGCGGCCGATAATGCCTTCCTTGGTGTCGCCCATTCCCCGCTTGAGAGAGTCGATAAAGTCCCGCTCAACGTCATGGAACGCCCAGCCCATCTGCTCGGCCGTATCCTTCTGTGCGGCGATCTCAAGAAGCCAGGACACGAAGAGTACGTAGCGCAGACGGGTGTGCAACGTCGAGGTGCCGGGGAACAAGGTGTCGCTGATCCCGTCCCGAATGGCGCCGATGCCGAGGTCATCGATCGTTCCCTGATCACGGAACAGCTCGACCGCTTCCATCATCCGTCGACGCTGTTCGGGGTCGACGGCGAGCCACGCGAATGAACTCGTCATACCGAAATTATGCCGACCTTCTCCGACAACTTACTGGTCGACTCACTGCGCTGTCTTAATAGTCCAGTCTCAGCATCGTAGACAAGGACCTGCCAACATAGATGCGGAAATCTTCGCTTACGTCCACACCTTCCACTTGAGTCAAGGAACCTACTAAGATGTCGAAATCCAATGAGGTTCCACCGTCAATCATCCTCACGGACATCGCGATAGTTAAACCACGACTACGCTTCTCTTGCCGAGGGTGGATCGGTCCTTTCCCAGACCCGTGCGAATTCGTCGGCAACCGCGGGCCAGACCAATTTCCTCCCGTCCTCCGCCGAGTGGAGCCGATCGGCCAGCGGCTCAAAAACTACGAAATCGTGCGAGATTACTCGGCCCGCCCTGTCTTGCCGCCCTTCTGGGTCGGGAAAACGAAGTGCCACTTTTTTGTCAACACGGCGACAAACCTCCCGCTCATCCTCGGCACCAGCAAAGGCCTCGTCGTAGACCAGGAGCAAATCCTCTACTCCTCCGTTTCGAAGAAACCTAAATCCCCAGGTTCGTCCACGCGTGGCCCAGATGAGCTTCACCTACGACTCCTCAGAAGAGTCTGCTCCTCTTCACCCTTGTCCAAGTCCATCCGGAAACCGGACAGGGTGGCTTTTAGATTGTCCTGCTTCGCCCGCGCCTCAGAATTGATCTTTCTGAGTTTGTCTCCTGCCAGCTTCGCCGCTTCGCTAGCTAGCCGGGCCGCATCTTTCACCCGATTGGCATCGAAACGGTTCAGCAACTGGCCTAACCGACCAGGCGGCTGACCCTCGCCCGCTATCAGCACTGCGGCCAAGAATTCGGTGCCGACCAGCAGATTCTCTACCACTTTTCCACGGATCCGCCTTGCTTGGGCCCACCGTGCATATCGTTCTAACGGGAGCATGGCGGCCAGCGGCAGGATCAACTCCAGACCAACGCGCTTGTTCACCTCAATTTTGTTTGTGTCGAACTTCGCTGACGAAAACAGCACGAAATCCTCACCCACAGACAGTGCCTCGCTATCTTCCACTAGCCCAGCGAGAACTTTCCGAAGTTCCTCAATGTCGTCGGAGGACTTCTCAATAACGAGATCCCTGAACTTGAACACATCTAGGTCGGGCAGCAGATCGGACTTGGACAACGCCATAATCCAGATGCGCGGAAACACCACAAGAGGCTGGCCATCCTCTAATAGGTCATCTTTCAGGGAAAGCAGTCCGTTGCGGAAATTGGTCAACAAGGACTTCAGGTATCGCTCTTCCTTGCCCGAGTTGTCCAGCAACCGTTGGCCGTCCACCAGCAAGAGGGCAACGTCAGATCCCAGCAAAGACCTGAACGTGTCAACCTTGCGCTGTGCCTCTTCAGACCCGTTTACTTCCTCCTCGAACCACTCCCCCGGGTAGTCGTGCCAGACGAGGCGAAGGGCATCGACAGGCGTAGCACCTCTGCCCCTTCTGCTTGGTCTCAGCCCATCCTTCATCTTGATCTTGAAAGAATAGGAAGAGGCAGCAAAACGGGTCGCCTCAGGTGGTCGCGCCGAATTTTTCATCCCAAGGTAATTTCTGTGCAGTCGATTGCCTTGGCCAATATCGTCCGGCACCACATGGAACAAACTCTTCTGCAGGTACTGAGACTCTTGCGTGGCTCCGTAGAACGAGGAGAGCATGACGGTCTTGCCGCTCCCGCTCTCGCCGAACACTGCAATGTGCTGCTCTCCCGCTCTATTTACTGGCATATCAGGAGCTTACACAGGAGTGACATCTCCCCTAGAGATTGGACTCGTGAGCAATCCGCAGACTTGGCCGGGTGCTTCGTAAGAGCCAGTCAAGCGCCCGCCGCGTCGCAACTGCGGACCCGGCGATGAACATGGCCGGACCGTAGCTGGCCCCCGACTCGGATCCGGCTGGCTGTGTACGGCGCCACGTTTCGTACCCGAATAACTTTGACCTATCGGTTCTCATTGACTATGAAAACACCACTGCGCACACCTTGCACGGATCTGCGACCTGCTCGCTGTAGCATAGCGCCAGGACCCGCAACCGCTCGATATCTCGGGCCCTTCAAGGTCCCGGCAGACAAATACCTAAATAAGGGATGTCCCCTCTGAAGTCTGAGTACTGACTTCAGTTGAAGGCCCCACATCGGATGCAACTTGGGGTTACTGGAGAAATTTTTAGTGAGCGGTGGAGTTGCCTTAACTAGCATAGTAGCCAGAGGGATTTATCGTGATGCTCAAGAGACTAGGCGTCGAAGAAGCTCTCCTTTGCAATTCGATGATGCTCTAACGTCGGCGGACTTCGCAGAGATAGTTCAAGAAGCCGCACGACGGACGCCGCGGGTCAGGGGTGCAGTCGTCACCGGTATGGCAATAGTTCTCGGCGTGAGGTCCAATACTGGCCTCTCTAATTGGAACGCGCACGTCGACTTCAATGACTATGGTCGCCTAACGGGCACCTACTGGCTAACCACTGAAAATAGTGATTCTGCGGTCCCTAAGCATTTTGCCGATTTAGTTCGCGCGGAAATTCAACATCGCATACGTTAATTAATTGCGCGCCTCAACTTGGTCTCTCCGGAACTGGGGTAGACAGAGAACAAGCCCGCGCCTTAACGCGAGACGCGGGCTTGTTACGCTGCCTCAAAGGGCCCGTATCTGGCCGGAGATAGTCCGGATGCCGAACCAAAACGCCACCCCAGAGGTTAGACCGCAAACCTAAATTCCACCACGTTCCGTAGCGGAATAACTTCTCAGCGAATGTGCAATGAAGCCGGTAGTTGACCAGCTACACCTAGACTCTAGATGTGAAACCACCCGTGGAGGAGCACCATCCGATCGCCGATGAAGGACAGCCGTGGTTGGGGTGGCGAGACGATCCGATCTCAACAGCCGACCAGGACACGCTCCAGCGTGCACCCGTAGCACAACGTGCAGCGCGGCTAATCAACGAGAACCACTCCCCGGAATCCAGCGTCGTCTATGGCCTAGAGGGTCCTTGGGGCTGCGGCAAGTCCTCAGTCATCGCCTTGATCACCAACTTCCTCACGGACTTCGAAGAACGCCGCTGGCATGTCGTGTCATTTACCCCTTGGGCAACATCGGGAACTGAGGGATTACTTTCCGAGTTCTTTTCCGCTCTTGCGACCGTTGAGCCCAAGTCGAGTAAGAACAAGAACCTGCGTAACCTGATCAGTGCTTACGCTGACATAGCCCGGCCGTTTGCTGCTTTGATTCCCGTCGCGGGATCAGCACTTGTCGAGGCGACTAGAAGTGTTGAGACCCGCCTGTCGAAACCGTGGAATGTCGCCTTCAAGGAGATCGCGACAGAACTTCGGGCCCTCGGCACACCGGTGCTGGTCGTCGTCGATGACATTGACCGTCTCCAGCCAGGCGAACTATTCGACCTCCTTAAGGTAGTGCGCCTGCTTGGCCGCTTCCCCGGCGTCGACTTCCTCTTGGCTTACGATGAACAGACTCTCATCGAGACCTTGCAGAACCCGGGTCAGTCCAACGTTTCGAAGGTTAGAGCGCGGGCGTTCATGGAGAAGATCGTCCAGTATCCACTGAGTATTCCACCCCTTCTGACGAGTCAGATCGTAAAGATGCTGAACGCCGGGCTGACGGAAATTTTGACCCTCGAACGCGTCGAGACAGGTTTCGACAAGCACCGGTTCGGCGACATCATCCTGTCCATCATGCCTTCTCAACTCACTACACCGCGCGCCATCCAGCGATTCCTCGCACAAGTTCGCGAGCAGTTCCGGATCCACGATCTAAGCGAGATGAACGATGTTGATCTCATCTTGTCCGTCTTCCTCAAGGTGCAATTTCCTGACACCTTCGCCCAGCTACAGTCGTGGAAGAGTGAACTAACGCGCTCGTCTCCTTCGATAGTGAGTTTCGGCCAACGCGAGGAGACGCAACCCGACTGGAATCCTCTTTTTGAAGTCCTAGATCGCGAGGTGGATCGTCGTGATGCCCGCGCGGTCCTAGCCACCCTCTTTCCTGCGACTCGCGGCCCGAGCCCTTCCCGCGCTACGCCCGGACGCTTCGCGCATCCCGACTACTTCGATCGGTACCTCGCCCAGGCCATCCCCGAAGGTGACGTACCCGACGCCGTAGTCAGCCGAGCACTCGAGAAGGCGGCCGTCGCCGACAGTGCCGCCCTACATTCGCTACTCTCCGCAAACGACGAATCACAGGTGACGTTGACGCTGAGCAAGATCCGCTCGCGATACCCAGATATCGAAGAGTTGCCATACCACGAAGGCCCCTCCGGTCCAGTCACACTGGAGTTGCTAGCCGTCGCCATGACGCTTGTTAATGAGGCAGAAGACCGACTGAGCTCTCTGACTTCTAATTTGCTCCACCTAACGTATTGGGCGGCTACGCTGCTCCGGCGCCTTGTCGACGCCGAACCCAATAGCAAAGTCGACCGCGCGCTGTCGGCATGCACCAATTTCCACCGCCGCACCCACGTAATTACGACCGCAAGCCGGGACGTGGACACGCTCAAAGATGAGACTGCACGGGCCCTTCGCGAAGCGCTATACCGAGAGGCCGACAGACTGTCGTCGGTCTTACTGGATGACCTCCGCCAGGGCGACGAGGCAGGGGCTCTGGCAGGCAACAGTTTCCTTTACGACGTCGTCGCTGAGTCGCCAACCATGGGTAAGTTCCAGACCGACATTTCGAGCGGATTGGAGTCTAAAGACTTCTCTTTGGATGACATAGCGGCGAGGCTCGTCAGCTTCTCCTACGTAATCGGAGGCTCAGGACGACCCTCATATGCGTCGTTCTCGGGGGCGCTCTTTACGAAGATTACCGGGTTCGAGGCACGGTCAGTCGAGAGGAGAGATGTGAGCGATTGCCCCGACACGGGTTGGCGATACCGAAGGCAATTCGCCAGACAGCTCATCACGCCGGAAGGATCCGACCCCAAAGAAGTCAGCGGAAGCAACTCATAATCCGCGACACATCTCATCTCGAGACGTTCGTCCCCGTCTCACCCCGAGCGGAAACCTTAGACGGCAAAACAAAACCGACCACGTTCCGTAGCCAAATAACCTCTAGAAGCGCGGCCATCGACTGAGTGTGGGACCGAATCCCCGTTCCTGCTTGGGCTGCGGATTCAGGTGCAGTCCATGCTCTATAACTGCTGTCACTCGAGAAACAGGAAGGCTGCCCGCCTAGACGATGTGTCCGGGCGGGCAGCCTTTGGTGGGGAGGTGTTCAGAGACGTTTGACGCCGATGGTGTGGGCGGTGGTGAACTCCTCGATGGCCCATTCGCCGTTGAAGCGGCCCAGCCCGGAGTTGCGTTCGCCGCCGAAGGCCACGTGGGCCTCGTCCTGAACGGTCATCTCGTTGACGAAGGTCATCCCGGCCTTGACCCGCTGGGCGAAGCGCACGCCGCGGTCCAGGTTCTGGGTGAACACGGCCGAGGACAGCCCGTAGACGTGGTCGTTGGCCAGGGCCAGCGCGTGCTCCTCGTCGTCGGCCTTGAGAATCGCGACCATGGGGCCGAAGATCTCTTCGCGGGCAATCTCCATGTCCGGAGTGACGTCGGCGAACACGTGCGGCGGGACTACCCGGCCCACGATGTCGCCTCCGGCGACCACACGGGCGCCGGCCTCCTTGGCTCCGGCGATCTTGGCCTTCAGGCCCTCCAGCTGGGAGTCGTTGACCACCGGACCGACCAGGGTGCCTTCCTGGCTCGGATCGCCGAACGGCACGGACTTCGCGGCGCCGGAGAACTTCTGAACGAACTCGTCGTAGACCGGCGCCTGGACGATGATCCGGTTCACGGACATGCAGATCTGGCCCGAGTGCAGGAAGGTGCCGGGCACGGCCTGGCCGACGGCGGCGTCGAGGTCCGCGTCATCCAAGACCACCAGCGGGGCGTTGCCGCCCAGTTCCAGGGAGGTCTTCTTCAGGTGCTCCCCGGAGGTGGCGACCTTGCCCACGTTCTGGCCCACCGGCGTCGATCCGGTGAAGGAGATCAGCCGCGGCACCGGGTGGGCGACAAACTCATCGCCGATCTCCGAGCCGGCGCCGGCCACCACGGACAGCACACCGGCCGGGAGGCCGGCCTCCTCGAAGATCCGGGCGATCAGCAGGCCGCCCGTCACGGGGGTGTCCGAGGCTGGCTTGATGACGACGGCGTTGCCCAGCGCCAGCGCGGGGGCGACCGAGCGCTGGGACAGGTGCAGCGGGAAGTTCCACGGGCTGATCACACCCACAACGCCGACCGGCTTGCGGTAGACCCGCATTTCCCGGTCTGGGGTGTTCGAGGGATGGATGGTGCCGTGCACGCGGGTGGGGAACGAGGCGGACTCCTGGGTGATGCCTGCGGCCAGGGAGACCTCGATGTTGGCCTTGAGCACCGTTGAGCCGGACTCCTTCACCAGCCAGGACACGATCTCCCCGCGGTGCTCCTCGAGGAGGTCCCCGGCGCGGCGGATAATCTTCGCGCGCTCGGACGGTGCGGTGGCGGCCCAACCGGGCTGGGCCGCCTCGGCGGCGCGGTAGGCCTCGTCCAGGTCTTGGCTCGAGGCCTGGCGGATTTCGGCCACCACCGAGTCGTCAAACGGGTTGACGTCCGTGTTCACCTTCTCCGAACGGCCCTCGCGCCACTCGCCGCCGATGAACTGCAGGTTCACCGGCTGTCCGGCGAAGGTCGCGGGGGTCGTAATAGTCTCTGCAGTCGCAGTCATTTGTCTTTCTCCTTCAGGTAGGAAGGGCGCCGCGGGGGGCGGCGGCACTCTCCTGATCGTCTCTAAGATAACGGGGCGTGGTAAGCCGATTCGCAATCAGCGGAGTTCCGACCTCCGCTGCCACGGGGGCAGCTCCCCGCCCGACCAAGGAACTGCTTCGAGGAGGTCATCACGAATGGGATTTCGAGGTCTCGCTTCGTGCCACATCCGCGGCCTCCGGGTCATGCTCGGTGCGTAGGTCCTCGACGGGCCGTAGAGCACCGATGAGCAAGCCGGCGCTTATGGCGACCAGATAGAGGCCCGGGAGGATCACGGACACGGCCCCCTCCGTGTCGATCAGGGCGCTAAAGTTCGTGACGGCCAATACCACGGCGACGACGAGCATGGCTCCACCTATCAGCGGGGCCACGAGGCGCGCCCACAGGTTCACTTCGGCTGACCGCCGTCGCAGGAATACGATGACGGCGGCGGCACCTGCGGCTTGCAACAGCAAGAGGCCGAGTGTGCCGAGCCCAATCATCCACATGTACAGGACCGCGAAGGGGTCCTGTCCTGTCAATATGAACAGCACCAGCAGAATGGCAATGGTGATCGTGACCAGCACGCTGGCACGGCTGGGGCTCCGGTGGCGGGCATGGGAGTGGCCGAGCGACTTCGGCAGGAAGCCAGACCGCCCCAAGGAGAACACATAGCGGTTTATCGCATTGTGGAAGGACAGCAGCACCGCCAGCAGGCTGGTGACCACGAGCAGTTCCATGACCGTTGCCGCCCACCCCCCGAGGTAATCGGTGACTGGGGCCAGTACA
The DNA here is from genome assembly GCF_059092625.1 of Arthrobacter sp. Y3221114. NCBI lineage: Bacteria > Bacillati > Actinomycetota > Actinomycetes > Micrococcales > Micrococcaceae > Arthrobacter > Arthrobacter sp. Y3221114. The sequence continues at coordinate 376,745 of NZ_JBNHHW010000003.1, forward strand.
AAGTTGACTGGGTCAGCCAAAGCGGCGTCCTGTACGTCGTTGACCCCGTAGGCGAGCGCCAGAGCCCACATAGTGAGGGTGTAAGCCACGCCGATCACGATGACGGCAATGTACGTGGCCCGAGGGACAGACTTCTTGGGCTCTCTCGCCTCTTCTCCGTACAGAATGGTCGCTTCGAAGCCGACAAAGCAGGCGAACGCAAAGAGCAGGGCTAAGCCAGTGGTTGGGCTGAAGATGTCGGCTGGGTTGAAGGAAGCAGCGTTGATACCTTCGGCACCGCCTTGCACCAGTACTGCGAGGTCGAAGACGAGCAGAAACAGGACTTCCAGGACCAGCATGATTCCCAAGAGCACGGTGGATACGCGTATGTCCCGGTAGGCGAGCAGGCCGATGACGACCACGCCGACCAGCAGCGTGGCTTGCCATGGAACGTGGAAGCCCAGGAACCGGTCAAATAGATCAGAGGTGAACGTGGCGAATTGGGCAGATATCCCCATGAACATGGCGAGGTAAGCCAGCAGGGCAATTCCGGCTGCAGCGTAACCGGCCCAGCGGCCCATGCCCCAGGAGATAAAGGCCGCGAATCCTCCGGCATTGGTGACGAACTTGCTCATGGCGGAAAAGCCGAAGGCGAAGAGCAGGAGCGCCAAGGCAGCGATCAGGTACATGGCTGGGGCAGCGGGTCCGGCAAACATGAATACCACCGGACCGGCCCCCAGCGTAGCGGCCAGCGGTGCGGCAGCCGCGACCACGAAGAACACAATGCCGGCGGTCCCGACGGAACCCGCCTGCAACTGAGTGGAGACCGCCGATGTTTGCCGCGCTGACCGTGCGCTCGACGGGGATGATGTTTTCATGGATACCTCTAGAGTGGGTAGAGACTGGCAGGTTGTCGCGTATCTGTGATCTTCCATGCTCCGGGAACCACCGGTGCATGACAACGAACACTCTGAGAAGGCGCGTTCGCGATTCTTGAACGTGAGAAGCCACGGATCGGCAACTGGGACGAAAGGCAGGGCGGACTGACGATGGAGATTCGGCAGCTGCAGTACGTGGTGCGGGTGGCCGAGACATTGCATTTCGGCCGGGCCGCCGACTTGGAGCACATCGCCGCGTCCGCGCTAAGCACCCAAATCCGCCGGCTTGAGTCCAGGCTGGACGTCAAGCTGTTCGAACGGACACCTCATCAGGTGCTGATAACCCCGGCCGGGGCTCATTTCGTTCGCGAGGCCCGCAGGATCCTGGACCAGTTAGACCTGCTGCGCACTCAGACCCAATCCATCGCCCGGAGCGCCACCGAGCACCTGAGCATCGGTTTCTTCGGAGAGGCTCTGGGCGAACTCACGCACCGGGTCTTCGGAGCCTTTGCCGCTGCCTTCCCGCAGACCCGACTGGAGTTCACGGAGTTGTCCATGAGCACCCAGTTCGAAGACCTGGGATCCGGCGTGGTGGACGTCGCCTTCTTTCGCATGCCGATCGACGACCAGCGGTTCGAGGTCAGGCCGCTCTTCAAGGAGCGGCTCTACGCCGCTGTCGCGGTCGCGGGACCCTTCGGCGCGGCCACATCCTTACAGGTGGAAGACATCATCGATCAACCCTTCGCAGTCGCCGGGGACACGACGCCAGCCGAATGGGCTCATTTCTGGACTCTCGCCGGGGCGCGCGGGGCCCCCGGGCGCACCGGTGCCCTGGTCCGGACCCTGAACGAGAGTCTTTCGGCGGTAGCTTACTCGGGAGCGATCGACACCTATCCGGCCTCGGCCACTCGAACCTTCCACCACCCCGGCGTCCGCTTCGTCCCTCTCTCTGATGGCCCGGCCAGTGTCCAGGCCTTCGTCTGGCGTCGAGGCAACACGAATTCAATGATCCCCGAACTGTTAGAAGTGACCCAGTCTGTGGTCCGCGACCACATCGACGAATTGCCAGAGGCCGAGTCCCTCGTCGACTGACCCGGCAGAGCAGCCGCGTGGGGCGACGTCGGGGCGTTCTGGTCTTGCGAAGATGCGTTCGAGTTTTCGTGATTGCCCGCCACATGAGAGCGAACCGAGGATGGAACGACAAGCAGGCAGCCCTGGGGCTGCATTCCATCGAGAAGAGGTTCACTGTGGCGGCACTTTCGCTCCAGCAAGCACAGCAAACATTCATCGAGCGGTTCTCGGTGTCCGGCCGGATGACCGAGGAAAGCCGCCGGTCGGTTCCGGGCGGATACAGCCGGAACTCCTTCAACTTTGGCCCCCACGCGGTCTTCGTGACTCGCGGCGAGGGTGCCTACATTGAAACTGTCGACGGAAACAGACTGCTGGATTTAAATAACAACTACACCGTGAATGTCTTGGGACACCATCACCCGGCGCTGACGTCGGCTCTGATGGATGCCATTCCCAATGGCATCTCCTTTGGGAACCCGGGCGCCCAGGAAGGCGCCCTGGCTCAGATGCTCATAGAGCGGATCCCCTCGGTGGAGAAGGTACAGTTCTCTTGTTCTGCTACTGAGTCTTGTATGACGGCCATCCGATTGGCGCGAGCCACCACGGGCCGCACCCGGATTGCGAAGTTTGAAGGCGGGTACCACGGCTTCAGCGACATGCTACAGATCTCCGCGCACCCCACCCCGGAGAACGGGGGCGATGCCGCAGCCCCGGTGGCTGTTCCAGACAGCGGTGGCATCCCCTCCGCGAACATGGACAACGTCCTTGTGCTGACCCAGAATGATCTGGCCGGCACCGAGTCACTCCTCCGGGCTCATAGCCAGGAGTTGGCCTGTCTGATCCTGGAACTGCAGAGCGGAGCAGGTGGCATGGTGGCGCTGGATCAGGAATTCGTGCAGATGTTGCGGAATGTCACGCGGGAACTGGGGATTGTCCTGATTTTCGACGAGACCATCAGCCTGCGCGCCGGATACCACGGGCTGCAGGGCCGCTACGGGATCACCCCGGACCTGACCGTTATGGGCAAGATCATCGGTGGTGGCCTGCCACTCGGCGCGGTAGGCGGCAGCGCAGAGATCATGAATGCCCTGGAGGACGGGCGGGTCAGCATCTCCGGAACCCACCACGGTCACAAGCTCTCGGTAGTGGCCGGTGCCGCGTGCCTGACCGAACTCACTGAAGGAGCCTTCACCAAATTGAATGGGCATGCGCAGCGAATCACCACGGAGCTCAACGCTTGGAGCCAGGGACGCAATAGCCCGTTCCGGATCCACGGTTGGGGATTCTCTCACTTGGGCTACGCCTATATGACCTCTCCCGGGGAAGTCGTGCGTACACATCGTGACTACTGGCGACTTGTAGACGGTGACAAGACACAGACCATCTCCCTGGAATTGGCCAACCGCGGATACTTTCCCGTGCACCGGGGAGAGATGTCCTTATCCCTGGCTATGACCGACCAAGACATCAGCGGATTGATCGAGACCCTGAAGTCCATCGTCTCGGACATCGAATCCGAGAGCGTGACCAAGGAGCCCCGGCCGATCGCCCACGCAGTGTAGGCTGTCCGTTCGTTGCTTGAGACGAGCAGATCTTCCGCTGAGGCGCGATCTGCTCGTCTCTTTATCGGGGCTGACTATCCGTTTCTGGCGGTCTTCGTGGTCCTCACATTCGGGTCGATGAAGTTTCATCGTGCCGGCGGCTTCGGGGCCCAGAGGTTAAAGCGCAAATCTAAATTCGACCACGTTCCGCAGCCGAATAACCTTACATACCCATGAGCGCCAGGGGCACCGGCGCACGGGTCCTGCGGTACGGTCTGGCAGCCAGGCCCTCAGGAACGGCTAGTTCCCGGGGCCAACCAACTGACCCAACTCGAGCCTCACCTGCCAAGTGTCGAGGATGAACTCGGCCACGGTGACGGTCGCGTTCAGCGCTAGCCTGGCGTGCCGTGCCAGCGCGGCGCTGCGTTCGGATTTGCCATGATCGATACCTAGTTCGTTGCGCAGTTCAGCGAGCGTTCCCACGGTCGTCACGAGGGTTCGCAGAATCTTCTGCGACGACTCGCTACCCCGAGCTGACGCGGGAACCGATTCAGCACTCAGCGCAAGCAAATCCGCGACCTTCCGGTAGAGCTGCGGCACATCATCGCTCTTTGGATAGGCGACCGAACTCTGATCGAGAATGATTCTGAACAGGCTCTCCAGAAGACTTTTGCAGGCAGAGATCGATGCGGCAGGATCGGCTACGAGCCCATTTCGGATGCGAGTGAGATGCTCCTGCAACACCACAGGATTCGTCAGCGGACGCTCGAGAAGCCTGAGCTCCGGCGATGCTCCGTGGAAAGAATCGATTCGCCGCCAGCTGTAAACCGCGTGTCCACTAATCCAGTCGATCGGATGCAGCTCGTAACCATCGACCCGCAACATCTCGTTGAGGCTCGCGAGAACCTCTGCAACTTCCGCTTCGTTGGGTCGCACGATCGGATGAATCATCTCGGCGAGCATCTTGAGGAAATCAGCGTCGTCGACATGGAGCAGATTGAATCGCGGATCCGTGAAGACCCATCCGTCACCCCAGTCGTAGTTCCGCACCTGATGCTGGTAGATGTCGTCATATGCGTTGGTGTTCCGGGGGTCGGTACTTCGCATGCTTCGAAGGTCGTAGATCCGAGCAAGAAAATCCGGCTCGTCGAGAGTGCCAGACCAGGAGAATGGGGCCAGGGCGATCGAATCCGCGATCTTGCGACGCGTTACTTGTGAAATCCGATGCTGGGGTGTGGCCATACAACAAATGATATGCGTGTGAGGACTAGTCCTTACACGGCGCTCCGGTCACTAATGAGGCGTCAAGCGCGGGTTCGTTTCTGCAGGCAGTTCCAAGGCGAAGGCCAACTTCAAACTCAGCCTCTCGAACGCTGAGGGGAGCCGAGGTTTCGCCAGACGTTAGAGCGCGAATCTAAACTCCATTACGTTCCCTAGCCAAATGACCTCAATGCCAATGCAGGTCATCCAAAACTGAAACCGGGAATTCGTCGATCCCACCCCGCAGGATGTCGTGAACGTTCCTGCCAAGGCGGGGTGAAACCTCATCGATTTCGACGTTCCCTGGGCGCACCGTATTCCACTGCCACATCCTGAACCATGAGGACCTCGGCATGATGGCGTCGTCGAAGCCCGCTCAGAGGGCTCCGGAACGCCGCGATGCTGCGTGGTCGATCCCCCTCTAACCCCTCGGGGCTCCGCCCATCCCCACTCGCGGTGATAGTGGGCGAGCAACAACTTCACCAATGGACTGATCCGCGAGTACCTGCCCAAGGACGACATCCCGTTCCGCCAGCCCTGCTGGAATCCTTCGCCGGCCAGTTCTGATCCGCTTGATGAGATCAACGGCCACACTCAGCCCACGTATCCGGTCTGTATACCTAGCCCGGGAGAAACATCGCGCGATATGCCCGGGGCGTCATTCCGGTGAATTCGCGAAACAACAGTCCGAAGTGAGGAATGTTCTGAAATCCGCACCTACGGGCAATAGAAGCTATTGAGGAATGCGCCTCTGCCGGGGCCGCAAGCAACTCCTTACACTTTTCCAGACGGCATTGGCGGATAAGCACTGCCACTGTCATGTCGGTAGGCTGAAACAATCCGTGCAAATGACGTGTTGACATGAAATGAGCTGCCGCAATCGAGCGGGGATTCAAATCTGGGTCGCTGTAGTTTTCGCTGATGTATTGCTCTACTTCAGCTATTAATCGATTAGCAGGGCGTGTCCTTTCCATCCCGTGCTCCTCTAACTCGCCAATCAATATGGAGCGAACCAGCTGCCCAGCGGCGCGCGCTGCGGCGCGAACTGCGGCAGAGATATGACCGTTGGATGGCTGGGTTAGGCTGTTCAATTCCTTCAAGAGAACTGCCAAGGCGGCGGGCAAACCATTGTCAGTTGAAACTTTGGTGGCGGCTAGGGAACTGAGCGATTCGTCAGAAATAAGCAACTCGGCCGTCGGCATTGAGAACACGAGTTCGCGTCCTCCAAGAAGCACCAGGTCAACCGGCCGTGATGTGTCGTAGAAACTGAGGTCTCCCGGTCCGCAACGGACTGATCGGCCGTTTTGACTAAATTCCGCGGTACTTGTGAGGGATAAGCTCGTGGCCCATCGGCTAGGCAGCGATTTATCGATATCCTCCTCGGATAGGTGCGCCTCATGGGGCGAATACCCCACATCCATAAAAACGTAGGATCCTAAAAAACGGGTCGATGCATGCCCCTGAAAGGAAGCGGTGAGCTCTAAGGTGAATCGCTGCCAAGCCATCGCTGCCAGTGATTCGGAGACTACGCGGTTCCACGCGGCCGCGTCATCGCCCTCATACCCGTGGCCCAGCCCATCCTGGTCCGACGGGGATATTCCCATTCCTGTCACTCCTGTGTCATGAGCCCAACCCGGAAGGAGGATTCCAAGGAACCTCTTGCCGGTCTTTGTCTGCAATCCAGCCTGCCCGTAATGCGGTTCGAATGAAAGCACGAGCGGTCTGCTGCAGCAATATTTCCTCATAGGCACAGGCTGTCCGTCCAAGGACCCGCGCGAACAGGTCCGTACAAGAGCTCAACGGACGTCACGCAAAACGCTCGGCTGCGATACCACAGCCGAGCGTCTGCGTGATCTGCACCTAAGCACCCAACCAGCATGCGTTGCAGCGACCACTAGTAACCGCCCAGCGGCGATTGTCTTTCACCTCAAACCGTTGCCGAACCCATCTGTGAGGTTTCGACAACATCCTTTTGGAGCCATTGCAATCGAGTCTCGATCGCTTTGAGCGCCAGGTCAGGGTGGGTGAGCACATGGAAGCGACGTGCCTTCACTGCCTCCAACACGAGCGAGGCCACTTCTTCGGGTCGCATGGCCGAATCGATGGCCTCGTGCGTCCATGAGTGTAGTTCGGCACGGTCTGGGTCGTTGAAGGTGTCGGGGACTCCCGGGGGTCGGTTGCGCTCCGAGTCCGGCATGTTTGTCTTTACGAAGTCGGGAAGGAGCACTGATATCCCTATGTTCACGCCCTTTTCATCGAACTCGCGGTACAGGTTTTCGCTGAGGCCGTAGACGGCGAACTTTGACGAAACGTAGGGGCTTGCCGTAATCATTGCGGCATCCAGGGAAGCGAGTGAGCCAGTGTTCACAATGTGGCCATTGGATTCGTGCAGCAGTGGATAGAATGCCTGAATACCGTACAGTACGCCGAAAAAGTTCACTCCCATGACCCAGTCCCACGTGGCCGGGGGGATGTTGTGGAAAGTGCTTCCGCTCTCCACCCCGGCGTTGTTGCACAGAATATCGACCCTCGCGAACTCCGCACGAGCACGGCTGGCAAGGGCAAGGACCTCCTCTCGACGAGATACGTCGCATCGCACTCCGATCGCCCTTACACCTAGCGCAGCCACTTCAGCTACCGCCTCATCGAGACGATTCTGCTCTATGTCTGCAAGCACTACGTCCGCGCCCTCTGATGCGAACTGCTTGGCCAACGCTAAACCAATTCCACTTGCGGCCCCGGTCACAACGGCGACCTTATTCGAGAAACTCTTCATCCCAATACTTTCCTCTTGGATTGCGTCATGCGAGAACGTGCTGTGCCCCGCTGAGTCGATCAACGATTAGGCTGCCGCTTCCTCAACCCGCAATGTCACTGGTGAAAACAGCGGCGGGTTCTGGTTCGTCGCTCGCCGTATTTAGTGCTTCGCGGTATTTTGCCGGCCATATACCGTAGCGTCCGGGCGCCAATATCCCCTTGGGATCGATCGCATCCTTCAACCTTTCGGTGAAACGTCGATAAGCGTGCGAGTTGAACGAGTAGACATCCGCCGCGGGATCCATGTAAGCGATGTGTGCGCGGTACTCCCCATACCCCATTTCCCCGATCATCGGCACAAACTTGTGTGCTAATTCAAAGGCAGTTCGCACCTGCTCCTCGTCCTGATGCTCGAAGTCGAGCTCAATGACCAGCACAGCAGAGCGGGCGCCGATGCACAAAATTCCATAAAAGATGGCCCCTGCCATGCCCACCTCGTCAGCAACGGCGTTGGCGCGGTTCATGACCTCTCGGATCTCGGATCCCACTAGGGGTACCACGGGGGCAAAACCGAGGTGGCCGATGTCATCTCCCATTAGCTCCTTCATCGCGAGCGTGGGGATGCCAATGTGGATTTTCTCAGTCTGATTAGTGATCTCAGGGTATTCTTCCGGAGAGTAGATGCGCCCCAGCCGCGCGGACGACCCGGGGATCTTTCCCCATTCCCTAACGATCTTGGCAGATTTGAGGGCGAGGACATCTCGGTCCTCCCAAATGCCGACGCGTACCGACCATCGGCCCAGCCCGTGGTCACGGCCGTATTGTTCCGCCTTCTCTTCCGTCCAGTCTTGAATTGGCGGGAGTGGGGCATCGATCAGGGGAACCGTGGAGCCAGGAGCGGGATAGAAACAGGGAACCCCCCGCACCGTCCCGTCCAGCATCAGATCGCGGATCGTGTCCACGGCCTGCTCCAGTTCAGTGTCTTTGTCGATACTCAACAAGATGGATTGATAGGCCTCCGGTGAACGTTGGAGCCACACTCCCATTTTTGTGACGATTCCGTAATTCGACTGAGTAAATAGGGCGTCGAGCGACGGCCCCATGCTGCGCTTATAGACGTGCCAGGCCTTGCCTCCAGGGATAGCGCCCATGCCGGTACGCATCAATTCACCGTCGGGCAGTACTACTTCCATGCCAGTGGGTGCTGCGAAGTCCGCCCCATTGGGCATGTACGTGACACCGTTGTCCAGCGAGTTGCCGATGACGCTGCCCCAGCCAAGGTCCGGTATGGAGACGTGCAGACGATGACCTCCAGCTTCGAGTGCCTTGTGTAGGTCGAACCAGGTTACGCCCGGCTCCACCACTGCGTATGCGAGCTCTTCGTTTATCTCCAAAACCTGGTTCATTCGACGCATGCTGAGCTGGATCGAACCACCGAGGCGCGGCGAGGCACCCCCATATCCATTGTTTTTGCCTTGCGAGATCGGCCAGAGGGGCATCTCGCATTCATTGGCAACGCGGACGATCTCTTGTACCTGCTCCACCGATGCCGGGAAGACGACTGCAGAAGCGTAATGGGTGTCGTCCCCCGGGATCCCGAAGGGGTCGCGGAATTCGGTTAGGTCCTCGTCGGATGTCTGCACCCAATCGGCACCCACAATCGCTGTGAGTCGGTCGATGACCTTCGTTGTCAGGACGGCTTTGGGATGTTCGCGGCGAGACATAAAGAAACTCCATTTACGTTGGACGGGTCTGAGGGCCGAGTCGGCCGGCCCCTAGTGATGATGACCACGCTAGGTCAATTGCGTTGGATTTCTTTCTGCTTGCGTGCAGGACTGTTTCGAAAGAGCGCGCAGGGTTGTGCAACTGACTTCCAGCTATCTGCTAATCGAAGTTCGAGCCACGTCTACCCTTTGCATGCATAGCGTAATGACTTACCTTTGCGGTGTTCATGCACAGGTTCCCGGACGTAATTTGTCGGTACATCTGCTCATTTGCGGGTGCTACCTGTGGTGTTGTCGAGTTCGAGTTTGCTGCGTTCGTCGTAGCGTTCCCTTCTATGCGTGAATTGTGCTCGTCAGGTTTTTGCGACAATTCATCGTTGATTGACGTTACAAGGCCAGGGGTTCCTAGCCACGGGTTTGATGGACGGTCAGTGCCGCTGCCGGCGCTTTGCCGGGCTCTGATCTGGGGGCTCTATGACGCCGGTATGGGCCACGATCCGGTTGGCGAGGCTGTGGCGGTGGTGGAACTCGATATTCAGGTGGGAAAAGAAAATTTCGCTACCGAGTCGCAGGATCATCCGGCTACTGGGCCGGAACTCTGAGTATTAACTCGGATAATTTCGTCGGCTCTTGCCAGACGTCAGCTTCCGGAGTTGTTCTTCGTGGTGCCGGACGCTTGGATCGAGGATTTCGAATGCGGCGCGGAGCGTAGCGATTTCTTCGGTCTGTCCGGTAAAGGTGTCGTTGTTGGCGGCGCGGCGGCGGTGCTCCTCGACGATGGCGCGGATTGCGGGGTCTAGGTGGAGGGTCGTGCGACCGAGGCAGTGAATACGGCAGGATCGGCCAGGGCGAGCTGTTTCAGGCGCCGGCCGGGTTGGATGAGCAACCTCATGCACCTGGGAGCCTGGGGCAAACCGAACCCGGTCGGTCAATCCCAGCTCCGCGGCTGCCGTCCATGACCGAGTCGAGGTCCGAGGCCAACGGCGAGTCTTTAATCCCGCGCCAGATGCTGGAAAGCTTGCGTTCGAGCAAATCGTTCTCGAGCGGCATCGAACCCTGCCTCACGTCGGCCGCAGACGGGTGGATGTAGCGGGCCGTGGTTCGACGTGCGCGTGTCCGAGCAAGGCCTGCATCACCGCCAGTTCGGCCGGAGCAGGGGCCAGGGCACCGCTATGCCTGAGCCGCACCCATCAATGGCGCAGACGAACGGACTGCGAGTACTGGTTGCTCGCCTGCGGTCCCTGTCCGACCCGGAAGACCTGCTTGACTACATCCGCCACGCACCGGCGAGGGTGTCCGTAGCCGAACTTGTGCGCGTCACAGGAGCCCGCTGGGCCATCGAGGAAACCCTTCGACGCTGGCAAGGGCCACACCGGTCTTGACCACTACCAGGTCCGCCAATATGCCGCAGGTTACAGGCGCATCACCTCTCCATGCTCGCCCATGCCTTTTGGTCACCCGGTCAAAAGGGGTGGCCCCATCCGGGCGGACGCGAACTGATCGCTCTCTCCCTGCCGAAAGCAGGCACACGTGATCACCCGCCCTGCCTGGGCGTCGCTTCCGGCTCCTGACCGCACACTGCAAAGATCACGCTGGCGCCGAAAACAACAGAATCGCGCCAAGCAATGCCAGTACCGGCCCTCGGCTACGCCTCATAAGCGCGACTGCGGTACTAGGCTTCCCCCGTTTCCTATCCGTCAGGCTCTATCCGCGCAGCCGTTCGCCCTTGGGATCATAGAACGGGCTGCGCGAAATGGTTGCCGGATACAGCTGCCCCTTGCACTGCACTTCGAAAACGCCGGACAAGTCGGTATCCGGATCAATCGCGGCCAGTCCCACCGCCCGCCCCAGGGTGTGGCCGTAGCTTCCGCTGGTCAGCCTTCCCACCGCGGAACCGTTGCAGTAGACGGTTTCCTCGTGGACGAAGACCGGGTCCGGATCCTCGAGGGCCACGTAGACGGTGCGGTGGCGCGGGGATGCCGGGTCCAGTTTCAGAAGGGCATCCCGGCCGGTGAAGCCGCCGGGCTTGTCAAGCGCAACGGTGAACCGGAGACCGGCCGAGTAGGGGTCGTCGATCGGACCGATGTCGTGGCCGAGATGTCGGAAACCCTTTTCCGAGCGCAGCGAGTCCAGGGCGTGGTAGCCGGCCATACGGATCCCAAGCTCCTGTCCGGCCTCCCACAAGGTGTCGAAGACGTTCACTGCTAGGTCCGCGCTCGGGTAGATCTCGTAGCCCAGTTCGCCGACGAAGCTGATGCGCAAGGTGTAGGCGAAACCGTCCCCGATTTCCACGGTACGGCCCCAGGCGTACGGCTGGGCCGAGTCGGACCAGTCCTCAGGCGAAACCCGGCTGAGCAGTTCCCGGCTCTGCGGCCCCGTGACCGCGATTGTGGCCAGTCCCGCGGTCGTATCGAAGACGGCCGCGGCCTTGCCTTTCGCGGCCCGGTTCAGGATGGTCGAGGTTTTCTGAAGGCTGAAGGACGGGGTGACGACCAAGAACCGGTCCTCGGCCAGACGGGTGATCGTGCCGTCCAGCTCGATTCCGCCGTCCTCGTTCAGAAAAAGCGTGTAGACGGCCTTGTTAACAGGGACGTCGATGTCCGCGGTGCCGGCAAGCTGGCACACCGCCAGCGCATCCGGCCCGGCCACCTCGAACTTTGCGAATGGGCTTAGGTCGAAGAGCGTGACACCCTCACGGGTCGCCCGGTGCTCTTCCGCGACCCGCCCGAACCAGCCGGGGCGACCGTAGCTGTAGTCGTAGACGGGCTTCGTGCCCTTGTCCCCGTACCAGTTGGCCCGCTCGCCGCCGTTGACCTCGCCGAAGCAGGCACCCAGTTCGGCCAGGCGGAAATGCAGCGGCGTACGGCGCACATTGCGTGCGGTTTCGGACTGAAGGTGGGGCCAGTGCATAGCATACAGCCGGCCGAGGCCTTCCTTGGTCCGGGCGTGCAGGTACCTGCGGTTGCTTTGGTGCCGGGAGAAACGCTGAACGTCGACCGATGAAGAATCGAATCCGGGGGTTCCGTTGATGACCCAGTCGGCCAGTTCCTTGCCAACGGCCGGGGCGAAGATGATGCCCTGGGAGTTGAAGCCGGCAGCGACGAAGAGCGCCTGTACCTCCCCGGTCTCCCCCAGGACGAAGTTCGCGTCGGGGGTGAAGCTTTCAGGAGCGTTCAGGAACCGGTCATAGCCCGCCTGAACGAGCACTGGGACCGTGGCTTCCGCTTTGGCCCTGACCGGTGCGAAATGGTTCCAATCCGGCGGAAATTCCGCGAACCCGGTGGCGGGGATCTGGTCGACGGCCCGGGGCAGGCCGTCAGGCTCGAAGGCCCCCACCAGGATGCGGCCGAGTTCATGGCGCAGATAGTAGCTGTTGTCCAGGTCCCGGAAGACCGGAAGCGTAGGGAGTGCGCCCTCTATTTCCTCGGAACGTACATGCACGTGCTCGGCTGCATACAGGGGAACATTCACCCCGGTGGACGCGGCGAGGTCACGGGTCCAGAGCCCGCAGGCGAGAATGACCCGCTCTGCGCGGACGGTGCCTTGGTCGGTCACTACTCCGGCAACCCTTCCCCCCTCCTGCAGGACTTCCCGCACCGGCGCGTTTTCCCGGATCCGGACCCCGAGCCGGTGCGCCATCTTTGCGAAGGCGATGGCCGCATGCCCCGGATTGATGTATCCGTCATCGGGCAGCAGCAGGGAACCGAGTAGCCCTTCCGCGCTGGCCAGGGGCCAAACTTCCTTGAAGCGCTCCTCGGTTAGCATCTCGGTCCGGATGCCCTGTTGTTCGGCAATGTCGCGGGCGTAAAGAATCTCATCCACCCGTCCGGGGGTGCGCGCAACGCTCAGAGACCCGCTTCGCCGGAACGACACGTCGACCCCGGAGAGCTTTTCCAGCTCCGCATACATATTCAGCCCGTATTTGGCGAGCTTCGTTAGGGTCGCCGACCCGCGGGCACCGGTGACCAGGCCGGCAGCGTGCCAGGTCGTACCGCTGCCGAGGACATTGGCGTCCATGAGAAGGACGTCCATCTCACCGGCTGCGGCCAGGTGATAGGCAATGCTGGCCCCCACGATGCCTCCCCCGACTATCACCGTCCTCGCCGATCCCGGCAGTGGGTCATGTGAGTCGTCAGTAAACAGTTTGGCGCTGATAGTTCGATCAACAAGCCGTTCCATGGATTTCCTCGTTTCTTGGTGTGGCCGGGCAGCAGTCCGGATGGATGCGATGCAGGGCTATTTGAAGACCACGGTGCGGTCTCCGTTGAGCAGGACTCGCTGCTCCGAGTGCCATTGCACGGCGCGGGACAAGGCCAGCCGCTCGGCGTCCTGGCCGGCGATCACCAGATCCTCGGCGCGGTAGTTGTGGTCGACCCGCAGCACCTCCTGCTCGATGATCGGTCCCTCGTCAAGGTCGACGGTGACATAGTGGGCGGTGGCGCCCACCAGCTTGACCCCCCGGTCGAAGGCCTGGTGATAGGGCCTTGCACCCTTGAAACCCGGCAGGAAGGAATGATGGATGTTAATGATCCTGCCGCTCAGTTCCCGGCACAGATCGTCGCTAAGAACCTGCATGTAGCGGGCCAAGACCATGAAGTCGACGCGGTGCTCCCGGATCAGGGCGAGAAGTTTCCCTTCGGCCGCGGGCTTCGTCTGCCCGGTCACTGGGATGTGGAAGAACGGAATGCCGTAGGTCCGGGCCACGGGTTCAAGGTGGAGGTGGTTGGATGCGATGAAAGGAATGTCGACCTTGAGCTGTCCCGTCCGCCAGCGAAAGAGCAGATCGTTCAGGCAGTGCCCGGCCTTCGAGACCATCAGGGCTGCGCGCGGCCGGTCGGCGGTGTCGTTGAGAGCCCAGGACATCCCGTGGGCGCCGGCTGTGGTTTCGAAAGCCAACTGCAGCTGCCCGATGGACGTGCCGGCCGGGTAAGAGGCGTGGACCCGCATAAAGAAACGGTCGTTGACGGCGTCGTCGAACTGCTGGCTCGAGAGGATATTGCAGCCATGGGCAACAAGGAAGCCCGAGACAGCGTGGACGATGCCGATCGTGTCAGCACAGCTAATGGTAAGGACCAGCTCGCGACGGCTGACAGTCTCCATGAAACCTCCTGGGATTTCGGAATAACGGAAGGCACAGCTGCGGCCGGGGAACCGGACGCTCTGTGGGTTCAGCGTGAGGGGGAACCCGACTTAAATCTCGTCCACCACAGCTGGCGGAACGATCTCGGACCAATATCCGCCGTTCATAGAGGTTACGTCCCAACAAACGGGGGTTCTATTGGTCAAGCAGCGGAAATCAGATAATTTTTAGTACTCGTATATAGGGATTGAATCGTCTCGCTCTCTGGCCATGGCATCCCGTAAGAACGAAGACCCACAGGGCTTGCAGCTGACGTGTCACGGACGGTTGACATAGTCGCAAGCACTTTCGCGGACCGCCCCGTCTGAACGAACTTCGTCCTTGTTGCAACTGGACCACCGGCGATTTGCTTCCGAACAGGTCAGGCGACCAGCCTCGAGGGTGAGTCCGTACGGTACCTGCTCGCTGAGTTCGACAATGAACTCTCCGGGACCCGTCCTGGTGACCAGAATGCCGGTTCTCCCCTCCCCGCGGGCCAGGTAGATGAATTCTTCGACGACGGCGTTAAGGAGCAGGTCGGCCTCCTCGACGCTGAAGGCCGTGATGATTTGTCGGCTCATGGTGCAGGGCTTTCTAAGGTAAGGGTGGGGAGGCGCCGGTCCGCTGTCTCGATGCCGGAGCGTGTACTGACGGGGTCAGCTTTCGGAATGGACGATGAGACTATCGTCGGTGGAGAGCATCTTGCGTTCTCCGGTGCCCACTTCCCGGATCCAGACGATGTTGAGCTGCGGCATAGTGTCCTCCACATAGCCGCTGTAGGGGAAGTGACCGTTGCCGTGAACGTCCACGCAGTCGCCGCGTCGGAGGGCGACACAGTCGGGGGCGCTGGGTGTGTGATCATCCATGATGCCGATGGCTTTCTTTGAGACGCTGTGTTTGCACGTTCCGATGCGCGTTTAGCCCCTGCTGGAGCCAAGGACCGCCCCGGAAACAGGGAGGGTCGGGACGTCCGGCGCGGTATCTTGGGTCCGGGAAGGGGCGCCGGCGCCAAGGTCCTGCCTCTCCGAGCCACTGCCGAAAGTCCGAGGGAACCGGCTTATGGCGCCGCCCTTCCCGATGAGCAGAGGTAGTGCCGGCTCGCTGGTTGCCACAGAGCCGATGATGTTAGTCCACGACCAACAGTTTCGACAACGGTGGCGATCATCATTGCTCACCGCCCAGTCATGGGCGTTCCCAACCGCAGTTCTCGTTCCTCCGGAGTACGGTACGTTCCTTCGAAGATGCGGCCGTTGCGGTCGGGCTTGTCCGTCAAACCGCCTCGCTCCGGCGGGCCGAGGCCAGGGCCGGAGCGCAGCGGTTCAGGCTAAGACGCCGGTTGTTTCATACTTGGGCCCGGTGAAGGCGGCCGGTTGACTGAGGCGTCGCGGTCCCTGCCGGAGTTACCGCTCGTAGGCGAGGGATTCGTTCAATTAGGCGGTCTGTGCAGCCGCCCCCACCGCAGTCACCTGCTGCGACCCCTGCCAGGCCTCATCGTCCTGGTAGGGGAACCACCAGAAGTCCTGGGTTTGGGCTGCAGGGTCGATCATGACCAGTTTGCTGTGGCGGAACGTGTCCAAGCCTTCGGCACCGAGCTGTCGGCCGATGCCGGACATCTTACGGCCGCCGAAGGGCCCGGCATCGTTGTCCAGCAGCGGGGCGTTGACCCAGACCATGCCGGCCACGATCTCGTTGATCGCGCGGGTTACCTCCGCCAGGTCGGTGGAGTACAGGTTGGCGCCGAGGCCGAACGGGGAGTCATTAGTAATCTTCAGGGCTTCCTCGAAGCTGGAGACCCTGTAGATCGGGGCCACGGGACCGAAGACCTCCTGCGTGAAAATATCCATGTCCGGGGTCAGCCCTTCCAGGACCGTCGGCTCGAAGAAGAACCCCTCACGCAGCTCCCCCTCGAGTTTGAGCCGCTTGCCGCCGGTTGTGACGGTGGCCCCCTGTTCGACAGCGCGGGCGATTACCGTCTCCACCCTTTCCAGCTCCCGAAGGTTTTCCATCGGGCCAAGGTCGACCTTGTCAAGACCGTGGCCGACGCGCAGCTTCTTGACCTGCTGGACAAAGGCTGCCACGAACTCGTCGTAGACGGCGTCGTGCACCAGAATCTTCTCAGCGGAGGTGCAGACCTGACCGCAGTTCAGGAACGAAGCGAAGGTTGCTGCGCGGGCTGCAACCTCTACCGGCGCCGATGGCATGACGAGGAATGCGTCGCTGCCGGATGCTTCGATCAGGTGCGGCTTGAACAGGTCGGCGCAGGCCCGCGAAACCGCCTGGCCTGTCGCAACGCTTCCGGTGAAGGCGACCATGTGCGTGTCCGAGTGGGCCACGAGCTGCTTGGCAGCATCCGCGCCACCGGGGATGCACTGCACCAGTCCGTCCGGCAGATGGCGGAAGGCGCGCATAAAGGACAGCGTGGTCAGCGACGCGAACTCGGAAGGCTTGATGATCACTGCATTGCCCGCGGCCAGAGCCGCGGCGGCGGACCACATCAGCAGCAGGATCGGGAAGTTGGCCGGCAGGATGATGACCACGGTGCCCATCGGCTCCTTGATCGTGTAGTGGGTCTGTCCCTTGACCGCGGTACCGTGAACGGTGCCGATCGAATGGCGTCCGAGTTCGGCGTAGTAGTCGACGGCCGATGCCGACCAACCCATCTCGTCGAAGCTTTCCTTATAGGGCTTGCCGGTCTCCCGGGTCATGAGTTCGGCGATCTCGGGGGCGAGCCTGCGGATCTCGGCTGCGACCTCGTGCAGGATTTCCGACCGTACCAAGGCGCTCTCGGTGTCCCACACCCGTTGGGCGCGGTTGGCGATGGCAATGGTTGCCTCGATCTCGTCGTGGCCCGGGTAAGCAATCCTGCCGATGACGCCGTTGCACGAAGGGTCGATGACGTGGCGGCCTTGCGGGGCATCGATGGTCACGTAATGCCCGTCCCGGAAGCAGCAGTTGCTTACACGCGCGAATTCGATATCTGAATGCATTATATTTCTCCCAGTAATTTTTTTTCAGTGGTTTCTGCGAGCCAGCGTCGGTCGCGGACGGACGGGCGACGGAGCGATCAGTACGCCGCGGAGCTTGAAGCTGTCCGGGGACCTGCGGAAGGTGCAGGGTACGCCCTGCTGGATCCGGCGCCGAGATGCGTTGGGCATCCAATAGGAACAGTGGCTTCAGTGCCCTGTGGGCACAATGCCGTAGGACTTCACCAGCGGGGTGTCGACCTGCCATCGTCCGGTCCAACCATCAGGAAGGACCACGACCGTTCCCGGAGATAAGACGGTGACGCCGCCGTCATCACCGATCAGGGTTCCCGTGCCTTCGACGACGTGCATAAACTCGGTGTAGCCCTTGTGCGTCGTGGTGAATTCACCCTGCTCCACCCGCCACAGGCCCAATTCGGAACGTTCATCGCTGTGCAGCACGAGAGTGTTTGACGAAGGATTGCCTGACACGAGACGCTCGCTGGAAATCGGGACCGCTACTGGCCATTCCACGGCCAAGGGGTCGACCACGGGAACCGTCATGCTTCCACACCGACTCGCGCAGGGTTCGATGCCGCGAGGCGTATCCTGGCGGCCGCCCGTTCGCCGCTGCGGATTGCGCCTTCCATGAGCCCGGTGAAGTCCGGGTCAGCGTATTCACCGGCGAAGAAAAGCCCTCCGACCGGCTGTTCAAGCAGTTTCGATTCAGATTCGCCCCATCCTGGTGCGTAAGCCGCATAGCCACCGCGCGCCAAAGGATCGTCGCGCCACACTGTCGTAACGGCCTCCCCGAGTGCACCAAAGTCTAGATCCGGTCGGATCTGACGGGCCTGGTCGGCCCACTCGTGGAGTCCGGTTCCGGCCTTGTCCAGTGCCGCAGGCGAACCCATGAATGAGTTCAGCACAGGAGTAACCGAACCGGTACTGTCTGCTGCCGTCCACGTCCAAAATCGTCCGGCTGTGGACATAACCGCGCTCGTGGCCGGCACCGTCTGCAGGGGGATGTGGAGCTTTGCCGCGTCTCCCTGCAGCACCCGGCCTAGGGCCGTTCGCTTCCATTCAGGCAATGGAAGCGACACCGTCTCCACGTCAAGGATGACGGCGAGCGGAAGGGCAACTACAACTGCGTCGTAATGCCCGCGACTGAACGATGTCTGCACGAAGTAGCCATCCTCGGCCTCCTCGACTGACTGCACGAATTCGCAGCACCGCACGGAGTCTCCGAGCCGCGCGGCGAGGGCATTGGGCAGTGACTGGTTGCCGCCGGAGACACGCCAGCTGGGCAGCGGTTCAAAGGACGCGATCTGCCCGAGGGCTTCGGCGCTGACATGCTTTGCCTCGACAGCCGTCGATATTTCGATTCTGGCGCGCAACGCGTCGAGCAGGCGGGGATCGAGTTCAAGGCGCTGCAGGACTTCCTCCGCCGAAGGCGGTTTATCGAAGGCATCCACGATCGTCGCCGCTCGGCGCCCGGCCTCCACCATGTCATCCGTGCTGATGTCCGGAGTGTCGGCCAGTGCCCTGACGTAGTAGCTCATGCCGGTGTCGACCAAGGAGAGTTCTGTGAGGTCCAACAGGCGGCGCATGGACGTATAGCCGTGCAGGACGAACTCGGCACCGCGTTCTATGATGCAGGGTTCCTGCCGACCGGCTTTAATGGTTTCGGACCACACGCGCCCGCCCACGCGGTTCCGCGCCTCGAACACGGTGACATCGAAGCCCTCATCATCCAGCTGGGTGGCGGCCGCCAGACCGGCCAGGCCTGCACCCAACACCGCCACTGTGCTTCCTTGGCGGAACGCCCTCATCGGACAGCCTCCGACACTGCAAACCCGATTAGGGTTGCTGCGAACATGTGGCCCTCGAATACCTGAACCGGATAATTCAAAATCCGGTGTCGATCAGTCGTGTGCAAGAATACATCTCCTCGATGAGTCAGTTGTTGCGATCGAGCATATGGTGCGGAACAAGCGAGATGAACTATTGCAATGACAAAATCCTGGCTCTATTCTTGACAGAGGTACTAGGATCTAAAAATGGAACCGACCGCTTTGACCATTGACGACTTAGTAAATACCGGAAGTCTCGACACCCGGATTCTGGCCGGATCGGCCGGCATTGAACGGAAGGTCTTGTGGGCGCACAGTTGTGAAATGCACGACCCGGCCCGTTGGCTCGGTCCGCATGAACTCCTCATGACAATCGGCCACTGCGTCCCCAGTGGTCCTGCGGAGCAGCGGGACTTCATCGCTAATTTGGATTCTGCAGGACTGGCAGGCGTGGCTTTCGGCAACCATAAGACCCTTCCGCCGCTCACCCCGGAGATGTTGGAAGAGGCCGATGCACGGAACTTTCCCGTGCTACTAACCGGCGGCGAAACACCGTTTGCGGCCATTGCACGTACGATTGCCGCGGCCACAGCGACTGTACAGACCTTGCAGGTGCTGAAGCTGAGCAAGCTTTATCAAGTCTCAACGCTTGCCCATACTGATCCAGGACAGCTGCTCAGCAGCCTGCAAACCCTCTTCAGCGTGGGCCTGAGGGTCGTGGACAGCATCACCGACCTCACCATACTGAGCGGAGCAGCACCAACACCGACACCGGACGCTGCACGTGAACGGGCCTACCCGTTGCCCGGAGACCCCGCCATAAAGCTCGTCCTATCCGAGTACCCCGGCGAGGAACTCGACAGCTTCGTTCTAGTCCACCTACTGCAGGTAGTCGACGTCGGTTCCAGCGGGCCCCTCAGGCTGATTCGTCGGCGGATGGAGCGGGCCGCACGCGCGCTCTCCTCGGTTCTCGAGGGCACAAGCAAGCCGAGTTCAGGCACCGTGCTTGACCTTGACGATATCGCCGAAGGCTACCAAGTGGCTGCAGTCCCGACTGTCGACGGTGACAAGGTCGCCCGCGCCGTCGCGATCTGCAACCTTCCGCTTCTAACCGGCACTGGTCAAGACGCATCTCTGGTGCTCTTCCCAGTGGCCCGCCGTAACGACGTCCGCGAGCTTCTCAAACAACTCAGAGTCAGGGCCGGAGCGTCGTCCTCGTTTACAGATCTTCGGGACGGCAAGTATGCAGCGGCAGAAGCGACGAAGGTGCTGAACTCCGCGGGGCCCAACCATGAGTGGAACGACTTTGACGGCGTTCCGATCTCGTTCCTGGTCCGGTCCCGCCAAGAGACCCAGGCCATCATCCAACAAGTTCTCGGACCGCTTGCAGGCTCGGACAAGAAAAACTCCACCCTGCGCGAAACACTCTTTGTTTTCATATCGAACGATCGGGTTTGGCAAAAGACGGCCTCGGATTTGGGCATTCACCGGCAGTCGCTCGCCTACAGGTTGGCCCGTGTCAAGGAAGTCACGGGCAGAGATCCATCAACCTCCGCCGGCCTCGCTGCCTTCTGGCTGGCCTACCAAGCATGGCCCGCCTATCAGAAGCCTGAGCCGTTACCGACAGCAGAGGCTGCTCGTTCTTAGCGGCCCCAGCTGAACAACTGGCGGTATTGAAGACCAGGGACATTTCCCAGCGGGAGGCCCACGGAATCAGCCCTCCGTGAATCCGGGTGCGCTGGCTGGTCATTTGGAAGTCCGCACGGATTCCCCAGCCACTCGTCGGCTGCACTCCGCGACCTTCTGGAATGCATGCCTAAACCGCCTCTTCGAACCTGCCTCCGTATGCGGGTGGCCAAGACCGCCAGCGCCAGGCGGTGCCGGACGCTGGCGCCCGGCACCGCGGTCGGAGGCGGCCCGGCTCGAAGTCAGGCAGTCGCCCGCCGGATCCGGGTGCACCGCCCGACGAGATGCCCTAGCCCACGACCTGCGGGAATCCCGTTCAATAACCGGAAGTTTCGCGGACATTATAAGGAGCATCACCAAGTCGTCGTCCGTTGGTTTAACAGAAGAGTCGGTTTTGGCTACTGCCTGGCCGGGTGGACAGCCCTACTGCTTGCCGAAAGACGCATCGACGTCCGACTCAGGCGCGAGCAACTTTTATCCGACCGTGAAAAGCGAAGACGATCGTGACGATTACGATTGCTGCCACCACTACGTAAGCCACCCAGTTGAGCGGAGCGGGCAACGGGGTGATGAGATTTGTCACGAGCACCAGAATTATCGTGGCGAGGCCTATGAGCACCAGGAGGATGTTCCAGAACCTGAGCTTCCCTTCTCGACGCAGCAGGACAAAGGATGCGACGCCGATGAGCAGGTACGGGATACTCCAGGCGAAGGCGATCCCCAGCCCCCATGCAGTCAACAGGGGAATCAAGGGGACGAGAGATACGCCAACGATGAGGAGTAACAATGTCAGCACGAGCAAAGCCATTGCGGCCCGCAGGGGTGTCGGATGCTTGCTATGGATCTGTGACAAGCCAGACGGCAGCAGGCCATCGCGAGACAGTGTCGCAATATAGCGAGAACCATAGTTGGCGAATCCAATCAACGACGCGAAGGCCGATACGCACAGCACCAGATCGACCGCCGGGCCCACCCAAGCGGGGAGCCCCGCTACATGAGCCAGGACGGAGGGGCCGGAATACCCCTCGGCCAAAAGGTCAGTTCCGCGCATGAGACCCGGAACGGAGAGGAATGTTGTCACGGCATAGAAAACACCAAGAACGATAGGCACGCTCATGACCGCCCAGGGCACATTGCGCTTGGGGTCCTTGGTCTCGCTCGCCAAGGAGCTGCTACTTTCAAAGCCGTAGAGAAACGCCGAACCGACGGCGACGCCCAGAAGTATGCCCGACCACGATGATCCTTCGAGCGTGAACTGCTGCGAAACATCCAACCCCGTGGTGACGGCGCCAGCAATCACGCAGAAAAGGACCAAAGGTATAGACACCGCGGCAAGAATTACCGCCGCCCTCACGGATGTGTCAATTCCTCGATAAACGATGAACGCCGTGATAAGCAGTAACGCAGCATGAATCACAAGCTGTGTCCCCGAGTCCAGAGCACCTGCCAACCCGAATGCTGTCAGAGCACTGCCCAGGAATATTGCTGACAGAAAGGTGATCGATGATAGAAAGACCACAAAGCCAACCATCATCGACGCCCCGACGATGTAGCGGGACCATGCTCCGAACACCCTGCCAATGTAAGAGTAGAGTGACCCGCTCTCCACGTACCGGCGTGCGAATGCAATGATGGCAACACCAATGCAGCTCGTAGCGATCGCGGCGATGAGCGTACTTAACCAGCTGCCATGGCCTGCATACGCGAGCATTGCTACCGGCACGACGGCGATGCCGATTGCTGGCATGAACGATGCAAGCGAAAGCGACATCAATGAACGGCGATTCAACCTACCAGGGGGCAGATCCAGGCGCCCGTCGGACTCATGCGGGCTCGGCTGGGTAGTCATTTGGTCCATAAGAGTGACCTCCTCGGGTTTGGAGCGGTTGGATGTACGGAGATGCGGTGATAGCTGTTCGCTGTCGGAGCCGAGTGCACGCTACATCTGCGCAGCCGGCGTCCTCGGTTGTTCCCAGAGGAACAGCAGAGAGGCAGAGGTAGGTTCTCTGGCAGGGCCGAACCCCTGACCAAAGCCCGGGAACGACGAACAGACTCATCCCCCAACCCGTTTTCTCCTGAGAGCATCCGAGTCCCCTTGATCTGCACTCCGACTTTCTCTGTGGGTGCTTCAACAGTCATCCAGAACCTACGTTGCGGAGCCAAAACAAGGAACTGTCCATAAGTCGCCCACAACTGCCGGAATTAGACATCTGTATCAGTTCGCTTTTGACCCTTAGCTGGGCCCGAGAAGTCTGGCAGGGATGGCGTGTCGAGCTCGCGCCATTCTGCTACTCATCTCTCAGTCGGATTAAACTGAGAAAATTGGACTGGAATACGATTGACGGGTGCATGGTGGCTCAGCTTGGCTGGTTCACATCAGGCCAATGTTTCCTAAAGGAGAGCGACATGAATAACGTCATCAATCGCCAGGTCCATGAGCTTCCGACCTGGGCGCCCCTATACCGCGAAGAGCTCACCCACGATTCGCGATTCAAGGGTTGTACGGGAATCGGCGTTCTGTGCCGGGCGGCTCCGGGAGTTCTGGAGTCGATCGTGCCGGCACCACTGGTGGTCACCAGCGATCTCTTCTACCTCAACTGGATGCACCTGGATCTGGTGGGAAAGCCGGAGTATGGCGCCACCGAGGATATCACGATGGTCGATGTCACGATTCCGGTCGAATTCAATGGAGTGGTCGGCCGTCATTGCGCGCTGGAGTACATCGACAGCGTCTGGGGCATGGAGATCGGGCGTGAGGTCTGGTCCTTCCCCAAGAAGACCGGCGCCTTCGTCTGGGAAGAGACGGGCACTTCCGTGCATCTCGAATGCCGTCAGGCCACGAAGTTCACGGTCGATGGCCGGGGTATGGACCGAGTGCTCATCGAGATGGATCTCGAGCTCCTGCCAGACGGCGTCGCCGGCGGGGACTGGAATGAGCAGTTTCCAGTGCCGGACGACGCCCCCTACCTGCAGGTGCGACGTGTGCCGGAGAGCGAAGGTGTCGCGCCCCGATCTGACGTTATTCGTGTCGGCGTGGGCGACTGGACTCCGCATGGAGAGCTCGCCGCTCAATCGGTCGGGCTGAAATTCACGAGCCAGATCAACGACCCCCTAGAACTCCTGACCCCTGTCGAAGTCATTGGCGCACGACTGGACCGCTACGATTTCCACTTCGCTCCGCCATCGGACCGCGGAAGCATCGTGGGATCGGTTCCCCTGGTCGGGTAAAACGCGATTCGGTGCCGGTGCGCACTCGTTCCGCCCACGTGGAATTGGTGCGCGAGGGCCCTGGTACTTCTTCCCGACCAGGGCCCAGGCACGGCCACGGCACTCACGACGTATTCCATCGACGTTTGCTCTCCGGAACAGGTCGCAACTCGCTGCCCCTAGCGGCCGGCCCTCACCGCCGCCGAGCGATCGATGGTCTAGGAACATCCGCGGGTCGTCGCTTCCCTGCAAACACCTGACCGGAGACCCTGTGACGGCCTCGGAGCCAATGAACGAGGCGGAGCTAGACGTCGCGGGATTAGTCGACAAGAGCTCGATGAAGCGAATAGCTGAACCTGAAGAAGTCTCAAACTGCGTGCTATTCCTCACGTCCGATGAGTCGTCATACGTGACCGGCGCTGACCCTGTGGTCGATGGTGGAGTACCTCGCGTGAAACGGGCACCTCTTACGTGCGGACCGCGCAAGCCACGGATATCGGTAGCAACGTGCTGTTGAGCACGGAGTAACACGCGCCAAGCTCGCAGATCGTATCCTGGCGAATTTCCTCCTCGACAGGGATTCCAAGGCTATGCAAGTGGGCCGAATTAAACCCCTACCCGCCGATGGAAGCCCGAGCCTATCCGTCGGCTAGGCGCCTCCTATCGGTGATATGGCTGCCGATTCCCATGATTAGAAAAGTCACGTCCGCTTCGACACCGCTGCTCGCCAAATGACCAGCGCTGTGACCACCCGATGAATATCGGCCGCAACCCTACCCATCCAGTTCAAGGAGTTACCATGACCCAGACGGACACGAGCCAGAATGCCCGCTCAGGTACCGGAAAGAGCTTCCCGGATCCCTACGAGATCAGCACACCGGCGGGTGCCGGGGGCTGGGAGGAGATGTACTCCTACCACAATCGCTTCCTGGAGACCCGCCGCGCAGAGGATTCACAGAAGACTTGGTTCCGGAACTCGTTACATTTCCCCGAGGTGTCGTATCCGTTCGACCAAGCAATCATTGATGGCTCGTTCACCGGGACCGGTGTGACCAACGCCCGAGTGTTCGCTCTGCCGCCGGCTTTGGGTCTCGATGTGAGGATCATCAACGGCTATACATACATGTCAGCCCTTCCGGCTCCCGACGAAGAGACGCAGGGCCGCCGCGCCGAGGAGTTCGCTCAGCGGGCGGGGTACTACTTTCAAAACTGGGACTCCCTATATAACGAGTGGGAGACCCGGGTGACCGAGGCCATCCGCACGGTGAACGAGATCAAGGTTCCGCCGCTGAGTGAATTTGAACCCATCGAGAAGATCCTCGAGGACCGCGGACCCACGCAGGGAAACCTCCTGTTGGCGAATTACCATCGCCTGCTGGAATCAGGCGACCAGATCTGGACCCTGCACTCCGAGTTCCTTAATCTCGGCTATGCCGCGTATCTTCAGTTCCTCACCCTGTGTAAGGAGCACTTCCCGGAGATCGACGATCAGACGATCTCCCGCATGGTGTCCGGCATCGACGTCCTGTTGTTCCGGCCCGACGACGAGTTGCGCAACCTCGCTCGACTGGCCGAGAAACTCGGGGTCTCCGACGCCATCAAGACATCTACGACAGAGGATGAGCTGCGGGCTGCCCTGGAACAGGATGAGACGGGTCGCACCTGGCTTGCTGCCTTGGACCAAGCCAAGGACCCGTGGTTCAACTTCTCCTACGGCTCCGGTATGTATCACTCCCATCGGAGCTGGATCGACGACCTAGCACTGCCCATTCGGGCCATCGGCGACTACATCGGTCAGCTGCGCAAGGGACAGGACCTTTCCCGTCCCTTGGACCGGATCCAAACCGAGCGCGATGAGATCGTAGCCCGTTACCGGGACCTTTTGGAGGGTGAGGACCATGCCGCCTTCGATGAGGCTCTTGGGCTGGCGCGCATGGTGTTCCCCTACGTGGAAAACCACAACTTCTACGTTGAGCACTGGTTCATGACCGGGTTCTGGAACAAGGTCCGCGAGTTCAGTGCGAAGTTCGTCGAATGGGGCTTCTGGGAGGACGTTGAGGACATCTTCTTCCTGCGCCGTGCCGAGGTAGAGGAGGCGATCGTCGACCTGCAGATGGCCTGGGGCGCCGGAGGGATTCCACAGGGCGGCTACCACTGGCCCGCGGTCATCCAACGTCGGCGTGAGATCTACAAGGCCCTTGATGCCTGGAGTCCGCCGCCGGCCTTGGGTCCCGTCCCCGGCGAGGTCAACGAGCCACTGACGATCATGCTCTGGGGCATCACTCCCGAAACCGTTGACCGGTGGCTGGCCGCTCAGGAAGGGGGCTCGTCCTCGACGGTTCTGGAGGGCTTTGCAGGCTCACCCGGTGTGGCGGAGGGACGCGCCCGTGTGGTTCATCGACCGGATGAGCTGGACACCGTGGAGGACGGCGAAATCCTCGTCGCCCCCGTCACGAGTCCAAGCTGGACGCCGGTCTTCGGCCGGATCCGGGGCGCAGTATCCGATATCGGGGGCATCATGTGCCACGCCGCCATCGTGTCGCGTGAATACGAGCTGCCCGCCGTCGTGGGGGTCGGCTTCGGCACGTCCAACATCAAGACCGGCCAGCTCATCCGCGTCGATGGCAATGCCGGCACCGTCACGATCCTGGAGTGAAATAATGCCAAGTTATGTCCGCCCATTTGCCGAGCTGGGAGCCGGAGACAGAAACACCGTCGGCGGCAAGTGCGCCAGCCTCGGTGAAATGATCAATGCCGGACTGCCGGTTCCGGACGGTTTCGCGGTGACTGTGGATGCCTTCGAGAATTTTCGCGATGCCTCTGGTCTGAGAACGGATTTGCAGTCCCTGGTCCAGGGCACGCAGGCGGCCGGGCCGCAGGAGCTCCAGAGGGCCCATGACCAGGCCGTGGCGATGATCATGCGCCGGCCGATGCCCGAAGAAATGGAACTGCAGATCACGGACGCCTATGACGAACTAATCCGTCAGACGGCTCAGCGCCGCGGCCTAGAGGGACCCGCGGCCGAAAAAATCCCTGTCGCCGTCCGGTCCTCTGCTACGGACGAGGACGGCGATGCCGCGTCCTTCGCCGGCCAACAGGAGACGTTCCTCTGGGTCAGCGGCGCAGAGGCAGTGCTGGAGAAAATACGGGAATGCTGGGCCAGCCTATACACGCCACAAGCCATCGCCTATCGATCCTCGATGGACGCGGCCGAGGGCGCATCCGCCTCCCGCATCTCCGTAGCCGTTCAGCTGATGGCCGATGCCGACGTGGCCGGCGTGACCTTCACCGTCAGCCCCAAGACTGGTGATCGTTCCGTCATCGCCATTAACGCAAGCTACGGGCTCGGCCAGGCGGTCGTATCCGGGGAGGTCACCCCAGACGAGTACTGGCTCTCAAAGATTGGCCCGAAGATCTCGGAAATCAGGATCGCCGACAAAGCCCACGAATACGTCCCTAACGCCGAAGCGACCGGCATTGAACTGCGCGACGTCGATGCCGAGCGCCGGGGCAGATCTTGTCTCTCCAACGATGAGCTGATCCAGCTCGCCGAGATCGCCATCTCGGTGGAGAAGCACTACGGGACGCCGCAGGACATCGAGTGGGCACTGGAACGGAACGCGGACGGCACGAGCAACATCATGCTGCTGCAATCCCGGCCGGAGACGAACTGGAAGAAGCGTAAAGAAGAGCAGTCTGCCCGCAAGAAGGTCCCAGGCGCGACGACCGGGTTGCTGGGCTTCGTCTCCGCAGCCTCGAAAGGATCCTGACCATGGCTGATACACCTAGCCCCAGCTGGAACGACCTTCTACAACTGGTCACGGAGCTCGACGGTTCGGACTTCGACAACGTCGCCATCGAGTACGGTGAAGTTTCCGTCCGGATGTCGCGCAGTGACCTGCTGACCGACATCAAAAGTCCGAACGGTGCCTCCCATCCGGCCCCAACCACGGATGTCGCCGCGTCCCAGACGCCCGTCCCTGCGTCCTCGGCCCTCCAGCCGGTCGCCCCGTTACCGGCTGGCCCCCAGCCGGAAACGGCAGCGGCTCTCGTGGCCGCCGTCACGGACGTCGAAACGGTTCAGCCTCAGGGCACTCCCGTGCCTTCCCCCATGATTGGGGTGTTCTACCGCAGCCCCTCGCCGGGGGCGCCGCCCTTCGTTTCCCAAGGCGATCGGGTCGAAGCCGACTCGACAATCGGCGTCATCGAAGTCATGAAGCTCATAAACCCGGTGCAGGCAGGCATCGCTGGCATCGTGTCCTCTTTCGCGGTAGACGACGCCCAAGCGGTGGAATTCGGAGAGGACCTGTTGTACGTCGTCCCGGAGACTTCATGAGAGAGCGAGAGAAGGTGCCGACCGTCCTCGTGGCCAACCGCGGAGAGATCGCCGTCCGCGTCATCGAAGCGGCCCACCGAATCGGAGCCCGTGCCGTGCTGGCCGTCAGCACTGCCGATCGGGACTCGGAGGGCGCACGGCTGGCCGATGAGATTGTGGTCATCGGCCCGTCCCAGGCCTCCCAGTCCTACCTGCGACCAGAGCTGGTGGCTCAGGCAGCGCTACAGTCTTGCGCCGACGTCGTCCATCCCGGTTACGGGTTTCTCAGCGAACAGCCCGAGCTGACCGAGATGCTGGAGACCGAGGGTATCGCCTTCGCCGGGCCCCGGGCTGAGACGCTCCGGGCCGTCGGAGACAAGTCAAGCGCCCGCAAGGTCGCTGTCAAGGCCGGTGTCCCCGTCGCTGCGGCCGAGCCGGTGCTGGATCCGCACGACGCCGACCACCTACGCGGACTCGGCAAGTCCGTGGGCTACCCGCTCCTGGTTAAGGCCGTCTACGGGGGCGGTGGCCGCGGTATCAGGCTGGCACCGGATGCTGAGACCCTCCTGCGCCTTGCCCCGCAGGCTGCTTCGGAGGCAAATGCGGCCTTCGGCAACGGCGCTCTCTACCTGGAGCGCTATTATGCGGCAGCCCGGCACGTCGAAGTGCAGGTTTTCGGCGACGGCGAGGGCGGCGTTCTGGTCTTCGGCGACCGGGATTGCTCCGTACAGCGCCGTCACCAGAAGCTTGTCGAGGAATGCCCGGCCCCCGGGCTCTCCGAGGAGCGCCGCCGATTGCTGCACGATTCGTCGCGGGCACTCGTGCGCGAGCTGCGGTACCGCGGCGCCGGAACGGTTGAGTTTATGGTGGACACCCAGTCCGACGACGTCATCTTCCTCGAGGTGAACGCCCGCATCCAAGTGGAGCACCCCGTCACAGAAGAGGCCTTCGGCGTCGATCTGGTGGCCGCGCAGCTGCGACTGGCTCTTGGCCTCGACCCGCAGTTGCCCGAAGTACCCCCCATCCCGCCTGCGACCGCGATCGAGGTCCGCGTCAACGCGGAGGACCCCAGCAAGGACTTCCGGCCGGCCCCGGGGCACATCGCGCGCGTCTCATGGCCCCGGGGTCCTGGGATCCGGGTCGACACACACCTTCGGGACGAGTATTCGTTCCCTCCGTTCTACGACAGCCTAATGGCCAAGCTCATCGTCCGGGCTCATGACCGTGCTGCCGCCCTTGACGCACTGGCATCCGCAGTCCGGCGCACCAGAATCGATGGCGTGGTCACCACGCTGCCCATGCACGATTACGTCCTTAACCATCCCGACTTTCAGTCCGGGAGTGTCTCCACCACTTGGTTCGGCCCGCTCTGGGAGGAACATTCCCGAGCCTCCGAAGAATCTCGAAAGGCGGACCGATGATCACCACCGACACAGCAACGACGAGGAAACCCGTCCGGTTCGTTGATACGTCCCTGCGGGACGGCAACCAGTCGCTCTGGGGTGCCACGGGACTGACGACCGGGATGGTCGAAGCCGTCGGGCCCGACCTTGCGCAGGTCGGGCTCGATGCGATCGACTTCACCAGCTCCACCAACCTCCTCATGGGCGCGAAGACCCATCGGGAGGACCCTTGGGAGCGGATTTCCCGCATGCACGCCGTCGCCGGCGACACCCCGCTATCGGCGATCACCACAGGCATGCGCTTCATGTCCTGGGAGCGGGCTTCGGAGACAGTGATGCGGCTGGCCCTCCGGCTGATGGCCCGGCACGGCCTGGGACGTCTGCAGATCGCCGACCCGATGAACGACGTCGCGGCCGTAAAGACGGTGGCCCGCTGGGCGAAGGAGGAGGGTATTGCCACTGTAGTGGCGGCCACCACCTTCACCGAGTCCCCGGTCCACACGGATGCGGCGTACGTCGATGCCGCATCCGAGTTCACAGCCGACTCGAACATCGACGCCGTCTACCTTAAGGACCCAGGTGGGCTGTTGACTTACGACCGAGTGGCTGACCTGGTGCCAGCGTTGCGCCGGGCCGTCACCGGTAAGCCGCTCGAATTGCACGGGCACTGCACGACCGGCGAGGCCCCCCAAAATTACATTCTGGCTGCCGCGCTCGGCGTGGACGCCCTGCACACCGGCATCGGCCCTCTGTCCAACGGCACTGCCCAGCCCGGCCTCCTGTCAGTCCTGGACAACCTCGAAGCTGCGGGAATCCCCCACGACATCGACAAGGACGCGGTGGGCCGCGTCGCCGCTTCAATCGAGCGGATTGCCGCCGCGCAGGGGCTGCCCGCCGGACAGGTTATGCCGTACGACCTAGCACCCCATGCGCACCAAATCCCAGGTGGCATGATGGGCACTCTGAAGCGTCAGCTCAAGGAGCTGAGGATGGAGGACGCCCTCCCCGCGGTCATCGCTGAGTCCGGTCGAGTGCGGGCCGAACTGGGATACCCCATAATGGTGACTCCGTTCAGCCAGTTCGTTGGCAGCCAGGCGCTAATGAATGTCCTCGCCGCCCAAGCCGGGCAGGAACGCTACAGCCGCATCCCGGACGAGGTCCTGCGCTTCGTCCTAGGTCACTTCGGGACCCCCGAGGGCGAAATCGATCCATCCGTGCTGGAACGAGTAGACTCCCTCCCCCGGACCAAGGATCTTCGCTTTGAGCCGGCCCACAGCGGGTCGCTCGAGGAGATCCGCGCCGAACAGAGCAAAAGGGCCAGCCGCGACCTTGAGGACGAGGAGTTGCTGCTCCGACTCGTCATGGCCCCGGACGTCCTCAAGTCCGTCCAAGCAGCTGGCTCGGCCCCGGCGTGGACGGGCGGCGCCGGTCTCGACCCGGTCGAGACCCTCGGCGACTTCATCCGGTCTGTCAATACCCTGCCCCATTGGAAGTCGGTGCATGTGCGCCGCAGCGGGCAGGAGGTCCAGCTGCAACGGCGGGCCGACACCCGAAACCCTCAGGCCAACGCTATGAAGGAGAAGACAGCATGACTGCGCCCCTCGACAGGACGTACAGTGCATCGGTCGTCACAGCCTTCGGGCCGTCACAAGCGGGTGTAGACCAAGCCGCTAGGATCGCCAAGGTGCGCAGTGTCATGTTCGACATCGACGGCTGCCTGCTCCTGTCCGACCAGCCCAGTGGATATGGCGGCACCGTCCTGCCCGGGGCCGCGCACGTGCTGGATACCGTGCGCTCCAGCGGCCGAAACTTCGTGTGCTTCACCAACGGCTCCTTTCAGACCCCCTCGGGCATCGCCAAGACCCTGCGCGGGCTCGGGCTCGACGTAGCCGATGATCAGGTTATGACGCCAGCCGTCGTAGCGGCCGAGACCATGGCTCAACGCTACCCGGGCAGGCGGGTGCTCGTCTTCGGTGGCCCGGGCGCGATCGA
This sequence comes from Arthrobacter sp. Y3221114, assembly GCF_059092625.1. NCBI lineage: Bacteria > Bacillati > Actinomycetota > Actinomycetes > Micrococcales > Micrococcaceae > Arthrobacter > Arthrobacter sp. Y3221114. Next base: position 408,490 of record NZ_JBNHHW010000003.1, read on the forward strand.
GCCATTCACTGCCCGCAGAGTGGAGCTGGTTGACGTGGATGAGGCGGTCGCCGGCCGTGCCGAGGATGTCGCGGCTGTCGTCATCGGCTGGGACACCGAGTTCGGCAGGTCGAAGGTAGTTGCCGCCTCCGAAGCCATTCTCGCCGGCGCCGAGCTGTACACCACATCCGCGGCGCCAACCTTCGCCTCGCATCACCGACTGAATGTCGGTGTGTCCGGCTTCATCGCAGCGGGCCTAGCCCACGTAACCGGCAAGCCCTACCGCGTACTCGGCAAACCTTCAGCTGAAGCCTTCGGTGCCATTTGTGCCCGAACGGGGGCATCGGCCGAAGAAGTCCTAATCGTCGGCGATGACCTGCAGCTGGAAACCTCCATGGCGCGCCGGCATGGAGCAGTAGCAGTCCTGGTAACCACCGGAACGCACTCCCGGCAAGATGCCGAAGAAGCCAGCGACGACCGCCGACCGGACCTGATCTTGGACTCACTCGACGAGCTGGCAGTCATGCTGCAAAGGCAAACGTCTTCGAACCGAACGGAGGCCTCATGAACACGACGTATACAGCGCAACCGCAGGTGTCCTGGCGACCTTCAGAGCAGCAGGTTGCGGATGCTCGCCTGACTGACTTTATGCGGTGGGTCAACGAACACCACGGATTCACCTTTAAGGATTACAAGGACGTCTGGTCTTGGTCCGTCACGGAACTGTCCGATTTTTGGGACGCTGTGCGGGAGTACTTCGGCATCATCGGTACCGGCTTCGACGGGCCGGCCTTGGTCGAGGAGGTCATGCCGGGCGCCGTCTGGTATCCACAGGCTGAGCTGAACTTCGCCGAAAACGTGCTGCGACATGCCCAGGACCCCGAGCTGACCGGTGCCCCTGCCATAATCGACGTCGATGAGGCAGACTCACGCATTGAGATCACCTGGGGCCAGCTCGCCTGCCGCGTCGGGGCTCTCGCCCAACAGTTCCGCGATCTCGGTGTTCAGCCTGGCGACCGGGTCGCGGCCGTGCTGCCGAATATTCCCGAGGCCATCATCGGGTTGCTCGCCTCGGCCTCGATCGGCGCCGTGTGGACGATCAGCTCGCCGGATCTGTCTGCGCAGGCAACTCTTGATCGCTTGGGACAGCTGGAACCGACCGTTCTCATCGCCACGGACGGCTATCGGTTCAACGGCCGGGACTTCGACCGGACAGAGCATCTGACTGAAGTCAGAGCGGGCCTGCCCACCGTGAGACACACCGTGTTGGTGAAGAAGCTGAACGCGGCTCTGTCCGGTCACGAGTTCGGGTTCGATCTTCTGGATTTCGCCGAGCTGACGAAGGTCCCGCTCGAGCCCACCTTCCACCGCGTGCCCTTCGCCCATCCCCTATGGATTCTATTCTCCTCAGGAACCACTGGAGCACCCAAGGGAATCGTGCACGGTCACGGCGGCATCACACTCGAGGCGTCCAAGGGATGCGGCCTGAATCAGGACATGGGCCCGGGCGATCTGTACTACGTCGCCGCTAACACCTCCTGGATGGTGTGGAACACGCTCGTCAACAACCTCATGGTCGGTGCATCGGTAGTCACCTATGCAGGCTCTCCGACATACGGCAGAAAGGACCGGCAATTCCAGATCGTGGCCCAGGCCGGGGTCACCATGTTCGCCACCGGCGCCGCCTATCTGAGCCTTGCCCAAAAGGCCGGGGTACATCCGGGGCAGGACTGGGACCTGTCGCGGCTCCGAGCTATCCTCTCCACGGGTTCACCCCTTCCGGATTCGACTTGGCAATGGGTTCACGACGAGGTGAAGGCCGACGTGCATCTGGGGTCAGACACGGGTGGCACGGATATTTGCTCGGGCTTCATCGGGTCCAATCCACTGGAACCCGTCCGTCGTGGCTACCTTCAGGGGCCCCTACTCGGAGTTGCCGTTCAGGCCTGGAATGAGGACGGTAAGCAGGTGATCGACGAAGTGGGCGAGCTCATCGTCACCCGCCCCATGCCCTCTATGCCGGTGGCATTCTGGGGTGACACCGACGGATCCCGCTACCGAAGCTCCTACTTCGAGAAGTACCCAGGAGCCTGGGCCCAGGGAGACTGGATTACAGAGTCCTCCTTGGGCGGCTTCGTGGTGCACGGCCGGTCCGATGCCACCCTCAATCGACAGGGTGTGCGTCTGGGCAGCGCCGACATCTATGCCGCCGTCCAACACGTTCCGGAAATCTCAGATTCGCTCATTATCGGCGTCGAAGAACCCGACGGCGGTTACTACATGCCACTTTTCGTCGTCCTGAAGGACGGACTCGCCCTGACGGAAGAATTGACACATCGCATTGCTGCAGCCATCAAGTCCCGTACCAGCACGCGCCACGTCCCAGATGCCATCATCCAAACCCCTGCGATCCCTCTGACCCACGCGGGCAAGAAGATCGAGGTGCCGATTAAGCGATTGTTCCTGGGCCACCGCCCGGAGGATGTGATCAACCCCAACTCGCTGGCCGATCCCGGGGCCCTCAACTGGTTCATTCAGCAAGCTCAGCAACGGCGGTCATGATGGATCTCCGTCCAGCAGAACGGCTCGCCATCGGTTCTCCAACCTCGCCGGGCACGGACAGACCGTAGCGTGACGGAACGGGCTGGCCGCTCTCGGCGCTCTAGAAGGCCTGTTTAGCGTTGACCAGACTGGCCAGCAGAACAGGAGCGGCCGGGCCTACGCGAAGCCCTCGCCGCAGTACGGTGAAACGAGCCCCGACCCTGACAGCTCTTGCGACACAACCGTCACCAGATGTTAGAGCGCAAACCTGCATTCGACCACGTTCCGTAACCGAATAACCTCTTGGAGCGCGGCCTTCGGCAAGTCTTCAGGTGGCTAATGTCCTGCCCGCTCCCCACGGAGTTCGTCAAACTTTGAACGGGCATCTGGCAGTGCTTCGATCAGACTGGCCAGCACTTGGCTCGACGCCTCCTGGACATCATCAGGATCCGTGTCGCATCGATCTCGGTAGAGGTCTAGCCGGGGCGTTACGTCCGCTCCTCCGTCGTAATGCAAAGTCTCTGCTCTACCTTGCACGTGCCTATGTTCGCCGAATGGGCAGCTCTTGGAGCGGGGCCATAGGAGATTTTCTATCTGCCTAAACCTTCAGTTTGAACGCGCTGGGGAGCTCTCGAGGATTTCCCCGCTGGGCATCACATAACTTCAGGGGGGTTCTGACACTGGGAGCTCTCGGCTCGCTCTTCGCCAATTAGAGGACTGAGTGCTTCACATACAGGGTCAAGAGCCTCTCCCATACGTGCGACTACGTCCCCTTTTAACTCTTCATCTCGACCCCATGACCGCAAGGCCGCCAAGAAAGCCCCTTGGATAGCGCCGCCGATGCTCGCGGGAATGACACTATCTGGATGGGTACCTGTGCGCTCTCCGACGAATCCGGCAACGGTTCGCCCCCAGTCGAACCATCGAATCGACACGCTAGGGCCAAGGGACCGGGTTTGCTCAAGTACCTTGAAACGCTTCCGCCACAGTTGCCGTTCATCTGCAGCTTCCTCTAACGCTTGGAGGACTGCAGCCTCTACCGCAGCGAGGACCGGGAGGTTCTCGGATTGGCAGCGCAGGAGTTCGGCTAGACGTGCGAGGTGGTCGTCGAAGCCAACCCACAGGATGTCGGCCTTCGAGGGGAAGTAGCGAAAGAGAGTGGTACGACCCACGCCGCAGACCGAAGCGACTTCGGCCATTGAAGTCTGATCGAATCCCTTCTCGAGGAAGAGCCGGATAGCGCATTCCTCAATCTCCGCTGCTGATGAGGCATACGGTCGCCCGCCACGCCCATTTCCGCCTTGTCGCGCCAAGTCCACTTCTCCCACTCATCAGTAATGCACCCCTTTTGGTACTGAGTACCATTAAGGTAGTGTCGGACGTCACGTACACCTTACAAACGTTCCATACAGCATGGCATGGTGCGAGCCGGGCAGTGACAGCCGCCCCTTCGCTCGCATCGCGGCCAAACCTAAGAATCGGGGAGACATTATGGCAAGGAAGCCAATCGAGACGGTAGAAGACGCGAGACAGCGAGCCAAAAAACGGTTGCCACGCGCAGTATTCTCTGCACTACTCGCCGGCAACGAGCGCGGTGCCACTTTGGACCAAAACCTCCAAGCCTTCGACAGCATCGGCGTGATCCCGCGTGTAGGTATTGAGGTTAAGAGTCGGGACTACAGCACCAATTTCATGGGCATCGATATGTCGCTCCCGCTGATCATGAGTCCTGCGGGGGCGCAGGCGATGCACGTCGACGGGGAGGTCCCCGTGGCCAAGGCCACCAGAAAGGCCGGCCTCACCCTCGGGCACAGTAACTTCGCCTCGAGCCGATTCGAAGATGTCATCGCCGAGAACCCGAACGCGATCTATCAGCTGTACTGGACCGGCACACGTGATGACATTGCCGTGCGGATCGGACGGGCGAAGGCATCGGGCGCGAAGGCCCTGATACTGACGATGGACGCTCTTCCCATTCAGGCCCGTGACTGGGGATCCCCGGCCATGCCAGGGGACCTCAACCTGCCGGAGATGATCAGATTCGCGCCGGTGGCACTCTCCCGACCCAGGTGGCTTGGCAGCTACCTGCAGCGTGGCCAAATCCCCGATCTTACCGTGCCGAACTTCGGCGACGGGATCGGGAAGGCTCCCACGATGATGGAAGCATTTATGCAATGGCTTGATACTCCGCTCCCGAGCTGGGCAGATGTCGCGTGGGTGAAGGAGGCTTGGGGCGGACCGTTTATGATCAAGGGAATCTGGCACCCGGACGACGCTCTCCGCGCGATTGACGCCGGTGCGACCGCGATCGGGGTATCCAATCACGGCGGGAACAACCTCGACACGACCCCGTCGGCGCTGCGCGCACTTCCCGCGATTGTCTCGGCGGTCAACGGGCAGGCGCAAGTGTCTTACGACGGTGGAGTCCGACGGGGTGGTGACATTGTCAAGGCGCTGGCGCTCGGCGCGGACGTGGTCCTCGCTGGACGAGCGTGGTTGTTTGGGCTGTCCGCAGACGGAGAGCGGGGGGTCACGGAAGTGATCACCGCCTTACGGGCCAGCATGGAAAAGTTCATGCTTGGGTTGGGGCACGATAGCATCGACCAAATCAGCAAGGATGACTTGGTGATCCCCGATGGATTCATCCTGGAGAAGTCTGCATTCGAGCGAGTCGCAACTCTCGTTTAAAGTGCGTCTACTAGTGTGAACGCGTCAAAGTGATGCGCTGACGCCGTGTTTGCTGCGTCCCCAGTCGCCGCTTGGGGGTCCCGTCGCGGGTGCGGACGGGACCCCACAACTCAGCGGCTCAGCTTGTCATTGCTGGTCGTAGCGTGCCACCAGGCGGCCTGAGACACCACCCTTGGCCAAACGATCCAGACCATCAGGGATGTCGTTAAAGCCGACATTCGCAGTGACGATCTCCAACTGCCCGGAGTCGATCATCTCCAGCACAGCCTTCAAATGCTCGGGGTCTCCGACGGGAGTGGAGCCCTGCAGTGTGATGGCTCTAGTAATGAAACCAAAGGACTCGAACTCGAAGGTGGTCTTCCCCAGGCCCACCAGGACGACCTTGCCGCCGTCCTTGACCGCATCAAAGGCCCCGACGGTGGTGGCGCCGAAACCGGCGAAATCGACCACGACATCCAGGTCTTCGCCCTTCAGTTCACTGATGTCCTTGACCACGCGGGATACACCGCGGTCCTTGGCGGCCTGCCAAACCTCCTCACGCGGCTCGATGCCGATCACTTCGGCACCCTTGACGACGGCGATACGGGCGCCGGTCAGCCCCAGGCCGCCCAGCCCGAGGATGCCAACACGCATCCCCTTCTCCACCCCGCCGTGGACAACCACGCCGCTGTAGGAGGTGACCCCGGCATCGGTTGCTGCGGCCGCCTGGGACCACTCCACGTTGGCGGGCTTGTGCACGAGGCTGTCGACCTTGCCGATGACGTATTCACCGAAGCCGCCGTCGCGGGTGACTCCGGGTGCATCAGTGGCAACCACTCCCTGGGCGACTTCGTCGCCCACCTTGAACCCGGTGACGCCTTCGCCGACTTGCTCGACGACGCCGGCCACTTCATGTCCCAGCACGATGGGCAGATCGACGATGATGGGGATTTCGCCTTGCACGTATCCCACATCACTGTGGCAGATGCCGGCGGCAGTGACCTTGATCAGAACCTCACCTGAACCCGGTGAGGGCTTGTCCAAGTCCTGAAGCTTCAGATCCTGATTGATCCCTTCCATAACCCATGCCTGCATGGTTCCTCCTTCAGCATGTCTACGCACACTGTTTATATGCGTATGCATAAACTTTATGCTTTTCCATGTATTCGGCAAATTCGACACCTGCTCCTGAAGTCGCCGCACAGCACTCCGCCCTGCGGATCGCTGAACACTTCCCGGGAAGTCGCTGAGAAGATCGTGGACCCCAAGATCGAACTCGGCGTTGACCGTTTTCTCGGCCAGGTTGACCTGGGCGGCATGCCCACCGAAATGGTCCGCGATTCCATCGCCCGCTTCGGCGACGTCATCGCCCCCGCCATCCGCCACGTCCACGCCACCACCTGAACCCCTCGGAGAACGCGCATGAACGTCACCGTCTCCGGCGCCATCGACTTCCTCACCGTCAACGAACTCACCGCCAACGGGCACACCGTCACCGCCTACGCCCGCAACGCCGCCAAGATTCCCGCCTCCGGCCTTCATCAGCAAGAGCAACGGCCCGGGCGGTTAACTGCAGCCCTGTTCGAAGCCGGGGAAGGATAGGCCCCGGCTCAATGATGACTCGTTTAACCGCCTCGCTCTGGCAAACTGATTTCGGTGTCCACTCCAAGCAGCGCCCCGGCGTTCCCCTAAACTGCCGGTGCGGCGCCGAAGGCACCTAGCGAGGGGACAGCCCCGCAATCCCCCAACCGCGGGGCTGTCCCTTCTCCTTTCTTCAACGGAACGGAACCAGGCAATGCTTGCCCTGACTGCACCTCGTTCTTGCTGCCGCAGATGAGGATCCCGACGGTTTCGTGTGGAACTCGCGCTTGAGCAGGTCATCGACTACGGCGACGTAGTACTTCAGTTTCCCAGCGTACTCGGGTTGAAACCGGCCGGTCTTCAGCTCGAATACGTAGTACCGCAGCTGTTCGACGTGAGTCCTTCGATGCGGGTGGCCGGCAGTTCTTCGAACCATTTTGCGGCAGTGTCCGGGTCGGTAGTCAGCTCCAGCCTCGGGCGCCGATCACCCGGGAGTTCCCCACTAAGAAGGGGGCTGCACCAAAACAAGCGAGCCAAGGTCGATGTCCTCTCTGGCCCTCACCTCAGGCAGGTCTGCACCGTCAAGTGCTGACACTTCCATCGCGACCCTTGCCTGCTCCAACGCAGCGCAGACCGACTGCGCAGACGCAACGCCAGAGTAGAAGCGCGCAGCGAAGACGACGGCGCTGGTGTCATTGATCGAGTCCGACATCGCGATGACCGTGGGAACCGTCTGCAGCAAATCTTCAGCCCCCGCGAGACTCTCGCAGGCATTGAGCACAACCAAACGTGGAGGTTCGTCGGTCGCACCAAGGAGCCTAGCCAGCATCATGAAGTCAAGGCCATCTCCTTCTTGCGTCCCGGCGTCGTTCTCCATGAGCAGCCCGAGAGAGTTGGCATGTCCAGAGAAGTGGACCACGTGAGGGCGGTGCTCGTTCAGGCCTTCGAGTAGGTCCATCGTGGTAGCCGCAGGAAGGTGCTCGACCACGACCAGGTCCCGGTACTTCGACTTCTTAAGCAGCTCCTTGACTTGCCGGACCTCGTAGTCCACGCGAAGCCAGACGCCCTCTCGCACCTCCGTGCCGTCCGGGCGCCGTGTGACGGTCTCCACCGCTTCCGGGTTCGCTGTCACATACAAGACTCGCAACTGTTCCGGCTTGGGCGGGTAAACCTGCACGTATCGGACCTCTGCGACCTTGCCTGAAGCCTGGGCCACCTGGCGAGCATGTTGCAATTCGGTGCGACGCCGCTTGTCGTCTTCTCGGTTTTGCGCGGCCCGCTCAGATTTCTCTGCTGCAGCGAGCGAGCTCTCCTTAGTCCTAATGGCCTTCTCGTTGTCCGCAATCCGCTTCTCGACGTCGGCGGCCCTCTTCAGAGCATCTGCGGCCTTCTTCTCCTCGCGCTGCACCGCCGAGGTCGCCGTCCTGCGCGTGGAGTCGGACTTGGTGCGAGCCGCCTGGGTTCGCTTCTTGCTGGCCTCGACATTGGCCTTGGCTATCACGTCACGGTGTTTGGCCAGGTCCTTTGACAGGCCTGCCCCCTTGGTTTTCAACCGCCCGATCTCGGACTTGAGCGAGTCGCTCCTGGCCATCTCGTCCCCCTCGGCTTCAATGCGCTTCGACGCGAGCCTACGCTTCCATCCTCTAATAAAGTCCAAATCGCGCCAGACTAGATACTAGGCGGCGAATCGAAGATAACCACGTTTCGACGCCGACTATTTTTTTGGGAGCGAAAGCTCTCTGACGCTTAGCTTCTGACTTGACGCTAGCGTCGAAAACGTCATGAATGCACACTAACTAGCGACTTTGTCGCAATTCGGCCAATGCTCTCTCACATGACTCAACCACGTTTCGTTGGTCCGCTTCGCGTCCAAAGTCACGAAGGGCGCGAACATCTTTTACCCAAGCGCGAAGGTCAGCTCCCTCGTCTCGACGAGTAACCGCCTGCACTACCCGATTCCAGTCCTCCTCGCGCCATGGAGAAGCGCCGTCTAACCGACTTACCGCGACGATGGCACTCAGGTGGAGTGCTGCGTGCTCCGCAGGCAACTCGCCTAATCCATCTGCATATTCCCGGACGCGCTTGAAAGAAGTGGTGAAGGTACGCCTTCCGAGATCATTACAGAGGCTGATCTCTGCACGTTCCACCGAAGCTGGGAACATCGCACTGAGCGCGGCCGACAGCGTCATCCAATCCGGCTCCGGTCCACTCGCTTGCATCGTCAGCGCGTCACCGTCTACTTGAACCGAGTCGCAGGTGAGGTTGAAGGCACCGAGGAACAGCGCCACGGCAGCATGGCGGTCTCGGGGAGCCAGGTACACGTCACATGACAGGTCTGCCCCGAGGCGAGTCATGGCAAGAGTTACCCCGATGAATGTCGCCATCGTCGTTTCAAGGTATGCAAGGACCTTGTCGATAAACTCATCGATCGAGAACTCTTCGTCTCCGACTCGGATCCCGTCCTCCGTCAGATCCAACCCTGCGTGTCCGCCGGCGTTCCTCAGGGCGGGAGTGAGATTCTCGTTAAGCAACAGACCGGGGTACGCTGTCGCGGCCTTCTTTGTGGCGTGGCCACCGCTCTTTCCCGCTAGATGATCGTACTCATCCATGGAACTTGCCAGCATGGTCGCGAGGGCGTGCCTCAGGACGCCATCTCGCCAGGTTGCCACAGCAACCACCGCGCTCTGTGCCGCCTCGAGGTCGCTGCTGCCGTGCGAAGAAATCGCAAGGTGCATCGAGATGGCTCCGCTAACGAGGTAGGCCGCTGCGCGTGCATGGACACGTCGCCAATCCTCCGACTTAGCGAGGGTACGACCCACCATCGTCGTTGCACCAGCGGCGACGCCGACGATCTCGGTGAATGCCTCGAGATCGAACAAGTTCTGCGCCACGAGCTGGATGGTTCGCGATTGGAGACCCATGCCTTGAATGGAGGCATCCCAACCGACCCCTGATGAAAGCACGGCGTCAAGCTCGGTTATGGACGATTCCATACCGATGCGCACGCGAGCCTCCCGGCCGATGCGGTTCAAACCCTCCAGTGGGGATCCACTTGCAAATGTCTCTTCCGCCGCATCCAGCTCAGTGATCTCGTCGAGGACTATCTCAGCCTCACCGATGAGCTGGTTACCTCGGCGCTCGAGTTTCTGAGCCGCATGCATGTCCCGCGCACGGAGCGCATCAACAAAGGTGTCCATTCCTTCTGCGAACATCCGAAGTGCCCGACCGATCACCTTGCCACGGTTCCGTTGAGGTCGCGGCAGCAGGATGCTCCAACCTGCGACCAGCTGGTCCATATCACCAAAGGCGGCCACCAACGCGTCGGCCTTCCGTCCGGACCTCGACGCGTCAGAAAGCGCTCGAAGCACCCGATCCAGTGACCTGTTGAAGTCCTCGGCTAAAGAGTCCGCATCGGGCTTGACAGTATGGTCAGGCGCTTTACGTTCAGACCGGAACTCTGCAACGAGGCGTTCGCGACGCTGGAGGTCGTATTGGATCTCATGTGCCTTTGGACACTCCCCGCAATCGGCACAGGTCCGCGCGAGAAGTCGCTCTCCACCGCATCCTCCGCACGTGATCGTGCTGAATTTCAGACGCATTTCCTTGTCCCGCCGCCGCTGACCCAAGCTTCACCTCCCGATACATAACGCCCGCCTGTACCTTCAAGTACACCATCGGCAGGGAGCAGCGCTTTGATGGGTTATCCATCGTGCTCACCGGCGTCCGGACAAACCCTCAGAAATCGGAAGACAAACGCCAAACGCCAAAACGAATGTCAAGTCACTCCCACGCGAGAAAAATCGTGAAAACGGGCGTTGATACCGGGCGTCCGTTCGTTAGTGCGCTGGGCGCAGTACTGTTTGAACGTGTCCATAAACGCGAACGACCGCGAATACGAAATGTTTGAACCGAGCTTTCCTCCTGGTCGCGATCCAAAGTTCATCGGGTGGTAGTCATTCACAGAATTGGGGGACGCCGGACACGTGTAGTTGTAGGCAATGACGCCCGCGCATGCTTTGCTTAATTCCCGGTTGCCTCGCGTTCCGCTTGATGGTCCAAGGCACCGGCTGGCGATGACCACTTCTTCCTTCGCCGGCTGTTCGGAACGTTCCGCCAGCGGTGACTCGAGACCGCTACGATCGCGGCAGCACACGCCAGAGGTTAGAGCGCAAACCTAAATTCCACCGCGTTCCGTCACAGTGAAACATCATGCTGCGAACGATGGCTGATGAGGCTGGCTGTATCCGGGGCGGGCGATGGCGCGCTCCGCCGCGTCCTCTGTTAGTCGATCTCGAATATGGTGCCATTGGGCGGCTCGGGTTTAAGGGGATGGCCCGGGCCGGCTGCGCTTACAGCATGTCCACTCGACCGGGGGCACACGAACCGAACCCCTGGCTGCGGCGGGACGCCCTGCTCAGCCCGCTCCGGGTGCTCCAGGTCACCGGTGCAGCCCAATTACAGCGGAGGGGTTGAGCCGTTCGTGTCTCGGCGAAGTCGTGATAGCGCCAGCAGGCGCTTCACTTGACCCGGACGATCCTAAACGGGGATGCAGGGTTTAACGAAGAACGTCCCCTCCGCGTATTTTTCAACCGCTGAGGGGACGTTCCTACCCGCACGCTGACGAGTTCTGGTGCATGGTCAGCGGGTGGCTAGAGGTTCCGGCAGGCCTACGGTGTCGGTACCCTCAATCATCCAGAGCGCGCCCCCGGTCGGGTCAGACTCGGGGAGGCCGACCCTTTCCGGGTCAAGCGACGTCAGGTACATGGTATCGAACTTCTCGCCTCCGAACTGGATACTCGTATTCCATTTGGTTCCTGTCGAGATGCGTCGGTGGACACTGCCGTCAGGGTTGTAGCACAGCAATTCCCCGTCGCCCATGATGAAGGTCCACCACACCCGACCGTCGGCGTCGACTGTCGCGCCATCGGGCGACCCATTGACTTCAGAGGTATCCGAGAAGACGCGCTTGTTGGATACGGTGCCCGTGGAGGTGTTGTAATCGTAGGCGTAAAGGATGTCCGGACCGGTATCGGCGATATAGAACGTACGGCCGTCCGGGCTCCAGCAGGGGCCATTGCAGTTGGTGAAGCCGCCGTCGAGCTTGGTGACTTTTTCGCCATCGAAGCTGTACAGGCCCGAAACTGGACGGCCGGACTGGTTGTTGGTCGCACCAGCAACAAAGCGTCCTTGTCTGTCGACTTTTGCATCGTTGAGTTGCTCTTCTTCGTGGTCGAACTCAACTTTGGCGATCAGGTCGAAAACTCCCCGGTCCGGATCGAAATCGTAGAACCCGTTGGCAAGCGCCGCGATCAGTTGCCCGTCCGCTGTGCGGCTGATCGCTGACGGCTGCACAGGGGTGGGCCAACTGGTGAATGAAGCGTCATCAGGGTTGTAGCGCCAGATCGCGGACCCACGAATGTCGACGAAGTAAAGTACTCCAGCAGTCGGATCCCAATAGGGGCCTTCCCCCAGTATCGCTTTCACGTCGCCGAGACGTTGTATATCCAATTTTTCCTCCTTGAATAGTCTGAACTAATCGGTTGTCGACGGCCCGCTGCCCGCTAGATATTGGGCACAGCCCAGATGCTTGAATCTCTGAAGAATTCGGCACAAGACCGCGGCCAGCTTGTTTCTCGGACGCTCAGCCGGAAACCGCCGCCGTAATGGTGTGCTTGTCGCTGGCGGTTGCCGCGTGCTTGTCGATAAATCTCCCAGGTACAAGGAAGAGCCACATGGCGGCAAACCCCAAGACCACCACGCCTGTACCGATGAACCCGCCGGTGAATACGCTCTCGGGAAGGATCCCCTGCGCGTTTGGTACGAAGGATGCAAGGGCCACGGCGACCCCCACTGACATCACGATGTTTCCGCCCGCGTACTGAAGACCCATGGTTACCGAGATATTGTCTTGTCTACCCGATGCGGTCGTCATGGAATGGCCCGTCATCAGCATAATCATCGCGCCGCAAGCATAGATAAAGAACCAGATGCAGATGAGCAGAAAGGTGTCTGCAGCGGCAGCCAAACCGAAGAACCCAAGCGCACTGAGTCCGCCGGCCGTCACAAGCATAACTCTGGGCCCGAATCTAGCGATGAGCGGAACGAGGATGAACTGCAGAACCAACGAAATGGGAATAAGCGCGAGCATTGGAACGGCCGATTCGAGCAAGGAAAGTCCAAACCCATAGCCTGTTTCGCTGGGTGTCTGCAGGAGTGCGGGAAGGAAGACGAACATCAAAGTCGGAGCCAGCATCCCACCGGACCAAACAGCTGTGTAGCCCGACAGCATTTGACGTATATCATCTCGTCGAAAGGCCATAAGGCGGTAGGGGGTCTTGACCTGCTGCACTATCCAGGCCGCGAGAACCACTACACCAACGACGGCGAAAATGAGCACGTTGGGCGAGCCCCATCCGTCGGTCGGCCCGTAGCTGAGTGCGAGCAGCAGGAAGGTCAGCCAAACCCCCAGCCCGAGTCCGCCGACGACGTCCAACGGGACGCGGACACGTTCAGTCGCCGAAGACTTGGGCGTGGCCATCAACAAGACCAGGGCCGCAACGAGGAAGGCTGCGGTAAGCCAGAAGAGTGTCTGCCACGGGACGCCGACGCTCACGAACAGGCCGCCCAGCATCAGCGACAGAGGTATTCCGACAGCGGCCGCTGTACCCAAGCCAAAGGACATCACTTGATTTTGACGCGCGTTTGCATGTGGCCTGACGAGCCCCCACATGAGAGGAACCGCAGGGGCTACCAGCCCCATCAGGCACCTTCCGATAACCAGGAATTCCAGATTGGTGGCGACTGCGCTGAGCACTGATCCTGTCGTCGCAGCTACAAGGATCGGATAGAGCACCCGCTTGGGGCCGACGGAGTCTCCAAGTCTGGAGAGAAGGCCGGAAAATGATGCGCCGACCAGGGTGTAGCCCGTGATGATCCACCCGACTTGCCCCGCCGTGAGGTTCATTTCCTGACCAATTATCGTTATGAGAGGGCTGAGCGCAACGCCCTGCACATCAGTCGCCATGATGACGCAAAACACCATGGTGAGCATGACTGCGAGCGTTCGGTTTAGTTTGGCCATGACATGTGTTGTTTGTCCCAAGGATTCCGCCTGTACGGACGACCCGACCTGCGGAACGTCCTTGTTCTCATCGGTACCACTCATAGTTGGCTTCTTTCGTTATAGATGCTTGCGCGACGAAAGTGCGCGCCTCACATCGTTGATCGTCGGGAAATCGCAGCGGTTTCGCAGGTAGCTGCCTTCATAGGCGGCTAGTGCGCATTGCGGCGAGGGGTAGAGAGGCCGACCGACCGGCTCGGTCCCGCCCGCTATCAGCCAGCGGCTGCACCATAGTTCAGTCGGCAGAAGCCGGCGGTTCCTGGCCCGTCAGGAACGAATAGCGTGATTCCTCGATTCGCTTGGTGTATTCCCGGGCTGCCTCAGTCATCAGCATGTCTACGCCAATATCTTCGGCCGTCTCAAGAATCACTTCCGACTGCTTGCTTGACATACTGAGCGTGAATCCAGAGCTGAGCTGTTCGTCGAAATACTCCCAGTTCTCCAGTACCCACGAGTTGCCGCTGCTGATCCGAATTGCCTTAGCTAGGTTCTCTTCGGACACGCCGAAGGCTCGCCCAAATTCCATCGACTCGCTCGTAGCCAGACTCGTCACCCTCATCACCGCGTTGTTGGCGAGTTTGGCTACTTCTCCTCCCCCGAGAGCGTCAAGGTAGAGCGGACGGCCAATCGACTCGAGGATGTACCTCTCATCTCCCACCTTTTCAACCGTGGCTCCGGTAAGAACAGCCAGCGTACCGTTGCGGCGATCTTCGTGGCTGCCACTGACAGGAGCGTCGTAAAGCTTCACACCCTTGGCTGCCGCTTTCTCCGCCATGTCACCAACCCAAGCGGGAGGTACGGATGACTGGATGATGACAGTCTGACCCGCGCGGAGGAACTCGGAGAGTTCGTCAACCACTCGGACGACCTGCTTCTCCGGATCAACGCAGACTATGATGACGTCAACCGCTGCTGCGAGTTCCCTCAAGGAACTTGCACTCTGTGCTCCCTTTGCCACGACAGCCGCGACTGCCTCGGGCTTCAGGTCGAATACCACCAGGTTGACGCCGACCTCGGCCAGCCGAGTTGCGATCCCGCCCCCCATATTCCCGAGTCCGATGTACCCGACCACACCCTTGTAATTGGTTTCGCCCATGCCTCCGCTACTCCTTTCGCTTATACTTCCGTGCTTTCGCACTGTGTTTCATTGACCGTGATTCATGCTGCGACGTCGCCAATCGCTTCCGGAAATAAACTCCTAATGCCCTCTCGCACATCTGAGCCAGCAATGCTTCGAGCGGCCGGGCCTTCGAGTTCATTTCTAAGTGGTGAGAATCACATGCCGCCGTGAATCGGCCGTGATCGTCAAACGTCAGCCCCTCGACCCGAAGTGCGGCGTCCTCGGATGCCCTTTCAGAAGCCCAACATCAGGACTGCTCGATGACAGAACAGAACAAAGCAAGTGACGGTGGGACTCCAGTAGACCGATCAATCAGGCGGTGCCATTAGGCGGTGACCTGCAGCTTTAAGCAGGGAGGCCAGTGCTCGAAGCCGTGATGGACCGCTGCGAATCCCAGTGCTCGGTCGACCTCATGGGTGCCATTGGTCTTGGCCGATGTGACTGCCTTGGCCACCTTTGGTTGATCTTCTGTGTTGCGGCCGTGGCAGTCGTGAGCCGCGAGTTCCTGGGACCGGCACCGATGGCCAGGAATTCAGCCACTGCAGCCGAGGGCCGAACCGGCTTGCTGTCGCCCGGGATTTTCTTTCTCTTATGCTGAGGGGTCATGTTCGAGGCCAAGACCGCGGTGTTGGACCGTGCAGGCTGGCGGCGTTGTACGCGTAGGAGGTACTGGCTTTGGCACCTGCCCGTCCGGGGTTCGACGACAGTATCAGTCGGGCGCATGGTCAAAGAACGTCCCGTCGACTTGGCCAGCAGTTTCAGAATGCCGTGCGTCACCTGCCACGCCAGCAACGGGCTGAGCGCTTAACTCGCGTCGGGAATCCTGAATCAATGATGAACTCCACCAGCTGCGAGACTAGGTCGAATTCAGTCCCGCGGTGATCGAATTGGCAGATCCAGAGGACCCGCCTTGGACGATTCTCTCCTTCCCAAGCTCCCTCGCCCGGTACCACAGACCAAACATATTCACGGTGATCGGCGTTTGGGAACAGGCGTTGGGTGAGGTGAAGACACTTAGGCGTTCCGCCCGGACATGGCCTTGAAGATCTGGTTCGCAGCCATACGGTAGCGGAGGTCGCCGGCCAGTTCCTGGGGCGTGATCCACACCTGATGACCCTGCGATGCTTCAAACATTTGGCGCGGGCCGTTGGCGTCCGCGGTAATCCAAAGTGCCGAGGAGTCGGGCATGGCGTCTTCGACGAAGCCGGTTCTGATGACACGCTCGTTGTGCCGAATTTCCACCAGAACGTTGACCAGCAGGCTCCATTCGACGTGCTTGCGGGGCGCTGCCTGGTTGAGTGCCGGCACCCGCCACCGCTGTGTGGTATTGGATGTAGCTAGGGACCTATTACTCCCTGCGGCGCCCGCGGTTTCCCGGGCTGGATTTCTCACGTCCAAAGTTTCTGGTCGATGTCGGCACAGGAACGCACACGGGCTACGTCATCCCTGATTTGGGCTGTGAGTTCACCGGTTCCACTGAATCGTCGTTGAGGACGGATGTATTTGTGCAGTGTCACTTGAACGATGCGCCCGTAGAGGTCCCCGGTGTACTCCAAAAGGTGGGCTTCCAGCAGCCGGGTCCCTTTGCGGTAGTAGGTCGGGCGGCGCCCTACAGAGACAGCGGCAGGGTACGTTTGGGCGTCCCCTTCCGACCCCAGGCGCACGGTGCCGGCCCAGACACCGTCCCGGATTTCCCCTTCAGGCACAGAGATGTTGGCCGTGGGGTAACCGAGCTGGCGCCCGCGGGCATCACCATGCTCAACTTCGCCCTCTAGTCGGACGACACTGCTTTTTCGGACGTCGGCTTTGGTCATGTCTTTCATTGGCTCACTCACTGATCTTGCAGGTTGGGGTTATGGTTCGGCCTAGGGTTGGCGTGCCGGGAGGGTTGCGGGGCTGTGACCGGTTGCCTCGAGTACGTTGTCCAGCCAGCTGACCCGGTTGGCAAAGCGCTTCGCCTTGTGCGGGGCGGTCCACCGGTAAGAATCGTGTTCCCGGTCGATTTTCAACCGCCGTCTGGAGGTGCGGGCAGTGAACGTGTGCACAAGCCATGGGGTTCCGGACCCGTCAGGGACCACCAGGTCCGGTCCCTGACGCAGGTCCAGGAGGTCTTTGGCCTGCAGGCCCGTTTCTTCAAACAGCTCTTCAAAAGCCTGCTGTTCAGGCGTTGCCCCGGCCTCCACAAATCCGGTAACGCAGTGCCAACGACCGCTGTCGTGGCCAAGGCTGCGGCTCCTTCTTAACAGGGCAATCCTGCCCCGCCACTCGATCACCGCAGCGATGACAACGTGATCCGGTGTTATCTCAGCATCCGAGGGAAACCTGACGCTAGGAGATGGATTGGTCGTGCTCATTATCCTGTCCTAATAACTTGGCCCTAGGTCGGGCACTTCTTTCCTTGGCTACCGCTGGCGACAACGGCCAAACCGCCAAAGCTGCCACAACATCCACGTCAAGTCAGCGCACGCGGTTCTTCGAAGGAAAAGCGCTCGATAGAGGGGTCAGCGTGCGCATACGAGAGCGTGTCACCCCGAACGGAACAAATCACCTGTTCTTAGCGGTGCCTCACAGCGTTGTCTAGCTGGCCGGCGGGGGACGCGAAGGCGGTCACAGCGCCGGCAACGTTCGCGACGCGCCTGAGGTTGGCCGCGTACTCGGAAGCTGCAGTCTCCACAGCGTCGTCGAGCTGATCTAGCTGGCTGAGTGCCAGATAAAACCCGCGACCTGGAACGGTCGCGCCCAACTCCGCAAGAAGCGGGGACAAGGTGAATGTAGGGCCCATCGCGTGAGCAAAGTCGGCGCCGGTTTGGACTGGGATCGCGGTGACTCCCGCCAGTGCGTTCGCCGGGTAACGGTCCAAGAAGGCCTTCAGGAGCCCTGTATAGGTGGCCTTATAAGTCGGGGATGCGAAGATCACAAGATCGCTCTCGGCGACGGTCGCACCCAGCGTGGCCATCGTTTCCGACGGCCAAGTGAAAATCTCGCTGGCGTGATCGGCAAGATCTATGACATCGACCGTGAATGAGCCGGGATTTAGGAGCTTCTGGACGAGCACCTCCGCGACCATCCGCGTGCGAGAAGCGGGCTTGGGGTTTCCAACGACGATTGTCACCTTCATAATTAGACTCCTAGTTGGCGGGTAGTAATGGGTGAGGCCAGGGGCCGACGGCTCCCTGGTGCACCGCCGATCTCCCGCCTTGATCGTGCAACCCAGATTCCTCCCCGGCGCCGGCTGTCCAGGAGCGCACGCATGCCACGTCATGGCGGATCTGGGCTGCGAGTGCCTCGGTTTCGCGGAATCGTCGCTGGGGGCGCAGGTGAGCGTCCAGGCTCACCACAACGGTGTGATCGTACAGGTCCCCGTGGTAGTCCAAAAGGTGGGCTTCCAACACCCGGGTTCCTTTGCAGTAATACGTCGGGCGGCTCCCGACCGAGACAGCTGCGGCATAGGTCCTGCCCTGCCCTCTCGGCCCGAGACGGACCATTCCCGCCCAGACACCATCGCGGATCTCGCACTCCCGCACGGTGCTGTTAGCTGTGGGGTAACCCAGCTTGCACCCGTGGACATCGCCATGCTCAACGCTGCCCTCAGCCAGGAAGGCGCCGCTGGTTGGAGCGAGGCCACCTGCGGCCGGAGCCAACCACCCGGTGCTGAAAGGGAGGCTGGCTTGGGTCGAATCGTTCATTTCTTACTCAATTCATCTGGCTCGTGGTTCAGTTGCCGGAAGGGTAGCCGGGCAGTGGCCGGTTGCGTCGAGCACTCTGCTTAACCAAGTGACCCGGTTGGTAAAGCGCTGGGCCTTGTTCGGGGCGGCCCACCGGTAGCAGTCGTGTTCCCAGTTGAGGCGCAGCCGCCGGCGGGATGTCAGAGTAGTCAACGGGATGTCAGAGCAGTGGAAGTGTGGACGAGCCAGGGAGTTCCCGCGCTGTCGGCGACTACCACGTCCGATCCTTGCCGGAGGTCCAAGAGGTCTTTAGCCTGCAGCCCAGTTTCTTCAAACAGTTCTTCGAAATCCTGCTGTTCAGGCGTAACCCCGGACTCGACGAATCCGGTGATGCAGTGCCACAGGCCGCTGTCGTGGCCAAGGCTGCGGCTCCGTTTGAACAGGGCAATCCTGCCCCGCCACTCGATGACGGCGGCAATGACGGTGTGTCCAGCGGGAATGTCCGCGACGCCGGGACAAGGCCCGAGAGCAGGAAATGCATCGCTTGTACTCATTTTTCTGTCCTGACAAAGCCTTGAGTTGTGGGGACCTCTTGGCTGTAACCCATCCCTGTTATTTGGCGACCACTGGCTGCGCAGGGGCGAGCTCGCGGAACTTCGCGCCGTGCCAGATGAGCGGCTCGTTTTCGCCGACGCCGAGCTTCTCCACCTCCAGCAAAGCCATCCAGTGATCCCCTGCCTCGGAAACCTCGTGCACCGAGCATTCGAGCCACAGCGCCGCGTCTTCGATGAACACGGCGCCCTCGTCGCCGACCTCGACCGCGACTTGCTCGAACCGCGCGGCGCGGTCCTTGCCTGCAAGCTTGCGGGTCAGGCCGCTCTGGCCCTTGCCAAAAATTGATACGCCGAGCGAGCCGGCATCCTTAATTAGCTCCCAAGTCTCGGACGACTTCTGCACCGCGACCGCGACAAGGCATGGTTCCAGCGACACTCCGACCATGAACGATGATGCGACGAGCGCGTGCTTCTCATTGTCGATTTCGATCGCCAGCACGGCCACGCCGGAGGGGAACTGCGCGAACGTGTTGCGCACGGTCATCGGGTCGTCGCCGAACGCGCTTACTTTGGGCCGGGTCAGGAGTTCCTGCGTCATGTCTCTTCCTTTCGCGGGGCTTAGTGCTCGGACACCGCTGTCGCCCCGTCGCTTGCCCGGCCACGCACGGTGACCGGGTGGGGGGATTACGCGTGCCGGGTGGAACGCTGGAATGATCTTCTTCCGGACACGTGATTGGATCGTGAGCGTCCTATCGGACGCTCTTTCGCCCCTGGTAGCACTTGCACCGCCCCCTCGCCTCACCGGCCCGCAATCATTCCAAGGGATATTCTGCACTCAGTCCGTCCAGAGACGGTGCGGCCGGGATCCACGAAGGAAAGGTGCCGCCTTTCCTGCGGTGATCTGGATCACGCTAAAATCACACCTGGTGGAGAGCATAGGAGAGGTCCCACCCCAGGAAGGGCCGAGGCTCAAGTCGAGGATGACAGGAGGAACATGGCGATCATTCGGGCAAAAGTGCAGCCACCTGATCTTCCAAAGGAGGTGGTCGCACGAGAGCGCGTTGACCGCCTTCTGCAGGACTCGATTGACGAGCATCGTCTAACGTTAGTGCTGGCGTCGGCGGGGTCGGGCAAGACGGTGGCTGTCGTGGCCGCAACGACAGGGTTGGGGCGCCCGGTCATCTGGCTCAGTCTCGATCGGTCGGATTCTGCTCCCGGGAGGCTTTTGACATATTTGGAGGCCGCAATCAGCCGGGTTACGGGCGGCGCCTCTGTTGTTGCGGATGCACTTCTCGCACAGATTCCCGCGCCGGAGGCTGCCGGTCTACTCGCGGAGGCGCTACCGCCGGACGCGGTCGTCGTGGTCGATAATGCGGAGCGGCTTGAGGCTGGGCCGGAGGCTTGGTCTGTGCTCGATTCGGTGATCCGCTATGCGCATCCCTCCGTAGCGTTCGTTGTCATCGGACGGCGAGCGATGCCCTCGAATGCGTTGGAACAGCCGCTCTCCCACAGTATCGGGCACGTGGGGGCCGAACAGTTGGCTGTTACGGTGGATGAGGCAGCGGAAATCCTCCGCCGACTCGATCAGCCGACAGACAGGGTTGCCGAAAGGGTACGTTTCGTCGACGGGTGGATGGCAGGTGTTATCTTCGGCGGCGACCCGGCGGAAGGTGTGGATGCCAATCGTCTCCACAGCCTGTTGATCGGGAAGATAATGGCTGAACTTCCAAAGGACGTCCGGGATTTCCTCATTAGGACGGCGATCCTGCCTGAGATCAACTTCGAGCGGGCCGCGCGAGTCATGGGTCATGACGCGGCCTCGGCGATGGAGGCCCTGCGCGAGCTTCACCTTCCCATCTCCTGGGCCCGGGATGGTGCCTCATTCCGGCTCCATCCGCGGCTTCGAGAATATGCGCTCACTCAGTTCGCTCTTCTTCCGCTGGCTGAGCAACGAGCGGCCCACCAGAGCCACGGTGACCTCCTCGTCTCCGAGAACGATCTCGAACCGGCCGTCCGGGAATACCTGCAGGCGGGGAACGCGGCTGCCGCGCGCGCTGCCGCCGAAGAATGCATCCTCACCGTGCTGGAGCGGGGCGACCTAGATCTCGCCCAGGATTGGCTCCATTCGTTCGGCCAGACAGAAAATCCTGCCCACCCGACGGCCTTCTCGGTTGCGCGGCTATTCATCGCATTTGTGCGCGAAGAACATGGCGACGCGATCCGGCTCGCGGACGCGATCCTCAATGCAGGCGCTCTCACAGCATTCGTGCGCCTGTCCGAACGTGCCGCAGAACTGCTCGCTTGGACGTACTCCGTAAGCAGG
Organism: Arthrobacter sp. Y3221114; assembly: GCF_059092625.1. Classification (NCBI taxonomy): domain Bacteria; kingdom Bacillati; phylum Actinomycetota; class Actinomycetes; order Micrococcales; family Micrococcaceae; genus Arthrobacter; species Arthrobacter sp. Y3221114. The sequence goes on from NZ_JBNHHW010000003.1 coordinate 430,040, forward strand.
CAGCACGACAAATTTGATCAAGTCATACTCGCTTCGCCGGTCACGCCCGGGATTCAAGCGGTGCTCTACGGCGAGTCCCTGGGAGGACCGGGAAAGCCTGCAGCCCGGCCCCCTCGAGTCAACGGGCTACTCGATGTGTTGACTTTCGGAGCTGATTTCTATCTGGGTCGCCTCCATCTGTTGCCACCGTCGACAGGTTTTCGCGTAACCGACTTATTGATGCGTCCTTTTCGCATTGCCGCGGAGAGGGTCCGTGGGCGGACACAAGCCGCACTCGATGCTTTCCGGCAATACAACTCGACCATCGGGCAGACGCAGTTGTTGACTGAAATCGGTCCCGAGGTTCTCCTGGACGCGGGTCTGGTCGACGAGGCTCATGAAAATGTACTCCGTGGGCGGGAACTCGCCGAGCAAATGAACGATAGCTTGCACGTGGTTAAGAGCCTCGTCGTCGAGGCAAAAATCTTGCTCAGAGGGATGCACGACCCCACCGCTGCCCGGGAGGTGCTGAAGCGCCTAAATGACTTTCCAACGTATGAGGTTATGGACGAATACGCCGGCTTGTGGTTAGGCGTTGCAATGCTGCTCCAGGGTGATGACCACGAGGCGCGGGATTTACTGCGCTCCGTGGTCAGCAGGATGCACCGAAACGAGCATTTGCTCGAACTCGGGCCCGCCGCCATCTACTTGTCGGAGGCCGCGTGGAGATGCGGTGATCCCGACGCAGCAGATGAGGCCGCCGACTTCGCATTCATTATCGCTCAAAAAATCGGCACCAATCACCCCATGATGCAGGCCCTTGCCGACTTCCCTGGAGTGATCACACGCCGGTTGGACGCCGATAAGGCCGTCGACACAGAATGGCACTTCCTGACACGCCCCCTGTCGCTTCAATCCACCTACCGAGTGATCAATTCTCCTCAACCGCAGGTACACTTCCACGATATCGGCACTCCCTCGATCGAACTATTCGGCGAACGAACGCAGCCTCGCCTCACGAAGACCTTTGAGGTTCTCGCGTATCTGCTCGCTCAGCCGCGTCGAACAACGACGCGGGCGCAGTTGCTGTCAGCCCTATTCGAGAATGACGATGCGACCACACGAACGTACCTCCGTCAGACGCTAAGATGGCTGAGGTCGGTACTTCCTGAGGACGGCCTCGTCACACACGAGGATCGGGTGGGAATCGCAGACACCGTTTTCATCGCCACTGACTCCTGGCGGTTCGAGCAATTGGTCATCGAGTCAACGCGACTTAGAGGCAATGACCAAATAGAGGCCTTATCTTACGCCATTGACCTCTTTGAGGGACGGGTGTACCTACAGGGTGCCGAGTCAGAATGGGTGCTTCAGCGGCGCGCTCATTTTGAGGCAATGACATCCGATTTACTGCTCACGCTGAGTCAGCACCTTCTCGCCGCAAATCGGCTCCTTGACGCGGACCGCCTCGTGCGGCGTGCCCTTGCAGAGGATCCGCTTCGCGAATCGGGTTGGCGTTTACGGATGCGCATCGCTCACGAGTTTCACGATCATGACGGTCTCATCGAGGCTCTCAGAATGTGCACGAAAGCGCTGGCGGAGATCGGGGTACGGCCATCTGCCGCAACCCGCAAACTTTTTGACTCGCTTGCAGTTTGACACCACAGCACGCCCGGCGGGGATAGCTACCTGTTGGCTCTTGTTCCTAGTCCGTTTAGTTGCAGGGAAAGTGCAGTCAGCAGTGAAACCCGCTAAGCACCCGCCTTCCAATATGGTGATCCGGATGTCAGCGAGCATCTAGGGGCCGGCACCAAGAGGCACGCGCCGTCCCTCCGTTCAGGAGGGGCGGAATCCATTAAGGGTCGGTCTGAAGCTTTGGCGCGTGGATCGCCGCTGTATCGAGAAGACCAAGCCGTGCTTTCTGGCGTACCAGAGGCCAGTTTCATCGAGCGGATGGATGCCCTTCGGTGTAGCTGGCGTCTTCTGCCACGCAAGTTCCCTTTTGTGGGTTCGCTTGGATTGCGTCACCACCGTGTGATGAGTCGGGATGAACCGTACTGGGTCTGGAAGGGACTCTTTCCTCACCGGAGAATGAATCATGACCAGCGGAATAAAGTACGAGCAGGAATTTAAGGACCGTGCAGTGCGCTTGTATATGGAGCGGCGCGCGCGGAGCACCAGGAGGAGTCCAAGGCGGCCACGATCAGGCACGTGGCCAAGAAAGTCGGGATTCCGGATTGTCGATGACGGTCGAAAAGTGAGCCATTGTGACGGTTGAGAACTGAGCCACCTGTTCCAAACGATTGAATGGGTGATCACAGTGGAGGATTGGGCGCTGATTCGGCGGTTGCATCTGGCCGAGGGCCAGTCGATGAGACCGATAGCCGTCGGTTGGAAATTTCCAAAAACACGGTCGCGAAGGCGGTGAAGGCAGAGGTGCCCGCCAAAGTATCAGCGGGCGGCGCAGGAGACCTCAGCCATCCGCTCCGTGGAGCCGAGGATACGGGATCTGCTGAAAGAGAATCCGCGGATGCCGGCAACGGTAATCGCCGAACGGGTCGGCTGGTCCGGGTCCCCGGCATGGTTTAGGGAAAACGTGGACAGGATCCGGCCGGAGTACGCGCCGGCGGACCCGGCCGACAGAACCAGCCAGCTATGCAGCCGCGGACCATATCCAGTGCGATCTGGTCTTTCCGGAAACCAGGATTCCGTGCGGTGCCGGCAGCGCGCGGGTGTTCCCGGTGCTGGTCATGGTGTGCTCGCATTCGCGGTTCATCATGGCCAGAATGATTCCCAGCCGCATGACCGGGGACCTGCTGGCCGGCATGTGGGAGCTGCTGAACGGTCTGGGTGCGGTGCCGCGGCGGTTGGTCTGGGACAACGAAACGGGTATCGGCGCGCAACTCGGTACGCGGCCGGGGTCGCCGCGTTCGCCGGCGTCATGGCCACCAGAATCGTGCAGCTCAAACCTAACGACCCGGAAAGCAAGGGCATCGTGGAGCGTGCCAACGGCTATCTGGAAACCTCCTTCCTGCCCGGGCGGACGTTCATTTCGCCGCAGGATATCAACGCCCCGCTCGGCACGTGGCTGGCCAGGGCCAACAGGCGGCTGGTCCGTGCCACTGGTTGCCGTCCGGCGGACCTGGTCGTCGCGGACCGCGCCGCGATGCTGGCGCTGCCGCCGATGCCGCCGGTAACAGGGTTCATCTCGCGGGTGAGGCTGCCGCGGGACTACTACGTGCGGTGGCCTCCAACGACTATTCCGTGGACCCGCGGGCGATCGGACGGTTCGTTGAGGTCAGCGCGGACCTGGAAACCGTGCGGATCAGTTTCGACGGCCGGGACGCAGGCACCCACCACAGGTCCTGGGACCGGGGCCAGACCATCACCGATCCTGCCCACCTGGCAGCGGCGAAGACGCTGCGGACCGCGTTCCAGAACCCGCCACCGCTGCCCGCGGAAGCCGACGGGTTGGGCACCCTGCGGGACCTGGCGGACTATGATCGGGCGTTCGGGGTTGCCTTCGAGCAGAGGCAGGTCCTCTCATGACCGGCGCCCGGGAAACCGCAGGAGACATCGAATACTACGCGCGGGCGATGAAAGCACTACGGATCAGGGAGTCCGCCCTCCGGCTGGCCGAACAGGCCAAGGACGCCGGCTGGACCCATGAGGAATATCTCGCCGCCGTCCTCTCCCGGGAAGTCGCCGCACGCGAAGCCTCCGGCGCCGAGACCCGTGCCCGGGCCGCCGGGTTCCCGGCACGGAAATCGCTGGAGGACTTCAACTTCGACCACCAGCCCGCCCTGAAGCGGGAAACGCTCGCCCGCCTGGCCACCGGCGCTTTCCTGACCGAAGCCTCCAACATCGTGCTGCTGGGCCCGCCCGGAACCGGCAAAAACCCACCTGGCGACCGCGCTCGGGCTGCGCGCCACCCAGCTGGGCCACCGAGTGCTGTTCGCCACGGCCACCGGCTGGGTAACCAGACTGCAGGCAGCGCACCACGCCGGACGCCTGCCGGCCGAACTCGTACGACTCCGGCGCTACGGGCTGATCATCATTGATGAAGTGGGCTATATCCCGTTTGAGCAGGACGCGGCCAACCTCTTCTTCCAGCTGGTGTCCTCACGCTACGAACACGTGTCCCTGATCCTGACATCAAATTTAAGCTTCGCGCGCTGGGGCGATGTGTTCGGGGACCAGGTCGTCGAGTCCGCGATGATCGACCGCATCGTTCACCATACCGAGGTCCTCACGCTCAAAGGCTCCAGCTACCGGCTGAAGAACCATCAAATCGAATCGCTGCCCTCGACAAGACCCGAAAATACGGCAGAATAACTCCCGTCAACCTGGCTCAGATTTCGCCCCGCGAAACGGCTCACTTTTCGACCGGCGCTGACACCGGATGACGCATTGCGGACCTGGTCGCGGAAGGCGGAGGTCGACTCGGGAGACCATCCCGGGGTGACCAGCGATATGGCCGCTGACCTGCGTCGGCTGCGGCGAGAGAACGCGGAGCTGAAGCGGGCCAACGAAATCTGAAAACCGCGTCGGCTTTTTCCCAGCGAGCTCGGCCGCCCACGGCAGTAATCGTTGAATACATCGACGCCATAAGCACCGCTTCGGGGTCGAGCCGATCTGCCGTTTGCTGACCGAAAACGCCGGCATCAAGATTGCTCCGTGCACCTATTGCGCGCACAAGTCCCCCGTCCGCCTTCGGTTCACCCGGCGCCGGCCAGACTCAGTTCACCACCTGGGTCAAGACTCCGGCGTGGGCTCGCAGGCCAGACTCAACCAGACGTCGCAACACCCCGATATTGGGGGTGTCGATCGGAAGACCTGCAGGGTGGATGACGGGCCTGACAGGGCGGTCACCGATTAAGCGTTCGCGGGCATCGCGGCAGGCAGTGGAGACCGCGACCGCGAAATGGGTGCACTGGTTCAACCATCAGCGCCTGTACACATCCATCGGCTACCAGAGCCCGATAGAGTACGAACACCATTTTTCACCAGAAGCATCCGGTAACCCCTGAGTGTGTAAACCCAGAGTCTTTACGGAAGCCAGCGGGATTCACAAATAAACCGGCGGCCCGGCCAAGTGTTAGGGCCTTTCACGGTCTGCGGCCTACGGCGAGTTTTGGTTCGCGTCCATAGAGGCGCAGGGTGGCTGTAATTTTGGTTTTGCCGACCAAGCAGTGGACGCTGAGGACCACATCGCGCGGGCTTGCCCTGACGTGGGCTGCGTGGCTGCTGCGCTCTGGTGATGTCTCTTCGGCGTAGTCGGTCTCCGGATCCAGTGCAGCCGGCTCTCAATTCCTTGGCCGCAGCAGCCCTGCCAGGCGCCGGAGACTTCTTGCCATCTACTGCGGGCACGCAGACCTGTTCCAGCCATTGGCCCTGCCACCACCGTCCGAGGGCTGACCCACCGGTTTATCACCACGTCAAAGGCCGCGGGATTGATGCGAGGCCGGCCAATCATTCGCGATTTAAGCAACGATTGGCCAGCCGCTGCATCAATAATCAGGTAATAGAAGCCGGTGGTTCATGGTTCGTCAGGTAAGCATAGCGCGACTCATCGATTTCCTTGCCGAAATCACACGCGGCCTGCATCATCAGCATTTCCATGCCGGCTTCCCTGCCGGTCTTAAGAATCTCTTCGGCCTGCTCTAGCGACATTCGGAGGGTGATGCCTGAACTGAGCTGCTCGTCGAAATATTCCCAGTTGTCCACCACCCAGGATCCGCCGCTGCTGATCTGAATGGCCTTCGCCAACTCTTCTTCCGGCACACCAAAGGCTCGTCCAAACGCAAACGACTCAGTAGCGGCTAGACGCGTCGCGATCATAATCGCGTTATTGGCAAGTTTTGCTGCTTCCCCGCCCCCGAGAGCACCGAGGTATAGCGGACGACCGATCGACTCGAGAAGATCGCGCTCGTTGCCCACCTCTTCAACGGTCGCTCCCGTGAGAACTGCTAGCGTTCCGTTGCGTCGGTCCTCGAGGCTACCGCTCACCGGCGCGTCGTACAACTTCACCCCCTTCGGCGCCATTACCGCGGCCATCTCACCAACCCAGGCTGGAGGCACCGATGACTGAATGATGACTGTCTGACCCGAACGCAGGAACTCAGACAATTCGTCCACTACTCGGGTGACTTGCTTCACGGGATCGACGCAGACAATGATGACGTCAACTGCGGCTGCAAGTTCCCTCAAGGAACTTGCGCTTCGCGCTCCCTTTGCCGTGACAGCAGCGACTGCCTCGGGCTTCAGGTCGAATACCACCAGGTTGACGCCGACTTCGGCCAAGTGAGTTGCGATCCCGCCCCCCATATTCCCGAGTCCGATGTACCCGACCACACCCTTGTACTTGGTTTCGCTCATGCGTCCACTACCTCACTTCCTTGCAAGTTGCGCTCTCGCGCCACGTATTTTCATCCGTACAAAAATCAGCGACTGCCTAAGATAAGAATTCACAGTCACGCATATGATCCTCAGGATCCGATTCCTTGCGGATTTACCCCCTTTCGCATGTAGCCTCGTTGTATAAAAACCGCTGGCCGTGAATGCTCCGTGATCATCAAACGGCCCGAAACGGCTTACGAACGGCTCTGGTAACTGCGCACACAGCAAACGCTGGGCCAGACGATGACGTGACGAGTCGTGGGTCATGGTTCCCCTTGCAGGAACCCGTGCGTGGGCAGGGTGCGTAGACCATGGTTGGGGGAGGTCCCCGGAAGTCAACCTACGTTCCGTGGTGCGAAGGAGCCAGAGGGACAATCTTTTTCGACGGCTCCAGGCCACGGCAACGGGAAGACCTCATCTCACTCCTTCGCATTCCATTAGGTAACGGGGGCCAGCATCAAGAGGCACGCGTCGTCCCTTCAGGAAGCCAATAAGGGTCGGTCTGAAGCTTTAAAGCGTGGACCGCCGCTGTATCGAGAAGACCAGGCGTGCTTTGCGACCGGCGCCAGTCCATTGAGCGGGTGGATGCCCTTCCGCCCCGGACCGTCCCCGAGAATGTAGTGACGGGGCGGTCTGGGCGGCCCTACTCAAGGGTCATTAGTCCAGGCTTGTATCGCTTCCTCCGGCTACGACAAGTTCCTCACTTGGACGGAAGGGCTTGAGCATAGAGCGGAACTGGGACGAGAGGAGTCCGAAGTCACTTTCCAGGCTGCCGAAATCTCCGCCGTCGAACCCGTACCCAACGGGGGCACCGATCCTCTTGCCAGCAGCATGGACAGTGGCGACAGCTTCGTCCCATATACGTACGAGTTCCTGGGCGGATTCTGGGTTATAGATGCCGCCCGGCAGGTTAAGGTCCTGGGAGAGGTCCGCCAGACCGAAGAAAACATAGTCGACGCCATCAATCGCCACAATTTCCGCGAGGTTATCGACCCCTTCGCGGGTCTCGATGAGGGGGATGAGCAGCACGTTTTCATTGGAGCTCTCACGGTGGGCGAACCACCGGTCACCGCTGGACCAACGGGCACCCTCCGTTGCTGGGCACATTCCACGTCCGCCGGCTTGGTAGCGCGTCGCGGCGAGGGCGGCGGCCGCCTGATTCGCGTTGCCGATCTTGGGCACGATGATCCCGTGGGCCCCGACGTCCAACGATGCCTGGATCTGCGTCGGATCATTGGCCAGCACGCGCACGATGGGGACAACGCCGTTCGCCTCGGCGGCGCGGACATGGTTGGCGGTGGTGATGGTGTCGTTCGGTCCGTGCTCCCGATCGATGACGACGAAGTCTGCCCCAGCGGTTGCCACTGCGGCGGTAACTGCGGGATCGATTGACATTACGAAAGTGCCCACAGGCATCCGGTTTTCGGCGATGATCCCAGCAAAGCGCTCACGCGCATTCACTCTCTTCATGGTGCTGCTCCTCTGCTAGATGGACTCGTTGATGGGCGTCCGGCGTCTACGTAGCCGCAAGGCGGGCGCCTCCGCCCTTCCAAGTCTCTGGGCAGGCCGTGAGTAATCCGTGACCGGCATAACAGGGGCTGCGGATCACGCTCGGCTCACGTGGAGCTGAAAGGTTCTGGTCCAGCCAGCCCTTTGTTGGACCTGGAACCAATTACTGCTACAGACTGGAGACGAATCCTCATGACCGAGAACAAGCCTGGCCGCCTTCGATTCACTTACTTCACCAGCTTCGCCCCCGCGGGCCCTCCCACCTCAAATTGGCATCACCCGCAGGCCCGTGACTTTGACTACCTGAACGTCAATCACTGGATTAAGCTTGCTCAGGCTCTGGAAGCCGCGAAATTCGACGGCTTCTTCTGGGCCGATCACAGCAGCGTTCATGACGTATACCGGGGGTCATATGCAACTACCGTGCGCGAAGCGATGCAGTTCCCGCTGGGTGACCCGGTGCTCCTCGCGGCTGCCCTTGCTGCTTCCACGTCGGACTTGGGATTTGCGTTCAGCGCGAACGTCATGCAAGACCACCCCTATGCCTTCGCTCGGCGCCTAAGCACCCTTGACCATCTCACCCGCGGTCGAATCGGCTGGAATATCGTGACCTCATTCCAACCGTCAGCCTGGCGCAACTTCAGCCACTCGGAGATGCCCGACCATGCCACTCGTTATAGGCAAGCTGAAGAGTACGTTCAGGTGCTTTACAAGCTTCTGGAAGGGTCCTGGGAGGACGACGCCGTAGTACGCGACTTGGAGCGGAAGGTCTTCGCCGAACCCGAGAAAGTACATCCGATCGAACACGAGGGAGAGTTTTACAAGGTGCCTGGCATCCACACCAATGAGCCCTCACCACAACGCCTCCCATTGCTCTTCCAGGCAGGATCATCGTCGGATGGCCGGGAGTTCGCAGCCAGGAATGCGGAGGCGATGTACATTCCTGCCCACAATCCCCAGGGGGCAAAAGCGACCATCGACGACATGCGCAGCCGTTACGTGGCAAACGGCCGCCGAGGATCCGACGGCCTCTACTTCGTTCACCAGAACGTGGTCGTTGGATCCACTGAGGAAGAGGCGAAGCGGAAGCTTGCAGATGCGATGGAACGGCGCGGTCCAGAATTCAATTTGGCGTACACCAGTTCAACGATGGGCACCGACCTCTCGCTCATGGATGTGGATACCCCAGTCGGCGATTTCGAGACCGACGCGCTCCAAGGTCAGTTTAAGGTTCTTGCAGAGAACGCACCTGATAAGAATTGGACCTTCCGCGAAATAGTAGGTCAGGTCACTGCACCGACTGCAGGGACACCGGAACAGATCGCGGACACGTTCGAGGAATACCAGGCGGCCGGTGTGGATGGTATCAACATAGCCAACCTGACCGGTTGGGGTGACACTTACGACTTCATCGAGCACGTCGTGCCCGTCCTCCAAGAACGAGGGCTCATGCAGAAGGAATACGCACCGGGAACCCTTCGCGAGAAGTTTTTCGCCGGCACGGAGAGCCCTTCCGGACCGAGGCTTAACGAGCGCCACCCGGCCGCCAACTACCGTCAGCGCAACAAAGTCGTGGCATAAAACTCCTGAGGGAGGTCGCGGCCAGCGGCCTCCCTCGCTTCCCTAGCAGTATTGTCCACGGACGTAGCTACCTCCGGCATGGCTGGGTGACAAGAAAAGACCACCGGGTGAGGTGGAGCTTGTTCCGAAGTTCACACTTCTCGCCGGAGGTTTTATGTCCCGCCCTCGCCAAAGGGCACTCCCGCGCTGGCCAATTTGATCCTTGGGCTTCGACCCACAACCAAAGTTTCGCATATCCGGTGACTTCGGTGTCCTTTTCGAAGGTGTGCTTGAAGACCGCCCGCCCGGCTGCGGCATCGTAAGAGATCGTTTGCGCATGGGCGCCGGGGTCTTCTTCGAGGGCTCCTCGGCCGGCGTCGAGGTAGAAGGGAGTGTATTCGGTGCGGGCGAGGGGCCATTCGTTTTCGGCTTTGTTTTCGCCAACATAGGCTCGGTCGCGAACTTCGATCCTGACCTTCGGCCAGGATGCCACGGTGCTTTCTTCTCCCTTGAGGAAGTGGTCAAAGAACGCCCGTTGGCGGACGAGACTGTCCTGGTCGTAGAAGTTCTGCCACTTATTACGGCCGTGCACTTCCAGCCACTTCTGCTCTGAACAGATGCGGCGGAAACCTTCCAAGGTTCCCCGGGTGTGCAGCCCGTGGTCTGACCAGCTGGCCACGACATAGGTCGGAACTTCGATTGCGGAAAGGTCCGGGGCCTTGGACTGCCAGTACTCGTCATAAAAGGGGTGGTTCATGCTGTTGGTCAGGATGTCTTCGACCTGTCCGTGGGTGTTCGCGATCAGCGGGCCAAGTGCCGCACCGAACTGTGTCTCTGGTATCCGGCCGTGAGTAAGGACTTCCTTGTACAGGTCAGTCCAGCCTTCCCAGGGGTTGATGGCGGCCAGGTGCGAGGGACGACGGGCCGCGACTGCCCACTGGATGACCGCATACCAGGATACGCCGGCCATGCCGACGTTGCCGTTGCTCCAGTCCTGTTCGCCGGCCCATTCGATCAGGTCACAGCACGCATCGGCTTCTTCGGGCCCGCACATGGTCACGTCTCCTTCGGATCCCCAAGCGCCGCGGGCGTCAGCCATGATGACGGCATAGCCGTTGCGGGTCCAGAAGAAGGGGTCCGGGGTTTCGAAGGCCGCGTACTTGGAGAGCTGGTCCGTCCAGGTCCACGTCGTGTCCGGGGGCCAGCCTGCGAAACTGAGGGCGCCGTGCTTGCCAGCGCATCGCGACGAGCCAGAAGGCGAGTTCCCCGAAGCCGACTTTGCCCATCAAATCCTGCACCGGAGACGGTCCAAGACCGTTGACCGTCGACCATCACGTGACTGCAAGAGGTTAGACCGCAAAACGAAATTCCACCACGTTCCGTAGCCGAATAACCTCTTGGAGCGCCGCCGTTCGCAGGTCTGCCCGTACCTGCAGGCGCCAGAATTCGACGTCAACGATGTTGCCCTGCCCCGGCCAGGCAGGCGGGTCTGATTTTCACCAACTCCACCGACTACAACGTGGCGGGTACATGCCAGCGAGTCGCCGCGTCATATAGCTCTCGCCGTTGTACTATCCAACGGGTTGCTCGGGGCCAAATGTGTTTTCTCCAGGACGGAGCTCTGCTGACGAGGCGTCCTTTCCAGCAGCTGCCCTACTCGCAGGATCGCATCATGTATTGAACCGGTATCGGCCACTGTCAGTTGCTGCAGGACCAAGCCGTCGAGGGCTGCGAAAATTGCGCGCGCCAATGGGCCTGTGTCTTGATAGCCGTGTTTCTGCAGTGCCTGTTGCATCGAGGCGACGTAGTTCTCATAGAGCTTGACCGCTGAGGGGCGGAGTTCTGGTTTTCGCCGGGATTCCAAGATCATTTCGTACTGGAACAGCTGCAGCTCTGGTTCTGACTGGACGAGTTCCACCAGGGCGCGAGCGAAATCCTCATTGACTTCCTCGGTGGCCGATAGATCGCTGAGACGGATGGACCGAGCAGAGGCCCATTCCATAGCCGCTTCCAACAGTGCGCTTCGTGAACCGAAGTAGTGGGAGATCAGCGTGTTGTTCACGCCTGCCCGCTCCGCAACGGCGCGGTAGGTCAGGCCCCGCAGCCCTTTTTCAGCCACGACTCCTACGACGGCGGCCAAGAGGGCTTCCCGCCCGTCACCGTATTTGTGCGCTCGTCCACTGGGCATGAAACGAGTCTATCTACACAAGCGGTCCGATCTCCCAAGAGCGCTCGGCCCAGAAAAGAACTTTTCCAAACCTATTGACGTTCGGAACTAAGCAAGTGCATAGTTGTGGGTGGACGTGCCCCACCTCACACTCACTTGTCGATGCGTTCCGGCATTCTTCATTGAAAGGTCCCGTGATGACCAACCCAAACTCACCCGCTGCCGCCGTTCCGGCAGCGGAACCGTCACTTCACAAGACGCTGCGCTGGCAGGATGCTTTTGCTCTGGCTATGGCCGTCTCCGGCGGATTGTTTGTCTCCTTCGGCGCCACGATGGCCGCCATCGGCGCCCTATCCGCCCTGTTCATCTGGTCACTGGCGGCAGGAATCGGCTGGCTTCAAAACAACCTCTTTGCCGAAATGGCGTCCATGTTCCCGAACAAGCCGGGCGGAGTCCCCGTCTATGCACACGAGGCATGGAAGGAACGTTTCGCGCCCGCCGGTGCGCTGGCCACTTTCGGCTACTGGTTCGGCTGGTCCGCGGTCATTTCAGTCGTTAGCTTCACCGCCGGCGCGATCATCCAGGCGCGTTGGTTCCCGGACCAGACCTGGGTGCTGGACCTCGGCATCGCCCAGATCGGACTGAGCCAACTGATCGGTATCGCCCTGATCCTGGCCATCATGGTCCCGAATCTCTTCGGTGCGCAGCCCGCCGCCTGGGTGAACAAGCTCCTCGGTGCGCTGCTGGTCATTCCGCTGCTGATCTTCGTCGTCTCGCCCATCATCAGCGGTAACTGGCACGTCGAGAACCTCACCTGGGGCCTCGGCGGCGAAGGTGCCGACCACTGGGGCGGCTGGCAGGACGCGATTGTCTGGCTGTATCTGGTGGGCTGGACCGCCTACGGCACCGAAATGTGCGCCGCCTTCACCCCGGAATACAAGTCACGCAAGGACGCCAAGCGCGCCCTGTCCGCGTCGGGTGCCTACACCTTCGCCATGTTCGCCTTGGTTCCGCTGGGCGTTGGAGGATTGATCTCCCGCGAAGACGCGGCGGCCGACGTCGGCGGCGTCTTCGTCAACGCCTTCGCCAGCGTGCTGCCCGCAGGCCCGATGGCTGACATCATGCTGATCATCTCTGTCGGCGCGCTGCTCATGGGAGTCAACGCCAGCATGGCCGACGGCTCGCGTGCCCTCTACGGCGCGGCGCTGGACGGGCTGGTTCCCCGGCAGTTCGAGAAGCTCAACAAGCACCAGGTTCCCGCCCGGGCCATCCTTACCGCCGTCGTCATGAACATCCTGCTGATCATCTTCGTCTCCAATCCGATCTCGATCCTGGTCGCGGCGAACCTCGGCTACCTGCTGGCGATCCTGCTGGCCGTCAGCGGCTTCATCATCCTGCGTAAAGACCACCCCCAGATGCCTCGACCATTCCGTGCCGGGCGCACAGCAATGCCACTGGCGATCACCCTGACCATCTACGGTGCCGTCGTTCTGGTCGTCGGCTCGCTGTCCTCCGAACTCACCGGTTACGGCGGACCGCTGGAACTCTCCATCGGCGTCGGCATCCTTTTGCTCTCCCTGGTCCTCTACGCCATCCGCCGCCGCGGGCAGGAAAAGCTGCCGTTGCTCCGCGAACCGCGACGCACCGAGTACCCGGCTGAAGATCCCGTATCCACCCCCGAACCAACCAACTAGCCCCCAAGGAGATCACCATGACATCACCCGTTTTCCACGCCGACCACACCGAAACCCAATATGAGCCGTTCGAGGTCGGCCAGGTCCAGTGGCTGCGCCGCAACGGCGACGGCGGCAACCAGGCCCTCGCGTCCGGCATCTGGCATGTCACGCCCGAAGACGCCCCGGAACCGTTCGACCTGCCGATCGAAGAAGACGAAACCATCTACATCGTCTCCGGCCACCTCCACATCGAAGTCCTCGACGGGGACACCTTCGACCTCAAGGCCGGCAGCATGGCCTCCTTCTCCAAGGGAGCCAAGACCCGATGGACAGTGGTCGAACCCACCGTCGAATTCTTCGTCTACAGCTGACCATTCCCTGAAAGAAGCAACCAATGAGCACTACTACTGACGTCGTCGTCATCGGGGCCGGGTTCGCCGGCCTCACCGCAGCCCGCGAACTCTCGCAACGTGGACATACCGTGAAGATCCTCGAGGCGCGCGACCGGATCGCGGGCCGCACGTGGGTGGAAGAGCGGATGGGCCGCGGCCTTGAACTCGGAGGCACCTGGGTCCACTGGGTCCAGCCCCACGTATGGGCGGAGATGACCCGCTACGGCATCGGCGTGGTCGCCGGCCCGGAGTTCGAGAAAGCCTATTGGTGGGCCGACGGACAGCGGCATGAAGGACCGGCCGAGCGGGTACTGGAGATCATCGACGAACCCAACAAACGCCTGCTGGAACAGACGCGCGAGCTCATCCCGTTGCCGTACCAGCCGCTGAGCAACCCCGCGGTCAAGGGCGTGGACCACGAAAGCCTCTCCGCCCGGATTGACGCGCTGAACCTGGACGAAGAAGCACGCCAACTGCTGCGCACCTTCTGGTCGCTGAACTTCAACGGCAAGATCGGAGACGCCGCCTTCACCCAGGCACTGCGCTGGTGCTCGGCCGCCAGCGGCGACTGGATGCTCATGTTCGAAGCATGCGCCACCTACAAGGTGCAGGGCGGAACGGCCGCCCTGGCCGCCGCGATCCTGGCGGACACGACGGCGGACCTGCACCTCAGCAGCACCGTCAAGTGTGTACAGCAGAACGACGCCGGGGTCACCGTCACCACCGCGGACGGGGCGACCCACGCCGCCAAGGCTGTTATCGTTACGTTGCCGCTGAACGCACTGGATTCGGTTGAGTTCTCGCCCGCGCTCTCGGAAGGCAAGCAGGCCGCTGCCTCACGCGGCCAAGCAGGCCTGGGGGCGAAGGTGTGGATCAAGGTTAGGGGCAAGTGGGACCGGTTTGTCGCTTTTGGCGCAGAAGACTGGCCAATCAACTTCGTCCAGTCCGAATACTTCGACGAGGACAGCACTACTCTGGTCGCCTTCGGACCGGACGGAAACGCAGTCGATGTCGAAGATAGGGACGCCGCGCAGGCTGTGCTGGAGAAACTGGTCCCCGGCATTGAGGTCCTCGAAATCACCGGGCACTCCTGGGTCGGCGACGAGTTCGCCAAATCCACCTGGCCCATGCACTACACGGGATACCTGTCGGAAAGTCTAGAGGAAATGCAGCGCCCCGAAGGGAACGTTTTCCTCGCCGGTTCCGACTACGCCAACGGCTGGGGCGGCTTCATCGACGGCGCCATCGAAAGCGGTCTGTCCACCGCGCGCATCGTCGCCGCCAAGCTCGACTAACACAGGTAACCCACGAGGCTTGAGCCTGCAAAAGAACGGATACATACACGCCATGACGAGCAACGACACCGCAACTGCACACGCCGAAGGACAAGGCTACGTCCCACAGGACGAATGGCCCGCCGTGACGGCGATGCTCGAAGGCTTCGGCGACCCGACCCTCCCGGTGAGCGACAAACTCGAGGGCAGTTCGTTCGACCTCGCCTTCGACAACGGATGGACCATCAGCCACTCCTTCGACCGTGGCGAGGTCACCTGGACGATCACAGGCGGCGCCGACGCCAGCGCCTCCGGCACCCACCCCTATAGGGCGGTCGAAGTGCGCGAGGAGATCTTTTACATCGACTTCCTCAAGGGCGAAGGCACCGGCACCCACGACGTCACCATGATCTTCAACCGCGCTGACGGCCGGGTCACGGTCGCGGAATCCTTCTTCGTAAACCGCCACGGGGACGTGCGCATGCACACCGATTTTCTCTCGGGTCGTGTGGCCGGCACCGGCGCGATTGAACCTCGCGCGGAAAGCAACGAGCTAACAGGCAAGCGCATTTTCTACCGCTACAGCCCTACCGAACGGTACGAGCACATCTACCTCAACTCCGGCACGTTCGTCTGGCACTGCGTCCAGGGCGCGGAACGGGGCCTGAGCGACGTCGATCCCATACGGGTATTCGAACTCGCCGATGGGATCGTGCTCCTGTACTGGAGCGAAACCGTCATGCCAGTCGAGTCATTCGTGGTCATCGACCTCGCCAACGAGCGCTCCATCGGGCGCATGTTCTGCTGGGACGGACCGACCCTGGCCCCCATGCACCTGCCCTTCGACAGCAGGTTCACCGTCCTGAACGAAACCCACTACCCCGCCGAATAACCCACAGGCCACGCGCACGCACAGCACCCCTGAATCCGCCTACACCAAAAGGACCAGACATGACCACGCAATTCGAAACCCCAGTCGTCAGCTTTGAGGAGCTGCTCTCCGTCATCCAGCCGTCCGAGGGCGGCCGGGAAATCAAGGATCCGGCTACCGGTGAACTAGTGGGCCGCGCGCCAGAACACACGGCTGAGGATCTCGAATCGGCCGTCAGCGCTGCCCGCGAAGCGCAGCCGGCATGGGCGGCCCTCGGCCACGAGGAGCGCAGCGCCCACCTGAACCGCGCCGCCGACGCCGTCGAAGCCTCCTCCGAGGCCCTCGCCGAGCTGCTCTCCCGCGAGCAGGGCAAACCGCTGAACGGGCCGAACGCCCGCTTCGAGGTCGGGGCCTGCGCGGCATGGCTGCGCGCTACGGCATCCTTCGAACTCGAGACTGAAGTGCTGGTCGACGACGACGGCGGCCGGGCCGAACTCCACTACCGCCCCTTCGGCGTGGTCGGCGCGATCGGCCCGTGGAACTGGCCCATGATGATCGGTGTGTGGCAGCTCGCCCCCGCCCTGCGCATGGGCAACACCGTCGTGATGAAGCCCTCGAGCTCCACGCCGCTGTCGGTCCTCGCACTGGTGCACGTCCTGAACACAGCGCTCCCGAACGACGTCTTGCACGTAGTCTCTGGAGACCGGACCGTGGGCAACCTGTTGGTCGAACACCCCGGAATCGCGAAGATCATGTTCACCGGCTCTACCGCCGCGGGCAAGGCGATCATCCGCAACTCCGCAGATACCGTGAAGCGCCTGACCATGGAACTTGGCGGGAACGACGCCGGCATCGTACTCCCGGACGCCGACCCGCAAGCGATCGCCCAGGACCTGTTCTGGGGTGCGTTCATCAACACCGGGCAGACCTGCGCGGCGCTGAAGCGCCTCTACGTGCACGAGGACATTTACGAAGATGTTGTCTCGGCCCTGACCGAAACGGCGAAGGCCATGCCGATGGGTGTTGGCCTGGACGAGAACAATGTGCTCGGCCCGCTGCAGAACAAGAACCAGTACGACATCGTCGCGAACCTGGTCCAGGCGGCCAAGGACTCCGGCGCCCGCATCGTGCTCGGCGGCGACCCCGAACAGGGCCAGCCGGGCTACTTCTACCCGACCACCTTGGTGGCCGACATCGACAACGACAACCCGCTCGTCGCTGAGGAACAGTTCGGCCCGGCCCTGCCGATCGTCAAGTACTCCAGCGTGGACGAAGCCATTGAGATGGCCAACGCCCTCGAGGTCGGATTGGGGGCCTCTGTCTGGTCCTCGGACAAGGACAAGGCCCGGGAGGTCGCAGCCCGGATCCAGGCCGGCACGGTGTGGATCAACAAGCACGGCGCCGTAGACCCGCGGGTACCGTTCGGCGGCGCAAAGCAGTCCGGCTACGGCCTGGAATTCGGCGTCGAAGGCCTCAAGCACTTGGGCCAGCCCCACGTGATCAGCTACTAAACTGCACCGCGGGCAATGGGGCCACGCGTCAACGGCCCCATTGCCCGCGAAAGAGGTTAGAGCGCAAACCTAATTTCGACCCACGTTCCGTAGCCGAATAACCTTGCAGTAGGACGTCAGCGCAACCTATCGGTTACCCCATCCTCTCAAAAAACCACGCGTCTCCGTCCGGCACGATCATTGCCAACTCGTCAGCTACCTCGAGGTCGTACTGCGCGGCTAAGTCCCCGATCGCAATCCCGTACGTGGCCCTGAGGATACTAAGTGGCGCCGCTAGCTCTTGCGGAGATACGTAGTTTCCGCGGAGGTGTCCGATCTGTGTCTGGAACTCAGTGGCCGCCCGCTGCATAGCGCGGAGCTCACGGTCCAGGGACTTGCCGATGTGGTCGATCTTCCGGATCGAGCCTAGGTAGTCTCTGAGCGATCCTGCCGATCCTCTGCATTCATGGATGTCTTCCAGGCTAAAATCGCCGTACAGCAGCCGGCGCGGCTCTAAGTCCACGAGCACTCGCCGGGCCAGATCCCGGTCGCTCGGGATGTACTCCCATTGGACCCCAACGCTGCCCAGCGCGTTCCCGCCGCTGACGCCCGTTACTCGTTTTCCGAATCTCGCCATCCTCCAATTAGAAGCGAATCCGAACGCCAGGTTCAACTTTGCTCCACTGAGCTGTGCCCTTACACATCGAATGGGATTGCCCCAGTTACAGAACATCGACTCTGCTCAGAAATCGGTCGCGGTAAAGATGAAGCTCGACCGCGACGTCGACGAGCTACGTGCAGACTCCTTCCAGGGTGCTTTCAGCCCGGGATATGCTACCTGCCTTTGCAGCTATCCATGCGCCTCCCCACCCGAGGTATAAACGTTGACCGACTCCACCACGTTCCGTAGCGGAAACGTCTCTCTTCACGGAAGAGCTCCATCGCCGCGGCTGCGTCCGCGATCCCCGTGCTCCACTCTGCCGAATAGACTGCTGGCATGGACGAATACCATGTGACCGGCGCCTTGACCTCTAACGGGCCAAGGCTAACGGCCCTCGTTCATCGGTTCACCTCAGGCGCCGTAGTGCCAGTGTCGTCCTGGCTAGGCGTGGACGATCGAAATGACTTTGTATGTTTGCGGTCCTGTATAGGGCTAATAGAGAACCACAAGGAGTAGGAGCGGCATTGGGACTTGAGTGGCCGGGGGCGGCCTATGTCAGAGGAGACATGGACGAGAACACAAAAGCGAGCGTTCAGGCAGTGATCGATGACTTCGGTGATGCCTTCAAAAGGAACCTCACTGCTCTGGGGCTACCATCCCACGCTTCCCCGTTTGGGAAGCCGTTCTCACTTAGCGTGCTTCGTGACAGCCGCCAGATCATGGTTGCGTGCAGCCCCGCGACAGGAATGGCGCAACTCGCTTGGCTTGATCGGCCGAGCGAGTTCTTCGCCCCGGCGGCCCTGATTAGCCTCATGCAGGATCAGTTAGGTCTACCGGTGAGTGCCTTGGCGTCCCTTCCGTTGCCTACCGATCCTCACCGTGTAGCAAAGATCGAAGCCGCTGCGGCAACCCACGCAAAGGAAGTGGAGACGATGAACGCTCTAAGTAAGCTCGGGGACATCGAGCATGTGAGACACCTCGATTCTTACTTGCGAATGTTTCTCGATGATCATCCCGACCCCAGCCGGAATGTCTTCATCATGATGCGCTTTAGCGCCACCGAGCAGATGAAACAGATTCACGACGCTATCGTCGCTGGCCTCGCCGAGCACGGGATGAACGCAGTTCGGGCCGATGACCGAGACTACACCGGTGAACTTTGGTCTAACATCGAGGTTTACCTAACTGGCTGCCAGTACGGCATCGCTGTCTTCGAGGACATTGAACAGCGCGACTACAACCCGAATGTCTCTCTTGAGCTCGGGTACCTCATGGGGCGGGGCAAGCGCACGCTGCTCCTCAAAGAGAAGCGTTTGCCCAACATGCCCTCCGATGTGGTCCACCGCCTCTATAAGGAGTTCGACGGCTACGACATTGAGAACTCTGTCAAGCGCGAAGTCGGGACCTGGATTACTAGGGATTTGCGGATCTGATTTGTCAGGGCCCCGGCCAAGTGCAGATGGACACAATGACTGCGGGAGCGAAGAATGTCCCCGGCCTCAGCGATAGCGCGAACCAGTTGCTCACTCGGATCCGAGATCGCTATCTAAGCTCAGGGGAGTTCAACGGGCTGCACATCTACGGTGAGCCTGTGGAAGCAGTGCGTGCTCCTGCCATTGGGCTTGTGAGAGCTGGGCTGGTCCAGGTGATGGATGGCCCCGACTACATGAACATCCATATCCGCACCTGGCCATCTCGTCGGTCCACGGAGGATCAGATCCAGGACATGCAGGAGCTAGAGCAGAGCGATTACGGTGTCTGCCTCTACTCCACGCCGGCGGGGATGAAGAGTGTTCGGCTCCCGAGGCAGCTCGCAGGCCGCCCGTTGGCCAGAACCATGGCGCGAGGGAAGGGAACGTTGGAGTTGGCATATTTCGAGTTCGATGTGCTCAGCCGAAGACCAAGACAAACGCAATTCCGACACGGCCAGCATCCCAGACGCCTGTTAGACACTGCCTCCACGCAAGTAAGGCGAGACCTGGACGAACTTTGTCTCGGTGCCGCCGGGACCATAGTGCTGCAAACGCTGGTACCCGTTGACCATATGCTCGATCGGAGACTTTCGGTTGGCTTCCTCGCCGATGCCCTCGACAGCCGCCTCCGTAAACTCAGGGACTTTCTCCAAGACCGCGGCACTGACCTGCTTGATCGCTTCGGGCGACCTTAATGTCAAAAACGCGACCCCGCCAACAGCTGCAAGACTGCCAACGGCGAGAACCGGTTTGAAAGCCGGATGCTCCTTGATCCGCTGCCAACGGGTCAGGATTAGACTCATATCCTGATCACAGGTCGCACCCTCAGGCTCGCGCACTTCAATGGGGTCAGACTTGGATGGCTTTACCTTCGGCTGCTCAGGACGTGATGGCGTGAGCGGCCGCGCCCGATCAAACGGGCCCTCTTGATCATGATCGGGCACTCAGCCAGTCTATCCTCACCGATAAACCCGGTTTCGCTCAGGACTGGTTCAAGTCGCCGGCCTAATCCGACAATGTCGGTCCAACAACCATGCTGCAGATCGTCCTTATCGGAATTGCGGTGTCCAGCAGACGCAAGTACTCCAGATCTCCCACTTCTTCCGGGCAGCCGAGATCCAAGAGCTTTAGGATCAGCGCAGCATCGTGAGCCTCGAAACGACGGCTAAGCCTCGATCGGCAATGCGTCACACTCGGGACAGCGTGGCATCATGCCCATGATGAGACCGCCGTTGCCGTAGGTGCGCCAACTGTGCCCGTGCGAGCATTCCCATTCACCATAGTCGCTCGCCTCGTTCCCGTTTGTTCCGCAGACAGGACAAGGGGGCCGACCATAGCCGCTGAACAGGCCGTCTTCGTCGGCTTCCATGCTCCACGCGTTCCCACAATCCGAGCGGGGGCAGAGGAAATCGGTCGTCATGCTCACAAGACTACCGCCGAGCCCTGGACTCGTTCCCAGGCGCCCGGCCATCAGCCCACAGCCCTTCCGAGACCGCGGCTCCGTACCCATGGTGTTGATGTCATGGGACGAGCTTTGCACGTAGCCGGTGAACGGTCTAAAGATTCTTGGCAGTGTCGCTGTTTTTCGACTTGTCGAGCACTTCACCGCCGAGCGCCACTCTAACGTCACCCAGCCCAGCGTTACCGGCACGAATCGGTAATGCTTGACGAAACAAACAGACCTCGAGGCGTTCCTCCGCAAGCCGAGTTCGAAGATGCAGCCTCGTGCCTATATCCGAAAAGTATTGACCCTTCCCTTACGCTATAGGGGTCGTAGCAAGCGGCCAGAACAGACAGGGTAACCGTGCTCGAAATTGAATTCATCCCCATCGGTGACAAGACGAACACTGGGGACGCAATTCTTTGTCACTTTTCCGATCCAGCAACTGGCGTAAACAGAGTTGTTCTTATTGACGGTGGTTTCAACGAGACCAGCGACAGCATAGTTGCCCATGTGCAGCAGTATTACCGCTCTTCACGCATTGACCTCATGGTCTGTACGCATCCAGACGACGACCACATCAACGGCTTGTTCGGGGTATTTGGACAGCTCAAGGTAGGACAGCTAGTCATCCACCAACCGTCCGCCTACGGTTACGGGTCTGATGAGGTTAAAGCCGACAAGGTCGACGAGTTGATCGCCCTGGCCCGACAGCACGGGACAGAGATCATCACGGATGCCTTCGCTGGCACGACGTTCTTCTCAGGTGCGCTCACAGTCGCGGGACCGACAGAGGCCTACTACAAGGAACTCCTTGCCGATCAGGAGGACACGCGAAGCCTGGCCAGCAGAGTCGGTTCAGCCTTTCAAGCAGCAGCACAGGCTGTGAAGAGGGCTCTAACACCGCGGACCACAGACCCAGGTGAGGGTGAGTTGAGCGACCATGGGGGCACGACCGCCCGAAATAACAGCAGCATCCTCCTGGACTTACAGGTTGACGGGTACCGGGCTCTGTTCACCGGAGACGCCGGCGCACCCGCGCTTACCCAGGCGGCCGATCACCTCGAATTTTCCGGACGCGCGACTGTGCTTCCTGACTTCTTCGACATCCCGCATCATGGTTCGCGTCACAATCTCACTACAGACGTCATGAATCGATTGGCTGGGCCGATTGTCGGTGATAGCCGGGAGCGGACCGCGTTCGTCAGCGTCGGCCAGGAGGCTGACGACTTCCCCCGTGCGGAAGTTGCGAATGCGTTCACACGTCGGGGCTACAGTGTGTGCGCGACCCGCGGCAAGACCATCCGGTGGAGTCGCGGCGCCGGCCAACGCAACGGCTGGGTAAGCATCACTCCGCTGCCGTGGCTCTCCCCTGGCGAGTAACAGCCATGGATCGGTACGGACGCACGACACAACTGTCCCCCGCCGTTGCGGCGGTGGCGCCGATCACCATCGGAACGCTGGTGTGTATACGAGCGCAAACTGCGGAGGATGTCGCGCGCTCACTGATCCTGGTTGCGCTGGCAGCAGGATTTCACTTGGTGGTCATGCGGCTAGTCCGTGACCGTGGCAACGCGGTGCAGGAAAAGCTGTGGCATGTGTGGGGCGGAAGCCCGTCCATGCAGCAACTTCGATGGTCAGGGCGCAGCCATTCGGCAGTGTCGCGGCTGCACCGTCGCGTTCAATCGATGACCGGTGTCCTGCTTCCCGACCCAGCCTCTGAAGAAGCCGACCCGGCCGCTGCTGACGAAGCATACGAAGACGCTGTCGCTCGCTTGCGGGAGCTCACTCGCAACCAAGAGCAGTACCCCAGGGTTTTCGCCGAGCTCATCCACTACGGGACCGCTCGCAACATGTACGGGCTAAAGCCGATAGGAATCGGCTGCTCTGCTGCTGCGTTCGTCGCAGCCGTAGCAGGCTCTATACTCAATTTGACAGGCGCCACGGGCTGGCCGTGGTGGCCGATACTGATCATGGGAGCCGGTGCCCTGATTATCGGCACAGGATGGGTACTCGTAATGACGCCGAAGTACGTCCGGATCGCGGCAGATCGGTACGCCAACGCCCTTCTTGCAACTGCCCACGAACCGGGCGCCACCTTGAACAGGTGACGTCCTCCGCGCCTCAGACACTCTTCGGAGCAATCGGACTCAGCTGGCCGAAGCGATTGTCTTACCCAGATGGCTCCCCGCGGCGGGCCGTGGTGGTGGGCCAGGTAGCCCAAACCCGGTCGTTCAAACTAGCCGTGAACCCATTTTTCCCGAGGCCACAACATAACTGACATTATGTTGTGGATTTATGATCCTTATCAGGATCGTCGTCCGAGCCGGATTCTGGTCACCCCTGGACACGCTGGCATGGCTGACCGACTTACCTTCTGTAGATGGAGTAGTCCGCGCAGCCCCGCCTAGTTGGCTTCGTAGGCCCTTCGAGTGAGCGCTTCGACTGTTTCCCACGCTTGCTTGTCCGTGATGCGCAACTCTACATTGCCAGTGCCGAAGTGGCCGATATTGGAAACGTCGCGGATGAAACCGTCTTGCATCTCGACGGTGGTGGGCTCGAGCTTGAGGTATACAAGGAGGTTACGGGACTGAGGGTGGACCTCAGCGCAGGCGAAGTTTTTGAGCCGGCGGAACGCGAAGTAATTCTTCCGTTCGTTCTTAACGACGTCGTCGCCCAATGACATGGCAAAGGCTTCGAACGCCTCGTATAAGGACTGCAACCCCCCATCGGCTTGGGCCAGCAGGTCCGAGACAGTCCTATCTCGCCCCTGCCGCGATGATCCCTCCGACACGGTTGGTGTGCTCCGACGCTGAGGCGTGTTTGAAGTAGTGGTGGTTGTGACGAGTTCTATGGCGAGGAGCGCCGAACCAAAGTCGCGATAGCGGACGAGCTCGACGTTTCGGTCGATCTGTCGGACGGCGTGTTCGTCGTAGCGAGTGAAGTCGTTGGCGACGCAGATCAGTCGTGGCGCGGTCCAGTCGATCGCTTGCGCAGCTTCCCGCCCGAGCCGTCGCTCCACGAGGATTTGGAATTCACCTTGGTGATCCAGCAGCCAGTCCAGGTAGAAGAGGCCTTGGTTGATAACGTTCTCGTTGGTTGTCCGCTTGTACTCCAAGATGACCGGGGAACCGTTTTCATCAAGACCGAGTGAATCGAGACGGCCGCGGTGGATCTTGCCGGTGTCATACTCACTGGCGAGAAATCGAATCCCGAAAATGGTCTCGAGGTTCGTCTCGAGCAGCTTCTGCAAGTCTCGCTCTAAGGCAACACTGGTCGACGGCAGCTCGATGGCTTCTCCATTATTGAGCCGGAAGAGTTTTAAATCAGCCACGGAACGGTCCTTTTCCATTGATGTGCTGGCACAACAACGCTACTAACCTGCCAGCGTAAGACAAGGAAGGATGTAAATGATGCGCATTCAGTGCCATGAACGTCTCAATCTACGGGGTTTTTCCGCCATCAGTGGTGTCGCGGTGTTTTTGCATTGGCGCTGCCGTCCCTCTCAAGGATGGCCGACGCCTTCGAGGGCTCGGTCCGAATGGCGCAGCCGCGATTGATGCCGACGCCCGGGCAGGAACCACAGCCCGCGAAGGGTGGGGCACGATCACACCGCTGTCTCTTGGGGGAGGCAGCCTAGTAAGAAAAAGTTCAGTCAATCTCCTGAAGCTCGCGTCTCCGGTCCTCGTCCGAGGGTGCGTCCGGGGCGTTGAATCCCTTATTGATGAACCTGTCACTTTTATGAGCTGCCTTGAGGTCTCGCCGAGCAGCTGAAACGAATTCTTCGAATCGACGTCCGGCAGTCCCATTCTTCTTGGATGCCTTGTCCCGGAGCGCCCTGCATTCGGTCAACTGTCCTGAGTCTTCTGACCCAAGCTGCATGATCGCGCGCCGCATATCCAGGAGCTCGCCGAGAGTCGTATCGAGAACACGTGCGGAGTTTTGGACCTCAGCGCTGCCTATTAGCTTTATCTTGGACCTATTTGTTCCAATGCGTTTCAGCTCGTCTAACTGTTCCGGTGCCGTGGCTCGCTCGACGCCTTTGAACAGAGTGCTTGTTTCTGCGATGAACTCGAAATAGGCTTTCTGCTTCTCATTACGGAGCCACTGCTTGTGTTCGCGGTTGACCTGCCAAGCGTGCCCTGCCATGCCGGCCAGCCCTGTAATACCGGCCCCTATTAGGACTCCCCACGGTTCGCTGAGTATGCCCCAAATATCTGTCATGCTCTTACCGTAGCGGAATGGGGCGGTGGACCGGCCCCGGCGTAGTTAGTCGCCCTTTAGAACGTTAGCATCGGTCGAGATGCTGGGCTCCTCGTTGGGGTTTTTAAGTCGGCCGTCCACGGGCCGTCACCACCAGATCGGTTCAGGACGTTGCACGCGATAACTTTCGGAATCCGAGGGAAAACGGCGGGTCGAGATGTTCTGCTCCCGAAAGCTTTTAAACCAGATCGTGCCTATTTCTCGATGGTCACAACCAGTTAGAGCACGTAAACCTAGAGACACTGACCTGTTCATGCTTCGATGGGCCCATGATCGAGAAGCCGCCGCAGGCTGTGAAAGAGGATGTGGCCCGGCTCAAAGGCGCACTCGACGGAGCAGTGCCGCCAAAAATAAATAAGAATGTGCTGATTGCGACTTGGAACCTGCGGGCCTTCGGAAATATCACTGCCAATTGGGCCGCAGGCTCAAAGGACTCTCCCAAGCGGGACTGGCATGCGGTGGCCTGCATTGCGGAGATCGTATCCCGCTTCGACGTCGTCGCCCTTCAGGAGGTCCGACGGAGCACCACAGCCCTTCGCTTCCTGCTCACGCTTCTCGGACCAACCTGGCGACTAATTGCCTCGGATGTGACCGAAGGTGAGGCCGGCAACGGGGAGCGTCTCGCATTCCTCTACGACTCCTTCCGGGTCGAGCCCTCCGGCTGGTCGGAGAAATCGTGCTGCCCCCCACTGCCGGGGCACCGGCGGAACAGTTTGCCCGCACTCCCTACGCTGCCGGGTTCGCCCGAGCCGGCACCGAGTTCACCCTCGCCACCGTGCACGTCATCTGGGGGGAAAAGGCCACCGACCGACTGCCAGAGATCACCGCCTTCGCCCGCTGGATGCGTGGTTGGGCCGTGCGGCGCAACGACTGGAACCAGAACCTGATGGTGCTTGGGGACTTTAACCTCGACCGCCTAGGCGACGCGCTATACCAAGCGTTTGTTTCAGAGGGCCTCCGACCACCCGTCGAGCTGGACGAGGTACCGCGGACTATCTTCGACAACGACAAGGACAGACACTTCTACGATCAGATCGCATGGTTTTCAAAGATGGATGCACATGAGACGTCGCTGTTGCACTCACTGGAGTACGCCGGAAGCGCAGGCTCCTTCGACTTCGTCCCGCACGTTCTACGGGGACTGACACGCACCGAGCTCTCGTGGCGCATATCGGATCACTATCCGCTGTGGGTGGAATTCCGCTTATAGAAAGCCGTTGCAGGGCGGGGATCGACGGTGCAACGCGTAACAGCAAAGAACTGTTACAGATCCCGGCCCAGGTAAGCATCGGGCTTGAAATCTGATCCGCCGAGGGTGTACATGCGGGAGCAGCCGGCAGAGAGTCTGGACGCCATGTGCCAGTGCTGTTCCCTGCGGCTGAGGCCGAGCCGGTGCAGGTTCAGCCGGCGGCGTCGAATTCTGGCGCCCTCAGGTACGGGCCAAATCGACGTCGCCTTTGCGGACGCTGAAAGTCCGGAAACATCCTGACCGGGATGGCTGCATCTGGTGCACGTCTCTACGAAGAGTAGGGCATGAGTAAGGCCCTAGGCATGCGCCTATCTGGGCATGAAAGGGATTTACCGGCCGCTATTGACTGCGCCGCGATGTCGCGTCTCCTGATCCCGCTGCTTCGACACTCGAGGGCGGCCAGGTCTTCGTTCTTATGCCCCGTACCGACGGACGGTTTACTCGTACGTTGACGGCGACCAAAACACACAGCGAGGGCGAATCACTTACGCCCGGCTGGAATGCGTCGAAACATACAAGTGAGAACCACTTCGACAGAACCTTGCGGCGCTCATGCCAAGCGCCGCAAGGTTCCTCCCCCAGTTTTGTCCAGGAACGCTGCTGTTCCATCTTCCCCAAACCCCATCTAAGAGAAGGTCCATTACCTTGAAACTCAGAAAAGGATTGTCGCTGGTCCTTGCGGCCGGCGTCCTGTTGTCCGGCGGCGGTGTCGCCGCCACCACCCTGACGGCTGCGCCGGCCTACGCCGCTCCTGTCGCCGCCGAAGCCCCCAACGCACCGACCGATTTTGAAGCGACCGATGTCTCGTTTGACTCCGTTAGGTTGAAGTGGAAGAAACCGGCCGGGATTGTGGCCGAGGGCCACAGTTACAACATCACCGTCAAGCAGGCCGGAAAAGTGGTTGGCGGGACAGGCGCCGGCTCGGTGGATTTCCCCAATCAGATTGACTGGGAACACAGGCTCACCGGCTTGACCGAAAACACCGAGTATACGGCCGAAATCCGTGTCTCGGCCTGGGGAGGCTCGGATCATGCCGTGTCTCCGGCCGCAACGGTGAGCTTCAAGACCGGCACCGAAGCCGACACCGTGCTCGTGCATCCCGTGGATGCCGTTCGCTTCGGCTCCAGCCCCCGTTATCCGTCCGGAGTCAGTGACACTGAGGCTCATTTATTCTGGCAGGAACCTTTTTACGTCGGCCAGCTCCTCAACTACACCGTGACGGTGAAGAATGGTGCGACTGTCGTCAAGACGCTCACAGCGCCGAATATAGTTGCCATTGGGAATTCGGGGTTCGGTTCCCATACTCTAAATGACCTTCAGCCCTCTACTACTTATACCGTCGAGGTGCGTGCCAACGTTGTGTCTGCCAACGGCAAGTATAAGAAAGCCTCCGATCCTACTGCCGTCACTTTCACGACCTTGAAGGACTCTCTGGCGCGGGTGGCTGAGTTTCCTGTGTCCTTCAGCAAGGTCGGCAGCGACAGAGTTACCGTGAACTGGGCGAAGCCGTCTGTTCGTGGCACTCTTACCGGTTACCGGATATGGGTTGAAGATTCCAGAGGCGATAAGTGGTACAAGACGAGTGCAACTGCGACTTCTTACACCGTCACGGGGCTGAAGCCGGAAACCGAGTACCTTTTTACGGTGATCGCTGACGCAGTAGCTGCTGACGGCAAGGGGACAGGCTCCAACGGTATTCAGAAGTTCATTACCACCGCGAAGGACCCCGCAGGCATCGTCAGTGTTGCCGCGCCCAAGTCTCTGAAGGCTTCCGCTACGACGAACAAGATCACTGCCTCGTGGGGAAAGCCTGCCGTCACCGGCAAGCTCACCAACTACACGGTCACGCTGAAGCAGGGCTTTAGGTCGGTGAAGTCCTACACCACTACGAAGACTTCACAGACGTTTACCGGGCTGAAGGACGGCACCGGCTACACGGTGTCCGTGAAAGCCAACGCCAAGTCGGCGAACGGCAAGGTCTCGAAATCTTCCTCCACTGTCTCCAAGGCAGTGAGGACGGTTTCGGCTTTCTATGTGAAGGTTGCTGCGCCGGCGTCCGTCAAGGCGTCAGCCGGGAAGGGCAGCGTCACGGTTTCCTGGAAGAAGCCGGCTGTCACCGGCAAGGTGACCGGCTACACCATCACCCTGAAGCAGGGTTCCAAAACGGTGAAGGTCTACACCACGACCAGCACCAAGGCGACGTTCACGAAGCTGAAGCAGGACACCAAGTACACGGTGCTGGTGAAAGCGAACGCGAAGTCCGTCAACGGGAAGGTTAAAAAGTCCTCTTCCACTGTCGCTAAGACTATGAGGACGAAGAAGTCGGGCGGTGGCGGCGTCTTTGGCGGTAGCTACGGTCCTGTCGACTTCTGCTGGACCGTTGACAAAAACGGCGCACAGATCCGCTGCCCGTAAGCAGCCTCCTAACGGAGAAGGCGGGAAGCCATTCGTTGCTTCCGGCCTTTTTCATGTCCAAATTCTGGGATGACCGCTTGACCAGCGCACTTCATTGGGCCGGATTAACCATCTTTCCCAGCCGCAGCACCTACGGTCCGCGCCATGTAAGCTAAGTGACGGTTTCGTTCAATGGGGAGAATATGAAGTACAAAAACGCGGCAGGGTTTTTCGTGAGCGGTATCAGCTTGATTTTGGCTGGTCCACTAATTGTTTTCATTGCCCTGACGTTCGGAGCACGCGCGGCTTTCACGGATCCTTCCGCTGAGCTGGGTGGCCTGTTCTTGGGTATAACGGTTTTCGGAGGGCTACTGGGCTTCGTAGGTTTGGTCTTGCTCCTTGGGTCGATATACCGGGCTCTGGTGAAGATCGATGCCCTGCCAGTTACGCCCTCGTCCGCGAACACGGAGAGCCGCACTGTCGACCGTTGGTGAGGTATATTCTGTCAATTCGGAATTGTCGCCTTTTCCTGATCTAAGACTGAAGCGGCCTGAGGCGGGGTTTATCCACCAGACGGGCGATTTGTGAAGGGCTGCTTCGGGGCATGAGAGTGAAGGTGTGGACGGCGTCGCTGCTGTCCGCCGTGGTCATGCTGGCCGGTTGCGGCTCCGGCGAGGAACCGGCGGCTGCGGGCCCCTGCGGCGGGGTCGACTCCGTCAAAGATGGCGGCTTCTGGGGCATCATCGCATACACCCAGACGGCCTCGGGTAGCAGCATCTGGAGGCAGACAGCTGCTCTTGAAGAGTGCCTGGCGACGCTTCCCGCAACAGAGATCGCCGAGTTCGACATGGAGTTCGCCCGACACCACGACGAACTCTATTCCTGGGATCTCTGGGGTGCGGCCTTCCTGCTGCAGAACGGCTGCGGGGACGACTGCTTCGAGTATTTCCGCAGCTGGGTCATCGCACAGGGGCCGGATTACTTCGAAGCGGTCCGCGACGACCCGTCGGCCCTGGCGGACGGACGACTGACCGATGAGGAAGAAGTTGCCGAGGCGGAACTGCTCTCCTACGTTGCCGCCGACACCTATGCATACCTCACGGGGCGACAGATGTGGGACGATTACCCGAACCACCCCGGGATCTTCGACGTCGACGAGCCCTCTGGTGAAGAGTGGGAGGAGTCCGAGCTCGACGCCATGTTTCCGGCGCTAAACCCACTGCCGCTGGATTGATCTGGGCCCGTCCTTCTCCTATCTGAAGCCTATCGAGACACGTCAGTGCTAGAAGGTCTGGACGTAGAACGTCTCCTCTCGGAGACACTGATCCGGTGTGCCACCCAGTATTTTTCCAATGTCGCTGCGGGATAGGTATCCGCCGCCGAAACTGACGAGACTTCCGATCTGGAGAGAATGGCCCTCCACCTCAACGGTCAGCGGGTCGCCAGCGCCGAATCGTGCCCCTGCCGGGAACAGCAGACCAAAGTCCAATCCATCGCTGGTCCTCCCGATCATGCAATCGTCCTCGCCTACAACAAGTGTTCCGTCGAAAGCGGCTTCCATCACGGAGTTCGCCTGGGCGCTGCGTGGGTGCACCAGCAGCATTTCGCCGTTCGGCCCGGTGACGATATTGGCTGAGGCTCCGCTGCCGGCAGAGCTTCCGCAGCCGGCCATAAGCACTGCGAGAACCATGGCCAGGACTGCTGTGCGGTTCTTCATGACAAGCTCCTGTCGACGGCCGGTAAACGTGCGGACTTGGGAGCAGCCTAGCGTGGTACCAGCAAGCGGGCGCAGGAACAGGGCGGCATGGTTGAAGCAGGTGATCAGGCCGGGTTTCTATCCGTCGTCTGAGGTGTCACCGATTCGGGATCCAGTTCCGGTCTGGCCCGGAGAAAGCGCACCGCGTGTCGGAAGGATGTACCGGACATCGCGGTGTCGGCAGAGACTTCGACGACGATCGGTTGCACAAGGGTCAGCTCGGTTTCGCCGGCATCGGCGTTGAACCTGTCCATGATCGTGGATCTCACCCGGCGTGGCCAGGGATGATTCGGGCCTGCTGCCTGCAGCTGGGATCCCAGCAGTTTCGCGGCCACCGCCTTCAATGGAGCGGAGCGTCCGACGATGCGCAGTTCCCCGTCGATAGACAGCCCGGCGACGATGGCCTCGGGCCGGCTGAGCGGGCCGATGACCGCGGCGCAGACAACGTCAACGGTGTCGCGGTGTTTGATTTTCTGCCACTGGCGCTGCCCTCCCTCGTAGGGTTGGCCGGCACCCTTGATGACGAGTCCTTCGATGCCCGTGGCGGGCAGCTCCTTGAACCAGGTCGCGGCAGTGTCCGGGTCCGAGGTGCCCGGGGATAGTTCGAGGGTTTCGCCCCAGCCCTTAGCGAGTTCTTCCAGCAGTTCCCGCCGGACCCGGAACGGTTCACTGCGGACGTCGTGCCCGGCGACGACTAGCAGGTCGAAGGCCACAAAGTGGGCCGGCACCCGGCGCACCAACGCGGGGAGGGATTTCAAGGAGGTGCTCAAGCGCTGTTGGAGTGCGGAGAAGTCCAGACGACCCTCCGACCAAATCACGGCTTCGCCGTCGAGCACGCAGCCTGGCGGCACCAGTTCTGCCGCTGCCCTTATTAAGTCAGGGAAATACCGCGAGAGGTTCTTGCCTTGCCGGGACCAGATCGAAGTCTCTTCCCCGTCACGGCTGATGACCGCACGATAGCCGTCCCATTTGGGCTCGTACCAGGCTCCGCCGGGTAGAGCCCCGGGATCCGGAATCTTCTCCACCGCATGAGCCAGGGCGACCGCCACAGGCGGCCGCAGACCGGCTGGCAGGCTGGAATTCATGAGGCCACGATACAAGCACCCGCCGAGCACCTCCCGCTGCTGCTTTTTGCTCGTCTGTTGCGTCCTAATGCTTTAGGTTTAGCCCAAATCGGTTGTGCTGCTACGACTATGGGGGACACATGAAGTTTTGGAGAGCCACGGAGACCTTGCCGCAGCCGATAAGGTTGCTTCTGAAGCTCTTCACCGCGGCCTTCGCAGCAGTGTTTATCGGATTCGTCTTCCTCGCTCTGTCCAGGCGGGAGGACCTGCTCTACACGTTCGTTCCCTGGATGTTCGGCGGCCTAGGTGTGATCAGTTTTCTGCTTGGTCTGCTGTTACTGACCGACTTTCGCAGCTCGACCCGGGCTTATTCGGACATGATGACGAAGTACAAGCCTTTTGGAGTCGATTACTCCCGGTCGCCCTTTGTCAAACTGGGATTTCTTCGCTTTTTTGGTGCGGCATACATGCTGATCGGTGTCTGGTTCGTTGTTGTATCGACTGTTATCGCATCCGGGATCGGGGGTGAACGATGAAAACCTTTCGGTTCATTTCCCGACTGCCACAGCCACTGAAAGCTCTCTACATCCTCTTCATCGTCGTCTTCGTTGCAGGAATCATCTCGGTCCTGCTGGGCGTCCCCGATGCTTCACGGTGGATGTCGGGGGGCATCGGCACAGCCGGCCTGCTCCTGGGAATTTGCCTGGCAAGCAACCTGAACAAGGCAGCGGAGGGACTGGCTGGAGCCGTCGCAGAGGAGAAACCCATGGGGATCGACTACTCAGCGTCCTTCATGGCAAGGCCGGCCTTTGCCCGGCTCTTCGGTCTCATGTTCATTTTCGTAGGGGCCAGTTTCATCGCCAGCAGTTTCATGGGTGTGTGAAGCCGCAGGATGGAGACCAGTCAGCTGGGGCAACTCCTGCTCGCCGCTCCGCGTCATCAGGGAAAAATGGATCATGCCTGCCAAACTTGGGACATGGAATATCCGGAAGACGGGGGAAGTATCGAAGATGACCCCGCGTGGGCAGCGATGTTTGAGGAGTTCGGCTTCGTCACAGCCCCGGAGGGCTTCGAGGACGAGGACGAAACTCCCGACCCGCTGATCGTGGAGCACGGGGTGCTGCCCCCGAACGCCCGCGAACACCTGCTGAACTTCGAGGACGGGCGCGTGGTCATCGACTACCCGCCCGACGACCAGCCAGGGCTTGAGGTACTCGCCCCGGTTTTCGATGTCGTCCGGACCGTCCAAGCCAGTCTCGGGGTGACCGACTTCTCGCTGCTGGACGAGATCCCGCACTTGGAAGGGCTGGACATCGACGACAAGATCAAAATTGCGCCCACCCGGCAGGAATGGCCCGAATTCCGCTACTATCACGGCCCTTGGCAGCCGGAAGCTGCACCCTTCGTCGCCGCTCCCCGTCTGGACTCGCTGCTGCTGCGGGGCGCTACTCAGGATGCCCTGGACCTGATCCGGGGACCGTTGTCCTGGCTCGGCCTTCAGCGGCTGAAACTGGACGACGGTTCCCCCGGCTGGCCGCACCCGGCCGAGGTCGTCTACATCGACACCACCCGTCGGGTCGATGTCAGCCGCATCCACCAACTGGCCTCGGCCGAGAAGCTTATCTTCGAGGGCATTGGCGAGGTCTCCGGCCTCGATGTCGTCTCCACCGAACACCCGTTGCGGGAACTCGTGTTGCGCGACGTGCGCAGCCTGGGCGCGACCACCAATCCGTGGCTGATCCAAGCCGAGACGATCACCGTCGAGGGTCGGCCCAACGTGATGAAGTGGGTCAACGAAGCCCTGCTGCGCCGGCCTGACGGCTGGGACCAGCGCTGGGAATTCGACAGGGCCTGGGTGCGATAGGCGGTGTCCCAACCAAGCTGAGGGTGCAAGGATGTGGTCATGCAGCAGCAGCCACTGATGCTCCTCATCATTGGCGTGATCCTGAATATGGGATCAGCTATTTCCATTTTTGCCATTGCACGGCCACGGCGGGAAGGGGAACCGTTAGGGCCTCAGCGGAAAGCACTGCTTTCCCTGGGTTTGGTCGGTGCGCTCTGCATCGTCTGTGCGGCTGGTCTTTTCGTTGCTGGCGATCGTTGACCAAATCTCGATCGTCGTCTTGCAAAGACCGGCGTTGGCGGGGACGCGGGCGGACCGCCACCTTTGTGGCAAGGAAGGCGACTGTGC
This sequence comes from Arthrobacter sp. Y3221114, assembly GCF_059092625.1. Taxonomy (NCBI): domain Bacteria; kingdom Bacillati; phylum Actinomycetota; class Actinomycetes; order Micrococcales; family Micrococcaceae; genus Arthrobacter; species Arthrobacter sp. Y3221114. The sequence continues at coordinate 463,848 of NZ_JBNHHW010000003.1, forward strand.
CGGCCCAGCTCAGCTCTTCGGATCTTCCTCCGTGGAAGGTCGCTTCCGGCCCTTAATGAGCTCCTCGCGGTACTTGTCGACTTCCCGCGCCTTCTTATTGCCGAAGTATCCGCCGATCCAGGGCCCCAGCCCTGCACCCAGGCCGAGGATCGAGTATTCCCATCCGAAAATGGCCCCCACCACAACAGCGACACCGATTCCGATGGCAACGAAAACAAGGATCATTTTCCCCGTCACGCTCTTTTTCTCTTGCACGCTAACCCCCATATGTTCAGCTTGCCGAACGAACACTTCTGGACTGATTCGGCCGCGTCTCAGGGTAAGAGACTAGCGCCGGTTTCTTTCGGTGCGGCTCTTGGCTATGCGCGAGGCCACCAACATGAGTCCGGCGGCGACAAAAAATCCTGACGAAATGAGCAGGCTCACGAGAAGGGACTCACCGTTCGCCAGGCGCAGCACAGCGGTAGCAATACCGCCGACCATCCAAATAACAGCCAAGAGCAGCGCTTGTTTTTGCGTCAAAGCGCCGAACCTGCCGACCGGCTCTTTCCCCATGCGGGTAGCCTAGCCCCAATCAATCCATGTCCCGATGGATGCAGGAGGAACAGTGCGCACATTCCGTTGGATTCTCGCCACAGGCGCGGTGGTCGTCCTCGTGTGGTCTCTGATCCTCGCAGTCCAGGGCAGCGTGGGGTTATGGGGCACAGCGGTCGGTATGGTCTTCCTGTTGATTTCTCTAGCTGCTTTTGCTCAGGCAGATCGTAAGAGGGAGAAGTAAGCGAGGAGTGGTGTTGCACCCACCCCATTGGGAATGCGCACATCATCAGGCGCCGCTCCGCTGGCGCTAGACGACCCCATCGAGTTTGATGTGACGCATGGGGATCCCGATTTATGTTCCGGTTCTGTTGGCCGCTGGTGCTGTCGTCAGCGTGGGATTGGTGATGTTTCTGGGCCGCCGGACTCGCATAACGAACGAAGCCTCGCGCAGCAAAGGGGTATCGGTGAGAGGGGCATCGGCAGTCGGTTCTTTCGATTGGCACGGCGATCACGATGCTCTTCGCCATAAGATCTTCACGATTGCCGAGAGCCATGCGAAATACGTCAAGGTCCAGACCCAGCATTCAATGATCAAGGTATACATCCGGCCCAATATCTGGACCTGGGGAGAAGTCATCTCAATTCGCCTGCCCGAGAACACGCCTGCACGTATTGACGCGCAGTGCTCACCGCGCATGGAAACGACGGTCTATGACTACGGTCAGTGCGGCAAGGACCTGGCTGAATTCATCGAACGCGTGAAGTGACCAGAGGCGGAGCGATGGGAGTATGGGCCCATGCATCCCGAAGCGCTGATCCTTCTCATCGTCGGCCTGGTACTGGTTGGGATCTCATCCGTCTTCGCCATTGCACATCCCCGACGAGAAGGGGAGCCGTTCGGGCCGCAACGAAAGATGATGCTCGCCCTGTGCCTTACCGGAGGCCTGTGCATTGCGGCGTTCGCCATCATCTTCTTGATAGCTCTAACGGTTTGGAAGACGCCAGCGTGACGGAAGAAGCTATTGGACGGTCGGGATTGCTCGTCACCTCGAAAGAGGCTTGGTCCAGTGACAGGTCATATGACGCGAACGTGCGAGTCGTACTCTCCCTCGGATCCCCACAGGTTATTTCGTCAGTGTCCTGCAAAAGGAGAGTCCCGGCGCTGAGACAAGTCAGCTCCACGTAAATGTGGGTAGCTTCCGCGGGCGGAGCACCAAGCTCGATAGTCTGCGTGCCCGTGAATGTGCCGAAGACCGGATCTGCGACTGCTGTAGCAGTACTGCCCGGGAAGCCAGTCGGTGACCCGCTTCCAGCCACCGCATCCTTTTCGGCCCCGCATCCCGAGAGCAGGGCGGCCAAGAGCAGTCCCGCAGCTGCTAGAGCCGGCACTAGTCGTTGCTTCATGCGCTGAAGCTAACAGTCTGGCTAAGAAATCAGCCTCAGATTGAGCAGTTTGTTATTGGAGCGTTGTCCAGTTTTCGGAAAGTACGGGAAGGGCGGTCGGCCGAAGGGTCGCCACTGACCTAACCAGCTGGGGCAGCTTGCTCTGGAGAACCTTGGCAGTGAGTCCGGGCGTTCTACTCCGGGGTCATCGCAAGCGTCGATCCCGAGATCACCATCGACTTTGAGTTCGCAGGATAGAGGACCGCAGCGTCCCGTCCTCGTTTTCGCCGAGTTATTGGGACTTATTCATTTTTTCCTATAAGTGGCTATAACTGCCTATAAGTGGCAATAGTTGGGCAGGAACTGTCTCAACGCGGTACTAGGTTGGCTGACGATGACGGGTTGAAACGGCGCTGTCCTCCGGGGTGGATGCTGATTTTTCCGGGAAATGATCTCGACCACCATGTGCCGCCGTTAGGCCACGGCGTCTGGCGCTTCGCTATCTGAAATACCAATTCGATGCTTGCGCAGAACGTAGCAGAGGCCTACCAGTAACATGTCTCGTAGGAACAGGAGGCAGCTATGGCCGTCACGGCGAGCGAAGCCAGGCGCGACCTTGACCATCTCATTGAACGAGTCAACCTCGACCGCATCGCAGTTGAGATCGTGTCGAAGGGTGGGTCCGCGGTGTTGATGTCGAAAGGTGAGTACGACTCGTTGGTGGAAACGAGCTACCTGCTGGCGTCACCCAGGAACGCGCACCGTCTCATGAAGTCTCTGGAGTCCGCCCGCGACGTCGAGACCGAGCGCAAGCGCTGATAAGGCCGTGGTTTACGATTTCCGGCCCACACTGCGCCTGACTGGGCTCACGTCCCGGGCTGCAGACGAAGTCGGGATGAACGGCGTAAACCACGACCTCCCGCCCCGGTGCCAAGCTGTCTGCCCAGGACAACACCTCGCGGACGTCGGCGGCGCCAGTAAGCAAATATTCGTCCGAGATGGTGGCGCCCTCGTCCCCGTCCGTAGCGCCGGTTTGTCCCTGAAGTCGACCCGGTAAGCCGGACTGTTGATCTCTTCGGAAGCGTGTCGGGGGTCAACACTGCGCGCCTCCATTACTACCGTCGTTCTTTAGGGCGCTCGAGGACACGGCGGTACAGCTCCACGAAGTCCGGAGCGTCTGCTTCCCGGCGTGCTCTGCCGGCGGCCAGCACATCCAAATCAAGCCCCGGGCCCAAGGCGATGAAGGGGTAGCCGTTGTTCAGGATGCGCCAGCCAGCCGACGGGATCCGGGCCACCAGCAGGTCTCCGAGGAACAGCGAGGCGCCGGTAGCCGCCTTGCCCGCATAGCGTGACTTAGCCATCCAGGTCCCTAACCTGGCCTCGACGTAGCCAAGGCCGTCTTCGTTCAACTGCACCTCGTCCGCTTCGGGCATCGAATTCCGCCACATGCCCGTGACGATGCTAGTCGCGTCATCCGGCGGGTCCTCTGGTCCAAGGAAGACTGCAAAGCCGTGGGCGGGTCCGGTACCTGACGGAGTCGTGAAGAATTCTTCCATCCGATCAAGCTAGCGGGCGGGGCGCCGATCAACCAGCGGGACGCCCGCGATGATCGTCAGGCCTTTAGAGGCTACTGCCTACTCGTGCTCCTTGTTTACGTCCGGCCGGATTGCGGGGGCATCATCGGCATGGCGGAACTGCCTAACGAGCGGCGGCAGGGTCATCTCGGACAGGAGCTTTACCCTCCGCGAGGTTTCGCGTCCCAGCTTTTGATCGAGAGTGACCTTCAGCCGGGCTGCCAAGATTTCACGACGAAGAGTAGAAAGCACCTGTTCCCTGTTAGCCGGGTCGTACGCACTGTGATACGTCCTTGCCGTGTGGCGGACTGACGCCGACTTACCGGCTTCAGGGGCGTCAGAAATGCGCGGCGGCGCGTCCGTTGAGTCCGAGGGGCTTGTCACCGCTCTGACGTCCGCGATCAGTTGGTCGATGGCTTCGTCTTGCATCCCCGTGGACGATATTTGCCAGACTGCATCCAGCATCGCCTTCTCCTCGGATACTGCCATCTCGCTCTTCGCCAGAGCGCCGAGCATTTTGAGGCCGTAGTCGTTCATCCTGACGTTCCCCGAGACTGTGGCCTCCAGTGCCCACTGGGTGCGCGTCCACCATTCAGAACTGGCGACCAAATCTATCTTCCTCTCCGGCATTCGGTTCGTGTGCATCAGCGGGGCCGTTGACGTCCCCTGGTGTTGCCGGCGCGAGAAGAAGATAATGACACCTGCCAAAAGTGCCGCGCAGACGCCGGCGGCTATACATAGCGCCCACGACTCCGAGTCTGCCGACGTCACGTCCTGCGGGACGGCAAAAATTCCAGTTGACTAGGCCCGATATTCGATTCTTCATCACCTGACCGCCTTCGTGTCCGTGCCGATTGCCTCGTCCAAAATTTTCAATATCGCACTCAGCGTTCCTGGGGCCACCTGACCCAGTGCCCTGGCAGCGAAATCGCGTACTTCATAAAGTCTCTTGGTCCGCAGCTGTGGAAGCAGGACTTCGACCTGTTCCGGAAGCTTGCTGCCTTCTTGGAGGAGGTACTCCGGATTCACGTCGAAGACAGCGGCGATGGCGCGCAGGCACTCGTCCGGAACAACCTGGACCTTGCCGTTCTTGAGCAGCGACCACCGGCTGCGGGAGATGAAGTAGCCGGTCTCCTGCCGCGCAGAGTCCCGGATAGTCGTGTACTCAAACGGCTGGCCCGACGCGGTTCTGATCGTGTCGAGAAGCAAGTTGATCTTCCGGGCAAGCGTCTCCGCTCGTCGTAATGCCGCCGCCCCGTCCGGCGGAAGATCCAATACGTTCACTTGTTGCTCCAAGCCGTTCCTTTGCAAAACGCTCTCAAGGCCGCCAACCCTTGTGTTCTTCCTTGCTGAGCCTGCATCACTGTCTAGCGAGCAACGCCCGAAGCGGTCTGGGCGGTCTGCCGGAGAGAGGTCCCTGAAGGTCCTCTACTTGGCAGAAAACCGGCTTAACGGATTTACCAATTTTCTTCGCGCGGAATGTGGGTCGTAGAGAGGGTTGCCCGAGGGAGTAACACACTTCGCCCCGGGCAGTGCTCCACACTTAGTACACACATATGTCTGGGCCGCCCGCGCCATTAATCCGTAGAGATTAGGAACCACGTGAAGACTCCTCCGTGCCTGCTGCCACTCGGCGCGGATTTGCGTTTCTTTAGATGTCGAAATGGCGCCAGGTGTCCTGGTGGACGCGCTCGATTTGACTACCTTGGATGTGCGACGCTTCTTAGACATATAAGAAACCTCTGAGATGAAGTTGGTACACACCAACGACGCTGACGGAAGAGAAGTCCGATTCTTTGTACACGACAGATCACTCTACAGATCCCCCCGACGCCTGTGTCGACAAGTAGGCGTTTCTCGCCGTAAATAAACTAGGTCCTCGAAGCAGTTTTTTCCTCATTTATGAGTGAAAACGGTATTCCGAAAAAGCAAATGGTAAGTGGGACGTTCTGCTGGTAAACCAGCGGAATCGTCACGAAAAGCACTCTTGTGCCCGATATCACAGTTTTCCTCTCTAGCTTGGGCGTGTCGCAGGTCGTGCGTACATCAGCTACGCATCGTCCCGGAGTCTGGTGAGCGCTTCCTCGAAGGCGCCGGGATACCGAGCTATTGGACAGAGGCTCCGCTCTCTCAGACGACCCTCGCCATGTAGCCGACAACGAACGTTTGTCACGTTGAAAGTGGATCGGTCCGGCATCAGTCAAATGAAGAGAATGCGCTGGCTGTACCCTCCTAGCCCTTCCTCGACCATTTCTGGCCCATTGCTGGCCACTTTTTGGCCTCAAAGAAGACGTGCGTTGGATTTAGTTTTGGCAGACGGTTCGCAAACCCATGATTGGCCTCATATCGGGCTCATAGCGGGTGGAATTTGGCCCTCAAAGGGCCCAAAGGTTTATGCTTTCGAAACCGACAGCTTTTTGCCTGATCCGAAAATGCCGGCGAGTGTCGTAAATTGGTTATATGAGCTCCGAACAGCGCCGCGCGGCCATCTACCTGCGCATCTCCCAGGACCGCGAGAACACACGTCTTGGTGTGGACAGGCACCGCGAGGACGCCGAAGCACTCATCGCGGCCCGACGGTGGAGACTCGTTGGCGTCTACGAGGACAACGACATCTCCGGCAAGGGACACAAGAAGAGACCGGCCTTTGAACGGCTCCTCAAGGACATCGAGTCACGTCTCATCGACGTCGTCGTCGCCCAGGAGTGGCCGCGCCTCGAACGCAACCGCGCAGACGGCGTGCGGATCATCGAGGCGGCTCAGCGCAATCATGTCCTGCTGACCTTCGCCAAGGGCTCGGACATTGACTGCACTACTGCGGCCGGCCGACTGTCCGCCGACATGTTTTCGGCGATCGCCCGCAACGAAATAGAGGTCAAGGCAGAACGCCAATCGCGGGCACAACGACAGCGCGCCCAGCAGGGAAGAACCCCGAAGGGAGTACGCCCTCTCGGCTACGCCAAAAACGGCGACGTTATCGAACACGAGGCGGAGGCTGTCAAAAAGATCTACGCCGCATTCTCCTCAGGTGCGTCGCTGCGTGCAATCGCAGCGGCTTTGTCCGGCGATGAGGGACAGGATCTCCCTGTTCTTCCAACTCTCCCCCGGCATAACCGGACCCTGATCATCGAGCGCAATGCGCGCCGCACGGAAGAAGGTCTCGAACCCCGCCCTGTTCCGGACGATGCCCCTTGGGCACCGTCGACTGTCTTGGGTATTCTGCGCAACCCGCGCTACGCCGGATATAGCACGTACACGCCGAAAGAAGTACTCGCCAATGGCGACCGGCGGCGATCGTGGCGGGCCCAGATCCTGCGTGACGATCACGGCGAGCCGATCCTGGGCAAGTGGGAGCGCATCGTAAACCTGAGTATGTGGGAGGCAGTACAAGATCGACTGGACGATCCGGCGCGCGTCACGAACCGGGTGGGAACCGACAGGAAACACCTCGGCTCAGGCCTCTATCGGTGCGGGGTCTGCGACAAGCCGGTGAAGACGCACGGGCAGCGGTATCGATGTGCGGGCCACATAGTGCGTTCACGGGAGCAGATCGATGATGTCGTTGTCGAGGCCGTCCGACGGCGACTCGCGCTGCCAGAGTTCCACGATTTGCTGCCAACTGCCGACGAGCCGCGCCTACGCGAGATCAAAGAGGAGATCGAAGAGCACCGGGCCAAGATTCACAGGGCGCAGCGCGACTACGACGACGCGCTCATCGAAGGTTTCGATCTCAAGCGTATTCGCGACCGTGAGAACGCCGCGATTGACGCCTTGGAAGTTGAGCGTTTGAGGCTCTCGTTGGGGAGTTCGCACACCAGTGTGCTGGGTGCACCGGATCCAGTAGCCGCATTCGATACTGCCGATCTTGCCAACCGCCGGAGGTCCATCGAGATTCTCTGCGAGGTGCGACTCTACCCGCATCCGCGCGGAGTCAAGGAGTTCAACCTCGATTCGGTAGCCGTCACGTGGCGGTGAGTCGCTAATTGACACACGACTCACCGCCTTTGACACATCGTTCAGAATTGTCGCGAATAAGCGCTACAGTGGTGATTGTCTGACCACCCGGTCAGATTCACCCGACGGAACAACGGGGATGGGATCCCTCCGTCGAAACATTTCCCACGCTCCAGGCGAGTGCGATCACCAGCGCATGATGAGCCTGTGAGTCAAGTCTGGTGAGGTCGGATCGGCCGGAAGCGATCCTGGCAGGGTAGAGCGCGGTAGCGTCCTGCGAGAGGTACAGGTGTTCACTCCTCACGAGAGGAGCGGGCCTTGCCTGCTACTACCCTTGCTCCCCCTGCATGCCTGACGCTTCTCGGGCCGATCGAGCACGCACCACTGACCGTCATTGCTCCCCCTGTGCGCTTGGCGCTCCAGGAAGCTGTTGCACGCGGCTTCGGAGGGTATTCAACCCTGCGCAAAAAGATCGCCTCCGGGGAACTCCCCGCCGAACGCGTCGGACGGCGCTACCTGATCCTTGAGTCCGACCTCGAGTCCATGGTCGCACCCGTCGTAGGCCGACCCACTGAGCACGCCGCAATAAGCGCTGCGATCGACCGTCTCGTCGCCTCAGCGCCGCGGCTCTCTCGGGAACAGCGCGAATGCCTCGCCGGCGTCCTCGGCGGAGGTGCAGCATGAGCGCCCAGGTGCCCGCGGGATGGTCCGCTCACGAGATCGAGGACTGCGGCGCCCGCTTCCAGGTGCTCGTGCGGCGCTCCCCACGCGGGTGCGTCTACGCCGCTAACACGTCCCCGAAGACGGCCCTGACCGCTCAGAACCGCTCAATTGCTCCGGGTAGTTTGAAAGTGCCCGGCGCAATTGAGCGCACGGGAGCGGATGACTCCCCCGGAAATCCGGGGTTTTCATCACGGGGTCATAAGACCCCTATGGGCCCCCAAAGCTCCGGGGCTGTGACCCCGTCGCCTGCGCCGTCCGTCGCGGGCGCCATGCCGGGAGCCCCGACTGCGTTTGGTGACCTGCCCTCGGTGCAGGCGATGGGAACCGGCCGCGCCGGAATCGTCGTCGGTTTCGACACGGAATTCACGACCGCCGGCACGGGCGCGCGCGTCATCGACTCGTACCAATTCGCTGTATCGCACCCTCTCGACCCGGCGCTCATGGTTGAGATCGTGATCTTGCCTCTCGATCAGGGTCGCATCAGTCTGCACACGGCGTTGTGGGAAGTCGTGGTCGCCGCCCGGCTCTGGCTCTCTCCGCTCGTCCCTGACGGAGTGGATGACCGCGGCGTGCGCCGCGACCTGGTCCTCGCCCAGCCACCCAACGCCGCCGCCAGGGATGCGGCGCTTGCATGGGCTGCGGATGCCTACGACTGGGAGGCCCGTGCGGCGGCTCTCGCCCCATGGCGGGTGCCGATCGTACTCGCCTGTCACTATGGCTCCGCCGACCTTACGACCTTCCGTGGTGGCGCGTACGTCACCGACCACCTCACCCGGCTGACTGCTGCTGCCGGCGGCCTCGTCACGCTCCTGCCCTTCCGGCTCCAGCACGGCGACGGCGAGGGTGACTGGTGGCGTCCGCTGTCCGTGACCGTCCGGGACCTGATGGCCCAGGCCCCTGCGGGGCAGAAAACCCTGTCGGCTCTCGGTGCAGCGTGCGGCACTCCTAAGCGGGAGGTCCCGGACGGGTGGATCTCCGATATGACGGGCTACCGCGCCGCGCACCTGGACGATTTCCTCGAGTACGGCATCAACGACGCCGTCATCGTCGTCGAATACCTTGCACGGCTCTGGGGTGACGGCATCACGCCGCCGATCACTTTGAGCGGTGGTGCGGCCTCTGCACTCGTCTCTGCCGGATGCGAGTATTTCGATGTCTCGACGTCTCGCGACTTCCGACTCGAGTTCGCCGGACTTATCCAGGACGACGGTGTCGTGATCATGGACGAGGATGACCGTCCAAGCTGGTGCGGCAAGCATTCGCGTCGCCCGCTCGACGGTGCGGCCGATCAGCTCTCCTCCGCCTACGCCAAGGCCTACCACGGCGGGCTCAACGCGTGCAGTGCACCGGGCTACTACCCGAACCCGACTGTCGACATCGATGCTCAGAACGCCTACCCCACCGCCATGTCGCTCGTCCAAGATCTCGACTGGGAGGCCGGGGTTATCGGAGCCGTCGTCCACGAACGACAGCTCACTCTCGCGGACGTGCCGGAGCCGACGACTCCGTTCGTCGGCTTCGTATCCTTTGAATTCCCCACGGGCGTCGCCTTTCCCAGTCTGCCGATCGTTGCCGATAACACGCTCATTTACCCGCGAACGAGCGATGGTATTGCCGGTACCTGGGCCTGCGGTCCAGAACTGTGGCTCGCACTCACGCTCGGCGCCGAAGTCTTCTGCCAGATCGGATTCACTGCACGGACGGTCACCCGCGCGGACGGCACTCCGTCACGGGTCCTGCGTCATGGAGTGAGGCAGCTCATCGACGACCGCAATACCGCCAAGCTCAACTTCGGGAAAGGGTCCATTGAAGAGCAGACCCTAAAGACGGGGGTGAACTCGGTCTATGGCAAGACCGCGCAGGACGTCGCCGAGCAGCGTGCATGGAACGCCCACGAACAGCAGATGGACAGCGTCGGTGGCTCCGCGATCACCAGCCCCTACCACGCGGCGACGTCGACGAGCCTCGTCCGGGCTCAGCTGATCGCGACAATGAACCAGATCACCGAACACGGCGGTCAGGTCTACAGCGTCACAACCGACGGGTTCATCACCGACATGACCGTTACCGATGTCAACAACCTCGACCTGTATGGCCTCGCCGCGCATCTGCATGAAGCCCGCACTGCACTCACCGGTGACCCGACCATCTGGGAAGCCAAGCACGAACAGGACGACCTTGTTAACTTCACGACGCGCGGCAACGTCTCGCTCTCGCCGAACGGGGTCTGCGCCCATAACGGAATCAAACGTCCCGCCGGCATCGAAGAGGACAGCCCCGAAGACCGTGAGCACCTGCTGACGTTGGTCGTCACCCGTACTGGTCGTGTCGACAACGAGTACAAGCGGTTCCCCAGCTTCAGCGAACTCTCGCGCAAGGACGATCGCAAGGACTTCCTGCCGTCGTGGGTGTCTGCTCCCAGATCGATGGATTTCGACCTCAAGCGCCGCCCTGTAATGAGCTCGATGACCGCCGCCTTGGTGCCGCTGCCCGACGGCTCCACTCATGAGATGGCGACATTCACGACCGAGCCGTGGGACACCGTGGAGGAGGGCCTGCGTGCTCGAGAGATCGCTCGCGAGATGTCTAAGACCGGCTGCCTGCGCACCGTCAATGAGTGGGGTGCATGGCATCTCAAGTTCACCCACGGCAAGGGCCGCCGGATCGTCACTGCTCAACGTTCTGTGCTCATGAGCATCGTCATGGCCCATCGCCATGGCATCGTAAAAATCCCCACACTGACGGACCGTTCAAGGACGGTCACTGACAAGCTCGCCTGGCTCGCGCAGTGGGGATTGGGTGCGGTCACTGAGGGCGACTGGAAGAACGCCCGCCGCCCGGAGCGCACCTCTCAGATGCTCCCCCTTGACGCTCTGGACCCTTACCTCGGCCGTATGCTCGCGATGCCCGCCGGCGCCAGCCCCAGCGACGCTGACCGCAAGCCGTATTGACCAAGACCCGGACCACCCAGCGTGGTCGCCGCCATCGCGGGATCGGCTCCGCACATCACCTTGAACGAAAGGTCGCCAAACATGACGAATACAATTACCACCCACCTCGAAGCTGAGATCGCGAAGGCGAAGAAGCAGGCTGCGGACCGTATCGCGAAACTCAAGCGCGAGGCTGCTGCCGAACAGAAGAAGATCGATGCGAAGGTTGTCGATCTGCTCCGCGATCGGCAGCACGACCTGTATGAGGGACTTGTCAGGGACGCCGTGGATGCTCTCGCAGCTGGCAAAGCAAAGAGCTCGAAGGGTGTCCGCCGCGGTGCCCCGACCAACTCTTCGGAGCCGTGGCCGGCGAGCAACGACGCCGGTGGCGCGTACGGGGAGGATGCACGATGAACGACGAGTTCAACACTCCCTCCCGGGGGATCGAAGGGGGCGCAGCCCCCTCGCAAGCAGTACCGGAAGACACGAGCGCCAGCGATATGTCTGACGGTGCTACTGCTTGCCACTCTGACGTACAGGTGGAACAGCGCCCCGACACCTCAAGCAACGCCGGTCGGGATGCTGTGGAAGCTGTGCGGCAGAGCCACGGCGCGAAGCGTCGTGTAAGTCGAGCGAAGCTCGACGTGGACTTCGGCCACATTACCCTTCCTGCGGTGCGCGCTCGCGCGGACCGCCTCGGGCTTCAGCCCGGCATGTGGGTGAAGGCCGTCGTCCGGGACGCGCTCCATTCATCGCGGACGGAAGAGCTCGACGCTGCCATCGCAGCAGCCTTGGTCGGCGGCGAGCAGCGGGCTCAGGTATCGGCAGACGTGCGGGCATTGGCGGCGCAGATCCGTCCGCTGGCGATCAATATCAACGATCTTGACCGTCGTGCCCGTGCAGGTGAGCCGGTGTCGCTCGGCGTTCCCGTGCCCGAGCTGATCGATCTGCTCCGCCAGGTACGTGAACTGTTGGGTGATCGGAGGGCCAGGTGAGCACCACACACTACAGCCCGAGTAACAGTGCTGCCGACACTGAGCGGTACGTCAGGGGCAAGGATGACTCCCGCGGTGTGGCGATCACGTGCGACGTGCCCGGCCCGCCGGGCACGTTCGCCGCCCGGGCTCGTGCCCTGACGCAGAACACCCGCCGTGAAGTGGAGGTCCTGCATTACCGGCAGTCGTTCAGAGACGAGGATCTCAACCGGAAGGATGCCGACCAGGTGCAGCGCGCCAACGACCTGGGGTATCTGCTGGGGAAGAAGATGCATCCAAACGCGGATGTTCTCGTGGTCACGCATACCGACGGCCGCGGCGGGAAGGTGCACAACCACATCATCGTGATCAACCACGACAATTCGACCGGCAAGGCGCTCTCGGACTACCGGACGTTCCACGACCGGAAGGCAGGTGACCAGCGCGGTGTGCAGTCGGCCAATGACGAACTGATGGTCGAGCACGGACTCTCGGTGGTCAAGCGCATCGAGCATCAACCGAAGGACTGGGAGCTGCGCCGCGAGGACTTCGCAGAAGGCTCTCTCGACCGCCAGATGGGCGACCGCATGATGGCCGCTCTCGAAGACCCCCGTTCGACGAGCAAAGCGGCACTCATCGCAGTGCTCGACGAGCAGAACCAGTTGCCTAGTGATGACGGCGGGCTCGTGCCGCAGATGCGGCTGCACACCTCGGTCGCTAAGAAGGGCAAGCGCGTAGGTCAAGAGACCTGGACGCTCTACATCGAAGACCAACGCGGCGAGACTGGCCGTGCCGAGCGGCGCAAACGTACCTCGGTGCTCTCGGCGGACTTCACACCGGAGGGCGCACAAGCGTTTTTCGACTACCACCAGCAGAACCAGATTCAGAAGGAGCAGGACGATGAGCGCAGCGCTCGAACGGATGAAGCAGCGCGATGCGCAGCAGGCGCGGCCCGAGGCGCCGCCGGAGACGATGATGGAGGTATTGATCTCGATCCGCACCGCCGTCGAGGCGCAGGACAGCCGTCTCGCGGGATTAGCGGAGCGGCAGCAGAAGCTCGCCTCGTACGTGAAGGTCATGGACGAGGAAACGAGCAAGCAGATCGAAGGCATGGAGCAACGGCTCCGGCAATCGATCACGCCGGCATCCGTGCCCGCACCCAGCGGCTCCTCGACGAGCGAGAGCATGAGGAACGAACTGCACGAGATCGGGCAGACGCTGAGCTCACTCGCAAGAGCGCTCGACGGGAAGCAGATAGCCGACGCAGTTTCGTCGCTGATGTCCGCGAAGACACAGATCGAGAAGACGACGGCATGGAACTCTGAACAGGCCAACGAGTTCACGAAGAAGTACGGGCAGGCTCTCAACGCTGCCGGACGGGCGATCATCACTACGGCGGATCAGGCCGTCACGGCGATCAGGGAGTCGGCTTCCGCAGCTGCTGGCGCGGCGACGCACCAGATCGATGCTGCCATCGAACGCGTCGATGCTGGCAGGGAAAGTGCAGAGCGCGTCGTGGAGGTTGCCGAGCGCCTCCAAAAGCCCTTGGGATGGGCTGCGGCAGCCCGGATGGGACTCGCTCTGCTCCCTGTTGCCGTGGTGCTGCTCCTGGGCGTGCAAAGCGTCTGGGCCCTCGTGGTCGGTGTCCGGTGGGCGTTGGCTCAGGACTGGGCGCTGTGGCTGAACATCACTGCCGGGATCGGCCTCGCCGGTCTCGTCACCGGTGCCGGGTTCGGATTGTGGCGACTGACTGTATGGGTGAAGGCTGCTCTCGACGAGGCAACGATGCGATTGGGGAGGAACAGACGATGAAGTACGGCTACACCCGCACGTCGACGAAGGACAAGCAGGACGACGACCTCCAGCGCCGGGCACTCATCGATACCGGCGTCGGTGCGAAGCAGATCTTCTCCGACCAGGTCTCCGGCTCCAAGGAAGCCAAATCCCGATCGGGATGGACGAACCTCGACGGACGGCTCCGCGAAGGTGATGAACTCGTCGTCTGGCGCATCGACCGCATTGGCCGGTCGATGATCGACGTCATCACGACAGTGAAGGATCTCGTCGACCGCGGTGTGAAGATCAGATCTCTTTCCGATGGCATCACTCCCGAGACCCGAGAAGGTCGGCTCATGCTCAGCCTCATGGCGACCTTCGCGGAGTACGAGCGCGAACTCATTCAGGAACGTGTCCAGGCCGGCGTCGATGCCGCTAAGGCCCGAGGCGTGAAGTTTGGCCGTCCGGCCCCGGACGCCGAGAAGGTCGCGCGGAACCTCCGGACGGTGAAGTACCTCATCGATGCCGAGGGACTTGGAGTCGTCGATGCCGCCCGGACCGTCGGGTGGTCGAAGGCAACCTACTATCGGCACCGTTCGACAGCCGTAGTCTCGTAAACCCCAACCCGAGGCTGAAACTTCTGAGACAACATTCCGAGACTCGTTCACCGGCGCTCTGCCGGTGAACAAGTCTCGTCTCATTTTGGAGATGTTTTCGAGACAACGGCACTCCCCGCCTCAGCGCTGAACTGTGCTCAAGAGGGCCGCTGAGGGATCGTCATTACGGTCGTCCGCTGACTGACCGGGCTTCAGCTCGAGTTCGACCACATCGAGCAACTGCTCGATGTGCACGCCTGGTGATTTGCTTGAATGTAACCATGCCCGATGAGACCCACGCTGCTCCGCTCGCACCGCTGTACTTCTTTCGCGCCAAAGGGGCGAACCGGATTAGCCATATGGGCGCCTCTCGCATCTCAGAGGCGTTCGAAAAGGACGCCGCTCCGACCGTGGGAGCGATCTGCGTAGCCGTACAGACTGGCTACGACGACTTCGATGATCCAGATGATGAAGGTCTGGCCGAGGGCGACTTCATCGTTGCCCTCGCGGTTGTCCGTGGGATCGCGGGAGTAGCAAGCGGTGTGGTGAGAGCGACACTCACTCCCATTCACCGCCTGCCTGCTCCTGTCCCGCTCGGTCCTTTGCGAAATGAGTCCATCGAACTCGGTGACGTTCCGGCCACCTTCCATTCGCGAGGACTCGACCTCAGAACTGCCTCAGCTCTGATCGCCTACCTCAAGAGCCTCGATCCCTCTGTCGCAATCTGGCTGGAGCAGGTGCTCGGTGAACCGCGTACGTTCCCGTCACAGGTTGAGCAATCCCGGGTGGAGGCGAAGGACGCAGTACAACTCGCGGCTCAGCTAGCGGAGATCGAACTTCCAGCAGATGCCTTCGTGGCGCCGCCGGCAGAGACCGAGGACGAGACACTGCTCCAAACGCTGCTCAACGCGGGGTACGAGCTGGACCTCGAAGAGGAGCTTCTCCCGCTCGACCTCCAGCGCTTCGACGGGAAACTGGTTGGCGAGCAGCGCGCCGCGAGCGTCACCGTGTTCACGGATAAATGGGATCAGAAGAAGCTGGTCGTCATGTCCGTCAACAAGAAGCCGATTGAGCTGGAGCTCGGGGTCGACCTTCTCTACTGGGACCAAATTCACGATTCATTCACCTTCATTCAGTACAAGCGGCTTGAAAAGGTCACCTCGCACCGACCGTCCGGCGGCTCGGAATGGGCCTACTTGAGGAAAGGGGAGATCGAAAAGCAGCTCAAGCTGATGCCGATTGGAAAAGGTTCACCGGCGGCGGCTGCCGATTGGCGCGCTTTCGGAACGCCGTTCTGGTTTAAGTTTGTTCGCGGCGATGCGGGAAGCGTGCTCGACGGCAAGACCCTCAAAGGGATGCACGTCCCCGCTGACTGGTTGCGACTTGCGATGGAAGAAGACACGTTCAAGCTGGTCCAAGGGGCGGATTTCGTGTCACGTACCACAATGCCAAGTACCTCGGGCGAACGGCATTCACGCAGCTGATCTCCAGGGGATTTGTCGGCACCGCGGGAGCACGATCCAAGGCATTCAAGAAGGTTCTGCGATCAAAGGATCGCGAACTGATCATCGCGGTGCGGAAGGAATGGCACCTGACAGGCGCGTCCGGAGAGGCCGGCGGTGCCCGAGTGCATACCACGCCTCCCGAATTTCCCTTCTAGGGAACTGGCCTCATCTAGTCCGCAGAGCCGAATTGACCGTCGAGAGGGCCGGGCCGATAGGGGCCTGTCTAGATGTATTGACCACGGACGTTAGGGACGCCCGGCATACCATGGCCACGCCGTCCTGACCCCGAAAGGCCGGCTCCGGCTGGCCCGCTGCGTCGTGGAGTTGCGCCGTCCCTAGCAGCGCCGCCGAATCGCCGCATCACGCCCGCTCGACTTCGCCCCACTCCTCGTGGCCGAGCGGCGCTTCGTTCAGCTCGTCTCGACGTGCTCGCCAGTCGGGAAGGACTTGGTCCATCAAGGCCACGAACTTCTCACCGTGCCCGCGTTCGAGCAGGTGTGCGAGCTCGTGGACGACGATGTACTCCAGGCATCGCGGGTCCTTCTTCGCCAACTCGGGATTGAGCCAAATCGCGCGTGACGTGGTGACACAGGTGCCCCACTTGGTCTTCATCCGGCGCACGACGAATTTGTCCGCCTGAACCCCTAGGATCGGCTGCCACTTCTCCAGCAGGGCGGCCGCGCCGGCCTTCAGCTCACGCCGGTACCAACGATCGAGTGCCTTGAACCGCCCGGCGGCGTCGGTTCCGGGTGGAGTGATCACCCAGAGCGTATTGCCCTTAATCTCGACACCGTACGCACCGCTCGACTTGGAGACATCGAGAAGATACCGCTGCCCCCACACGTAGTGGGTCTCCCCCGAAACCATCTTGCGTTCTGTCTGCCTGTCCGCGTTCTGGAGCTGCTCCCGCTGACGCTTGATCCACGAGAGCCGCTGTACGACCGCGAGCCGGATCGCGTCCTCAGTTGTCCGCTGCGGTGCAGCGACCCGCACCCGACCCACCGGTGGGTAAACCGAGATATGCATGTTCTTGATGTCCTTGTAAACGACATCGACACCGAGTCCCGCGACGGTCAGATAGCCGCTAGCGGTACTCATCGTTGTTCTTCAACAGTTCGATGAACTCCGCCAGGCAGTCCTCTTCGATGCCGGCGAGCTCCTTCCGCAGCTCACGAGCGAGCGCACGTTCCTTCATCTTGCCGGCGCCGGCGATGGCCCAGCCGTGCTCCTTGCTCGACTGGATCCGGAGATGCAACGCCTCGTAGTCGACGGCCAGATCCACCGGCCGCCACGCGAAGTCCACGATCGCCCGACGCGCAGGCGTGCTCGCCCATTCCGGATAGGTCCTGCCGTCTGCTGCTTCTCGGGTGCCGACCTTCTTCGTCAGCTCGATAAGTTTGCGTAGGTAGTCCGCGTAGCCCTCGGCGTCTTCCTTCTGCTTCTCGATGAGAGCGTCGAGGAGTTCGGACATATGGTCGTAGTAGCGCGGGTTCATCGCGTGCTCGTCCACGATGGTCTTGCGGACATTGTTGATGATCGTCTCCGCAGTGGCCGCGCTGCTGCCCCTGATTCCTGGGGGCAGCGTGTCGACCGCGTCCGTCCCGCGCTCAACGATGAGCTCGACCAGGGTCTTCTTTAGGTCGGCGACCTGTTCGACGGGCTTGGCGTTGATATAGGTGTCGAGCAGTTGGCGCATCCCGGCCTCGTACTGCTTCATGTCGATGTTCTCGCCGGCTCCGGCCTCGACCTCGCTCTTGACGGCGGCGTAGTGGGCGACCTCGTCCTTAATCGACGCGATCTCAGCACCCGTGTAGCCGACGGCTTCCATGTCGCTTGCGACGGCTCCGAAGGCCCGTACGAGAGTGGCAACGGACTTGTAGAGCAGGACGCGTTTGGGTTCGTTGTCCTTGATTTGGTCGGCTTCGCCGGGCGTGGACGCGACGAAGTAGTGCTGGTATTCGAGCGTTCCCTTCGGCGGTGCGACCGGCTCGCACAGAGCGCGGACGGCATCGAGAGCCTCGTCTAGATCCTTGCGATCTTGCTCGTTGCGGTCACTGATCAGCCCGTCGACATCATCAGTCTCGTACTCGCCGAAGGCCTCGGAGGTGTAGTCGGTGACGGTCTTGTCGAGTGACTTGAACAGGTCACGGTAGTCGACGATGTACCCGTAGTTTTTGTCGTCACCGTCGAGACGGTTGACGCGGCAGATCGCTTGGAAGAGGCCATGGTCGCGCATCTTCTTGTCGATGTACAGGTACGTCGCACTCGGCGCGTCGAAGCCGGTCAAGAGCTTGTCCACCACGATGAGGAGCCGCATCTGGCCGGGCTCTTTAAGGAACTTCTTCTTGACATCGGCCTCGAACTCTTCGACGCGGCCGATGGCCTTGTCGGGGTGCTCGCCGAAGTAATCGGCAAGCATCTGTCGGTAGATCTCGTACTTGCGGAGCTCTTCTGTGTCGCCCTCGCCCGCGTCTTCCTTGGATATCGCGGTCGGGTTGGGCTTGTAGCTGGTGACGATCGCGACCTTGTCCTTGAAGCCGCTCTTCACGAAGGCCTCGTAGAACGTGCAGGCCTGGTAGACCGAGTCGCTCACCAACATGGCGTTGCCCCGCCCGCTGAGCAACCGCGGCTGCGTCTCCATGTCAATGAGGATGTCTTGGACGATCTGCGCCGAGCGGGGTGCAGAAGAGAAGACCTTCTGCATGGTGCCCCACTTCTGCTTCAGTCGAGCCTTGGATAAATCGGTGAGATTACGCGTCTTGGCGTCAAACCACTTGTCGACCGCAGCAGAGCCCTGGAGCTCCTGCTCCACCTTGCGGGCCTCGTACTTCAGATCGAGTACGACGCCATCGCGGACGGCCTCGTCGAACTTGTAGCTGTGGATGAACGACCCGAAGGTTTCGATACTGGTCTTTTTATCACTCTTCAGCAGCGGCGTGCCGGTGAAGCCGATGAACATCGCCCCGGGTAGCAGGTCCTTCATGATGCGGTGCATCTTACCGCTCTGGGTGCGGTGGGCCTCATCCACAAATACGAAGATGTTGCCCTTGGCGCTGAACCCACCGGGGATGTTCGTCTTGAGTTCCTTCGCGAAGTCCTCGGCATCCTTGTCGCGCGCTTCGTCGTCGGTGCCGCGGAACTTGTGTACCAGGGAGCACATGAGCGGCGGGTTGGATGAGTTGAGCATCGCAATCATGTCCGCGCCCGACTGGGTACGGACGATCTTCTCGCCGACCCCGAAGAAACCGTCCTCGATCTGTTCGTCCAGCTCGGTGCGGTCGGTAATCACCAGGACGCGGGCATCATGCTGGGTCTCCAGGATCCACTTAGCAAGCCACACCATCGTCAAGCTCTTCCCCGAGCCCTGGGTGTGCCAGATGATGCCTCCCTCACGCTTGGCTATCCGATCCTGCGCGGCGCGGACGCCGAAGTACTGGTTGTGGCGCGGGGACTTCTTGACGCCCGCATCGTAGACGATGAAGTCGTGGATGATCTCCAGGAAGCGCTCCTTAGAGCACATCTGGATGATCGCGAGGTCGAGGTCAGCATTCTCGCCTTCTTCCTTCCATCGCAACCAGTACTTCTCCGGGGTCTCGATCACCCCGTAATGCAGCCCCTCGACATCGTTGCCCGCGAACAGCAGTTGGATGGTCGTGAAGAACGGGCGGACGAAGTCATGCCGCTGGTTGCCGATGTTCTGACGGACGCCGCTGGCGACGCTTACCGTCGAGCGCTTCAACTCGACCACACCGAGCGCGATCCCGTTCACATAGAGCACGAGGTCGGGTCGCTTCGTGTGCTCGCCCTTGACCGTGACCTCTTCGGCCACGACGAAGTCGTTCTTCGCCGGGTTGGCCCAGTCGATCAGGTGGACTGACTGGGTGGTCTCCCCGACGTCGGTCTTGACCTTCGCGCCGTACCGGAGCAACTCGTAGACCTTGCGGTTCTGGTCGTACAACGAAGAGCCGCCGCCGAACGCTGTGGCGGTCAGGAGCTGCTGTGTCGCTCGAGAGACCAGAGCCTCGTCGTACCCACGACCGAGCAGGTAAGCGCGGAGCTTCGCCTCGTCGACGTTGCGGTTGTCCTGATCCTTCAGGTTCCCGCCGTAGGCGTAACCAAGCTTGTCCTGGAAGAGCTGGACGACCCGGCGTTGTGTCTCGCGCTCCTTCTGACCGACCGCGCTCATGCTTCCTCCGTCACTGGCAAACGTGTCCGGCCCGTCAACAGCTCCTGCATCATCCCAACCTTCACGGCACGAGCAGATTCAAGCCGACGCTCCAATGCTTCGATCTCAGCGTCAGCATTCTGCAAGACCTCGGCGATAGCAAGCTGTTCATCCAGCGGTGGAAGTTCGGGCGCAAGGTCGACCAGCTTCGACTTTGCGATATTGTAGCGTGTTGCACCTTGTGCTAATGCGGACACCGCCGCACGACCCGCGCTTGAGCGGAAGTAGTGGGCCAGATACAGCGGGTCGATTCGGTGTCGATGGTTCAACCGAAACCCGAAGCAGAAGCTATTCAGGAAAACACCGCCTGATGTTTCGAAGTCAACAGCGGCAGCCAGGGCTACTTCCCCGGGAGTTTCGGAGGATCCATTGAAGATAACGTCCCCACGATTGATGCGATTTTGACGCTCGCCCTTCCTCAGTCGAACTCGTTCAAGGCGAGTGCCTCGAAGACGTGGTCCCGACATGACCTCCATGAACGTCACAAACTGGGCTGAACCGGTCCCGAAGTCATCCTTGTCCTTGCCAATTAGACCCCCGTATGTGGACCCAACGTCACGCAATCGGACTGGGTCCCAAACCCCAGTAAAGCCCGGCAGCCTGGTGCGGCCGGTAAGGAGCTCCTGCATCACGCCCTGCTTGACATCGCGCTTCTTCACAATCAGTTTTTCCAGCGCCTGGATGAGGTCATCCGCATCGCTAAGCACATCACCAATTGCACGTTGTTCAGAACGGGGCGGCACGGGCAGTTCATACCCAGCCAATGCCTCACGGTTGACCTTGGGAATCCCGCTGCGCATCGATTCACCGACCGCGAAGTTGGTGAATCCTCGTCCGAGCAACAAGTTGACGACGTATCGTCCGTCAACTCCATCGCGAGGCTTCAGGGGATACATGTCCGCACTGCACAAGGCGGGAAATTGGGCGCGATGCGCCTTCATCAGATACGGACGAATCTTGCTGTAGATCACGTCTCCAGGGTCAACGATGTACTTCCCGCTGATTGCTCCCTGCTCATGCGCAGAACGGACCGCAAGTAGGCGACCGGTTCCTACTTCAATGTGATCCGGTGCGATGAGTGGCATGTCTCGGTACTGCGGCTGCTTTGGATCAACTTGGCCACTGCGTATTGTCACCAGATCGAGAAGACGCTGGGTATTCCAGCCTTCAGGTACCACTGTCATGCCTCAATCCCCATGGACTCAAGGTGCGAAACGACGTTCGCGCTCAGGAGTTCGACAGAGGCATCCAGCGCGTCGAGCGTCTTCTCGTATCGTTTAGCGAGCACATCGAGACGTGCGACCAGAATCTGTCCGAGTGCTGTCATCTCGCCATTTATCCGCTGCTGAAGGGTTGTGCCCCACTTGGCCTCGATGACGAGGTCTTGCACCTCAGCATCGGTGAGCACCCTGTACTTGGCGAGGGCCTCCTCGTTGAGCACAGCTGCCGCCTCTTTGACGGTCTGCTTGGCCTTGTCTTCGGCTCGATACAGTGCGCCGATTTTCGTGAGCGCCTCGATCTCGTCGGGGTCGCCACCGAGACGTTTGAGTTCCTTGAGGTAGTCGGCCGCAGCCTTCTTCGGAAGTTTGCCTTCTTCGTCGGCAGCATCGAAGAGAAGGCCTCCCTCGAGGGCGTGCTCCTCGAGGTACTCAGCAATCGCGAGGGTCGCTTCGTCGCGGACCTCGACGAGGCGGTCGACCTCGGCCTGCTCAGTCGCGAAGTAGCGAGCGATCACGTACTGAGGCGGGAGGACGTCCATCACCCAGCGCTGTGCCTTGGCACCGGTGCCGAAGATGATGTGTGCGTCTTCGTACTTGGGCTTATTGTTCTTGTCTTTCCAGGTGCGTGCGGCGCGCGGCTGCACGGCCTGTGTCCAGCCTTCGCTGACGATTAGCGACACGTCGTCGTGCATGACGTCATTCCAGTAGTTCATGAGCTGCTCGTAGACGCCGTACTCGTCGATCAGCGGTCGTGGACGGAACGCATCCAGGAGCGCCTCGGAGATGTCGTGGATAAGGTCAGCGGGTTTGGTGTCCGGTTCGATTCTTGCGAGCGTACCGCGTTTGCTCGCCCACCACTGCCGCACTGTGTTCGCGGTGTCGTGATCGAAAGCCTTGTACTCGCCGGAGCCGGTGACGGTTGACCGGATCGCGCTCGGTTCGACTTTCAACTCCGAGTAGCCGTCGCGCAGCGGCGCGAAGAGTTCGCTACGGAGGTTCGGAAAAGCGTCCCAGTAGGGCTGGAGTTCCTCGAGGTCACGGTTCGGGATGCCACCGAGCAAGTGGCCGCGGAGGTCTTGGACGTCCTCTGGCTCAGAGGCGTCGATGTAGCGCGGGATGTTGAGGTTGTAGTCGTTCTTCGTATCCGCGACCTCGCTGATCGGTACCATCCGGGAGTAACGAGCGATCTCTCTGCCGCCGGTGTAGGCGTCCACGATCTTGTGCATGTCGCGCGGGCGCAGCCGGTTCTTGGGTCCGTCCTTGGCGAAGCCCTTGCTCGCGTCGATCATGAATATGCCGGTTCTCGCGTGGGCGTCTTCCTTATCGAGCACGATCAGGCAGGCGGGGATGCCGGTGCCGTAGAAGAGGTTCGCGGGCAGGCCGATGATCGCCTTGATGTAGCCCCGCTTGACGAGCTCGGTGCGGATCCTCGCCTCGGAGTTCCCACGGAACAGCACTCCGTGCGGGAGGACGACGACGCCCTTGCCTCGTTGTCGCAACGACTTGACCATGTGCAGGAGGAACGCGTAGTCGCCGTTCTTGTCGGGAGGGGTGTCGAATCCGTCGAAGCGACCGTAGGAGTAGTCGAAACCATTGGTCCAGGTTTTAACCGAAAACGGCGGGTTGGCGACCAGGTAATCGAACGTCTGAAGTTTGCCGTTGTTAGTGAACTTCGGGTTGGCCAGAGTATTGCCCTGGCGTAGGTCGTGGGTCTCGTTGCCGTGGAGGATCATGTTCATCCGCGCGAGCGCCCAGGTGGCGTTGTCATTCTCCTGGCCGTAGATGGTCAGCCCGTTCGGTGCGGCGTCGGCGACCTTGATCAGGAGCGATCCTGAGCCGCAAGTCGGGTCGTACACGGTCGCGGACTTCGGGGTGTTTGTTGGGATCTGGAGCAGCTGCGCCATAACGCGGGAGACCTCGGCCGGGGTATAGAACTGACCCTTACTCTTGCCGGACTGAGTGGCGAAGTGCCGCATGAGGTACTCGTAGGCGTCACCCAGGAGGTCGTCCCCTTCCGCTTTGGAGCCGGTGAAGTCCATGTCCTGGAAGATGCCGATCAGGTTCGAGACCTTGTCTTGCAGCTCCCTGCCGGAGCCCAGCTTGGCGGGGTCGTCGAAGTCGGCGTTGTTGATGACGCCCAACAGATCGTTTTCTTCGGCGAGACGTCGGATTGCAATGTTGACCTTCTCCCCCACGTCGGGCTTCTGTTTGAGCGAGATCAGGTAGTCGAAGGAGCCGTCGTCGGGGACGTAGATGAGTGCTGACTTGTCTGCCTTCGCCTTGTCGGAGACGTACTTCACGAACAACAGCGTGAGGACGTAGTCCTTGTACTGGCTGGCGTCCATCGATCCGCGCAACTCGTCAGCGCTACTCCACAGCGAGGAATACAGATCGGATTTCTTCAGCGCCACAACTCACTCTTTCTACGTTCAAATTCGTGCATCTGGGTCCGTGAAAAGTCTTCCCGGATCCGCGGGCGCTGCCCAGAGTCGTCGCTCACCATGGCCCGAGCTTCCAGAGCCGGCCGCTGGGCCGGCAGGGAGCGTTCGGAGATCAAGGTAGACGATCTCGTTCGTCTGGGCGAGACGGGCCTCGATCCCGTCGAGAGCGCCATAGTTCACTCGCTACTCACCTCTAAGGAGAGACAGCGGCCACTTGGTCGCTGTCTGTCCTGATCTTACTGCTTACACGATTCGACTCCGCTTAGGAGGGTTGGCCCAAGGATCCACCGTGTCTCGTCGACAACGAGTGATCCGTGCGACCTTGTCGAGAGTCGGAGACCGGGCTACTGGGTGAGCCCCTAAGTCAACAGCGACAGCTGTGCGCGTATGTCAGTTGCCGTTCAGGCCGTGCCGTCGCGTATCGAGAGCGAGCTTGAAGTGGCTCTCCGCCGCGTCTATCTCTCGAGTAGGCGTGGCGGGGTCGAACACCCGCAGCAGTGAGAACCGGAAGCTGGTCGCGTCGACATCGCGCAACTCAACGTTGCCGCCGTGGCCATTGGTCGCGTACGCGTTCCAGCGCTGGCGGATGCTCTCGACCCCGTCGGCCTTGCCGACGTACTGGCGCCCGTCGCGGGTGTCGGTGATGAGGTATACACCCGCCACCGACGCGAGCGCGGTGCGCCACGAGGCGTAGCGGTGTTCGCGCATCACCGCCTGGAGCTGCGCTTGGTCCAGTACAAGCTTGTCGAAGCCGGGGAACGGAATCGGTTCCGCGTCGGCGATCTCCCTGACCGGGTAGCCCGCCGCCGTCGTTCCGTTGATCCGCCAGGTGCGCGGCGACCGCCACCCAATCACGAGCCGGTTCCGAAGGTCTGCCAATTGCTCGGACACAGCGAGGTCGAACGTGCACAGCCCTCCTTCGTTTGAAGTCTCGCCGCGGTTCTCCACTACGGACCAGAGTCTCGCCCGGTCGCCGCCCTCCCTGACGAAGACGACCCAGATGCGGGGCGGGGTGACGGGGAAGATTCGAGGCTTCGCGGACTGCTCGCCGGTGTACTTCAGGATCTCCTCGTCGGTGGAGTCGGCGTGGAGGCCCGGCAGGCCCGTGTCCTCGTGCTCACGCACGTAGGCATGACGGATCACCAAGACCTCTCCGGGGTTGACGCCGGCGCTGTGCAGGACCGGGCCGAGGGTCAGCGTCATCGGCGGATCGCCTTTCCTTCGTGTTGCGCAGTACGCATCGTCGGTACCATCACCGCTCGTGGTGTGGCGAGGCAAGCTCGTGGGTCAGAGGATGCCTGGCATGTTCAGCGTGTCTTCTTAGCGTCCTAGGCAGCTGGGCTGTTTGACGTCTTCTGCATGCATTGGATCGTCGCGCTGAGACGACCCTCTCCGGTGCCCTATCAGATGCGGGGAGTACTACTTCTTGCCTTGGTTTGCAGAGGTTATTCCATGACGGAACTCCACCACGTCGCCGTCGACCATCACGTAGTCCTTGCCTTCGATCCGCACCTTGCCGCGGGCCTTGGCTTCGGCCATGGACCCGGCCTCTACCAGGTCGGCGAAGGAAACGACCTCGGCCTTGATGAAGCCGCGCTGGAAGTCCGAGTGGATCACGCCGGCAGCCTGCGGAGCAGTGTCGCCGCGGTTGATGGTCCAGGCGCGTGCTTCCTTCGGCCCGGCCGTCAGATAGGTCTGCAGGCCCAGCGTGTGGAAGCCCACCCGAGCCAACTGGTCCAGCCCGGACTCGTCCTGGCCGTTCATCTCAAGCATCTCGCGGGCCTCTTCCTCGTCCAGCTCCACGAGGTCCGCCTCCAGCTTGGCATCCAGGAACACGCAGTCGGCGGGGGCCACCAGCCCGCGCAGCTCGGCCTGCCGCTCGGGACTGCCCAGCACGGCGTCGTCCACGTTGAAAACATAGATGAACGGTTTGGCGGTGAGCAGGCTCAGTTCCCGGAGGTTCTCCATGTCCAGCTTGTCGCTCTCGACGGAGGAAAAGACGGTGTCGCCGCGCTCCAGGACTTTCTGCGCTGCCTGCAGGGCAGCCAGCTCTGCGGCGTCGCGCTTCTTGATCTTGACTTCCTTCTCCACCCGCGGGAGGGCCTTCTCCAAGGTCTGGAGGTCGGCCAGGATCAGCTCGGTGTTGATGGTTTCCATGTCCGAGCGCGGGTCGACCTTGCCGTCCACGTGGACCACGTCGGGGTCGTCGAAAACACGGATGACCTGGGCGATCGCCTGCGCTTCGCGGATGTTCGCCAGGAACTGGTTGCCCAGCCCCTCACCTTCGGAAGCGCCCTTGACGATGCCGGCGATGTCCACGAAGGACACGGTGGCGGGCAGGATCCGCTGCGACCCGAAGATCGCCGCCAGCTTCTCCAGCCGCGGGTCCGGCAGCGAGACCACGCCGACGTTCGGCTCGATGGTGGCGAACGGGTAGTTTGCCGCGAGCACGCTGTTGCGGGTCAGTGCGTTGAAGAGGGTTGATTTGCCGACGTTGGGCAGTCCGACGATGCCAATAGTTAGAGCCACGGTAGTCAAGGATACCGTGGCCCGGACACATCGGTCCGCGTGCCGTATTTTGTCCGAGGGGGCTGGCATGGTGAAGGTATGGATGCATCGCATGTACTTCTCGCCCTTCTGGCCCTGTTCGTGGGCGCCGCCGCCGGCGCCGCTGCCGTGGCCGTCCTTTTCCGTCGCCGGCTGGCGGATCTGCAGGACGCTGCGAAGGACGACGGCGACCGGCTGGCAGAGCTCTCGGCCCGCCTCGCCGGGGTGGAGGCGGAGCGCCGGATGCTCGCCGAGCAGAACGCGCAGCTCTACGCCCAGGACGAGCAAGAGAACACCGTGCTGCGCGCCCTGATACCGGTCGGTGAGAAGCTCAAGCTAGTCCAGCAGCAGGTCAGCCTGCTGGAACGGGACCGGGTGGAGCAGTTCGGCCAGTTGGCCGAGCAGTTGCGTGCAGCCCAGCGCAGCGACGAGGCGCTGATGCGTTCCACGCAGACGCTCGCCTCCGCGCTGCAGTCCAATTCCGCCCGCGGGCAGTGGGGCGAGGTGCAGTTGCGCCGGGTGGTGGAGGCTGCCGGCATGCTCGCCCGTGTGGACTTTGACGAGCAGGTGCACCTGGCCGGGGCAGACCGGACCGGCCGCCCGGACATGATCATCCGGCTGCCGGGTGGAAAGTCCATCGTCGCGGATGCCAAGGTCCCGCTGCGCGCCTACCTGCAGGCCCAGGAAATCCCGGCGGCCGCATCGGCTGCGGAACAGCAGCAACGGGTGGATCTGCTGAACGCCCATGCCAAGGCGGTGCGCGCGCACGTGGATGCCCTGGCGGCGCGGAAGTATTGGGAGAGCCTGCAGGCTTCCCCGGAGTTGGTGCTTTGTTTCCTGCCCTCGGAGGCGGTGTTGTCCGCCGCCCTGCATGCCGATCCCGGCCTGCTCGACCATGCCTTTGCCCGCAGCGTTGCGCTGGTCTCCCCCGTCTCGCTGCTGGCCACGCTGAAGTCGGTGGCCTTCACCTGGCGGCAGGAAGTGCTCAAGGACAACGCACGCGAGATTTTCGACCTGTCGCGGCAGCTCTACGAGCGGCTTGGAACGCTGGGCGATCATGTCACCCGGCTGGGCTCGTCGCTCAAGAGCTCGGTCGAGCGGTACAACTCGTTTGTGGGGACGCTGGAATCAAGGGTGTTGCCGACCGCTCGGAAGATCTACGCCTTCGACGGCACGTCCTTGGAGGAGCCCGCCGCCCCGGCGGCCTTGGAGAACACGCCCCGGCTGCTCTCGGCCCCCGAACTGATCGAAGGCCGGGACCCGGCCGCTTAACGGCGCCAGCGGTGCCGCCTTGCAGAGTGGCACCGCCGTTTGGGGCCACCCTGCACAGCGGATGCCAGGGCTAGCGGGCCGGGCGGGTGACCCGGCCGCCGAGGCCGCGCGACTCGTCGCCGCGTTCCTTGAGCGTGGCGCGCAGTTCCTTCGGCAGCGAGAAAAGGATGTCCTCCTCGGCGGTGACCACTTCCTCCACGTCGCCGTAGCCGTAGTCGCCCAACAGGCGCAGCACCTCGCGCACCAGGACCTCCGGCACGGAGGCTCCGGAGGTCACGCCGACGGTGGCGACGCCCTCGAACCAGGACTCGTCAACCTCGTTGGCAAAGTCCACGCGGTAGGCAGCCTTGGCGCCGTACTCGAGGGCGACCTCTACCAACCGGACGGAGTTGGATGAGTTTTCGGAGCCAACCACAATGACCAAGTCCGCCAAGGGCGCTATCTTCTTGATCGCAGCCTGGCGGTTAGAGGTGGCATAGCAGATGTCGTCGCTCGGCGGATCCTGCAGAGCCGGGAAGCGGTCGCGCAGGATGGACACGATTTCCATCGTCTCGTCGACCGAGAGCGTCGTCTGCGACAACCAGATCAACCTCTCCGGATCCCGCACTTCCACTGTCCGCGCCTCGTCCGGGTTGTTGACGATCGTGGTGTGGTCCGGCGCTTCCCCGTAGGTCCCTTCGACTTCTTCGTGTCCCTCGTGACCGATCAGGAGAATCTCGTTGCCGTCGCGGGCGAACCGGACAGCTTCGCGGTGCACCTTGGTCACCAACGGGCAGGTCGCGTCGATCGTCCGCAGCTGGCGGTCCTCGGCGGACTGCACCACAGCGGGCGAAACCCCGTGCGCGGAGAAAACGACCAGGGCGCCTTCGGGCACTTCGTCCGTCTCTTCGACGAAGATGGCGCCCTTTTCCTCCAGGGTGGAGACCACATGCACATTGTGGACGATCTGCTTGCGCACATAGACGGGCGGGCCATAGTGCTCCAGCGCCTTTTCCACCGCGATCACGGCGCGGTCGACGCCGGCGCAGTATCCACGCGGGGCCGCCAGCAGCACCTTCTTGTCACCGTCCACAGGTGCGGCAGCCCAGACGTCGTCCGGGGTGCGGCGCTTGCGGGGAATGGTAGGCATGGAAAGGGAAACAGCAGTACTGGCCATGCCTCTATGCTAGCCCGTGGGCCCGGTCCGCCGGGCCCCGCCCGGCACCGCCCGCAGAGTGAGACCGGCCACCGCGACCACCAGTCCGGCGCCGGCAAAGACGGCGGCCCAGGGGCGGAAGTCGGCGACGGCCAGTTCAACCAGCCTCCCCAGGAACACCTGGGCCAACGCACTTTCGCCCGCCGCATTCACTGCCAGCGGCGGTGCAAGCCCGGCGGCCAGCCAGAGGACCGCTCCCAGTAATCCCGCGCCAACACCGGCCCAGGCCAGCGCCGTGGCGGGACGCCGGGCGGCCAGCAGCATCAGCACCAGTGCCGCAGCAGCTGCCGCCGCCGCCACCCACCACTGCGACGGCAGGTCCCGCACCGAGGCCAGAGCCTCACCCGCCTCGGCAGAGCCCAGCGGCAACAACACCTGCTCCGGGCTCCGGATACTGGTGCCCAGCGCGTCCGCTACCCGCGAAACTGCCAGCGCCACAACGGGAGCGATATCCAGCGTGACCGCTGCCTCTCCCCCGGCTGTCCCGGAGAACGTATGTGCGTGCGACAGGGCCAGGGTCTCGTTCAGAGCCCGCGGAAATCCGGCCAGTTCGGTAATCGCTCCAGCGGTTCGCCCCACGATGGGCCGCACGAGTTCCTGCAGACCGGCGGGCAACTCGGGACTGCCTGCAACTTCTTCCGTTATGGTGGCGGCCAGCGCCGAGCGGAACCCGGCGTCGTCGCCGAGCGGGGCGGCCAGCCACACGAAACCTTCACGGTCGAGCACCCGTTGGTTGGCCCAGGCTCCGCACAGCGCGGCGCCGGCGAGGAGCACGGCCAGCAGCCCACTGACAAAAGCCAACAACGCCCGCACGGTCGCCTCCGTTTCTTCGCTGCCGTCTGGCGGTCCGGCGGCGCCCAAGGAGCGCCGCCCACCCCTACCCAGTACAACAGAGAATCGGATTGACGGGGATAACTGGTAAGAATGAAGAGTCTCCGGCAGCCGTCGGAATCACACCTCCGGAAGGGGCAATTCATGGAGTCAAGCGGGGTCCAAGGCGCCGGCACCGGACAATCGACCCTGCCCCCGACCGCCAACCAGACGACGGCCGACAACCCGTGGCCGCTGCGGCTGCTGTCGCAAAAGCTCAAGATGCACATCGACCGCGTGCCGCCCACCTGGGTCGAAGGCCAGGTGATCGAGCTGAACCGCCGGAACGCCACCACCTACCTGACGCTGCGGGACACCGACGCCGAGGCCTCCTTCAGCCTGGTGGTTTGGGGCAGCGTGATGGCGCGCCTGGAGATGCCGCTGGAGCCCGGTTCCCGGGTGGTGGCACAGATCAAGCCGGACCTGTACGTCAAGACCGGGCGGCTGACCATGCAGACCCGGGACATCCGGCCGGTGGGGCTCGGCGACTTGCTGGTGAGGCTGGAGCGGCTGCGCCGGGCGCTGGCCGCCGAAGGCCTCTTCGATCCGTCCCGCAAGCAGCGGCTGCCCTTGCTCCCGCACCGCATCGGCCTCATCACGGGACGGGATTCCGACGCCATGAAGGACGTCATCCGGAATGCCTCGCTGCGCTGGCCCGCCGTCGAGTTCGAGGTCCGGGAAGTTGCCGTCCAGGGCGTGAATGCCGTGGCTCAGGTGATGCAGGCACTCGCCGAGCTCGACGCGCGCAACGATGTGGACGTCATCGTCATCGCCCGCGGCGGAGGTTCGCTGGAGGACCTGCTGCCCTTCAGCAACGAGGATTTGGTCCGGGCGGTGGCCGCCGCCGCCACGCCGGTCGTGAGCGCCATCGGACACGAAGCGGACCGGCCCCTCCTCGACGACGTCGCGGACCTGCGTGCCTCCACGCCGACCGACGCCGCCAAGCGCATCGTCCCGGACGTCAGCGAGGAACTGCATCGGATCGGGCAGGCCCGCGCCCTGCTTGCCCGCCGGGTGGAGCAGTTGGTCCACCGCGAAACCGAGCGCCTGGCCGCGCTGCGCAGCCGCCCGGTCATGGCGAATCCCGCGGGCATGGTGGACGTCCGGGCGGAAGATCTGCACCGGCTCATCTCGAGGGCACACCAGGCCGTCTCGGCGGCCGTTCACCGTGACACCGACCGGGTCGCCCACCTGAAGGCACAGGTGCGCGCGCTTTCTCCCCAGAACACCCTGGACCGCGGCTATGCCGTGGCCCAGCTGCCCGACGGCCGGGTGCTGCGTGACGCGGCGGACGCACCGGCCGGAACACGGCTGCGGCTCCGGGTTGCCGTCGGCGAAGTCGCCGCCGAAGCCCTTCCCTGACGCCGTTCCCGGAAACCCCAGACACCAAAACCCAGCAAGGCACCGAAAGCGAGACCCCCATGACAGAGCAGCCCGCACCGCCCGACGTCGCGTCCCTCTCCTATGAGCAGGCGCGCGAGGAATTGGTGGCCGTTGTCAGCCAGTTGGAAGCCGGCGGCGCCAGCCTCGAACAGTCCCTGGCGCTGTGGGAGCGCGGCGAGGCGCTGGCGGCCCGCTGCGAGGCCTGGCTGGAAGGCGCACGGCAGCGACTCGATGCCGCACGCGAGGCGGCGGGCACCGAGCCGTCGCCGGCCAGCCCGGGCAGCCCCGGAACCGCCGCGTCACCAGTCTCACCCCTCTAGTCCGCCCCGGCCGCCGGGTTCCCGGCAGGCCGCGCCCGGCGGGGTGGCGGGCTCGCGTTACGAGGCAGCCAGGCGGGCCTTTTCCGCGGCGACGTCGAAGTCCGCCGGCGGCCACTGCGGGTCGATGTCTTCCAGTGCATGCAGCAGAAGCTCCTGCACCGCGATCCGTGCGTACCATTTGTGGTCGGCCGGCACCACAAACCACGGCGCGTCGATGGTGCTGGTTCGTTCCAGCATGACCTGGTAGGCCTGCTGGTATTCGTCCCAGCGCCGCCGCGCGTCCACGTCGCCGGGATCGTACTTCCAGTGCTTGTCGGCCCGGTCGAGCCGCGCACGCAACCGCTTGCCCTGTTCGCGCTTGCCCAGGTGCAGCATGACCTTGACCATCCGGATGCCCCGGCGGGCCACCATCGCCTCGAAGTCATTGATCTGCCCGTAGCGGGTTTCCACCTCCGCGAGGGGCGAGAGCCCGTGCACGCGGTGGATGAGCACATCTTCGTAGTGCGACCGGTCAAACACCCCGATCATGCCGGGGCCGGGCAAGGCCCGTTCCACCCGCCAGAGGAAATCGTGCTCCAACTCCTCCGGCGTCGGCGCCTTGAAGGCCCGGTGGGAAATGCCCTGCGGGTCGGCGGCTCCGACCACGTGCCGGACGATCCCGCCCTTGCCGGAGGTGTCCATCCCCTGCAGCACCAGCAGGACCGCGTCCTGTGCCCCGGCGCGGCTCTGCGCGAAGAGGCGTTCCTGCAGTTCGGACAGCCGGCGGTCGGAGGCCCTGAGCAGGAGTTTCCCCTGGGTCCTGTCGCCGAGGAATCCGGGCGTGGAGCCGGTATCGACGCCGGCCAGGCCGAATCCCGGGCCGACCCGCAGCATCTCCGACGGCGTCCGCGTGAACTCGGGCAATCCGGTCTGTTCCACCTGGTCCTCCTGTTCGGGCCGGCCGGCTAGGCCGGCGGTGCGGCCGGCGGTGCGGGTGGCGACAGCCTACCGAGCCGCCGGCGGCGCGGCTACGCAGGCGCGGCTACGCAGGCGCGGCCGTTACTGCCGGTATCCGGCCAGGAACTCCTCGATCCGCCCCACGGCTTCGGTCAGCACGTCGACGTTGGGCAGCGTGACCAGCCGGAAATGGTCCGGCTGCGTCCAGTTGAATGCCCGGCCGTGGGAAATCAAGATCTTCTGCTGCTTGAGCAGGTCCAACGCAAACTGCTCGTCGTCCTTGATCCCGTAGACCTCCGGGTCGAGCTTGGGGAACAAGTAGAGCGCGCCCTTGGCCTGCTGCGTGCTGACGCCGGGGATCGCGTTCAACAGCTCATAGGCTTTGTTACGCTGCTCGAGCAGCCTGCCGCCGGGCAGGATGAGGTCGTTGATGCTCTGGTGGCCGCCCAAGGCGGTCTGGATGGCATGCTGGGCGGGCACATTCGCGCACAACCGCATGTTGGTGAGCAGGTTGATGCCTTCGATGTAGTCCGCGGCCAGATGCTTCGGCCCCGAAATGGCCATCCAGCCGCTGCGGAAACCGCACACGCGGTAGGCCTTGGACAGCCCGCTGAACGTCATGACCAGCACGTCGTCGGCCAGCAGCGCCGTGTTCACATGCTCCGCATCCTCGTACAGGATCTTCTCGTAGATCTCGTCCGAGAACACCACCAGGTCGTGCCGGCGCGCCAACTCCAGCATGCCCTCGAGGATGTGCCGCGGATAGACGGCGCCGGTGGGGTTGTTCGGGTTGATGATCACGATCCCCTTGGTGTTGGGCGTGATCTTCCGTTCGATGTCTTCCAGGTCGGGCAGCCAGCCCTCTTCCTCGACGCAGAGGTAGTGCACCGGGTGGCCGCCGGCCAGCGACACCGACGCGGTCCACAGCGGGTAGTCGGGCGCCGGGATGAGCACTTCGTCGCCGTTGTTCAGCAGCGCCTGCAGGCTCATGGTGATCAGTTCGCTGACCCCGTTGCCCAGGTACACGTCATCCACGCCGATCTCTTGGATGCCGCGGGTCTGGTAGTACTGCGACACGGCGGTCCTGGCGGAGAAAATGCCGCGCGAATCGCTGTAGCCCTGCGCCGTGGGCAGGTTGCGGATCATGTCCACCAGGATGGCGTCCGGGGCTTCGAATCCGAACGGCGCCGGGTTGCCGATGTTCAACTTGAGGATGCGCTGGCCCTCGGCCTCCATCCGCTGGGCATGCTCGAGGAGCGGGCCGCGGATGTCGTAGAGGACGTTGTGGAGCTTGTTGGACTGCTTGAACTGGGCCATCCAAAGATCTTCGCACACAGCACGCGCCGCCCCGGTGACCGAGGCGGCGCGTGAACGGGAGCCGAGGACCTAGCCGGCGAGGCCCTTTTCCGCCAGCCAGTCCGCGGCGGCGTCGGTCGGGTTGCGCTTCTCGTCCCCGCTGACCTGGCGGTTGAGGTCGATCAGGTCCTCGGTGGTCAACGCTGCCGAAACCTCGTTGAGCACCTGGGCAGCCTGCTCGTCCACGGCCTCGCTGCGGATCAGCGGCAGCACCTGCTGGGCAATGAAGTTGTTCTTCGGGTCTTCCAGCACCACCAGGTCGTTGTCCTCGATGGACGGGGTGGTGGTGTAGATGTCGGCCACCTGGATCTTGTCGGTGATCAAGGCGTTGAGCGTGGTCGGTCCGCCGTAGTCGTTGATCGGTTCGAAGGACTTGGGCACGCAGCCGTAGTTGGCTTCCAGCCCCGGCAGCCCGTACTCGCGCTCGGCGAATTCCGGGTTGGCTCCGAGCACCAGTTCACCGCACACCGGGCCCATGTCCTCGATCGACGTCAGCTGGTATTCCTCCGCCGTCGCCTTGGTCACGACCATCGCGTCCTTGCTCTCCGCCGACGCGGGCTCCAACACACCGAGCCCCTCGGGCAGGGCGTCCGTCAGGGCTGTCATGACGTCCTCGGCGGAGGCCGCCGTCGCCTCGGTGTCCAGGAACAGCAGGAGGTTGCCGCTGTAGTCCGGGATGATGTCCACGGACCCTTCCTCCACGGCGCTGACGTAGACCTCGCGCGAGCCGATGCCCGGTTGCGTGGTGACGTCGTAGCCGGCGGCGGTCAGTGCGCCCGCATAGATCTCGGCAATGATCTGGCTCTCCGTGCCGCCGCTGGCCCCGACCACCAGGGATCCGCCGGCGCTGCCTTCGGGGGCCGACGTCGCATCCTGCAGGGGGTCGGATCCCCCGCCGCAGGCAGCCAGCACCAGGGCCACGGCGGCCGCCCCGGCGGCGAGCACGCTGCGCCGTGCGGCCGGATTCTTGTAGCTCCCATGGTGGCGCGCGTTGTTCCCGGGGTGGTTCTTCATGCTCATCTCCTCATGTGCCGGCACTGGCTGCTCCAACCTTACTTGTTCTGCCTTTCGGCCCGCCGCCGGCGCTACGCACGCCGGGCGATACGGCGACTTTCTGCACCGCGGCCAGCAAGGCGTCCACGACCAGTGCCAGCGCCGCGATCAGCAGCGCGCCGGCAAACAGCCGCACCGAGTCGCGGACCGCCAGCCCGTCGATCAGGAACCGGCCCAGACCGCCCAGATTGATGTAGGCCACGACGGCCACCGTGGCGATGACCTGCAGCACGGCGGCACGCACCCCGCCCAGCAGCACCGGCAGCGCGTTGGGCAATTCGGCGCGGAACAGGACCTGCCACTCGGTCATGCCCATCGCCCGCGCGGCGTCCACCAGCTGGCGGTCGACGGCGGCAATTCCTGAATACGTGCCGGCCAGCAGCGGCGGGATGGCCAGGATCACCAGGGCGTAGATCGGCGGCATCAGGCCCAGTCCCATCAGGATGACGAACAGGGTCAACAGGCCCAGCGTGGGCATGGCCCGCAGTCCGCTGGCAATGCCCACGACGGCGATGCGTCCCCTTCCGGTGTGGCCGACGAACAGCCCCAGCGGCACGGCGATGGCCGCGGCGATCACCAGCGTCAGGGCGCTGTAGTACAGGTGCTCCGCCAGCCTGGCCGGCACGCCCGCCGGTCCGGCCCAGTTGGCCGGATCCGCCAGCCACGCCGCGGTCTCTTCGAACAGGTTCATCCGCGCACCGTCGCTTCAGCGGCGTCCGGCCGTTCCCCTCCGGCGGCGAAGGAGCCCGTCCCGGCACCACCGGCCTCCGGCAACGTGCCGGTTATGCCGCCTGTCCGCGGCCCGGTTCCGTCAGCAGCGGCACCCGGACGCCGCCACGGCGTGAGCACCCGCTCAAGCGCCAGCAGGAGCACGTCCATCAGCGCCGCCAGCACCAGGGTCATCAGGATTCCGACCACGATTTCGGTCATGAAATAGCGCAGCAGTCCGTCGGTGAACAGGAAACCGAGGTTCCGGACGCCGATCAGAGCCCCGACGCTGGCCACCGAGATGTTGCTCACGGACACCACCCGCAGTCCCGCCACCAGCACCGGGATGCACAGGGGAAGGTCCACTCTGAAGAACCGGCGCACCGGCAGGTAGCCCATTGCCACCGCTGCCTGCCGGACGCCGTCGTCCACGGAGTTGAGCGCGTCCACCACCGCGCGGACCAGCAGCGCGACCGAATACACGGTTAGCGCCACGATCAGGTTGGACATTTCCAGGATGCCGGTGCCCAGGACCACCGGCAGGATCACGAACAGGGCCAGCGACGGGATGGTGTACAGCACCGAGGAGAGGGACAGAATCAGGCCGCGCACCGCACGGATCCGCCAGGCCAGGTAGCCCAGCGGCAGCGACACCACGAGCCCGAGCACCAGCGGAAGCGCGGACTGGAACAGGTGGAGGGCGCTCAGCTCCATCACATACGGCAGGTTCGCCAGGAACCAGTCCATCAACTGCCGCCCGTCCGGAGTTTCTGCAGCACCGCCGCGGGATCGACCAAACCGGCCACCCGCCCGTCGGCGTCGACGGCGACGCCGGCACCGGACGGCGACGACAACGCCGCATCCAGCGCCTGGCGCAGGCTGGACCCCAGGGTGAACAGCGAGCCGCCGATCCGGGCCCGGGCCGGGTCGCGTTCCCCGGGAGGCAGCCATCCCGCCGGCGCACCGTCGTCGTCGGTCAACAACAGCCAGCCCTCCCCGGGCGCCTCGCCCACACCGTCCGCGGTCGCAGTGCGGGCAGGCAGCAGCGGCAGCCCGAGCGCGCTGTTAAAGGACAGCGAGCGGAAACCGCGGTCCCGCCCGACGAAACCAGCGACAAAATCGTCCACCGGCGCCCGCAGGACCTCCTCGGGCGGGGCGAACTGGGCCAGCCTGCCCCCGGTGGCGAAGACGGCCAGTTTGTCGCCGAGGAGGGCCGCTTCGTCGATATCGTGGGTGACGAAGACGATGGTTTTGGCCAGCTGCTGTTGCAGCCGCAGCAGTTCCTGTTGCAGCTCGGCGCGGACCACCGGATCCACCGCGCTGAACGGCTCGTCCATGAGCAGGATCGGCGGATCCGCCGCGAGCGCCCGCGCCACTCCGACGCGCTGCTGCTGGCCGCCGGAGAGCTGGGCCGGATACCTCCTGCCCAGCTCCCGGGACAGTCCGACGACGTCGAGCAGCTCGTCGGCCCGCTGGCGGGCCGCGGCCCGGCGGACTCCGTTCAGCCGAGGCACGGTGGCGATGTTGTCCAGCACCGTGCGGTGCGGCAGCAGCCCGGCAGACTGCATGACGTAGCCCATGGACCGGCGCAGGGCCGCTGCGGGCCGGCCGGAGACGTCGTGGCCGTCCACGAGGACGGACCCGGAGGTTGGCTCCGCCATCCGGTTGATCATCCGCAGCGAGGTGGTCTTGCCGCAGCCCGAGGGGCCCACGAAGACCGTGATCGCGCCGCGGTCGATGTCCAGCGTCAGGTCTTGAACCGCGGGTTGTCCAGCGTAGGTCTTCGTGACTGCGCGGAACTGCACCATGGGGCCGTCTCCGGCCTCGGCGACGGCGGCCGGCAGGTCCGCCGGCCGGGCGGCCGGCCGCGTGGGCTCGGGCATGCTGAACCTTCCGTGGGGGGGGTCCTGGCGGCCGGCTGGGCCGCAGGAGTGCTGGCACCGAGTCTAGTCAACCGCGCGGCCCGCAAGCACACGATCAGCGCCTGCCGCGATGGTCCTTGGCCTGTGCTGCGGCCTTGGCCATCCTGGCGAACTGCCGGCCGGCCCGGCGCTGTTCCGCCACGTTCTGCCTCAGGTGCAGGCGGGCCAGTTCGCGTTCCATCTTCCGGTAGCTGTCCCAGCTCCGCTGCTCCAGACTGCCGGCGTCGAGGGCCTGGCGCACCGCGCAGCCGGGTTCGGCGCCATGCGCGCAGTCGTTGAACCGGCAGCCGGAGGCCAGGTCCTCGATGTCGGCGAACATGGTCGCCAGCCCCTCCTCCGCATCCCACAGCGCGAAGCCGCGGATGCCCGGGGTGTCCATCAGGACCGCGCCGTTGGGCAGGGGAATGAGCTCACGCGCCGTGGTGGTGTGACGGCCCTTCCCGTCGCCGGCACGGACGGCTCCGGTGTCCTGCACCGCGCGGCCTGCGAGCGCGTTGATCAGGCTGGATTTCCCCGAGCCCGAGGGCCCGAGCAGCACCATCGTGCGGCCCGGACCCAGGTATCCGGCCAAGGCATCGAGTCCGTCGCCCGTTTCCGCACTGGTCGCCAAGACGTCGGCGCCGGCGGCCTGGTCGACGATCTGGGCGGCGACCTCGTCATGGTGGCCGCTCAGGTCCGCCTTGGTCAGGATGACCACCGGCAGCGCGCCGGAATCCCACGCGGCCACCAGGGTGCGCTCCAGCCGGTTGGCCGACAGCGGGCGGTCGAAGGGCACCACGATGCCGACCATGTCCATGTTGGCGGCCAGGATCTGCTCGGCCGCAAGCGGATCGTAGGCCTGTTTGCGGGACAGGGCGGAAAACCGCGGAAGCAGCCCGGCGATGGCCGGGCCGCCTGCGGAAGCCGGGCGGGCGGCCTCGTACACCACCCAATCACCGGTGGCCGGCTGCGGGCTGAGCCCTGCGGTGGGCAGGTGCAGCAGGCCGCCGTCGGCCGCCAGCAAAACGCGGCCCCGGTCGGTGCGCACCACCCGGGCGGGGCGGAGCGCCGGATCGGGAAAATGGAGGTTGAACTGCGCGGCGGTGTGTTGGGTATAGCCGTAGCTGCGCAGCAGGGAATGCAGGTGATGGGTGTCGGTCACGACGGTTACCTTTTGGAAATGAGGCCTCCGCGCCGGACGTCCTGGCCGCTAGCCGCGGCTTGGGCGGGGTACGGAGGCGTGGCTGGTGATGGCAGCAGGATCTGCGGCATGGACGGTCATCACACCCACCTCCTCTAGGTTGTCCGGCGGGCTGGTCAGCCCGGCAACTGGATCAGCTTAGCGCTCACCGGCCGTTTGCGGAATGGTCCGCCGGCACGCCGTCCGGGAAGTAGAGCCGCAGCCCCAGATCCACCAGGTCGACCCGGTCCAGCGTCGGAACCTGATGGAGCGGGATCCAGCGGGCCAGGTCCGTGGATCCGTCGGCCTCGTCGGTCAGTTCGCCGCCGACCACACTGGCCGCGTAGATGACGCGGAAGGCGTGCAGCGGCCGGTGCCCGTGCAGGCGCTTCGCGGCCGGAATGTGCTTGCTGTCCACGCCCAGCAACTGCTCGAGCCTGGCGGCATAGCCGGTTTCTTCCCGGATCTCGCGGACCGCGGCGGTTGCCGCATCTTCGCCGTATTCCAGGCCGCCGCCGGGCAGGGTCCACCGGGGCCAGCCTGCGCCGGTCCAGCGGACCAGCAGCACCGCGCCGTCGGCCACCATCACGCCGTAGGCGGCCACGCGCGTGTCGAATTCCATGCCCCCTAGTCTAGGGCGGCGGGCGGGTCGGCTACCGGCGCTGATGCCGCTGTGCGACGCGGCCGCGCATCCGTGCGCAGTCCGTCACGGGCGCGCAGCACCGCGTCTTGACGGGGAGCGCCGGGGCATTGCGCCGACCCCTGTTGGCGGCTAGAACTAAGACCATGGGCAACGCGCCAGCAGGGTTCCACGGCACAGCGCTGCGGAAGCGGGGCCACCGTGCCTGAGTCCGCCGCAACGGTGCCGCGCGGCCTGATCGCCGACCGCCTGCGCGCCGTGCTGGAGAGCGCCGGACCCGATCCGGCACGGTTCCCGGCGGCTGCCAGGGATTGCCTGGACCGCGCTTATGAAGCAGCCTATGCCGAGAACCATGCGGGCGCCCGGGCCCTGGCGCAGGCCGGCCTCGCCCGGTCCTCGGATGCCGATCTTGACGTCCGGCTGGGCTTGTACTCGGTGCTGATTGCGCTCGCCCAGCTGGCCGGCGAAGAGAAACAGGCCCGGGAGTATCTCCAGGCCCGGATCGCCTTGCTCCGCAGCCACGGGCTGGCGGCCGAGGCCGCGGCAGGTGAACGGCTGGGGACGGCCCTGTTCCGCGAAGCCGGCGACGACGATCTCCCGCTCCTGGAAGCCGAACTCGCCCGCCTGCTGGAGGCCCATGCCCCGGGGTCGGTGACGGCCGACGTTCAGCTGGCGATCGCCGTCGTCCGTTCCCAGCGCGGGGAAGCGAAGCAGGCGATCGCGCTGCTGGAAGACGCGGTTGCCGGTTACGAGCACTCCGGCCGGACCGACAGCTTGTCCGGCGCGCTGATGTACCTGGCCAACACCTATCTGCAGGCCGACCAGCCGGAACGGGCCACCGCAGTTGCCGACCGGATGCTGGCCTTGCCCGGCAACCGCGCCACCACCGCCAGCATGTGGCTGTTGAAGGCCAATGCCGCCGGCGGCGACGGCGCGGCCGGGCTGGAGGAAGCGCTGACGGCGCTGGAACTGTACGCGGCTGCCGGGGTCCGCAAGGGTGCCATCAGCGCCGCCGTCGTGTTGGCGCGGCTGTGCGCCGGCATCGGCGACTACGAAGACTCGGTACTGGCCTGGCAGGCGGCGGTCGCCCAAGCCGAACGCGGTGAGGTCCAGGAAGAGCTCACGCTGCGTTTGGCGCTGGGAAACCAGCTGCTGGAGGCGGAAGAGTACGAACTGGCCGGCGAGGTGCTGTCCAAGCTGCTGCAGCGGCTGGAACACACCAAGGCGCCCCATGCGCAGGTGGCGCGGGCGTTGATGAGTCTGGGCCACGCGCACCGGCACGCCGGCCGGACGGCCGAGGCGCTGGACTGTTGGCGCCGGGCGGTGGCCGAATTCAGCCACGGCGGCGAGTTCGGCGAGGCCGCCCGCGGCCTGCTGGCAACCGGCACGCTGCTCTCCCGCGAGGACCGCGACAAGGACGCCCTGATCTGCTTCGAGGCGGCGGTGGCCGCCGCCCGCAAGGCCGAGGACGACGACGCCGCGCTGCCGCAGGCCCTGCACGCACTCGGACATGCCCTGTGTGAGGCCGGCGACCCGGACGGGCTCACGGTCTTGGACGAGGCCATCCGGCTGGCGCACCTCTACGGGGCACGGTGGTACGAGGCGGATTACAGCGACACCCGGGCGAGGGGGCTGTGGGCGCTGGAGGACGGCACCGGCGCGGTCTCGGCGGCGCTGCAGGCGGCCGACCTCTACTCGGCCGCCGACGATGCAGCCTCGGCCGGCAACGCCGAACTTTTCGCGGCCCATGTGCTGGCGGAGATGGGGCGCGCCGATGACGCCGTGCCGATGTTCAAGCTGGTGCTGCAGGAGCCCGACGTCAGCCGCACGCTCCGCGTCGCGGCCCAGCTGGGTCTGGCCTCCGCACTGGACGCCCTGGGCCGGACGGTCGAGGCGGACATCGCCCGCCGGGCCGCGGACGCCGCGGCCGACAGCCCCGACTGACCCCTGCCGACGCTTCCCGGCGGGATGCCCTGGCCACGCCGGCCGTTGCGCTGCCGGGCCGGGTTCTCATCTTGGTCTCATCTGCGCCGTGGATACTGGTGTCATGCCTCGTACAGCCATCCGCACCGTCCTGGTGGCGCTGGCCGTGCTGCTCGGACTGGGCGCCGGAGGCGCGGCACTGGCCGCCACCCTGCGCGAGCCCGGGCCCACCGACTTGGGCCCGTCCATCAGCGTCACGCAGTCCGGGTCGCCGGCCCCGGCGGGGAGTCCGGCGCCGGAAGCCAGCGCGCCGCCGTCGCCCTCGCCCACGCCGACCGCTTCCCCGTCTCCGTCCGCTCCGCCCCGCCCGCCGGAAGGCAACGGCCCGGTTCCGGTCCAGCCGGCGCCGCCACAGGACTACGACGACGAGGACGGGGACGGGGACGACTGGGATGACGACGGCGGGGACGATGACTGATTCCGGACTGCCCGGTCCGGCAGAAAAATCCAGGCCAACAGCCACGTCCCGCCACCACCGCCACGCCGCCCGGCGCCGCCGCGGCATGCGGTGTGGCAGCGGCGCCCTCTCCGGCGGCCGTGCATAGGCCGCCGGGCGGACTGTCCGTCCGCGTCCGGGTACTGGCCGCGGTGCTCGCCCTTTCGGCCCTGGGCCTGGTGGTGGCCGGATCGGTGGCGTTCGCATTGCAGCGGTCCCATATCATCCAGCGGGTGGACGACTCGCTGCAGCGCAGCGTCAGCGAGTTCAAGACCCTGGCAGCCACGGGCATTGACCCGGACACGGGCGAGCCCTTCACACAGGCGAGCCGGTTGGTTTTCCTGGCGATGGAGCGGACGCTTCCCTCCGCCAACGAAGGCATGCTCGGCCTCGTGGACGGCAGGGTGACGTACACGGCGAGCCCGTCCGTACAGCTAAGGCTCGAGCAGGATGCCGAACTCGTGGCCCTGCTGGGCCCGGACGCGACCGCGTCCGACCGGGTGGTGCTCACCACGATGCAGACGTCGACCACCACGTACCGGGTAGTCACCGTGCCGGTGCAGCTCTCCTCCGACCCGGCCCACAGCACGTTCGTGCTGGCCTATGATTACGACGCCGAACTGCAGCAGCTGGACAACATCTTCCTGACCTACGCACTGATCGGGTTCGGTTCGCTGGTACTGATCGGCGTCGTCGGCTGGCAGGTCGCCGGCCGGCTGCTGGCGCCGATCCGGCTGGTGCGCGAAACGGCACAACGGATCACCGACGCGGACCTGACCCAGCGCATTCCGGTGAGCGGCAACGACGACATCTCCGAGCTCTCCCGCACGTTCAACGACATGCTGGACCGCCTGGAGGCGTCCATGACGGCGCAGCGGCAGCTGCTGGACGACGTCGGACACGAACTGCGCACCCCCATCACCATCCTGCAGGGCCACTTGGAGCTGCAGGACTCGCTCGACCCGGCAGACGTGGAATCAGTGCGCGGCATCGCCCTGGACGAACTGGACCGGATGCGGCTGCTCGTTGACGACCTGGTCTTGCTGGCCAAAGCTGAACGTCCGGGCTTCGTAAGCCCGTCCGACGTCGAAGTGGGGCAACTGACCGACGACGTGCTGGACAAGGCCCGGCCGCTGGGCAACAAGCGCTGGGCCGTCGACGCGCGGGCCGAAACCCGCTGGCCGCTCGACGGGCGGCGGATCACCCAGGCCTGGCTGCAGTTGGCGGCCAACGCCGTGAAATTTTCCGAGCCCGGTTCCACGGTGGCGATCGGTTCGGCCGTGCGCGGCAATGAGCTGCGGCTGTGGGTCAGGGACGAAGGAACCGGCATCCTTCCGGAAGACCAGGGCA
Source organism: Arthrobacter sp. Y3221114 (assembly GCF_059092625.1). Lineage (NCBI taxonomy): Bacteria > Bacillati > Actinomycetota > Actinomycetes > Micrococcales > Micrococcaceae > Arthrobacter > Arthrobacter sp. Y3221114. The sequence continues at coordinate 506,816 of NZ_JBNHHW010000003.1, forward strand.
GGATTTTCGACCGCTTCGCACGCGGCAGCAACGGCACACGGGCGGAAGGCTCGGGACTGGGGTTGACCATCGTCAGCGCCATTGCCGCGGCGCACGGCGGCACCGTGGAACTGGCCTCGGCGCCGGGCGCCGGTTCGACTTTCACCGTCGTGCTCACCGGCCCGGAGGCGGCCGCAGACAAGGAGGAGACAGCGTGAGCCAGATTCTGATCATTGAGGACGAGGACAGAATCAGCTCCTTCGTGGCGAAGGGCCTGAAGGCGGCCGGCTATGTGCCCACGGTCGCCGGCACCGGGCGGGAGGGCTACCAGCTGGCCATGACCGGGGACTTCGAGCTGGTCATCCTCGACCTCGGGCTGCCAGACCAGGACGGTTTCACCGTGCTGCGCCGCCTGCGCGAGGGCAGGAACGACACCCCGGTGATCATCCTCACGGCCCGCAGCTCGGTGGACGACACCGTCGCAGGGCTGGAGAACGGCGCGGACGACTACATGTCCAAGCCGTTCCGGTTCGAGGAGCTGCTGGCCCGGGTGCGGCTGCGCCTGCGCTCCGAGGCGCAGCCCGTCGACCTGGCCATCCTGAGCAGCGGCACGCTGAGCCTGGACCTGCGGACCCGGCGGGCCACCGTGGGCGGCCGCGAGGTGGATCTCTCCGCCCGGGAGTTCGCCCTCGCCGAGGCCTTCCTGCGGAACCCGGGCCAGGTGCTCAGCCGCGAGCAGCTGCTCTCGCGGGTCTGGGGATACGACTTCGACCCCGGCTCCAACGTGGTGGACGTGTACGTCCGCTATCTGCGCAACAAGTTGGGGGCGGAGAAGTTCGCCACCGTCCGCGGCATGGGCTACCGGCTCGTCACCGACGCCTGAGGCGGGCGACGAATCAGGCCGCGCCGGTGGCCAGGTCCTCGGCGATGGCAAGCCGCTGCCGGGCGTCCTGCTGCCAGCCGTCCCCCTCCCCGGGGGTCTTGGCTCCGGCAACCAGCGACAGCGCCACGCCGGCGGCCCGGCCGCGCAGGGCCGCCGGGTCCACCACGGTGTCGAAGGCGGCGGTAAAACGCTCCAGCGCCGCCGGGACATGCACGTACCCCGGGTGTACGGCAGGCAGCACGGCCAGGTGCCCGAGGAAACAGGCCAGGTCATCCACCAGATGGCCCGGTCCCAGCGAGTCCACGTCCATGAGGCCGGTGATCTTCCCGCCGTCCACCAGCAGGTTCGCCTCGTAAAAGTCGCCGTGGGTCGGAACCACCGGACCGGCGTCGGTGGCCGCCAGCAGCCGTTCCACCCGATCTGCCAGGCCAAATACCCGGTCCTGCTCGTCGGGGAGCACGGCCGCCGCCGCCTTGGCGTAGTCGGCGGCTCGGTCCGCCCAGGCCGGGCGCCGCGAGAGCTCCAGCACTCCGGCCGGGAGCGCATCCAGCAGTGCCAGGAGGGTTTCCGGCGCCAGGCCGGCGGCGCCGTCGTCCATCAGGGCCTGGGCCAGCGGCGTACCCTTCGCCTCCGTTAGCACCACCACGCCGTCGGCCGGGCCCGGGGAGGCTACGGGGGCCGGCAGGCCGGCGTCGGTCAGGAGACGGTGCCGGCGGATCAGCTGTGCGGCCCGGTCCGGACGGACCACCTTCAGGAAGACCCTGTGTCCGCCCTGCACGGCTTCCAGCACAGCCCGCCGCAGCGGCCTGTAGCTGACCATTTTCAGCTCCGCTTCTCCCCCGCCGAAGACGCTGCGTCCCACCGCGGCGGGGTCGCACGCCGCAGGCAGTCCGGCCAGCACCGGGTCGGCCGGGTACAGCCAGGCGGTCAGCGGGACGGGTCCGCCGTCCAGGCGTACCAGCGGAAGCCCGCATTCGGGCACCGGCGCGGTGGTGATGCAGACGTACTCAGTCCGCTCGCCGCCGTCGTGCGCTCGGAGCCGCACGGTGTAGATCCCGGTCGCGCCGGCCCCGGGCCGGTGCTGCAGCTTCGCCAGGTGCCAGGACTGGACCGTGCCGCCGAGGGTGCCGACGGCCAGTTCCAGCGGCTCGAGCATGCCGGGACTTTCCAAGAGGTCGATGCCGGCGGTCTCGGTGGCCATCAGGTCCGGGTTCGGTGAATCCATGCCTCCATTGCACACCATTGCGGCCCGGAACGCCCGGAACGCGCGGTACCGCGATGCGGACATGACTGCGGCCCGTCCGGTATGGACGGGCCGCAGTCAACCTGCCGGGGTGCCCCGGGTCAGGCGCGCCGGCGCTGCAGGACGTCGTCCAGGTTGAGGCGGTTCGCGGCCGACTGCTGGCCGGAGGCCTCGGCGGCTGAGGCGCCGTCCTCCGACTGCTGTCCGGCGGCCGCCTGCTCGGATGTCCGGGCGGCCTCGTCGGTCCGCTGCGCGGCGGTCTGCTTGATCGACGTCTTGGTCTGCGGCTTCTTGACCTCGGGAGCCGGCAGCGGCGCCGGAGCGGGGCGCGTGGCCTTGGCCGCGCCCACGTACGTCGGCTTGGGCACGTCGACCGGCTGCCAGGGAGTGCCGGACGGTTGCCCCGGTGCGGCGGTGTCGCCGGCGTCTGCGGCAACCTTCAAGGCTTCCTCGCGCAGTTCGGCGGCTGTCAACCGGGCCGGGCCGTCCTGGGCGGGCTGCGGCGCCGCCTCAGTGTCCCCCGCTGCCCCGTCAAACAATTCGGTGGGCTTCGCGGGAGTCTTCACGGCTCCCGCCGGCTCCGCTGCCGATGCCGCGCGGGCGGCCTGCCGGGCGCGTGCGGCGGCGCGGTTCCTGCGATCGCGGACTGCCAGGGAGCGCAGGATGACGACGACGGCGACGGCCGCCAGCAGCGCGAAGCCCGGGACGCGGCCCGAGACTACGCCAGCCAGCGCGAGGGCTCCGCCGACGACGAAAACCAACAGTGCCGAGGCCCCGGCAAGTGCCAGCGCGGTCCGGCCGTAGCGGATGCGGAACTCGGGCTGCCGGTCGGGCCGGGGCACGGGCGACGAGGTCGAGGGTGCCGGCTGGGCGTTGTATTCCATGATGATCCCCTGGTTGCCGCCGGAGGCGGTTGCGGGTACTGAAACTAGTGGTGCTGCGTGTCCCGGCGCCGATTCAACCATCGCGGGACGGAATGCTCCGCGGAGCACATACGGTCCTACCCAGACAAACCACAGCCCGACGATGACCGCCAAGATCACAGAGCTCTGAATGTCCACTCTCAAAACCGTAGAAGCTCAAGCATGCCGTACGCGGCATTCATCACGGTGTGTCGGATAACGATTCCGCGCGGCGCTGCATTATGGTGTCGGTCCGACGTCGCCGTGCTCCAGCCAGCGGTCCAGCAGGCCGCCGGGAACCTCCTCGGCAGTGAGCGCGAAACTGCGGTGGTCCGCCCAGGCCCCGTTAATGTGCAGGTACCGCGGGCGCAGCCCTTCGTCGCGAAAGCCTAGCTTCTCCACGACGCGCAGGCTGGGGCGGTTCTCCGGCCTGATGTTGATTTCCATCCGGTGCAGCCCGAGCGTTTGGAAGCAATGGTCGGTCGCCATGGCCACCGCCGTGGGCGCTATCCCGCGGCCGGCACACGCCTCATCCACCCAGTACCCCAAGGTGGCCGACATCGCAGAACCCCAGGCGATGTTGGAGACGGTCAGCTGCCCGACCATCGCCGGCTTGGGCCTTCCTGCCCGCAGTTCGGTGATGATCCAGGGCAGGGCCGTGGCCAGCCGCGCCTGGTGCTTGAGCGAGCGGACCATCTCGGAGAACGACGGCAGATACCCGCCCGGAGCCGGGTTCGTGGCTTCCCACGGTTCCAGCCAGCGGGCATTGCGGCGCCGCACGGCGGTCCACTCGCCCCGGTCCCGGTACCGGATCGGGCGCAGCGATAAGTCACCGCATGCAAGCGTCGCTGGCCAGATAGCCGGTCCGTACCCCATGTGAAGTTCTTCGCGGTCGCGACGGGCTCAGTCGCCCGAGCCGTCGATGAAGCCCTTCAGCCAGGAACGCAGTTCCGTGCCGATGTCTTCGCGCTCGGAGGCGATGGTCACGACGGCCTTGAGGTAGCTGAGCTTGTCGCCGGTGTCGTATCGGCGCCCGGTAAAGACCACGCCGTACACGCCGCCGCCCTCGCCTTCGCGGCCGGCCAGGGCTTCGAGCGCATCGGTCAACTGAATTTCGCCGCCCCGGCCCGGCTTGGTGTCCTCCAGCACGTCGAAGACGGCCGGGTGCAGCACGTAACGGCCGATGACCGCCAGGTTGGACGGGGCCTCGTCCGGCGAAGGCTTCTCCACCAGTTCGTTAATCCGTACATAGCTGCCGTCCCCCATCGGGGTGACGTCGGCGCAGCCGTAGGCGCTGATCTGCGCGGGGTCGACTTCCATCAGGGCGACCACGGAGCCGCCGGTCTGCTGCTGGACCTCGATCATCTGGGTCAGCAGGTCGTCTTGTTCGTCAATCAGGTCGTCTCCGAGCAGCACGGCGAACGGTTCGTCGCCCACGTGCTGGCGGGCCCGAAGGACTGCGTGGCCGAGACCCAGCGGATCCCCCTGGCGCAGGTAGTGGATGTCAGCCAGCTCCGAGGCCGCCTGCACGGCGGCGAGCTTCTCCACATCGCCTTTCTCCTCCAGGATCTGCTCGAGGTTGGGCACGCGGTCGAAGTGGTCTTCCAGCGGGCGCTTGTTGCGGCCGGTGATGACCAGGACGTCGCTCAAGTCCGCGCGCACCGCTTCTTCGACCACGTACTGGATGGCCGGCTTGTCCACTACAGGGAGCATTTCCTTGGGCATGGCCTTGGTGGCGGGCAGGAAACGGGTTCCCAGCCCGGCGGCCGGAATGACTGCTTTGCGTACCGTGCGATGAGGCGTCATGAATTCAGACTACCGAACGAAGCTGCGAAGCAAGCCGATCCGACGGGAAAGCAACTACGATGTCGGCCATGGAGAAGCAGACCGGCATGGACAAGGAAACCGCCCGCGCATTCTTCCGGGCCCGCCGCCGGGCACGTCCCGAGGAAGACCGGATTCGGGCCGGAACCGCCCTGGCGCGGCAGGTGCTGGACGGTCTCCGGCGGCTGAACGTACCGGCCGGGACCACTGTGCCGGCCTACCTGTCCGTCGGTTCCGAACCGTCCACGCGCATGCTGCTGCCGGCCCTCGAGGAGGCCGGTTACAGGGTGGTGGTCCCGATCTGTGAACCGGACTACCGGCTCAGCTGGGCGCACTGGTTCAGCGGCGTGGAGTTGGCCCGCAGCCCTCGGGCCTGGATAGACGAGCCGGTCGGAGAACGCTTCGGCCCGGAAATCATGGCCGGCCTGCCGCTGGTGCTCGTGCCCGGGCTGGCCGTGGACTCCGACGGCAACCGGATGGGCCAGGGCGGCGGTTATTACGACCGGTTCCTGGCGTCGCTGGGCGACGGCGAAGCCCGCCCGAAGTTTGTCGGGGTTTTTTACTCCGACGAGGTGGTGGCGGCGGGCGCCTTCGAGTTCACCGCGCTGGACGCGCCGCTGGACGGCGCCGTGTCCCCCGAGGGCTGGACGTGGTTCCCCGGTCGGACGGTGTAGAATTGGCACTCTGAGCGGGTGAGTGCCAACGCCTGGCCGGGCGCCTCCTGCTCCAGCCAAGTTTTTTTCAGGAGGAATTACTGTGCCCACGTACGCCTACGCCTGCAAAGACTGCGCCCATGCCTTCGACATCCAGCAGTCCTTCAGTGATGAATCGCTGACCGTCTGCCCCGAATGCGGCGGCAACCTGCGCAAGAAGTTCAACAGCGTCGGGGTCGTCTTCAAGGGCTCGGGCTTCTACCGCACCGATTCCCGCGACTCTTCCGCGGCCGGCTCCGTTCCCGCCGCCTCCTCGGGGTCCGCTGGCTCCGGGTCCGCTGCCTCTTCCGAGGCGGCGAAGCCAGCTGCGGGCGAGGCCTCGAAGCCTGCCGCCGCCCCGGCTCCGGCCGCAGCCGCCAGCTAGCCGCGCCGGGAGCCCGCGGCCGCTCCTACACTGCGAACCGGCGGCGGCACTGCATCCACAGGTGCGCTCACCCCGCTGACCGTGGGCGCCCGTGTGCTTCTAGCGTGGCCGCATGCCCACCGCTGCCGCCCCGTCCCGCACCGCCCGCCCTGCACTGTCGCCGCGCCGGCTGCTGCGGCGGCACTACCGGCTGCTTGCCGCCCTGCTGCTCTGCGCGGCCGCGGCACTGGTCGTGCAGCAGCTGACCCCGGCGCCGAACCCCACTGATTCCGTGGTGGTCGCAGCGTCCGATCTCCCGGCCGGCGCCCTCTTGTCCGCCGACGACCTGGAACTGGCTGAACTGCCGGCCGGTGCCGTCCCGGAGGGTGCCGCCGACAGCCCGTCCCTGCTGGTGGGCCAGCGCCTGGCGACGGCGCTGCACGCCGGTTCTCCGGTCTTGGACACCTCGATCGTCGGGCCGGGCCTGTTAACGGGGGCGCCGCAGGGGACGGTGGCAGTGCCGGTGCGCCCCGCCGACCCCTCCACGGTCCAGTTGGTGTCGCCGGGCCGGTTGGTGGACATCGTCCTCAGCAGCGGCAACGGGTTCGAAGAACCGGCCGAAACCACAGTCCTGGCGCGGGCCGTTCCGGTGCTGTGGAAAGCCGACGACGGCCCTGCGCCGGCTGCGCTGCTCGGCGCGGGCGAGCCCGACGGGCTGGTGGTCGTGGCAGCCGCACCGTCGGACGCCACCGCGCTGGCCGGCGCCTCCAGCCGGGGCAACGTCTTCCTCGTGTTGGTCGGCTGAGGACCGCCCGGAATCGGCCGGCCCGCAGACCGGCTCCCGGCCTAGCCCCAGTGCGGCGGGCGCTGCTCGCGCAGCCAGGCGTCCCGGTCCTCTTCCCGGTCGCCCCACGCACGGGGGTCGTCCTCCGACGCCTTGGTGGGCAGCGTCGGCGACTGGTTGCGCCTGGCCCGGCGCGGCCGCAACCGGTCGTCGCCGGCATCGCCTGGCTCGTCTGCCGAACCCGCGGCGTGCGGGGACCCATCCGCCTGCGGTGCCTGCTCCGGCCTCCGCGGGGTGGCCGGACGGTCGTCCTTGTCTGCCGGTTCTTCCGGCTTGTGCAGTCCCAAGTAGCCTCCGATCAGGTCTGCGCACTTCTCCGGATCCGTGAACACCTCGATGGTCCACAGCGTCAGCGGCCGCCAGCCCAACCGCTCAAGCTGTTGCGGGCGCAGCCGGCTGCGCTCCCGCACGGTCAGCTCCTGGTACTGCTGGCTGCCGTCCGATTCCAAGGCCACCGGCAGGGTCGGTTCAACATCCGGCGAATACTGTACCGATCCCGTGCTGGCCGCGATGTCGATGACTCCGTAGTAATGATCCCAGACCCGTGCGCCGCGGGTGCGGATGCGCTCCACCAGGTCCGCGACCAGCGGGTCGTCGATTCCGGGAGAGATTTCGTGCGCCGTGAACCGGCCGTCGCCGAGGTGGCGGTCCAGCAGGTCATGGAAGTCGAGGGCTCCATGCCGCAGCCGCTCGGGGTCCAGGTCCTCGGGGCGGAAGCAGCTGAGCACGTGCAGGGACTGCCGGGAACGGGTCACCGCGGTCGCGAAGAGCGCCCGCCCGTGCGGCGCGGACAGGGGTCCGAAGTCGTGCACCGCACGCCCGTGCGGCGTGCGGCCAAAGCCGAGCGAGAAGATCACGTCGTCGCGGACCAACCCGGACGCGCGTTCGACGGGAACCACCCGGAAGGGCTCCTGGCGGCGGTGGAAGAAATCTGCCGCCGCCGGGTAATTGGGCATCTGCAGCCGGATGGCCTCCGCGACGCGGGCGGCGTGCCGGGCGCTGGCCGTCACCACCGCCAGCGACCGCGACGGCCGAAGGCTGATGTGCTCGAAGACGAGGTCCACCACGCGGTTGAGTTCGGCCGGGACGCTTTCCACGCCTTCGTGTCCGGCGCCGGGCATCCCGGTACCGTCGGGCAGATATTCCACTTCGAGGCCGCCCCCGCGGATGGAGCTGGCGCCGGGCAGCCGGGACAGCGAACCGCCGTAGAACTTCTCGCTCAACGACCGGGTCAGGTCCAGGTCCACGGCACGATAGGCGGTGGTCAGCGCCACCACCGGCAGCACCTCGGAGAGCGCGTGGAAGCAGCTGGCCAACGGTTGCGGGGCTTCGCCGGTAACGGGATCGTTCCGCCGGTCCACGTTGACTTCGAAGGGCTCGGCGCGGCCCAACTCGCCGTCGCCGAACGCCACCACCTGGTGCGCCCGGGAGAGCGCGGTCAGCGCCGAAGGCAGGCTGGTGGCTTCGGCGTCGAGGATGATCACGGCATCGAAGTGCTTGCCTTCCGGGAGCAGCAGCGGCAGCACCAGCGGGGAGGCAGTCCAAATCGGCAACAGGGCCGAAACGAGGGACTCCGACTGCTGCCCCAAGGCGGCCAGTGTGGGTTCGCCGGCCTTGAGCAGGTCGCGCAACCGCTGCGCGGCTTTGGGCTTGCTCTTGAGCGAGTGCCGCCAGTTCTGTGCCAGTTCCCAGCGCAGCCGGGCGGGCCCGGACGCGATGTGCGCGTTGTCCGCGAGCCGGTAGACAGCCTCGAGCTTGCGCAGGTTGTCGCCGTCGGACATGGCGAGGTAGTCGTCGCCGCTGATCATCGCTTCGAGTGCAGACTGCCACCACGCCAGGTCCAGTTCCGCACTGACCTCGTCCGCGCCGACTTCGCGTTTGGCCAGATCGTCCAGCAGTTCGGTCAAACCGTGTTCGCGCATCTGCTCCAGCAGCAGCGTCCGTTCGGGCAGGTTCACCAGCGTTTCGCGGTCCGCGGCCAGGGCGTCCAGCTGTTCCTGGAGTTCGCCGTCGGGCAGGGCTGCGAGGGCACGGTCTTCGGGCACCGGCGCCAGCAGTGCGGCCAATTTCCCAAGGCGTTGTGCCACCTCCCGGTAAAACCCGTTCAGGTCCGCCAGCCCGGAGGGCACCGCCGGATGGCGCTGCGACGTCGCGTAGTCGGCCCACTTCGTCCGCTGCTGCTGCACCTCGAAGAGGGATTCATGCAGGTCGGAGATGTGCACGCCCGGGCGGATGTATTCCTTGGCCACCTTGCGCAGCCGGGAACGCGTCATCGAACTCATTTCGATTCCGCGGTCGCGCCGCCAGGAACTCGGCGCGGTCGCGGAAATCAGGTCGGTGACCGGCCGGTCGAAGATGTCCGGGGTGAACTTGTCGAGGCTGCCGCGGACCTCCACCAGCAGTTGGAGCTGCTCCCCCCACTCGCGGAACGTCCCGGCGAGGGCGATCTGCGAATGTTCGGCGACCTTGTTCATCCGTTCACGCAGCCGCGGAACGTCCTTGGCGAGGTCGGCGGCCAGCTGGTGGGCGTCTTCGGTTTCCTTGCGGTTGAGCAGCTTGGCACCGAACCACGGGCTGGTGGTGGCGGACTTGCTGAAGCTGCCCAACTCGGCTGCCCGGACCAGCCGGGCCGCCAGCTCCGCCCGGTCGGTGATGCTGTCCAGCACCGACCGCTTCAGCCGCACGGTGGTCGCCGGCGCCGGATCGAGCGAGGTGAGCTTGGCCAGCGACTGCATCGCCTGGTAGGGGGAACAGCGCCAGCGGCTGCGCACGTTGTGCAGCGACTTCACATGCTCCAGGAGCTTGTGCCGGTGCTCGGTGAGGGTGGTGTGCAGCTTCTGAAGCTGCGGCTCCTGCGCCTTTTCGCTGCGACTGATCGCGCGGATCAGCGCCCGGCGCAGCTGTTCCGGCGTCAGGTCCCCGCTCAGCTGCAGCGCCAGCGACCCCAGGTCCACGGTTTCCAGCTGCTGCGCGAATCCCGTCAGCGTGCCGCGGCGCTCGGCGACCACCAGCACGCTCTTGCCCTCGTAGGCCAGCGCCGCCGCAGCGTTGAGTGCGGTCTGGGTCTGCCCGGTGCCCGGCGGCGCCGAGACCACCAGCGAGTGCCCGGCCTGGACGAGGTCCAGCACCTGTTGCTGCGCGGCGTCGGCGTCGAGCAGCAGGAACTCGTCCTGCGGATCGCGTTCGTCGATCGGCGGCAGCTCCACCTCCGGCACGGGCACCGCGTTCCGGCCGGCCAGCGGACGGGGTCCGGCCTGGGAGCCGGCGCCGGCCTCGGCCAACGCGCGGATCACCGGATGGCCGGCATCGAGCAGGACCGGGTCCGTGACCGCTTCCAAGTCCGCAAAGGTCGACACCAGGAGATGGTGTTCGATGGTCATGTTCCGCACGTCGGCGGTGAGCAGGCGCAGACGTTCCAGCACGGGGTGCGGATCCAGGCGGGCGGTGCTGTAGGCCAGCCGTGCGGTCGCCTCGGCATCGATGCCGACCCCCTGCTCCGCGGACAGGTGGCGGACCAGGGCCGGGTTCAGCCGGGCGCGGTCGGTCAACTGCAGTTCGAAGTCGTCCTGGCTGGGGCGAACGGCCAGCGCCACCGGGATCAGCATCACCGGGGCGTTCAGCGCCTCCGACCGGCCGACCTCGGGAACCCGCCAGGACGCGGTGCCGGCGGCCAGGTACCCGACGTCGATGCCGCGGTCGGAGCCCAGTTCGTAGATCTTGGCGCGCAGGCTGCGGGCGGTGCGCATGGCCGCGGCGTACTGGTTCGGCTCGCGCAGCAAGGTGGAAAGACGGGTGCGGCGCCCGGCCAGCAGCTGCGCCAGGCCGGAGGGGTGGGCATGCGTCAGGTCAATGCTGTTCGACGACGTCGGGGCGAACCGCAGCAAGGTGTCCGACCCGGCAAGATCTCCCAGGTTTTCCAGCCACGATGCCACAACGTCTTCAGCAGCCTCAGCTACGCTGGCCAGCGACACGGCTGCCCCCTTTACTTCACTCTCGGCGACTTGCCTGGACCACAACGGCATGTCAAACAAGGTATCGGACTTTAAACGCCAAACGGGCGACCGCAACACTGCTCGGCGAAATTGCCTTGCAGTTCATCCGCAGCTGCGCCGCGGCTGGGCAGCGGTCGCCCGTTGTGGCTACTCCCACTCGATGGTTCCCGGCGGTTTGCTCGTCACGTCGAGCACCACGCGGTTGACGCCGTCCACTTCGTTGGTAATGCGGTTGGAGATCCGGGCCAGCAGGTCATAGGGGAGCCGCGACCAGTCTGCGGTCATCGCGTCCTCGGAGGAGACCGGACGGAGCACGATCGGGTGTCCGTAGGTGCGGCCGTCGCCCTGCACGCCCACGCTGCGCACGTCGGCCAGCAGGACCACCGGCATCTGCCAGACTTCCTGGTCCAGGCCGGCGGCGGTCAGTTCGGCGCGGGCGATCGCGTCCGCCTTGCGCAGCAGGTCCAGGCGCTCCTGCGTGACTTCGCCGATGATCCGGATGCCAAGGCCCGGGCCGGGGAACGGCTGGCGTCCGACGATTTCGGCCGGCAGGCCCAGCTGGGCGCCGACGGCACGGACTTCGTCCTTGAACAGCGTCCGCAGCGGCTCAACCAGCTCGAACTGCAGGTCCTCGGGCAACCCGCCCACGTTGTGGTGGCTCTTGATGTTGGCGGCGCCCTCGCCGCCGCCGGACTCGACCACGTCCGGGTAGAGCGTTCCCTGCACCAGGAACTTCACCGACTCCCCTTCGGCAGCGGCCTCGGCCAGCACCGCTTTCTCGGCGGCTTCGAAGGCGCGGATGAACTCGCGGCCGATGATCTTGCGCTTGGTCTCCGGGTCGGTGACGCCGGCCAGCGCCGACAGGAAACGCTGCTGCTCGTTGGCTACGTACAGCTTCACGCCCGTGGCCGCGACGAAGTCACGCTCCACCTGCTCGGCCTCGCCCTCGCGCAACAGTCCGTGGTCCACGAAGACGCAGGTCAACTGGTCGCCGACCGCGCGCTGCACCAGGGCCGCGGCAACGGCGGAGTCCACGCCGCCGGACAGCCCGCAGATCACGCGGGAATCGCCGATCTGGGCGCGGATGCGCTCCACCTGCTCTTCCACGATGTTGCCGGTGGTCCAGTTGGGCTCCAGCCCGGCGCCACGGAAGAGGAAGTTCTCGAGCACCCGCTGGCCGTGGGCCGAGTGCTTGACCTCGGGGTGCCACTGCACGCCGTACAGCTTTTTCTCGTCGTTCGCGAAGGCGGCCACCGGGGCGCCGGCCGTGCTGGCCAGCACGTCGAATCCGGCGGGGGCCTCCTGCACCGAATCGCCGTGGCTCATCCAGGTGTTCTGGACGGAGGGCACGCCGGCCAGGATGGACCGGCCCTCCCCCACCGCGGTGGCGTCCGTGGCGCCGTACTCGCGCAGGCCGGTCTTTGCCACCTTGCCGCCCAGGGCGTTTGCCATGGCCTGGAAGCCGTAGCAGATGCCGAACACCGGGACGCCGGCCTCGAACAGGTCCGCGCCGACGTTCGGCGCCCCTTCGGCGTAGACGCTGGAGGGCCCGCCGGAGAGGATGATGGCCACCGGGTTCTTGGCCATCAGCTGTTCGGTGGTGTAGGTGTGCGGAACGATTTCGGAATACACGTTGGCCTCGCGCACGCGGCGGGCGATCAGCTGCGCGTACTGGGCCCCGTAGTCAACGACGAGGACGGGCCGGTGGTCCGTAGTGGCGGGGGGAGGAGTAGTCACCCTTACAGGATAGTCGCCGCGTCCGGGGCCACGCACTTTGGCGTCCGGCCCCGCCGCGTGAGCTAGCGCACGACGGCGGGTGCCCACCCGCCGTCGCGCCCCGGCACCGCGGCGGGTGCCCGGCGCCTGTCAGTAGCGCTTGGCGGCCTCGGGATGGGCGGCCAGTTCTTCTTCCACCTCGCGGTGCACCTTGCGTTCCAGGATGATGGACAGGAACGGGATCACGCCGCCCAGGGCGATCAGCACGAACTTGCTGAACGGCCAGCGCATGAGCGACCAGAGCCGGAAGTCGGCAATCAGGTACAGCACGTACAGCCAGCCGTGCGCTATCAGCACCGCGATGGACAGGTTCATGCCGTCGATCACCGACGGTTCGGCCTGCGCCAGTCCCAGCGCGAATGTCTCGCCCGTCAGGGTGTTGGTGGCCCCGGCGAACAGGAACAGGTTGAAGCCGTACCGCAGCACCATCTCGACGCAGAGCAGCAGCAGCATGATGCCGGTGATGTAGGAGGTGACCTTGTAGAAGGTCAGGGCGGAGCGGATCTGGGCGTGGGTTCCGCCGAAGCGGCGTTTGGCCGGACGCTGGGTCGCGGCGGAACGGTCGGGGGCGTTTTCGGTCACGTGGACTACCTCGTTGTGTGGGGTGTGCTGGGTGTGGTCTGGTCGGCGGCGTCGCCGCCGTGGCGGGCGCCGGCCTGGCCTGCCGCGCTCCCCCGCCCGGCTTCGGCAGCATGGCGGGCTGCTTCGGCCGCGTCTTCGGCTGCCTCCAGGTCGCGGCGGTAGTCGTCGGCCACCAGCCGCCACCAGAGGAAGATGGCGAATCCGGCGAACACCACCCATTCCACCGCGTAGAAGACGTTCATCCAGTTGACCGGCGCTTCCTGTGGCTGCGGCCCGACAACCACCGGCTGCATCGCTGTCCCGTCGGTCGCGGTGCCCAGATCGGTGCCGCCCACGGTGAAGCCGGTCCCGACCACGAAGCCGGAGTAGCCGGGCGCGTTCCAGCGGTTGATCAGCTCGGCCGCGGACAGCGAAGCGACCTGGCCGGCGGGCAGGGTTCCGGGCAGCGGAGCTTCGGTGGGCAACAGGCGCCCGACGACGGTGGCCTCGCCTTCGGGGGCGGGAACGGCGTCCGCCGGTTCCTCGACCCAGCCGCGCACGACAGGGATGACCACGCCTTCGCCGAACTGCTCCACGCCGTCCACCGCGAACGGGTCGACCACCCAGAAACCTTCTTCCCCGTCCTGCAGGCGGTTTTGGACCAGCACCTGTCCGCCGGGGACGAAGCTGCCGTCGAAGGTGACCATTTGGTCCGCGGTGGCGGCCGTCATCGGGATGCCCGGTTCAAAGACGTCGGTGAGCGGCTTGACGGCTTCCGTCTCGCCGGGGGGCGGGGGCGGTTCGCTCTGCGACGTGGAAAACTGCCACTGGCTCAGCAGCACGAACACCGTGGACAGCGCCAGCGCAAGCACCAGAGCCGCTATCCAGCGGGGTTTCAGGGCAGTCTTGAGCACCCATTAAAGGTACTTCGCAACCATGTAGAAAACGAATCCTGCCCGGCGCCCTCAGGCCAGCGGAACGATGTCGTCAACGCCCATCCGGGCGCTGTCGGCGGTGACGTCGTCAGGCTGCTCCTGGCTGAGCCGTTCGGCTTCCACGCGGGCCAGGTAGTGCTTCACCTCGCGTTCCACCTGCCCTTCACTCCAGCCGAGGAGGGGCGCCATCAGCTTGGCGACGACCGGCGCGGCGGAGACACCGCGGTCCCAGGCCTCGATGGAGATCCGGGTCCGGCGGGTGAGCACGTCGTGGATGTGCCGGGCTCCCTCGTGCGTGGTCGCATAGACAACCTCGGCCGCCAGGTAGTCGTCGGCACCGGGCAGCGGTTCGGCCAGCTCCGGCCGTTCGGTGATGATGTCCAGCACCTCGCCGACCATGGATCCGTAACGGTTGAGCAGGTGTTCCACCCGGGCCACGTGGATGCCCGTTCGGTCCGCCGTGCGGCTGCGCTTGTTCCATGCTGCCTTGAAACCGGAGGCGCCGAGCAGCGGGATGGTGTCCGTGCAGCTGGGCGGGACGCGCTCGTCGAGGGCCCGTGCCGCCTCGTCCACGGCGTCCTTGGCCATCACGCGGTAGGTGGTGTACTTGCCGCCGGCCACCACCACCAGTCCGGGGACCGGGTGCGCCACCACATGTTCACGCGAGAGCTTGGCGGTGGAGTCGTTCTCGCCCGCCAGCAGCGGCCGGAGCCCGGCGTAGACGCCCTCGACGTCCTCCCGGGTGAGCGGACGCTGAAGCACTTGGTTGACATGGTCCAGCAGGTAGTCGATGTCCTTGGACGAGGCCGCGGGGTGGGCCTTGTCCAGGTTCCAGTCGGTGTCGGTGGTGCCGATGATCCAGTGCCGCCCCCACGGAATCACGAACAGCACGGACTTCTCGGTGCGCAGGATCAGCCCCACCGTGGACTGGAACCGGTCACGCGGCACCACCAGGTGGATCCCCTTGGAGGAACGTACCCTCAGCTGGCCCCGTTCGGTCACCATGGCCTGGGTTTCGTCCGTCCACACGCCGGTGGCGTTGACCACCTGCTTGGCCCGGATGTTGAACTCGCTGCCGTCCTCCTGGTTCCGCACCCGGGCGCCGACCACGCGCTCGCCCTCGCGCAGGAAGTCGACCACCGCCAGTCGGTTCGCCGCGTGCGCCCCGAACGCCGCCGCGGTGCGGACAATGTTGACCACCAGCCGGGCGTCGTCCACCTGCGCGTCGTAGTAGCGGATGGACCCCACCATGGCGTCCTTCTTCAGGCTGGGTGCCGCCCGGAGGGTCCCCCGCCGGGACAGGTGCTTGTGGAAGGGGACGCCGCGGCCGCGGCCCGAGGCGATGGCCAGGGCGTCGTACAAGGCCACGCCCGCGCCGACGTAGGGCCGCTCCACGTACCGTTTGGTCAGCGGGTACAGGAACGGCACCGGCCGCACCAGGTGCGGCGCAATGCGCTCCAGCAGCAGCCCCCGTTCCTGCAGCGCCTCGCGGACCAAAGCGAAGTCCAGCATCTCCAGGTACCGCAGCCCGCCGTGGATCAGCTTGGAAGACCGGGAGGACGTGCCCGAGGCCCAGTCCCGGGCTTCGACGATGCCCACGTCGAGGCCACGGGTCACCGCGTCCAGGGCGGCCCCGGCACCCACCACCCCGCCGCCGACGATCAGCACGTCCAGCTCGGCCCCGCGCTCCTGTGTGGCGCGCAGGGCGGCCAGCGCCTGCTCGCGGCTCTCGGGACTCAGGGCTCCGGTGGTCATCGCCTATCAGCCTCCCAGCATGATCAAATCAGTCGCCCGCCTGGATCGGCGCCAGCACCACTTCGCAGCGCTGGAACTCTTTCAGGTCCGAGTACCCGGTGGTCGCCATCGACCGGCGCAGCGCACCGACCAGGTTGGAGGTTCCGTCGGTGTGGTTGGACGGGCCGTGGAGCACCCGCTCCAGCGGTCCGACGGTTCCCACGTTCACGCGGTCGCCCCGGGGCAGTTCGTCGTGGTGGGCCTCCTGGCCCCAGTGCCAGCCGCGGCCCGGCGCTTCCTCCGCCCGGGCCAGCGCGGAACCGAGCATCACGGCGTCGGCTCCCATGGCGATGGCCTTGACGATGTCGCCGCTGAAGCCCACGCCGCCGTCGGCAATCACATGCACGTAGCGGCCGCCCGATTCGTCCATGTAGTCCCGGCGCGCGGCCGCCACATCGGAGATCGCCGACGCCATCGGGGCGTGGATGCCCAGCGCCCGGCGCGTGGTCGTCGTCGCTCCCCCGCCGAAGCCCACCAGCACGCCGGCGGCGCCGGTGCGCATCAGGTGCAGCGCCGGGGTGTAGCCGGCGGCGCCGCCGACGATCACGGGCGTGTCCAGCTCGTAGATGAACTGCTTCAGGTTCAGCGGTTCCTGCGTCTTGGAGACGTGTTCGGCGGAGACGGTGGTGCCGCGGATCACGAAGATGTCCACGCCGGCGGCCACCACGGTCTTGTAGAACTCCTGGGTGCGCTGCGGCGTCAGCGAGCCGGCCACGGTCACCCCGGCTTCCCGGATCTCGGCCAGCCGGGAGGTGATCAATTCCGGCTGCACGGGCGCGGAGTAGAGCTCCTGCATCCGCTTGGTCGCGGCCGGGCTGAAGTTCTCGGTGCCCAGCGCGGCGATCTCGTCGAGCACCGGCAGCGGATCCTCGTACCGGGTCCACAGGCCCTCGAGATTGAGGACGCCCAGGGCGCCCAGCTTGCCCAGCGCGATGGCGGTGGCCGGCGACATGACCGAGTCCATCGGCGCGGCGATGACCGGGGCGTCGAACGTATACGCGTCGATCTGCCAGCTGACCGAGACGTCCTTCGGATCGCGCGTCCGGCGCGAGGGGACGATCGCCACGTCGTCGAGGGAGTAGGCTCGGCGCCCACGCTTGCCACGGCCAATTTCAATCTCGTAAGTCACGGCTCTAGGTTATCCCACCGCTGGAACGCTTCACCGTGGAACGGGCAGGCACAGGACTTTCGCCGGCGCCAGCGGACAGGGCGGATCCCCTCGTGTCGACCGCAAGGCACTCCTCTTCCGACTGCTGGCGTCGTCACGGCGCAGGCGGTACGCTCGACCTGCCGCACGGCAGGCAAGCGCACCGTAGGCCCGCTCGCTATACGGTTGCCGCTGGCCGGCCGCAGGTAGCCGGAGCGGGAAGTGGTCAGTCATGGGAGGAAGATTCCGGCGGTCCGTTGAGCGCATGCGACCGTTCGCGAGTGGCGTGGCGGCCACCCTATGTTTTGGCGTCGCCGGGCTGGTCTGGTCCATGCCCTCCCGTCGTTCGCGCCGGTTGCGGAGAGCCGCATCGTGTACCGTTTGCGCTGTCCACCAGCGGGTGCACGGTGTCGCCCTCTTTGTGGTGGCGGCCCTCCTGGTTGCGGGAGCCGGAGCCCGCTTCCAGGAGGCGCTCTCCCCGCCAATCGTTTGCCACAGCCATATCACCGCCGACGGACAGATCAAGCCCGAGCCGCGTCTGCAGATTTCACCACCGGCCCCGTGGCGCATCACCCGCAATTTCCTGGTCGCCCCTATCAGCGGCGTCGGGGTCCTGACCGGGCGCAGCCTTGGTATGGAAGCGTGCACAGGACCGTCGCTGTTGGTCATGTTCTGGCCCCCGCCGCGAACCAGCGGCGGCGGAACAATGCTCGGCGACGTGTTCGTTGCGTGGATGCCACCGGTAGACCCAGCGGGCCCATTGAGCGTCAACGGATATGGCATAGCCGATGAGGGCCAGTATGTCCGCTACGGCCCGAACATCTCCCAGACCCGGACCGGGGACGAGGCCCTCGCCATCCACGAGTCGCGGCATGTTGACCAGTGGGCCGTAGCTAACTTGCTCGCCGGCCCGTTTGCATTTCCGGCGGCATACATCATCGACGGGGCACTGTTCCCCTCCTCACGCAACCACTTCGAGCGGGCCGCCGGATTGTCCGGCGGGGCGTATCCGCCCGCGCCGGATAACTGGCCGGCGCCGCGCTGGCCCGACACCGCGGCCCTCGTGCTCATCGCGCTTCTGATCTTCCGACGCCGGCTCCGTTGGCTCACCCGCGTCGCGGTCGGCGGCCGCTTGCACACCCGTGCCCACGCACCGATGCGCTGTCCCGTCCATACGCGCGGCTGGTCGCGGCCCGTGGGCGCGCCCCCGGTGCTGTCGCCGCCCGGCTGAGCGCCCCGGCTCACCGCCGGCGCGGTGTTGGCGAAAGTCCGGCCGCTGGTTAACGCGAGGGGCGCCGCTCCCCCTGTTGTGGGGAACGGCGCCGCCGAAGACTGCGGGACTACCGCTTGTAGTTCGGTGCCTCCACGGTCATCATGATGTCGTGCGGATGGGACTCCTTCAGCCCCGCCGCCGTGATCCGCACGAACTTGCCCTTGGCCTTCAGCTCGGCGACGCTGCGGGCACCGGTGTAGAACATCGTCTGGCGCAGGCCGCCCACCAGCTGGTGCGCGACGGCGGAGAGCGGGCCGCGGTACGGCACCTGGCCTTCGATGCCCTCGGGGATCAGCTTCTCGTCGTCCGGCACATCTGCCTGGAAGTAGCGGTCCTTGGAGTAGGAGGTGTTCTTGCCGCGCGTCTGCATGGCCCCCAGCGAGCCCATGCCGCGGTAGGCCTTGAACTGCTTGCCGTTGACGAACACCAGGTCGCCCGGGGACTCTGCGGCGCCCGCCAGCAGCGAACCGAGCATCACGGTGTCCGCGCCGGCGACCAGGGCCTTGCCGATGTCGCCGGAGTGCTGCAGGCCGCCGTCGGCAATCACCGGGATGCCGGCCGGGATGGCCGCCTTGGCCGACTCGTAGATCGCGGTGATCTGCGGGACGCCCACGCCGGCGACCACGCGGGTGGTGCAGATGGAGCCCGGGCCCACGCCCACCTTAATGGCGTCGGCGCCGGCGTCGACCAGTGCCTGCGCGCCCTCGCGGGTGGCGGCCTGGCCGCCGATCACGTCCACGTGGGCCGCGGCCGGGTCCTTCTTCAGCCGGGCGATCATGTCCAGCACGCCCTGGCTGTGGCCGTTGGCGGTATCCACCACCAGCACGTCCACGCCGGCCTCGATCATGGTCATGGAGCGCTCGTAGCCGTCGCCGAAGAAGCCGACCGCCGCGCCGACGCGCAGCCGGCCGTCGTCGTCCTTGGTGGCCAGCGGGTACTGCTCCGCCTTGTCGAAGTCCTTGACGGTGATCAAACCCTGCAGCATGCCGGCGTCGTCCACCAGCGGGAGTTTCTCGATCCGGTTCTTGCCCAGCAGTTCGATGACTTCCGGGCGGCTGATGCCCACCTTGCCCGTGATCAACGGCATGGAGGTCATCACCTCATGCACCTTGGTGGTGGGATAGTCGGCGCGGGGCACAAAACGGGTGTCGCGGTTGGTGCAGATGCCCACGAGCTTGCCCTCGGAGTCCACCACGGGCAGTCCGGACACGCGGTAGTTGTAGCAAAGCTCGTCCAGTTCGGCCAGCGTGGCATCCGGGGCGATGGTCACCGGGTTGGTGATCATGCCGGACTCACTGCGCTTGACCCGGTCCACGTGCTCGGCCTGGTCCTGGATGGACAGGTTGCGGTGGATGACGCCCAGGCCGCCCTGGCGCGCCATGGCGATGGCCATCCGCGATTCCGTCACGGTATCCATGGCGGCGGAGAGGAGCGGGGTCTGGACCGTGATGCGGCGGGTCAGCCTGGAGCTGGTGTCGGCCTCGGACGGAATCACATCCGTCGGGCCGGGCAGCAGGAGCACGTCGTCGTAGGTCAGACCCTCGAAAGCGAACGGATTGAATTCTTCGGACACTGCAGGGCCTTTCGAACGATACCGGTGGCGGCCGCCAGTCACCGACAGCGAGAATCGGTTTCCGGGGTTGGTTACATCCTAAAACGATTCCGCCCCGGCCACTATTTCCCGCGGGCACCGATGTGGCGGAGCTAACGCGGCCGACACCGGGGCGCCCACGACGACGGAGGGGACCCTGCCACGGGCAGGGTCCCCACCGGACGGGCGAGGCCCGACCAGCAGCTGGCGGCGTGCGCTAGTGCTGGTGGTTGTGCTCGTCCTCTTCGGCCGGCTTCTCGACGACCAGGGTTTCGGTGGTCAGCACCAGTGCCGCGATCGAGGCTGCGTTACGCAACGCCGAACGGGTCACCTTCACCGGGTCGATGATGCCGGCGGCGACGAGGTCCTCGTATTCGCCGGTGGCGGCGTTGAAGCCGTTGTTGACTTCCAGCTCGCCGACCTTGGAGACGACGACCATGCCCTCGTGGCCGGCGTTTTCGGCGATCCAGCGCAGCGGCTGGGCCAGCGCGCGGCGGACCAGGCCGACGGCGGTGGCTGCGTCGCCCTCGAGCGCCAGCACGTTCGGGTCGGTCTCCAGAGCCTGGGCGGCGTGCACCAGGGCGGTGCCGCCACCGGCCACGATGCCTTCTTCCAGGGCAGCGCGGGTGGAGGACACGGCGTCCTCGATCCGGTGCTTCTTCTCCTTCATTTCGACCTCGGTGGCAGCGCCGACCTTGATCACGCCGATGCCGCCGGACAGCTTGGCCAGGCGCTCCTGGAGCTTCTCGCGGTCCCAATCGGAATCGGTGCGCAGCACCTCTGCCTGCAGCTGGGCCACGCGGTCGGCCACGTCGGCCTCGGAACCGGCGCCGTCCACAATGGTGGTGTTGTCCTTGGTGACGGTGATGCGGCGTGCCGCACCCAGCACCTCGAGGCCCACCTGGTCCAGCTTCAGGCCGAGGTCCGCGGACACGACCTGGGCGCCGGTGAGCACCGCGATGTCCTGCAGCATGGCCTTGCGGCGGTCGCCAAAGCCCGGTGCCTTCACGGCGGCAACGTTCAGGGTGCCGCGGATCTTGTTGACCACCAGGGTGGAGAGGGCTTCGCCGTCGATGTCTTCGGCGATGATGAACAGCGGCTTGTTGGCCTGCAGCACCTTTTCCAGCAGCGGCAGGAACTCCTGCACCGTGGAGATCTTGCCCTGGGAGATCAGGATCAGCGCGTCCTCGAGGACTGCCTCCTGGCGCTCCTGGTCGGTGACGAAGTACTGCGACAGCAGGCCCTTGTCGAACTGCATGCCCTCGGTGAGCACCAGTTCGGTCTCCATGCTGGAGCCCTCTTCGATGGTGATGACGCCGTCCTTGCCCACCTTGTCGAACGCTTCGGCCAACAGCTTGCCGACCTCGGGGCTCTGGGCGGAGATGGTGGCGACCTCGGCGACCTTGCCTTCGACCTCGCGGGCGTTCTCCAGCAGGCGGGCGGCCACGGCCTCGACCGCTACCTCGATGCCGTGCTTGAGGGCGCCGGGGGCGGCGCCGGCGGCCACGTTGCGGAGGCCTTCCTTCACCAGGGCCTGGGCCAGGACGGTAGCGGTGGTGGTGCCGTCACCGGCAACATCGTTGGTCTTGGTGGCGACTTCCTTGGCCAACTGCGCGCCGAGGTTCTCGTACGGATCGTCGAGTTCCACCTCGCGGGCGATGGTCACGCCGTCGTTGGTGATGGTGGGGGCGCCCCACTTCTTGTCCAGGACCACGTTGCGGCCACGCGGACCGAGGGTGACCCGGACGGTATTGGCGAGCTTGTCGACGCCGGCTTCCAGCGCCCTGCGGGCAGCGTCGTTGAACTCCAACTGCTTTGCCATGAATTTGTTCCTTTCACGCAAAATGCCCCGGCTGCGCTGCTATAGGAGGCAGCCGGGGCATTTCGGTTGTCCGTGATTCCGGCTGCGGGCGTCGACTGCGCGCGCCCGAGCCGCCGGACTCAGCTGATGGGCCTTACTTGGTGACGATGGCCAGCACGTCGCGGGCGGAGAGCACCAGGTACTCTTCCCCGCCGACCTTGACCTCGGTTCCGCCGTACTTCGAGTAGATGACGACGTCACCCTCGGCTACGTCAACGGGAACCCGGTTGCCATTGTCATCGACGCGGCCGGGGCCGATCGCGACAACTTTGCCTTCCTGCGGCTTTTCCTTGGCGGTGTCCGGAATGACCAGGCCGGAGGCCGTGGTCTGCTCTGCTTCGAGCGGCTGGACAACAATACGATCCTCAAGAGGCTTAATGGAGACCGACACTCGGCTCTCTCCTTTTCATGCGCTACGAATAGGTTGGCCAAGGAGATGTCTGCCGTCGTCGCGGTGCCGGCAGGCGGTTCCTTGTATTAGCACCCACACGGGGCGAGTGCTAACTGCGACTCTATGAGAAGGATTAGCACTCGGTCAAGGCGAGTGCCAACGGGCGGGTCGGCCCGACTTCCGCGGCCACCATCTGTGTGACGCAAATCGACGACGCCCGCCGCCGGCCAAGTTGCGTAAGGCTAACCTAACCCGGTAGCTTTCAAGCTGCGCGCAAATAGCAAACGTTTATGTTGCCTAATGCCGGTCCCCGCCCGGGCCGGCGTTGACGAACGATGGAGAGTCAGTGAAAAAGCCCCTGAAGTCCGGCCTGGTGGCCTTGACCGCAGCCGTTTCCATGCTGGCGCTGAGCGCCTGCGGCCAGCAGACCGATGCCGCAGCAGGTACCGGCGCCGAGACGATCAGCGTAGAGCACGCCTCCGGCACCACCGACGTGCCGGTGAACCCGGAGACCGTCTACACCTTCGATCTCGGGGTGCTGGACAGCCTCACCGCCCTGGGCGTCGAGGTCGACGGCGTCCCGGAGGCAGCAGTGTTCCCCGAGTCACTGGCACAGTACGCCGGGGACGACTACACCAAGATCGGCTCCATGAAGGAACCCGACTTCGAGGCGATCAGCCAAGGCGCACCCGATTTGATCATCATCTCGGGCCGCACCGCCGAGGCCTACGGGGAGCTGAGCAAAATCGCCCCGACCATCGACCTGAGCGTTGATACCGCCGCTCCGATCGAGAGCTTTAAGGAAGTCTCCGCGACCCTCGGCGAGATCTTCGGCAAGGAAGCCGAAGTCGAAGAAAAGCTGGCAGCCATCGACACCCGGATCGAGGACACCAAGGCCGCCGCCGCCGACGCCGGCACCGGCCTGGTGCTGATGACGAGTGGCGGCGAGATGACGGCCTACGGGGCAGGGTCCCGGTTCGGCATCGTGCACGATGTCCTGGGCGTGCAGACCGCCGCGGACGTAAAGTCCGAGGGCCCGCACGGCGAGGCCATCTCGCACGAATTCGTCGCCGAGGCCAACCCGGACCACCTGTTCGTGATCGACCGCGACGCGGCCGTCGGCGAATCCGGGGAGGCCGCTGCGGCCGTCCTGGACAACGAACTGGTCAACGGCACGAGCGCCGCCAAGAACGACAGCATCACCTACCTGGATTCAGCATCCTGGTACCTGGTGGGCTACGGCCTGAATAATACGGACGCCATGATCAGTGCCGTCCAGGCAGCCATCACGAAGTAGCACCCGTACGGCCGCCGGCGACCCGCCGGCGGCCTGCGCGGTGGCCCGATCCATGGCTTCCTCCACGATTTCCAGTCCGGCCCCGGCGGCAGCAGCCGCGGCCGGACGCTCCCGCGCCCGCGGATCCGGTTCCCAGCTCGCCTGGGCGGGCACCGCCGTCGTTATCCTGGCAATTGCCAGCATGTTTGTGGGCGTCAGCGATGTGTCCCTGCCCGCCTTGCTGTCCGGTGACCAGACGGCCTGGGACATCTTCTGGATCAGCCGGCTGCCGCGCACCCTGTCGGTGATCCTGGCCGGCGCGGCGCTGGGTATTGCCGGGCTGATCATGCAGCTGATGGCGCGGAACAAATTCGTGGAGCCCTCCACCGTGGGCACCGTGGAGTCGGCCTCGCTGGGCATCTTGGTGGTCACGGTGGCGGTCCCCGGCGCCACACTCTTGGCCAAGATGTCCGTGGCGACCGTGTTCGCGGCCGCCGGGACCGGCCTGTTCCTGCTGGTGCTGCGCCGGATCCCGCTGCGCAACACGCTCATTGTGCCGCTGGTGGGCATCATGCTGGGCGGCGTCATCGCCGCGGTGACCACGTTCTTTGCCTACCGCTACGACCTGCTCCAGACGCTGAACAGCTGGATGATCGGCGACTTCTCCGGCGTGCTGCGCGGCCGCTACGAACTCCTCTGGATTGTCGCGGTGCTCGCGGTGATCGGCTACCTGTGCGCGGATCGGTTCACGATGGCCGGCATGGGCCAGGAATTCTCCACCAACCTGGGCCTGAACTACGGCCGGGTCCTGACGCTGGGGCTGGTCATCGTCTCGCTGATCAGCGCCGTGGTGGTGGTCAACATCGGCGCTATTCCGTTCCTGGGACTCGTGGTGCCCAACCTGGTGTCGCTGGCGTTCGGCGACAGCGCCCGCCGTTCAGTTCCCTGGGTGGCAGTCTTCGGCGCCGGCTTCGTGCTGCTGTGCGACATCATCGGCCGCACCATCCGCTACCCCTACGAGATCCCGGTGGGCGTCATCGTCTCCGCGGTGGGCAGCGCCATCTTCCTGTACCTGCTGCTGAGGACCCGCAAGAATGGCTGATTCGGTACTTCCCGCCGCGCTGACGCAGCACAAGCGCCGCACCCTCACCGCGGTCCGGCCGCGGACCTGGATCATCCTGCTGGGCCTCCTGACGGCCGTCCTTGTGGCCGTCTTCATGACCATCGACCTGCGCGGCAACCTCGGCTACATCCTGCCCCGGCGGGCCATCAAGATCGGTTCGATGCTGCTGGTGGCGTACGCCGTGGGCGTGTCTACCGTGTTGTTCCAGACGGTGACCGCCAACCGGATCCTGACCCCGTCGATCATGGGCTTCGATGCCCTCTACATGCTGATCCAGACCGGACTGACCTTCGCCATCGGCGGGCAGGCGCTGCTGAGCCTGGGCGCGCCGGTGCGCTTCGTGATCGAAGTGATGCTGATGGTGGGCTTCTCCTTCCTGCTCTACCGCTGGCTGTTCACCGGCGGCGGCAAGAGCCTGCACCTGATGCTGCTGGTGGGCATCGTGTTCGGGACAATGTTCCGCGGCATCTCCTCGCTGCTGCAGCGGCTGATCGACCCGAGCGAATTCATCATCCTGCAGGACCTGTTCTTCGCCAGCTTCAACAACGTGGACGGCGTGCTGCTGGCCGCCTCCGCGGTGGCCGTTGCCGCGGCCAGCATCCCGGTCTGGCGGATGCGCCGGCAACTGGACGTCCTGGCCTTGGGCCGGGACACGGCGCTGAACCTGGGCGTGGACCACCGGCGGGCCGTCACCACCGTACTGATGCTGTGCGCCATCCTGGTGGCCGTTTCCACCGCCCTCGTGGGCCCGATCACGTTCTTCGGCCTGCTGGTGGCCAGCCTTGCCTACCTGCTGTGCTCGCACTTCCGGCACGTGTACGTGCTGCCCATCGCCGTGCTGTTGGGCGCCATCGCCCTGGTCGGCGGCCAGCTGGTGCTCGAGCAGGTGTTCAGCTTCGATACCGCGCTGAGCATCGTCATTGAATTCGCCGGCGGCCTCCTGTTCATCGCCCTGCTGCTGAAAGGCTCCATCAAATGATCCATGTCTCCGGAGTCTCCAAGACCTACGGCACGCAGACCGTGGTGGACGACGTTAGCTGCTACATCAAGGACGGCGGCATCACCTCGATCATCGGCCCGAACGGAGCCGGCAAGTCCACGCTGCTGTCCATGGTCTCCCGGCTGCTGCCCATGGACGCCGGGGCTGTGACCATCGACGGGCTCGACGTCGGGAGCACCCCGGGCAAGGAACTGGCCCGCAAGATGGCCATCCTGCGCCAGGACAACCAGCTGACCGTCCGCCTGACCGTGCGGGACCTGGTGGGCTTCGGCCGTTTCCCGCACAACAACGGCCGGCCGGGCCCCGCCGACCTCGCCCGGATCGAGCAGGCGCTGGAGTACCTGGACCTGACGTCGATGGCGGACAAGTTTGTGGACGAACTCTCCGGCGGCCAGCGGCAGCGCGCCTTCATCGCCATGGTGCTGGCGCAGGACACCGACTATCTGCTGCTGGATGAGCCGCTGAACAACCTGGACATGAAGCACTCGGTGGAAATGATGCGGCTGCTGCGCCGGCTGACCGATGAGCTGGGCAAGACCGTGGTGCTGGTCATCCACGACATCAACTTCGCGTCCTGCTACTCGGACTCGATCATCGCCATGCGCTCCGGCCGCCTGGTGCACCAGGGCCCGCCGGCCCAAATCATGCAGCCGGACGTACTGCGCGACGTCTACGACATCGACATCCGCATCGAGGAAATCGAAGGCAACCGGATCGGCGTCTACTTCGCCTGACGCCGGCTGGCGGGCTGCCGGCCGGCCGGCAAGGCTGCCCCGCGGACCGGCAAGGCGTCAGACCACGGAGAAATCGCCCGGCAGCATGGTCCGCCCGGTCAGGGCCAGCAGCACCAGCGCGCCGTCGCCGCGTTCCGAGGCGATCTCCATTGCCAGGCGCCCGGCTTCCAGCTCCACGCCGCGCGGCAGCTCGGCCACCAGGCCGCACGCCCGGGACAGGTCAAGAGTGTGCACGGCCAGTTCGAAGATCCGGGTGGGCAGATAGTCGCTGAAGCGCATCCCGCCGGCGGCAGTCTCGATGACCCGGTCTTCGGTCAACGGCAGCGTGTTCTCCAGCTGGGCCAGCAGCCGGTCCACCATGTCCACCGGGTCCGGACCCAGCTCCCTGCCGGCGGCAATGGCCCGCTCGGTGACGCCGGGATCATTCGCCAGTCCGGTGGCCAGGTAATAATCGGCGGCGGATTCCACCTGGACTTTCGCTGCGGGGCGCCCCAAGTACGTCAGCACAGTGGACAGCGCGCGGCTGGTATGTCCGGCGAGCGTCCGGACGCTCCAATCGTCCAACCCGGGAGCATTCCACGCGGTCGGCGGCACGTTCGCCAGGACCTCGCGGAAATACCGGCCCGCAGACAGGAACGTTGCCGCCGATTGGATCATGCGCCCATGCTACGGCCGGCGGGCGGCAACGACCAGCGGCCCCCATGCATCGCGGCCGGTTCGGCCTGGAGCCACCGTGGCGTAACGTTCAGGCGAGGCGCCGGATTTCCGGCTGCCATCCCGGAACCGGTGCACCGACGCCTGCGGCGACGTCGTTCCAGAGGGCCTGCCAGCCCTGGTGGGCACGGTTGCCGGCCTCGATCAGCTCGCCAAGTTCCGCTTCAATCTCGGCTTGGCAAGCGTCGGTATCAATGTCGTACCCGTCAATGGATGTGGACATCATGCACGCCTCCTCACAGTAAGCTTCCTTACCGACTCTACGGAGTCCCAGCCTATCCGGCCATGGGGAGAACTACCCATCGCCGCTGTTGGAGGCGAAATGGGCCGGTCCGCTGGCCTGATTCCGCTGCACTAGGCTTGAAACCATGGCACCCGAGACCCATGCCGAGAGCATTGCACCGATTCTCACTCCGGAAGGTTGGGAGCTGCTGAATTCGCTCGGCCCCTACTCCGAGGCGGAGAGCCTGCACACCGGCACGGAGCTGCGGAAGGCCGGCCACTCCCCCGAACTGGTCTCCGCTGCCATGACACAGTCCCGGCTGCGGGCGAAGGCCAAGGCGAAGTTCGGTCCGTTCGCGGAGAAAATGCTTTTCACCCCCGCCGGACTGGAACAGGCCACCCGGCTGAACATCGCCGCCCTGCACGCCCAGCGGTTCCAGGCCGCCGGAGTGGAGCACGTCGCGGACCTGGGCTGTGGAATCGGCGCAGACGCCATGGCGCTGGCCAGCCTGGACCGCAGGGTCACCGCCGTGGAACGCGATGAGACCACCGCCGCCGTGGCCACGATCAACCTGATGCCCTGGCCAACCGCCACCGTGGTCAACGCCGATGCGGAGGGACTGGACCTGACCGGGATCGACGGCGTGTGGCTGGATCCGGCGCGGCGGACGACGACGGCCTCGGGCACCACCCGCATCTTCGACCCGGAGGCGTTTTCTCCGCCGCTGTCCTTCGTGGAGAGGCTGGCCGACGGGGGCATGCCGGTGGGGGTCAAGATGGGTCCCGGGATTCCCCATGAGGCGCTGCCGGAGAATTGCGAGGCCCAGTGGGTATCCGTCGACGGCGACGTGGTCGAGGCTGCGCTGTGGTTCAACCGGCTGGCCCGGCCGGGCATCCGGCGCGCGGCCCTGGTCACCGGTGCCGGCGGCACCGCCGAGCTGACCAGCGCCGTCAGCTACGACCCCGCCAACCAGGACGTGGCGATCGGACCGGCGGCGGGCTACCTGTATGAGCCCGACGGCGCGGTGATCCGCGCCGGGCTGGTGGCCGACCTCGCCCGCGGCCTGGGCGGGCACTTGCTGGATGAGCACATCGCGTATATCTGCGCCCCGCACCTGCAGCAATCGCCGTTCGCCCGGACGTACCGGGTGCTGGAGGTCAAGCCATACAACGTCAAGAAGCTCAAGGCCTGGGTGAAGGCGAGCCGGATCGGCACGCTGGAGATCAAGAAGCGCGGCACATCGGTTGCACCGGAAGAGCTGCGCAAGACCCTGTTGACCGGTTCCGGCAAGGGGCCGAACAAGGCCACCCTGGTGCTGACGAGGGTCGGTGAGGACCGGATCGCCATCGTCGTCGAACCCGTTCCCGCCGCCGGCACCCGCAGCCGCGAGCGCAGCGCCAGGCCCTGAAGCACTAGAATCAAGCTGTGTCTTGGCCCCGCTGGCGCCAGACGTGTACCTCCGGCGGCAGCCGGTCCCGCCAGAGACGGAGCAACGTTTGTACATCGATTTCGCACGGTCCGCCCAATCCTCCCTCGGGGTTGAGTGGGAGTTGGCGCTGGTGGATGCCCAGACCGGCGAACTGGTCTCGGTGGCCGAGCAGGTGCTGGACGCCGTCCGCGCCGGCCATCCCGAGCTGCGGGACGATGACGAGCACCCGCACGTGAAGCAGGAGCTGCTGCTGAACACCGTGGAGCTGGTCACCGGCATCTGCAACACCGTCAGCGAGGCCAAGGCGGACCTGAGCAGCGCCCTGGCGGCCGTCCGCGACGTCACCGACCCGATGGGCGTGGAGCTCTTCTGCGCCGGCAGCCATCCGTTTGCCGCACCGCGGTTGCAGCCGGTCACCGACAAGGAACGCTACGCCAAGCTGATCGACCGCACCCAATGGTGGGGACACCAGATGGTGATTTACGGCGTGCACGTGCACGTGGGCCTGGACCACCGGGACAAGGCCCTGCCCGTCTTGGACGGGCTGGTCAACTATTTCCCGCACTTCCAGGCGCTCTCCGCCTCCTCCCCCTTCTGGGCGGGAGAGGACACCGGCTACGCCTCCCAGCGCGCGCTGATGTTCCAGCAGCTGCCCACCGCCGGGCTGCCGTTCCAGTTCCCCAGCTGGGCGGTGTACGAGGATTACGTCGAGGACATGTTCACCACCGGGGTGATCGACACGATCAGCGAGATCCGCTGGGATATCCGGCCGGTTCCCGCGCTGGGCACCATCGAGATGCGGGTGTGCGACGGGCTGTCCACCCTGCAGGACGTCGGGGCAGTCGCCGCGCTGACGCAGTGCCTGGTGGACGAGTTCTCCACCGCCCTGGACAACGGCTGGGCCATCCCCACCATGCCGCCGTGGCACGTGCAGGAGAACAAATGGCGTGCCGCCCGCTACGGCATGGACGCCATCATCATCCTCAACGCCGCCGGCAAGGAAATGCCGGTCACGGAACACCTGCGCGAACACGTGCTGAACCGGCTGGAGCCGGTCGCCAGGAAGCTTGGCTGCAGCGAGGAGCTGGCGGACGTGGAGAAGATCCTCGAAGCCGGCGCCGGCTACCAGCGCCAGCGCAGGGTAGCCGCGGAGCACAACGGCGACCTGCGCGCCGTCGTCCTCGACGTGGTCGGCCAGCTTCGCGGGAGCAGCTGACCCGCCGGCCGAGGCCTCCGCGCCGGCCCGGCTCCGGCAGGATCCCGGCTGCCGCCGCGCCCCGGTTTCCGTCAGGGCGGCCCGCGGGAATTCGCTCCCGTTTCCGGCCGAATCCGGTCCCGTTTCGTGCTGAACAGGGGTAGGCTCTGCCCCAAGGAAAACCGGAGCCGGATGCGGGAAAGGGCTGGCCATGGCCGGGGAAAAGCACGCAGACGACGAGGCGCTGTACCAGGCGGATGCCGCGGCCTCGGACCAGGAATCCGACGGCCCGCCCCATGCCGGTTCCGCCGGTCTGGACGCTGCCATAGAACCGGACGTCGACCGTCGGTCCGAGGAGCAGTGGGAAGGCGAGGACAAGAAACCGGCGTCCCCCCGGGAACCCGGCGACGGCACCTAGGACCAGCCGCACCCGTCCCGGGCAGCGCGGCCTCCCGGGCGGCTCCGCGGCCTTGACCGTTGCGGCCGGGCGTGTGAGGCTTGCGGGCACTCGACTATTCGCTTCCTCAAGGAGGCACTGCACTGATGAGAGCCATGGTGTACCGCGGGCCCTACAAGACCCGGGTAGAAGAAAAAGACATCCCCGCGATCGAACACCCCAATGATGCCATTGTGCGGGTGACGCTGGCCGCGATCTGCGGCTCGGACCTGCACCTCTACCACGGCATGATGCCCGACACCCGGGTCGGAATGACGTTCGGCCACGAGTTCATCGGCGTGGTCCACGAAGTGGGGCCGTCGGTCCGGAACCTCGCCCCGGGCGACCGGGTCATGGTGCCGTTCAACGTCTACTGCGGGTCCTGTTACTTCTGCGCGCGCGGCCTGTATTCCAACTGCCACAACGTGAATCCGAACGCCACGGCGGTGGGCGCCATCTACGGCTACTCCCACACCTGCGGAGGCTACGACGGCGGCCAAGCCGAATATGTCCGGGTGCCCTTTGCCGACGTCGGACCCGCCCTGATTCCGGACTGGATGGACGACGAGGACGCCGTGATGCTCACCGACGCGCTGCCCACCGGTTACTTCGGGGCGCAGCTGGGCGACATCGTCGAAGGCGACACCGTGGTGGTCTTCGGAGCCGGACCCGTCGGGTTGTTTGCCGCAAAGTCCTCCTGGCTCATGGGAGCGGGGCGCGTGATCGTCATCGACCACCTGGAATACCGGCTGGAGATGGCCCGCACCTTCGCGCATGCGGAGACCTACAACTTCGCCGAGCATGACGACATCGTGGTGCACCTGAAGAAGGTGACCGATGACCTCGGGGCGGACGTGGCGATTGACGCCGTGGGAGCCGAGGCGGACGGCAACCTGACCCAGCACCTCACCTCGGCCAAGTTCAAGCTGCAGGGCGGCTCGCCGGTCGCCCTGAACTGGGCCATCGATTCGGTCCGCAAGGGCGGGACCATTTCCGTGATGGGCGCCTATGGACCGATGTTCAGCGCCGTGAAGTTCGGCGACGCCCTGAACAAAGGCTTGACGCTGCGCATGAACCAGTGTCCGGTCAAGCGCCAATGGCCGCGGTTGTTTGAGCACGTCCGAAACGGCTACCTGAAACCCAACGACATCGTCACCCACCGCATACCGCTGGAGCATATCTCCGACGGGTATCACATTTTCTCGTCGAAACTCGATGGCTGCATTAAACCGCTCATCGTGCCGAATGCCGGCTAGGAGACACCGCGATGCCGTACACAGCCGAAAAACCGGAGCGCAGGTATTCCAGCGAAGAACTCCGCGACCGGATCCCGGGCTGGGGTGCCGACCTGGATCCGGAGGACCGTCCGGCCGTGCCGAAGGAACGCTTCGATCCCGGCGCCACCGGCGCACACTGGGATTTCCCCGAGCGCCAGGAGGAGAAATGGCCGCGCGAGCGATCCCTTGAACACCGCATGCTGACGCCCGTCTTCGGCACGTCGACGCCGCCCAAGGGACTCTCGGGCGCGATGCGCCGGTACTCCTACCGCAAGTTCAGCGAGGCGCGGGCGGCGCACTGGCTGATCCTGCTGGCCGCCGACCGGGTCGATGCTTGGGAAAGCCACCTGCGCTCCTTCGCGACCCTGCGTCCGGACAATCCCGTCACCGAATCCGGTGTGCGCAGCGAGTTCAGCCATCACGGATTGGCCTCCCGAACCGGGACGAAGCGTGCCGACCTGAGCCACCAATGGCTCGACCCGGTCATCGTGGCCGGCCCCTGGCTGGCGGCAGGCGGCCTGGCCGCGCTGGCGGTCAAGGGCCTGGCCCGGCGCCTGCGCGCCTGAACGGGAAGACCCCAGCGTTTACTCGAGGAGCTGCAGCAACTCCTGGTTGTCGGCAAACACCTCCGCGGCGTTCTCCTTGGTCACCGGCTCGGCTTCGGTCAGGTAGGCCGCTACGGTGGTTTGCGCGTTGCCGTAAGAGTCTTCGTCGTCGGCCTTGGGTGCATCGTCCTGCGCGAACCCTTTGACGAGCGTCAAGGCCTCGCCCACCATGGCCGCCGGGTCGGCGTAGGTGGTGGCGTACTGCTTGTCGGCCATGATTGATT
The DNA here is from genome assembly GCF_059092625.1 of Arthrobacter sp. Y3221114. Lineage (NCBI taxonomy): Bacteria > Bacillati > Actinomycetota > Actinomycetes > Micrococcales > Micrococcaceae > Arthrobacter > Arthrobacter sp. Y3221114. The sequence continues at coordinate 539,104 of NZ_JBNHHW010000003.1, forward strand.
CCACGGCTTCCGGGGCGGATCCGCTGCCGATGACGACGGCGGAATCCTGCCCGCCGTCTTCGGCGGCCTGGATGAGCACCTGGGCGGTGGCGTCATCGGCCGCCAGGATGCCGTGCAAATCGTCGGAGGCGTAGTCCTCCTGCAACATGGCGGCCAGCCGTTCTCCCGCGGCATCCGGGTTTTCGCCCGCGGTTGCCTCGAAATCCGACTGCCCGGACGCCACGGCCACGGTGCCGTCGTCGATCTTGGATTGCAGCACGCTCATCGCACCGTCGAACGCCAGGCGCGCCCCGCCGTCGTCCGGGTGGCCGCTGAACAGTTCGACGTTGTAGGGTCCCTCGCCCTGCCGTTCGGCCAGCCCGTCGAGCAGTGCCTGCGCCTGGATCTCCCCGTTTTGGAAGGCATCCACGCCCACCAGGTAGCCGACAACGCCGGTGTCCGTGACCATGGTGGCAAAGGCGATGACCGGGATTTGCGCCTCTTGCGCCGCGGCCAACTGCTCCCCCAGGCCTGCAGGGTCCGCCGCGTCCACGATCAGCACTTCCGGTTCACCCTCGAGCATGGAACTGATCTGTTGCTGCTGTTCGGCGGCAGTTGCCGCGACCTGGACGTTCGGTTCGAAGTTTGAGCCCTCGATCTGTTCGGTGAACAGCGCTTCGGCGTACGCGGTGTCGGCGGAGAGGGACACGCCGATCAACGAACCGGTCTCGAAGCCTCCGGCACCCCCCGCTTCCGGCCCCCCACCCGTCTCTTCACCGGTGCGGGTACAGGACGTCAGCAGGAGCGCCGCCGTGACGGCCACCGCCGCCGGCAGTTTCAGTCGTCCAGCCAAAGATCCCATGTCGTGTACCTCCGTCGTTTCCGCCGTCCGACCGGATGGAAGAGTTGCTGGGGAAGGAGCCGGCGTGCCCCGCCATGGTTTCAGCCTAGGTCGCCGCCGCGGATTGTGATAGACGGTGCCGGCCCGGGGTCCCGGGCGCGGGCGGGATCGCCCTAGAGGTGCACGCTGGTGACCGGCATCGACGAATCCGGGGCGAATTCGAGGCCGGAGGGCCTGCCGCCGGCCATGACCACCTGGGCGCCGAGCGCCGCTACCATCGCCCCGTTGTCCGTGCACAGGGACACCGGCGGCACCCGCAGGGAGATGCCGTGCTGCGCGCAGCGTTCCTCGGTCAACGCCCGCAGCCGCGAGTTCGCCGCAACGCCGCCGCCGAGCAGCAGGTTGGTGATGCCGTTTTCGGTGCAGGCCAGCATCGCCTTGGCGGTGATGACGTCCGCCACCGCTTCCTGGAAGGACGCGGCGATGTCGGCCACCGGCAGCGGCTCCCCCGCGGCTTCGAACTGCTCCACGCACCGGGCCACAGCCGTCTTCAGGCCGGAGAAGGACCAGTCGTAGCGGTGCGCTCCGGGGGCCTGCGCCGAGCCCATGTATTTGGGCTGGCTCAGTCCGCGGGGGAACCGGATGCGCTTCGGGTCGCCCTCCCGCGCCAGTTTGTCGATCGCCGGGCCGCCCGGATAGCCCAGGCCCAGGATGCGGGCCACCTTGTCGTAGGCTTCGCCCGCCGCGTCGTCGATGGTGGAGCCGAGCAGTTCCACATCGTCGGTGAGGGAGCGCACGCGCAAAATCTCCGTGTGTCCGCCGGAGACCAGCAGCGCGCCCAGGTTCTCCGGCAGCGCTCCCCCGTCCAGCACGCCCACGCCCACATGGGCGACCAGGTGGTTGATGGCGTACAGCGGCTTGCCGGTGGCCAGCGCAAGGGCCTTGGCCGCGCACACGCCGACCATCAGGGCGCCGGACAGTCCGGGGCCGGAGGTCACGGCGAGCGCGTCCACCTCCCCGAGGGTGACACCGGCCGTGTCCAGCGCCTGTTCCAGCGTCGGGATGAAGGCATCGAGGTGGGCGCGCGAGGCGATTTCCGGGATCACTCCGCCGAAGCGCACGTGTTCCTCCATTGAGGAGGACACGGTGTTGGCCAGGAGCCTATCCCCGCGGACGATGCCCACGCCGGTTTCGTCGCAGGAGGACTCGATGCCCACCACCAGCGGTTCGGTGCGGTTCATCGGGTGTCCTCCGTCGTCTCGGGTTCCTGGTCTGTCCGGCCGGTCGTGGCGCCGCCGTCTGTGCCGGCGCGGCCGGTCGTGGCGCCGCCGTCTGTGCCGGCGCGGCCGGTCGTGGCGCCGCCGTCGGTGCCCGTGCGGGCATCCGGGGCGTCGGTGCCGGGGCCGGCCTTCGGGCCATTGGTGCCGGGAGCACCCGCCCAGTCCTTGAGGCGCAGCCGCATGATCAGGGCGTCAACGCCGCCCCGGTAGTAGCGCGGCCGCACGTGGATCTGCTCGAAGCCGAACCAGCGGTACAGCCGCTGCGCCCGGGGGTTGTCCGCGCGGACTTCTAGCAGGACGTCGTCGGCCCGCTGTCGCCGGGCCTGGTCGATCAGCAGGGTCAGCAGCGTGGTGCCTATGCCTTGCCCCTCGCGCTCGGGGACCACCGCAATGGTCTGCACGTCGGCGATGGGCCGCACGCACATCAGCCCGGCATAGCCGATCACGGCGCCGCGCGCGTCCTCGGCCACGTAGTAGCTGCGGGTATCCTGCGCCAGTTCCTCATAGAACATTTCCGTCGGCCACGCATCGTCCGGGAACAGCTTCCGTTCCAGCGCATCCACAACCGGCACGTCGGCCTCGGTCATCGGCCGAATGCCTCCCGCCGGCCGTGGCGTGCGGGCGGTCACAGCGCGCGCTTCCGCGGTCCGGGGACCTTGGCATCGGACTCGCGCAGGTACAGCGGCGTGGTGTCCGGCAGGGAAAGTCCTTTGTCCAGCCGGGCGACGGCGGTGCGGCCCAGCGCTTCGGCGGTGGGCTGGGTGCCGCTGTACTCGGTGACGGCCAGCAGTTGCTCCGGGTACAGCCCGGCGCCCATGCCGTAAGCCGGCAGGCGTGGCACGTCCGAGGGCGCGCCGACATGCGGGCCGTCGAGCAGTTCGTGCGTGCCGCCGGTACTGCGGTAGCGCGCCCAGTACACTTCCTTGCGCCGGGCGTCGGTGGCCACCACGAACTCGTCCACGCCTGCGCGCCACGCGTCCGGTGCGGCGTCAACGGCGATGGCGTCCAGGCTCATCGCCCCGTGCAGCGGCTTGCCCCAGGCGAAGGCCAGCGCCCGTGCGGTGGCGATGCCGGAGCGCAGGCCGGTGAACGGTCCCGGGCCCACACCCACCACCAAGGCGTCGATGTCGGCGCCGGTGACGTCCGCCGTCGTCATGATCTTGCTGATCCCGAGGGCCAGCACCTCGGCGTGGGTGCGCGTGTCCTCGGTGGCGAACGCGGCCAGGGTCTCTCCTTGTCCGGCCAGCAATGCGGCGCTGGCGATGGCGGAGGTATCAATGGAGAGGATCAGCACGGATCAATTTTACTTGAGGTACGCAGCGTGCCGTTCGGGCGCGCAACGGGGACGGGTCAGGCCGCGGCCAGGCCCACGCCGCGGCCGCGGCGGGCCGGCCGTGGCTGCGCAGACCGGACTGTCACGCCGGCGGTGGGCCGGCGATGTTGACTAGCCAGTGGATACCGAACTTGTCCGTGCACATGCCGAAGGTGTCGCCCCAGGGCGCTTTTTGCAGCGGCTCGGTGACGTCGGCGCCGTCGATCAGCTTGTCCCAGTAGCCGCGCAGTTCGGCCTCGTTGTCGCCGCTGAGCGAGAGGGAGTGGCTGGACCCGGGGGTGTACTCCATGGTGGCGGGGGTGTCCGCGGCCATGAGCACCAGACCGCGCTCGGTGGACAGTTGCGAGTGCATGATCTTGTCGATCTCCGCCGGGTCGTCGCTGGCCTGGAAGTCGCCGAAGGTGTTCAGCGTCAGTTCCCCGCCGAACACCGACTGGTAGAACGTCATGGCTTCCCTGGCCTGGTCGCGGAATCCCAGGTACGGGTTCAGCTTGGTCTCCATGGCGGGCCTCCTCGTGGTCTGATGACGCCATCGATTATGGACCTGCGCCGGGAGGCCGTGAAGACCGCGGGCTCCCGCAGGGTCCCTGCCCCGCAAAATTTGCGCGCCGCGAGGCACCCGGCTGCGCGCCAAGCCGGGCGACGCCTCCGCGACCGGCGCGGCGGGCCCCCTTGCGGCTCAGGCAAACATGTAGGCGGCCCAGCGCGGCCCGTAGGCGGCCATGCGGATCAGCCGCGGCTCGCCGTCGTCGGGCTCTTCGAAATCCAGCACGACGCCGGTGCTCCGCCGCGCTCCCGCGGCACCCTCCGCGGCGCCCGTCCCGGCTGTGTCGCCCGGCCCGGCTGCCTCGGCCGGCGCCGCACCGTGCGGCCCGCCCGGCGCGGCGCCCCCGGCGGGCCGGTTGGCCAGGTCTGCCCCGGTGGCCCGGACCAGCGAGATGTCCAGCCAGCTGTCGGAGAGGTGCTCCACCCGGCCGCGGCCCCACTCCACCACGGTCACGGCCTGATCCATGGTGTTCTCCAGGTCGATGTCGTCGATCTCGCCGTCGGACTGCAGCCGGTAGGCATCCACGTGGACCAGGTCCGGCCCGCCGTTCATGCTGGGGTGGCTGCGGACCAGCACGAAGGTGGGGGAAATGATGCCGGGGCGGACTCCGAGTCCTTCCCCCAGCCCTTGGGTGAAGGTGGTTTTCCCCGCCCCCAACCCGCCGCTGAGCACCACCAGGTCGCCGGCGCGCAGGATCCTGCCCAGCCTGGCGGCCAGCGCCTGCGTTTCCTCGGCCGAGGCCACCTGGAACTCGCGCTCCCACACCGGGGAGGCCGGTTGCTGCTGCGTCATGGAAGGTGCTCCCCCTGTCCGGTCGGCGTCGTCCTTCATGCCAGTACCGCGCCGGGATCCCCGGCGCTGTCGGTGTTCCGGTCGTCGATCGCCGCCAGCGCTGCCCGGACCTGGGCCGCCGCCGCTGCCTGCTCGGCCGCGGACGGCGTGAGTGCGGGTGCCTCGGCCGCCGGGGCGTCCTCCCCGCCGCTCTCCGGGTCGTCGGCCGTTCCGGTGTAGTAGCGCGGGACGCGCTGACTGACGCGGGTGACAATCTCGTAGTTGATGGTGCCGGCTCCCGCCGCCCAGTCCTGGGCGTCCGGGACGTCCCGGCCCGGGCCGAAAAGGATCACTTCCTCGCCCACGAGGTCTTCGGCGTCGTTGGTCCTCAGGTCCACCACGAACTGGTCCATGGCCACCCGGCCGACCACGTCATAGCGGCGGCCGCCGATGGACACCTGGACGTTGGTGGCGCTGCGCGGGATGCCGTCCGCGTAGCCCAGCGGCACCAGCACCAGCGTGGTCGGTCCGGAGGTCAGGTAGCTCAGCCCGTAGGAGACGCCCTGGCCGCTGGGCACCTGTTTGCAGTTGGCCACCCGTGCGCGCAACGTCATGGCCGGAACCAGCCCGAGTTCCTCCGGGGCCTGCCCTTCGAACGGCGAGAGCCCGTAGATGCCCAGGCCCACGCGGACCATGTCGAAGTGCGCGTCCGGGCGGCTGAGCGTACCGGGCGTGTTGGCCAGATGGCGGACCTCCAGGTCCAGCCCGGCGTTCTCGGCCACCGCCACCGCCTCGCGGAAGCGGTCCACCTGCTCGTCGGTCTCCGGCCGGTGCGGTTCGTCGGCGACCGCCAGGTGGGAGAAGACGCCGACCACCCGCAACAGCCCCTGCTCCTGGTACTCCACGGCCCGGTTGATCAGGTCCTCCCAGAGCGCCGGCGGGCAGCCGTTGCGGCCCAGCCCGGTATCGATCTTCAGGTGCACGCGTGCCGGCCGTTCCAGTTGCCGGGCGGCCTTGACCACCGGCTCCAGCTCCCAGCCGGAAACGCCGACGTCGATCCCCGCCTCAATGCCCGCGGCGAAGTCCGTGTCCGGGGTGTGCAGCCAGGCCAGGATGGGCGCATCGATGCCCGCGGCACGCAGGGCCAGCCCCTCCGTGAAGTGGGCGACGCCCAGCCAGGACGCACCCGCTTCCAGGGCGGCCCGGGCCACCGGGACCGCTCCGTGGCCGTAGGCGTCCGCCTTGACCACGGCCATCACGCGGGCCGGCGCCGCGACCTCGCGCAGGTGCCGCACGTTGGCGCGGATGGCGGCCAGGTTGATCACGGCTTGGCGGTCATAGGGCAGAGGTGACGTTGTAGAGCTCACGGATCCATTCTCCCATCCGAAGCATGCTTCGGGCTGAAGGCCTGCGCCACGGAGCGGAATGCACCGGATCAAACGCCCCGGCCAAAGATTTTCGGCCGGGCCGCCGGTTCAGCCGCCAGGGCCTGGGGTTGGCCCTTGCTGGCACAATACAAGCAAGGGTCGCGTCCCGGGCTCCCGGCGGCCGATCGTTATCCAATGTCAATCGTTCGGGGGAAGCAGTGGCAACACTTGCCATACTGGGCGGCGGCGGGTTTCGGGTGCCGTTGGTCTACCGCGCGCTCGCCAACGGATCCGCGGCCGGTCTGGTGGACCGGCTGGTGCTCCACGATGTAGACGCAGGCCGGCAGCAGGCGATCGTCCGGGTGCTGGAAGATGCGCCCCTGCCCGGGGGCGGCCGCCCGCCGAAAATCGAGTCCGCCCGTGACCTGGATGGTGCGCTGGCCGGCGCCGACGTCGTCTTCTCGGCCATCCGTCCCGGCGGCACCCTGGGCAGGACGCTGGACGAACGCGTGGCAACCCGGCTGAACCTGCTGGGCCAGGAGACCACCGGAGCTGCCGGGATAGCCTCCGGCCTGCGCGCCGTCCCCGCCGCCCTGCACATCGCCCGGCGGATGCGCGAGCTCAGCCCGGGCGCGTGGCTGATCAACTTCACCAACCCCGCCGGGCTGGTCACCGAAGCCATGCTGCCGCTGCTGGGCCATCGGGCGGTCGGAATTTGTGACACGCCCATGGGGCTGGTCCGGCGTGCGGCGAAGGCCGCGGGTGCCACGTTGCGCCGAGGCTCGTTGGCGGGCGTGGACTATGTGGGCCTCAACCATCTGGGTTGGCTGCGCGGACTGGAGCACCAGGGCCGGGACCTGCTTCCCGGTTTGCTCGACGACCCGGGGCAGCTCCAGTCGTTCGAAGAGGGCCGGATTTTCGGCACGCGGGAGCTGCAGGTGCTCGGCGCCATTCCGAATGCCTACCTGTTCTATTACTACTTCCGCCGGGAGGCCACCCTGGCGTTGGCCGGCGCCGCCCAGACCCGCGGCGAGTCCATCCACGAATTGCAGCAGGAGTTGTACGCCCGCCTGCAGGCTTCCGGAACCCCGTACGCCGACTGGGAGGACGCCCTGCGGCGCCGCGAGGAAAACTATTTGTCCGAAGCCCGCGAGATCGGCGTCTCGCGCGATGAACAGGATCCGGCGGCCGGCGGCTACGAACACGTGGCCCTGGACGTGATGCGCGCCCTGCTCTCCGGCGAGCGCACCGAGCTGATCCTCAACGTCCGCAACGCCGGAACCATCCCGCAGCTGCCGGACGACGCCGTGGTCGAGGTGCCGTCGGTGGTCGATGCAGACGGCGCCCGCCCCCTGCCGGTGAGGCCGCTGACCCTGCATCAGGCCGGACTGATGACACAGATCAAGGCCGTGGAGCAGGAGGTCATCCGAGGCGGGCAGGGTGACCGCGCGGCGGCCCTCCGGGCCTTCATGATCCACCCGTTGATTACCTCCGGCCACGTGGCCCACCGCCTGCTCGAGGCCTACGAACAGGCCCACGGATACCGCTGGAGCTGAAAGGGGCCTGAAGCATGCCCACCGAGGACGACGTGCGCCGCCTCTGCCTGGCCCTGCCCGGCGTCACCGAGCGGCCAAGCTGGGGCCAGCCCACCTGGTTCGCCAAGTCGCTGATGGCCCGGATCTGGGAGCCGGGCGTGCTGACCGTCAAGTCCGATGAGCGGGAAGCCCTGGCCGCAACTGCCCCGGACGTCTTCTTCTGGACCCCGCACCACGAGCGTTCGCCGCTGCTGGTGCTGATGCGCCTTGAGAAAGTCGAGCCCGACCATCTCGAAGAATTGCTCGACGAATCGTTCCGGCTCGCCGGAGGCCGGCACCGTCGGTGACCGACGCTGCCGGCCGCCGGCGAGGACCAGGCGCGCCAGCGATCTAGCGCACTCCGGCGGGCTGTGCCTCGGCCTGCTCGGGCCGGCGGGTGTGCTGCGCCAGGTTGGCGCCCTCCACATCCACGTCCGGGAGGATCCTGTCCAGCCACGCCGGCATCCACCAGGCGGCCTTGCCGAACAGGTGCATCGCCGCCGGGATCAGCGTCATGCGCACCACGAACGCGTCCAGCAGCACGCCCAGGGCCAGCGCGAAGCCGATCGGCCGGACCATGGTCAGGTGGGAGAAGATGAACCCGGCGAACACGGAGACCATGATGATCGCCGCGGCCGTGACCACTTTGGCGCCGTGGTTGAAGCCGCTGACCACGGCGGCCCTGGCGTCCTCGCCGTGCGCGTAGGATTCGCGCATTCCGGAGACCAGGAACATCTGGTAGTCCATCGCCAGGCCGAACAGGACGCCGATCATGATCATCGGCAGGAAGCTCAGGATCGGTCCGGGGTCGTGGACGTCGAAGATGCCGCCCAGCCAGCCCCACTGGTAGATCGCCACCACGGCGCCGAAGCTGGCACCGAGTGACAGCAGGAACCCGGCGGTGGCCAGCAGCGGCACCAGGATGGAGCGGAAGACCAGCAGCAGCAGGATCAGCGAGAGCCCGATCACGATGGCCAGGTAGACCGGCATGGCGTCCGCCAGCTTGTCGGAGACGTCGATCTGCATCGGCGGCTGCCCGGTCACCGAGAGTCCGACGCCGGTATTCTGCTCGAGTGTGCCCGCCTGCGCCCGCAGGTTGTGGACCAGCTCCTCGGTGCTTTCGGCTGCCGGGCCTTCTGCGGGAATGACCTGCAGGACGGCGGTGCGCCCGTTCCCGCTGGTGCCGGTCGGAACGGCTGCGGCGACGTGGTCCATCGCGCGCAGCTCCTGGGAGAGCCGCAGCAGCGTCTCGTCCGTCTCCGTGCCTTCCAGGCCCGCCGGGAGGTCGGCCACCACGATCAGCGGACCGTTGATTCCCTCGCCGAAGCTCTCGCCCAGCTGCCGGTAGGACTGGTAGGCCGTCGAGTCCGCAGGCTCGGAGCTGCCGTCCGGCAGGCCAAGCCGCAGCTCGGCGGCCGGTACCGCCATCACGCCGAGCACCGCCACGCCGGCGATCAGCGCGAGCCACGGGTGCTTCGTGACCGACTTGCCCCAGCTGCGCTTGGGGTCGTTGTGGAAGTCTGCTTCGCGCGCCGAAGCCTCCGCGCCGGCGGCGACCGGGCCGGGCAGGCCGGCCTTGGCCCACGCCCGTGTGGAGAGAATGCGCCTGCCCATGATGGCCAGCATCGCCGGGGTCAGGGTCAGGGCGACGACGACGGCGACCGCCACGGTTGCGGCTCCGGCCAGTCCCAGCACCGTCAGGAACGGGATGCCCGGCACCGCCAGCGCGGCCAGGGCGATGATCACGGTGAGGCCGGCGAAGAGCACTGCGTTGCCGGCGGTTCCGGTGGCGCGGCCGATCGATTCGATCAGCGGCACGCCGGAGAGCAGCTGGGTCCGGTGGCGGTTGACGATGAACAGGGAGTAGTCGATGCCCACGGCCAGGCCCAGCATCAGCGCCAGCACCGGCGAGACGGAGCTCATCTCGATGACACCGCTGAGCGCCATGGTGCCGCCCACGCCGACCCCGACGCCGACGAGCGCCATCAGCAGCGGCAGCCCGGCCGCGATAAGTGTGCCGAGCATCAGCACCAGCACGGCGGCGGCCACGGCGATGCCGATGATCTCGGCAGCTCCGAACAGGCTGGAGATGTCTTCGACGATGTCCTTGCTGTACTCCGCCCGCAGCCCCGGCACCAGACCGGCCTCGGTGACCCGCTGGACCTGTTCGCGGTCCTCCTTGGAAACCTCCATCATGCCCTGTTCGAACTGGACCTGGACGAACGCGGCCGCACCGTCCTCGGAGACGAACCGCAGCCCCTCCAAGGACTGCTGCCGCAGCTTCCCCGCCTCCAGATCGGCGACGCCTGACTCGTACTCCGCCCGGCCGTCTGCCAGCCGCTGTTCGGCTTCCGCCAAGCGGGCCTGTGCCGTTTCCAGCTGCGCACGCTGCGGCTCCAGCCGGGCACGTGCCTGCTCGGCCATGGCCGCCTGGCCGGATGCCTCCAGCTGCCCGATCTGCGCCTCGGCCGCCTTTAACTGCTGCAGGCCCGGCTCCAGCTGCGCCTTGCCCGCATCCAGCTCGGCCTGGGCGTCGTCCAGCCGTTGCGCGGCGGCTGCCAGCTTCTCTTCGCCGGCGGCGATGGTCTGTGGCGCACTGTCCAGGGCGGCCTGCAGTTCGACCGGGTTTGTGGCGTTTTTGACCGCGTCCAGATGTGTCAGGTCCGCGGAGATCCCCGCAATGGCGTCCTCCTGCCCGGCGGTGAACGCCCGGCCGTCCGCCGTCGTGAACACGATGGTGCCGAGCCCGCCCGCGGCGGCCGGCATTTTCTCCCGCAGTTCGTCCGCCACCGCCTGGGCGGGAGTGCCGGGAATGGTGAAGCTGTTGGAGAGGGTGCCCATGAAGGCCGCGACGGATCCGCCGACGGCGACCATCACCACCAGCCACGCGGAGACGAACCACCAGCGCTTCCGCGCGGCGAGTTTGCCGAGTCTGTAGAGCAGCGAAGCCATGGGGTCAGTCCTTGGGACGGGGGTTGAAGCCGGTGCGCAGCATGTCAAGGCTCTCGAGCAAGTGTTGGCGGAAGGCCGACGGTTCCGGCGCCTCGCCGGCGGGGGTCTGGGTGGCGGCCATGCGCATGGCCGCCTGCGCGCAGGCGATCAGCGAACCGGCAAGCGCCGTGACCATCAGTTCGCCGGCGTTGTCCGGCAGCCGGGGGCGCAGGCCGTCTTCGAGCGACTGCCTGGCCTGGTTCCAGGCCTGCAGTTGCACGCGCTCCAACTGAGCGTCGTCGACACCCATCTGGTAGATCTCGCACAGCAGCGCAAGCCGGCCCTGGCTGATCTCCCCGCCGAAGGTGGCGAGGACCGCGTCCATGATCGGTTCGTCGTCCGGCCGCTCATCGAGCCGCTTGAAGGACTCGGCCAGGAACTCTTCAACCGGCCGCGTCACCGCCGCCTCGACGGAGGGGAAGTAGTTGAAGAAGGTCCGGCGCGACACGCCCGCCGCTGCTGCCACCTGGTCTGCCGTGAAGCCGCCCGGCCCCTGTTCCCTGGTCAGCCGCAGCGCGGCCGCGGTGATGGCGCCGCGCGTTGCCGCCTTGTTTCGTTCACGGAGCCCTTCCAACGGCACCGACGTTTCTGCACTCATCGGGCCAGTGTAGGGCTTAAATTGCACAGCATGCAAAGTTGCCTTCTATGCAGTTATTTCAGGCGTGGCCACATCCTCGGCTAAATTAGTGGAGGGTTCCCCTCCCCCGGAGAACACCCCTGAAACCATTGCCGACGCCAACTAGTCTTCTAGGACGTTCATGTCTCCGCGCACCCTGTTCCGCACTGTCGCTTTCGCCGAAGCCGTGACGTGGACGCTGCTGTTGCTGGCCCTGCTCCTGCGGGCGCTGGTGCCGGAGGCACGCCTGGCGGTCAGTATCGCGGGCGGCCTGCACGGCTTTGTCTTCCTCTGCTACGTCGTCAGCACCTGCTTCACATGGGTGAACCAAAGGTGGTCTGCAGGCCGCGGCATTCTGGCCGTGGTCTCCGCCGCCATCCCGTACGCGACTATTCCCGTGGAGAAGTCAATGGACCGCCACGGCCTGCTCGGCGACGCATGGCGGCTGGGTGCCGGCGGTGAAGCGCCGCACGGTTTTCTCGAGAAGCTGCAGGCGGCCGTGCTCGCCCGCCCGGTGGCGGCCATCGCCGTCGTCGTAGTCGCCGTTGCCGCCGTCTTCGGCTTCCTGCTCTACATGGGTCCGCCGGATACCTGGTTCGCCTAGAACTGGATCACATCAGTGAGGAGCCGCCGGCGCCGTTTGGTGCCGGCGGCTCCTCTTGCCGTTAAGTGCTGTGGTGTCCCCAAGACGAGGGGGAGGAACGTGAGATCCCGTCCCTTGCCGCCTTGGGTACCCCTGGCGGAATAATTTCCTTAAGGGTGATCTCCTAGTGGTGGCCGTGGTCGTGGTCGTCGCACCGGAACTTGACGCGGTCGCTCGACACCCATCCGTCGGCGCGGCTGTAGCTGACCGCCTTGTACGTCTTGCCGCACTTCAGGTCGTCGCCACGGACGGTGAAGTCGCCGTCATGGGTCCGGACGTAGAAATGATCCACGACCTTGTGCTTGGAAACGTTGATGATCCAGACATGGACGCGTTTCGCTTCGTAGTCCTCGCCCCTTACGCGGTAATCGCCGTCATCATAAATGCGCAGCGTCAGGGTAGCGTCGCCGTCGCCGTGGTCGCCTTTGTCTTCGTGGGAATGCGAAGCAGGCACCGCCACGCTGCCGGCACCGGCCGGTGCCGCGACGCCGATTGACGCGAGAAGTCCCAGGAGTACGCCGGTCACCATCAACCACACGCGCAGTCTTGCTGAAGTTTTCATTACTGAGAGTGCTTCCGTGCTTTTCCGGGAGGCCAGGAACGCGGAAGGCGCGTCCGCCTGTCATCGATGAACGGCCTGGCGGGCCCCCCGGCTTCCTATCGCCGCTGCCGCTCACTGGTGCCGGAAGAACGACGGGACTGCCCCCGGCCCAACAGAAGTTACATGAGGTTGCCATCCCTCGGGAGGATCCTGCCTCCGGTGCCCCGCACCGTGCCCCAGCGGCGCGGTTGGCACGCTTACAGAGTAGTGGAAACAGGTATTTCCGGGTACCCCGTCACGCGGTTTTTCCTCGCTGGAATCCTTGGCCGGCGGATCGTTTACTCATCGCGGCGGGACCATCCGCCCCCTAGCCGTTCGGCTTCCAGATGTTGATGTCGGAGTCCACGGCGAACCGGTTGATCGCGTCGGCTTCCTCGGTCGTGAAGTCCAGTTTGGCCACGGCGGCTAGGCTGTCCTCCAGCTGCTGCACGCTTGAGGCCCCGATCAAGGCCGAGGCGACGGGGGCGCCCTTGGCTTGCCGGCGAAGCACCCAGGCGATGGCCAGCTGCGCCAATGACTGGCCTCGGTCGGCCGCCAGCTGGTTCAGGCCGCGGACGCGGTCCAGGTTTTCGTCGGAGAGCATCTGCGGGAACAGCGACTTGTCCTGCGCGGCGCGGGAGTCTTTGGGGATGCCGTTCAGGTAGCGGTCCGTGAGCATGCCTTGGGCCAGCGGCGAGAACGCGATGCAACCCATGCGTTCGTCCGCCAGGACTTCCAGCAGATTCGGGCTGCCGCCTTCCACCCAACGGTTGAGCATGGAGTACGACGGCTGGTGGATCAGCAGCGGGGTCCCCAGCACGCGCATGATGCGTGCGGCTTCCCGGGTCTGCTCGGCCGTGTAGGAAGAGATGCCCGCGTACATGGCCTTGCCGGAGCGGACGGCTTGGTCCAGTGCTCCCATCGTCTCTTCAAGCGGCGTGTTCGGGTCCGGCCGGTGGCTGTAGAAGATGTCCACGTAGTCCAGGCCCATCCGCTTCAGCGAGGCGTCCAGGCTGGAGAGCAGGTATTTGCGCGATCCCCACTCGCCGTACGGGCCGGGCCACATCAGGTAGCCGGCCTTGGTGGAGATCACCAGTTCGTCACGGTAGGGCAGGAAATCCTTGCGCATGTGCCGGCCGAAATTGGTTTCGGCGCTGCCCTCCGGCGGGCCGTAGTTGTTGGCCACGTCGAAGTGGGTCACACCGAGGTCGAAGGCCCGGCGCAGGATGGCGCCCTGCACTTCGAACGGCTTGTCGTCGCCGAAGTTGTGCCAGAGGCCCAGCGAGACGGCGGGCAGCTTCAGGCCGCTGCGGCCCACCCGGCGGTAGGGAATGTTCTGGTACCGGTTCTCTGCAGCCTCATACGCCATCCCCTCATCATGCCATTGTGAGGCTACCGGTCCCGACCGGTGATGATCCTCCCCACAACCGCGGGGAGGACGGCACCGATATTGGAGGCGGCCAAGGGTGCACCCGGCGACGACGACGGCGATGCCCGCCTTCCGGCGCGTCCGCCACGGCTCCCCGTCGCCGACGGCTGCAGCGGCGCTCCGCTGTCCCGCCCCGCAGCGCACCGCCCCGATGCCTCCGTCGCGGCGAGCCCGTGCAGGCAGGCGGCCATGGCAGCCACCACCGCACCGTGCTCGGCCGCGGCGAACCCGGCCGCGTCCAGGTCTTCGGTCCGGATGGTAGCGGCGAGCGCGCCGAGGATCCCGGCCAGGGTGTCGCCCGACCCTGCCGTGGCCAGCCATGCCGGCCCGTCGTCCTGGCTGAACAGGGCGCCGTCCGGTGCCGCGATCACCGTCACGGAGCCTTTGAGCAGCACGGTGGCCCCGGTGAGCCCGGCGGCCAGCGCGGCGAATTCTGCGGGTGCCGCTTCGATATGCTCCCGGTCGGTCTCCACGCCTTGGGCTTCGAGGATGCGCACCAGTTCGCCGGCGTGCGGCGTCAGGACCACCCGGGGCCCCAACTCCGCGGGCAGCACGTCGAACGCACCGGCATCGGCGATAACCGGCAGCCCGGAAGCCAGGGCGTCCCGGGCGCGCTGGCGCTGGTCGGGGTCGCCGTCGGTTCCCGGACCCACCAGCCACGCCTGAACATGGGAGTCGGCGACGGCATCCTGCGAGCAGACCGCTTCGGGAGTCAGCACGTTGATCTGGCGACAAACCTCGGTCGGGCCGAGATAGCGGACCATGCCCACACCGGTGGCGGACGCCGCCCCGGTCGCGAGCAGCGCCGCCCCGGGATAGGACGCAGCTCCAGCGGCGACGCCGAGCACCCCGCGGGTGTACTTGTGGTCCGTGCGGCGCGGCACGGGCCACAATCGGGCCAGATCCCGCGCCTGAAGCCGCCGCAGCCGCGGTGCCGGAAGCAATTGCCCGATGCCGATATCCACCGTTTCGACCCGGCCGGCGAGCGCCGCGGCGGGATCCAGCAACAGGCCGGACTTGGCGCCGCCGAAGGTGACCGTGAGGTCCGCCGGCAGTACGGGGTGGATCACCTCGCCGGTCCCGGCGTTGACGCCGCTGGGCAGGTCGCACGCCACGACGCGCGGGCGGCGACGGTGGCCCGGCCCGGACTCAAGGACTGCCTGAACCAGTTCCCGGGCCGGTCCCCGCAACGCCCCGGCCGCGCCGGTGCCCAGAATCCCGTCGACCAGCACGTCGGCGGCGGAACAAGTCTCGGCTGCCTCGCGGATTGCCTGCGTCGCCTCCCGGAGCTCCGGACCCTCGGAACCCTCCGGAGCCTGGCGGGCCGGGTCCCCGCCGGTTCCTTCCGCCGCCAGCCGCAGCACCGATCCGCCTGCCCGCTCGAAGGCGGCCAACGCCCCCGCGTGTACCCGCTCCGCCGTGAGCACCGCCGTCGCCATGGCGCCGCGGCGGGCCGCCGAAGCAGCGGCGAAGAGGGCGTCGCCGCCGTTGTTGCCGCTGCCGGCCAGCACCACCAGCCGGGAACCATAGACCCGGCCCCGGACGAGCTTCAGTTCCCGGATGACGACGGCCGCCAGTCCGGCCGCGGCGCGGTCCATCAGCAGCGGTCCTTGCCCGGCGTCCAGCAGCGGCCGTTCGGCGGCGCGGATGTCCTCCGGAGACCAGGCGCGGATCATGCCATCCTCCCGGTTCAGCTGGCGGGGCCGCTGCGGACTATGGCGGCCGAGTGTGCCGGCAGCACCAGCCCGCCGGATGCAGCGGCGTCCCCGGACGCGGTCCCGACCGTGCCGGCGTTGCCCCCGGCGGCGAGCGCGGCGCCGTCGTCGGTCGCAGTCCCGGCCGTGCCGGCGTTGCCCCCGGCGGCGAGCGCGGCGCCGTCGTCGGTGGCCAAGACCAGTCTGCCCGTCCCGGCGGGGAGCCGCCGCGGCTCGGCGGAGAAGTTGCAGCAGATTGCGAAGGAGCCCCGACGCAGGATCAGCCAGCCTTCCTCCGCGTGTGACTCTACCGACGCGGACGCGAAGCCCGGTTCCGTCAGCTCCGGATGCTGCTTCCGGAGGGCGATCAGCCGGGTGTAGAGCTCGAGGAGCCGGGCGTGGTCGCCCGTATGCGGCTCGGTCCAGTCCAGTTTGGAGTTGCGGAACGTCGCCGGGTCCTGCGGATCGGGCACTGCCTCCGGGTCCCAGCCCATCCGCTCGAACTCTTTGAGCCTGCCGGCAGAGGTCGCCTCGCCCAGCTCCGGTTCGGGATGGGAGGTGAAGAACTGCCAGGGCGTGGACGCGGCGAACTCCTCGCCCATGAAGATCATCGGCGTAAACGGTGACATCAGGTTCAGCACCGCGGCCAGCGCCAGCTGCCCGTAGCCGAGGGTACCGGTGAGCCGGTCCCCGGCGGCACGGTTGCCGATCTGGTCGTGGTTCTGGGTGCAGACGACCAGTTGCCGGGCGGTTACCCGGTCCTTGTCGATCGGCCGGCCGTGGTGCCGTTCCCGGAACGAGGAGTAGCTGCCGTCGTGGAAGAAACCCTCCCGCAGCACCTTTTCCAGCGCTCCCAGGCCGGCAAAGTCGGCGTAGTAGCCGCTGGTTTCGCCGGTGAGGTTCACGTGCACGGCGTGGTGGAAGTCGTCGCTCCACTGGCCGGCCAGGCCATAGCCGTTCACGTCCCGGGACTCGATCAGGCGCGGGTTGTTGAGGTCGGACTCGGCGATCAGGAACAACGGCTTATCCAGCTCGGCGGCGCATTCGTCCGTCGCCGCCGCGATCTCCTCAAGGATGTGCACGGCGCGCTCGTCCCGCAGCGCATGCACCGCATCCAGGCGCAGGCCGTCCACATGGTAGTCGCGGAACCACATCAGCACGTTGTCGATGATGAAGCGGCGGACCTCGTCCGAACCGGGTCCGTCCAGGTTCACGGACTCGCCCCAGGTGTTGGCGCTGCCGCTGCTCAAATATGGTCCGAACCGCGGCAGGTAGTTTCCGCTGGGACCCAGGTGGTTGTAGACCACGTCCTGGATGACGCCGATGCCGTTGGCGTGCGCGGCGTCCACGAACCGCTGGTAGGCGGCCGGCCCGCCGTAGCTTTCCTGCACGGCGTACCAGAGCACGCCGTCGTAGCCCCAGTTGTGCGTGCCGTTGAACGCGTTGACCGGCAGCAGTTCCACATAATCCACCCCGAGCCCGGCCAGGTAGTCGAGCTTGGCCGCGGCGGAATCCAGCGTGCCCTCAGAGGTGAACGTGCCGATATGCAGTTCGTAGATCACCCCGCCCAGTCCGGGGGAAACCCAGTCCTGGTCCTGCCATGGGTGGGCCCCGGCATCGAAGGTCCGGGACATGCCGTGGACCCCGTCCGGCTGGCGGCGCGACCGGGGATCCGGCAGCACCGCGTCCCCGCCGTCCAGCAGATAGCCGTAGTCGGTATCCCCCTCGGGCGCGGCGGCGGAGTCGCCCAGACGCCACCAACCGGCGTGGTCGGGCCCCTGCATCGGCAGCCGTGCGGCGCCGGCCTGGAGTTCCAGCCTGCCGGCGCGGGGTGCCCACACCGCGAAGTCCCGGCTCATGACGACTCCTCCTGTTCGCGCACCAGCAG
The DNA here is from genome assembly GCF_059092625.1 of Arthrobacter sp. Y3221114. NCBI lineage: Bacteria > Bacillati > Actinomycetota > Actinomycetes > Micrococcales > Micrococcaceae > Arthrobacter > Arthrobacter sp. Y3221114. Next base: position 556,637 of record NZ_JBNHHW010000003.1, read on the forward strand.
CGCCACCGGCAGTTCCGCCAGCAGCCCGGCCACCGGCAGGACGCCGTCGCAGGCGTGGCTCCGCCCGCTCAGCACATCGCGGTATTCTCCGGCGGGGAGGACGACGGCGGTGTCCCGCCACCCGCCGTCGCGCTGCAGCCGCACCGGCAGCCTGGTGGCCAGCGTGATGGCACCGCCGCGGTCGAAGCCGAACGCGTGGTCGGCGGCGGGGCCTTGTACCGGAATGGCCTCGTAGCCGGTGAACAGCTCCGGCCGGTCCCGGCGCAGCCGAAGGGCCCGGGCGACCACCAGCATCTTGGCCGCCGCGCCTTCGTCCACCGGCGGCGTCCCGTCCCGGTCCAGGTTGTCCAACGCCTGAAGCCTGGCGTTGAAGTCCACCGGCCGGCGGTTGTCCGGGTCCACCAGCGAATGGTCCCAGAACTCGGTTCCCTGGTAGACATCGGGCACTCCGGGCATGGTCAGCTGGATGAGCTTGGCCGAGAGCGAGTTGCTCCAGCCGAACGGCTTGGTTTTCTCCGCCAGCCCGACCAGCAGCTGGTTCACCTCCGGGTCGTCGAAGGCCGCGTCCACGGCGGCGTGGAGTTGTTTTTCGAAGTCGGGGTCCGGGTCGATCCACGAGGTGCTGTTGCCCGCTTCCCGGGCGGCCTTCTCCGCGTACGCATGGGCACGTTCCCGGCTGAATGGCCAGGCGCCCAGCGCTGCCTGCCAAAGCAGGTCGGCGAACGGCAGGTCTCCGAAGGGTGCCAGCCGGTTGAGCTCCGCCAGCCACTCCGGCCACTGGTCCGCCAGTTCGGCGAGCACCGAGATGCGGGCCCGGGTGTCCTCGCTGCGCTTCGTGTCGTGGGTGGACAGGGCGGTCATGGCGAGCGGCAGTTCCTGCTGCCGGCGGATCAACCGGGTGTGGAGCTCGAACGGCTCCACCGCGAAGATCGACGGGTCCGCCCCCACCTCGTTCAGGGACGTCAGGCGCGTATAGCGGTAGAACGCGGTGTCTTCCACGCCCTTGGCCATCACCATGCCGGAGGTCTGCTGGAACCGCACCGCGAGTTCGGTGAGCACCCCCTGCGGATGCAGCAGCGGCAGCAGGATGGTGACGGCTTCGGCCAGGTCCGGGCGGCGGACCTGGGCGGCGATCCCGGCTTCCTCCAGGTACTGCGCGCCGACCGGCAGGTAGCTCCGGTATACCGGGAAGCAGCTGAGCAGTTCGGCGATCGCGTCCGCCGCCGTCTCGAAGTCCAGGCCGGCGCCGGCCGGAACCAGCCGGGCCAGGCGCAGCACCTCGGAGCGCAGGATACCGTCGGCGATGCCCCGCTTGGTGTCGTGGATCATGTGCTGGTACGGCTGGACGGGGGCCGCGCCGGTGAGGCGTTCCCGCCCGTCGGGATCGACCAGCAGCCGGTCCACGTCCGCCAGCGCGTCGTACCCTGTGGTGCCCGCGCAGGCCCAGTCGGGCGGCAACTCCTCCCCCGGCTCCAGGATCTTCTCTACCAGGACGTAGGCGCCGCCGGTCAGCTCCTGCAGCCGCTGGAGATAGCCCTTCGGGTCCGCCAGCCCGTCGGGATGGTCCACGCGCAGCCCGTCGACCAGACCTTCGTCGAACCAGCGCTTGATCTCGGCGTGGGACTCGTCGAAGACCCACGGCACCTCCACACGGACTCCGGCCAGGGAGTTGACACCGAAGAACCGGCGGTAATTGAGTTCGGCATCGGCCCGCCGCCAGTTCACCAGCTGGTAATGCTGGCGCTCATGGACTTCGCGGGCAGTAGCGCCGTCGTCGCCGGTCCCCTCGGCTATGGGGAAGCGGTGGTCGTAGTAGCGCAGCTCCCCTCCGGCCAGTTCCAACGCCTCGAGCTCCGCGTCGCCGTCGCCCAGCACGGGAAGCCGGAGCTTGCCGCCGCCGGCGTCCCAGTCGATGTCGAACGCTTCGGCGTAGCGTGACCCGCGGCCCTCGGACAGCAGCGACCACCACCAGCGGTTGTTGGCCGCAGTCGCCACACCCATGTGGTTCGGCACGATGTCCACCAAGACGCCCATCCCGGCCTCCCGTGCGGCGGCAGAGAGGGTCCGCAGTCCGTCGATCCCGCCCCTGGCAGGATCCACCGCGCCGAAGTCGACCACATCGTAACCGTGATCGGAGCCCGGCTCCGCGGTCAGAAGGGGCGACAGGTACACCCAGTCGATGCCGAGCCTGCGCAGGTAGGGCAGCAGCCCGGCGGCGTCATACAGCGTGAACGATTCCCTGATCTGCAGTCGGTAGGTCGACGCCGGGGCCCTCATCCTTTCGCCTGCCCCTGCTCGGCCCCGGCGGCCTGCTGCCCGGGTTCCCCGGCCGGCTCGGCCCCGGCCGTCCGCTCCGCCTCGGCCGTCCGCTCCGCCTCGGCCATCGCGGCAACGGAGGCGGCGACCGAGTGGTCTGGCTCTTCTTCCGGCGCCGTGTGGGCCTTCAGGACCACCGTGGACTTGGCGGCAACCGGCACCTTCGTACCGGCCTTCAGCGGGCCGGGCAGGTGCTCGCCGCCGGCCGTGTCGATGATGATGTCCCAGGCGGCTGAATATTCCACCGGCGGCAACACGAACGGCACCTCGTCGTCGGCGGCGTTGAAGTACACCAGGAAATGCTCATCGGTGATCCGTTGCCCGCGGTCGTCGCGCCCACGGATGCCCTGGCCGTTGAGGAAGACGCCGATGCAGCGGCCGAGGGCCTCGTCCCAGTCCTCGGGCTCCATCGGTGTTCCCTCCGTGGTGAGCCAGACAACGTCGCTCAACGGCTCGCCCTGGCCCCGGCGGACCGGCTTCCCGTCGAAGAACAACCGCCGCCGGAAGGTCGGGTGCTCGGCCCGCAACCGGTTGATGGTGGCGACGAACTCGAGCAGCGGCTGGTCCATGTTGTTCCAGTCCACCCAGGACAGCTCCGAGTCCTGGCAGTACACGTTGTTGTTGCCCTGCTGCGTGCGTCCCAGCTCATCCCCGTGCGCGATCATCGGCACGCCCTGGCTCAGCAGCAGGGTGGCCAAAAAGTTCCGCTGCTGGCGGGCGCGCAGGGTGAGGACCGCCGGGTCATCGGTGGGTCCCTCCACTCCGCAGTTCCACGAGCGGTTGTGCGATTCGCCGTCGTTATTGTCTTCGCCGTTGGCCTCGTTGTGTTTCTCGTTGTAGGACACCACGTCCCGCAACGTGAACCCGTCATGGGCGGTGACGAAGTTGATGGAGGCAACCGGGCGCCGCCCGGTGGCCTCGTACAGGTCCGAGGAGCCGGTGATGCGCGAGGCGAATTCGCCCAGGGTGGAGGGTTCGCCCCGCCAAAAATCGCGGACGGTGTCCCGGTACTGGCCATTCCACTCGGTCCACAGGGGCGGGAAGTTGCCCACCTGGTAGCCGCCCGGCCCGATGTCCCAGGGTTCGGCGATGAGTTTGGTTTGGGACACGATCGGATCCTGCTGCACCATTTCGAAGAAGGTCGACAGCCGGTCCACGTCGTAGAACTCGCGGGCCAGGGTGGAGGCCAGGTCGAAGCGGAATCCGTCCACGTGCATCTCCGACGCCCAATAGCGCAGCGAGTCCATCAGCAGCTGCAGCGAATGGGGATGGCGCACGTTCAGCGAATTTCCCGTGCCCGTGTAGTCCATGTAGTACTGCTGCTGGTCCTCGACCAGCCGGTAGTAGGCCGCGTTGTCGAGTCCGCGGAAGGACAGCGTCGGGCCCAGGTGGTTGCCCTCGGCCGTGTGGTTGTACACGACGTCGAGGATCACCTCGATGCCGGCAAGATGCAGTTCCCGGACCATCGCCTTGAACTCCTGCACCTGCTGCCCGGTATCGCCGGAGGAACAATACGTGTTCTGCGGCGCGAAGAAACCGATGGTGTTGTAGCCCCAGTAGTTGGAGAGCCCCTTCTCCTGGAGCGTGCTGTCGTTGACGAACTGGTGGACCGGCATCAGCTCGATGGCGGTGACGCCCAGCTTCTGCAGGTGCCCGATGACGGCCGGATGGGCGATGCCGGCGTAGGTGCCGCGCTGTTCTTCCGGGATCTCCGGGTGCAGCTGGGTCAGACCCTTCACGTGGGCTTCGTAAATCACCGAGCGGTGATAGGGCGTGCGCGGCTTGCGGTCGCCGTCCCAATCAAAGAACGGGTTGACGACGACGCCGAGCATCATATGCCCCGCCGAGTCCTCGTCGTTGCGGGAGTCCTCGTCCCCGAAGTTGTAGCCGAACAGTGGCTGGGCCCAGTCGATCTGGCCGCTAACGGCCTTCGCGTAGGGATCCAGCAGCAGCTTGTTCACATTGCAGCGCTGCCCCTGGCCCGGGTCGTAGGGCCCGTCCACGCGAAAGCCATACTTCTGGCCCGGCTGGACTTGCGGTAGGTAGCAGTGCCATACGTAGCCGTCGACGTCTTTGAGCTCGATCCTCGTCTCGGCGCCGTCGTCGTCGAACAGGCACAGGAAAACTACCTCCGCTGCCTCGCTGAACACGGCGAAATTGGTGCCGTTGCCGTCATACGTGGCACCCAACGGATAGGCGTCTCCCGGCCAAACTTCCATGTGCAAACTCCTGATGATCGGTTATGGTCCCTGATCCCTTCATACCTCATGGTCCCGACAATGGATATCCCACGGTTGTCCGCCTGGCGGGTCTATCGAGACGGCGCGGCAGGCGGTTCGGGCCATCGGCCCGGTGCTCGTTGCGTTGGACACACGGCGCGGTGGTCAACCCTTAACGCCCATCCGGCCCCGGCGGCATCACCGGGCCTGCCCAATGGTTTCAACCACTGTTGGGGGGACCAATGCGGGCGTATTGTTGAGCTACCATCAGGTTCTCGTGAGGCAGGGCTGGCCATGACTGGCAGCGATTCGACTGGCAGCGATTCCGGTTCCAAAGGCGTTGTCTCCCGGCGCCAATTCACGACGGCGACGGCCCTCACGGTGCTCGGCGCGGCAGGCCTGCTGGGCGGCAGCCTGTCCCGCGCCGCAACCGCTCCCGGTCCCGGCGGTCCGCTGGCACTCAGCCTCGCGGCGGCGGTCATCAACAGAATCTACCGCATCACCGCCCGTGAAAGGGCGCGGGTCACGGACGCGCCCAAGCACGAGTTCCGGGGCTTCTGGCTCTCCACCGTGCTGAACATCGACTGGCCCTCACGCCCCGGCCTGGCGGCGTCCGTTCAGCAGGCCGAACTGCGTAACTGGCTGGACCTTGCCCGCAGCCGAAACCTGAACGCCGTGCTGCTGCAGGTCCGTCCCGCAGCAGACGTCTTTTGGCCGTCGACCGCGGGGGAGCCCTGGTCCCGCTATCTGACCGGCACCCAGGGACGGAATCCCGGTTACGATCCGCTGGCCTATGCGATCAGCCAGGCGCATGCCCGCAACCTGCACCTGCACGCGTGGTTTAACCCGTTCCGCGTGTCCATGACGGCGGACCTGGCGGACCTGATCTCCTGGCATCCGGCGCGGAAGAACCCGAGCTGGACCTTCGCCTACGGTGGCCGGCGCTATTACAACCCGGGCATCCCCGCCGTCCGCAGCTACATCATCAAGGTGATCACCGAGGTTGTGGCCAAGTACGACGTCGACGGCATCCACCTCGATGACTATTTCTATCCCTACCCGGTCGCGGGGCAAAGCATCCCGGACTCCGCTGCCTACAATGCCCACCGGCTGGCCGGCGAGAGCGTGGCGAACTTCCGGCGGCGCAGCGTCAATACTTTCGTCCGCGACCTCAGCGCCGCGATATATGCGGCCAAACCGCGGATGCTGTTCGGCATCAGCCCGTTTGGGATCTGGCGCAACCGATCGACGGATAGTTTGGGCTCCGCTACTTCCGGCCTGCAGAGCTACGATGCCACGTTCGCCGACTCCCGGCTCTGGGTGAAGCAAGGCTGGCTGGACTACGTGGTCCCGCAGCTGTACTGGCACCAAGGCAATGCGGCTGCGGATTACAACACGCTGGTGAATTGGTGGGCGGCCCAGGTGAACGGCACCGTCTGCAAGCTCTACATCGGGGAGGCGGCCTACAAGGTGGGCGACCCCGCCCAGGGGGCCGACTGGCAGGACCCCCGCGAGCTGTACAACCACACGGCGAAGTGCCGGGCAACGCCGGGGGTGAGAGGCCAGGTCTACTTCTCCGCCAAGTCCGTCCGGGCCAATCGGCTGGGCAGCATCGGCCTCGTCAAGGACAAGTTCTACCGGCGCGTGGCGATGACTCCGGTGATGTCCCATCTGGGCGCCCAGCGTCCCTACGCGCCGCTGATCACCAGCGCCCGGTGGAACGGATCCGGCGTCGAGCTCATCTGGCGGGGTGCAACGAGCGGGACGCTGCCCCGGCACTATGCCATCTACCGCTGGGAGTCCACGGGCGCCGAGGCGGCGTTCATTCCCTCGCAGGCGGGAGCCCTCCGGCGCGTGCACCGCCGCCGCGGAAATCCCGAGAGGTTCGTGGACACGGGCGCCGTGCGGGGACGCACGTATTGGTACGTTGTGGTCGGCATGAGCGATCTCATGGTCGCATCGGCCGCAGCATCCGCCATCTTCATACGGGCCTGATGCGTTGGAGGAAGCCATGACGCCCGCCTCCCCGCCAGATGGCGATCAGGACCTTGTCCTGCTGGAGACTCTTGCCCGCCGGTTTTCGGATGATCCGCTGGTCGAAAGCGGCACGATGTTCCGCAGTCCAGGCCTGAGGGTGGGTGGAAAGATCTTCGCGTTCCTCGGCCCCGGCCGCCTGATCGTGAAGGTTCCGCGGCAGCGGGCGGAAGAGTTTGTTGCTTCCGGAGCGGCGGAACCGGTCACGATGGGAAAGAGGACCATGAAGGAATGGGTCGCTTTCCCTGCCACGGCCAACAATTCGCCGGCGACCGAGCAGCTGTGGCTCAGTGTCGTCGACGAGGCCTATGCGTACGTCAAGAGCCTGGGCGGCAACTGATGGCCGGCCACCGGAACAATGGGCGGACCCTCCCCCGCCGTGCCGAATAGCCCAGGAGTCATCGTGGCAAAGCTGCTGTATTCCGCAATCATGTCTCTCGACGGCTACATTGCCGACCAGGACGGCAACTTCGACTGGAGCGTTCCCGACGAGGAGGTGCACTCCTTCGTCAATGACCTGGAACGACGCGTAGGCACCTATCTCTTCGGGCGCCGCATGTACGAGGTCATGGTCGTCTGGGAAACCGTGCCAGCGGGGCCGGACGTCGCGCCGGTGGAACGGGACTTCGCCGAGTCGTGGCGGCGGAAGGACAAGGTCGTCTATTCCCGAACCTTGGAGAAGGCCTCAAGCGCCCGCACACGGATCGAGCGGGACTTCGAGCCGGAGGCCGTGCGGCGCATGAAGGCAGCGGCATCGGCGGACCTGAGCATCAGCGGGCCCGACCTCGCCAGCCACGCGTTCAAGGCAGGTCTGGTGGATGAATGCCTGTTTTTCGTCTCGCCGGTCGTGGTGGGCGGCGGGAAGCGCTTTCTGGCCGAGGACCTGAACGTGGGCCTCGAACTGCTGGACGAGCGTCGCTTCGGCAACGGCGTCGTGTACCTGCACTATCGGGTGGCAAGTTAGGCGCCTCAACCGGTGTCCGCCAGCCGGCCGCTACTTCTCGGCGACCGCCATGGCTGTTGCCAGATCGCCGTCGTGGCTCATGGACAGGTGCCAGAACTTCACGCCCTTGGCCGCCGAGGCCGCGGCCACCGTGCCGGTAAATTCCGGGTAGGGGTCTCCGCCCGCGTCGACGCAGATGGTGCAGTCCTGCCAGTTCATGCCGGACGGGGCGCCCAGTGCCTTGGCAATCGCTTCCTTGGCAGCGAAGCGGGCGGCCAGGGACCGGGTGTTGAGTTCCCGCTCGGCCGGCGTGAACAGTCGCTCGAGTAAAGCCGGGGTGCGCTGCAGCTGACGGCGGAACCTGGAAACTTCCACCACGTCCACGCCGATGCCCACGATCATTTTTCGGCTCCCGCCCGAACGGACCACGGCGAGCGGGCACACCGCGGTGCCAGCACCGGCTCCCCCGTGGAGATCAGGGTGCACCGCACGGGCGGCACGGACAGCAGCCGGACGCGCCGCCGCAGCGCCGCCCGGCGGGCGCGGACGCGACGCTTCGGAACCGAGCAGTCCCCAATCCTGTTGTACGGAGCTCGGGGCGCTGCAAAGAGTAACCGGGTGGACATGCCTGCCAAATGCCTGTTACTCGACGGTGACGCTCTTGGCCAGATTGCGCGGCTGGTCCACGTCGTAGCCCTTCGCCGTCGCCAGTGCGCAGGCGAAGATCTGCAGCGGGACCGTGGTCAGCAGCGGAGCCAGCAGCGTCGGCGTCTCGGGAACGTAGAAGACGAACTCCGCGAAGTCCTTGACGGCGTCGTCGCCCGCCTCGGCGATGACAATGGTCTTGGCGCCGCGGGCGCGGATCTCTTGGATGTTCGAGACGACCTTGGCATGCAGCGAGTTGCGGCCGCGCGGGGAAGGCACCACCACGAAGACCGGCTGGCCTTCCTCGATCAGGGCGATCGGGCCGTGCTTGAGCTCGCCTGCGGCGAAGCCTTCGGCGTGGATGTAGGCCAACTCCTTCAGCTTCAGCGCGCCCTCCATGGCCACGGGGAAGCCAACATGCCGGCCCAGGAACAGGACCGACTTGGTCTCGGCCATCCGCACGGCCAGGTCCTTGATGTCCTGGGCGTTGTCCAGCACGCTCTGAATCTTCGCCGGGATCTTGCCCAGGTCGGCCAGGATGTCCTTGATCTCGCCCTGGAACTTGTTCCCACGCAGCTGCGCCAGGTAGAGGCCCAGCAGGTAGGCGGCGGTGATCTGCGCCAGGAAGGCCTTCGTCGAGGCGACGGCGATCTCGGGTCCGGCGTGCGTGTAGAGCACGGCGTCGGCCTCGCGCGGGATGGTGGAACCGTTGGTGTTGCAGATGGCCAGGACCTTGGCTCCCTGCTCCTTGGCGTACCGGACGGCCATCAGGGTGTCCATGGTCTCGCCGGACTGGGAAATTGCCACGATCAGGGTGTTGGCATCCACGATCGGGTCCCGGTAACGGAACTCGTGCGAAAGCTCCACCTCCACCGGAATACGGCACCAGTGCTCGATCGCGTACTTCGCCACCTGGCCGGCGTAGGCCGACGTTCCGCAGGCCAGCACAATAATCTTGTTGGCGGTCTTGAGCAGTTCCGGGTCGATCCGCAGCTCATCCAGGGTCAACCGGCCGTGCAGGTCCGAACGGCCCAGCAGGGTCTGGCCGACCGCCTCGGGCTGGTCGTTGATTTCCTTCTCCATGAAGGACGGGTAGCCACCCTTCTCCGCGGCAGCGGCGTCCCAGTTCACCTCGAATTCGGTGCCCTTGGCGGGATTGCCGAAGAAGTCGGTGATCTCGAAGGAGTCGGGGGTGATGGTGACGATCTGGTCCTGCTCCAGCTCCACGGCGCGGCGGGTGAAGTCGATGAAGCCGGAGACGTCGGAGCCCAGGAAGTTTTCACCGTCGCCCAGTCCGACGACGAGCGGCGAGTTCCGGCGCGCGGCGACGACGACGTCGGGCTGGTCCTGGTGGATGGCCAGCAGCGTGAAGGCGCCCTCCAGCTTCTGGCAGGCGAGCTGCATGGCCTTGGACAGGGTCGCAGTGGCGGGATCCTCCGCGACCAGGGAACGGTAGAGGTCCCCGAGCAGCACGGCGGCCACTTCGGTGTCTGTTTCCGAGCGAAGCGTGTGGCCCTTGGCGAGCATGGAGGCACGGATCTCGGCGAAGTTCTCGATGATGCCGTTGTGAATCACGGCGAGCTTGTCGTCATCGGCCAGGTGCGGGTGCGCGTTTTCGTCGGTGGGACCGCCGTGCGTGGCCCAGCGGGTGTGGCCGATGCCGGTCAGCGACTCGGGCAGCGGGTCGGACTCGAGCTCGCCCAGCAGATTGCTCAGCTTGCCCGATTTCTTCCGCGCCTCGATACCGTCGCTGGAGATGACCGCCACCCCCGCGGAATCGTAACCGCGGTATTCCAGGCGGCGAAGGCCCTCGAGAACGACGTCCAGGGCGCTGTGATCAGCAGCGCTGACTCCGGCCCCGCCGTCGCGGCGGCCAACATAACCTACGATTCCACACATGGGGTTAAGGGTACCTGCCCGCGGGACCGTCACAGACAGCGCGTTCCACATGCCATCCCGGCGGCGCCTGCGTCGGGGGCCGGGGCAAACCCGGCGCGCCGCTGTGGTGCGCCTTTTGGGATTTGATTCCCGCAGCAGGCACAATTCATAGGTGACTGATGCGACACCGAAGACGACGGCGTCCAACGGTGAGAGTAACTTCACACCATTCGTTGAGCTGGACCGGCAGACCTGGTCCCGGCTGTCCAACGAGATTGAACAGCCCCTGGACCAGGACGATATCGAGCGACTCCGGGGGCTGGGTGATGCCCTGAACCTGGACGAAATCCGCGAGGTGTACCTGCCGCTCTCCCGGCTGCTCAACCTGTATGTGGGGGCGGCCGGCGAGCTGCACAAGGCCACCACCACGTTCCTGGGCGAGACCAGCCGACGCACGCCGTTCGTGATCGGCGTGGCCGGATCGGTCGCCGTCGGGAAGTCCACCACTGCCCGCGTGCTGCGCGAGATGCTGCGCCGCTGGCCGGACACCCCGAACGTTGAGCTGGTCACCACCGATGGTTTCCTCTACCCCAACGCGGAGCTGGCCCGGCGCGGGCTGATGGAGCGCAAGGGCTTCCCCGAGTCCTACGACCAGCGCGCGCTGCTGCGGTTCGTGTCCGAGGTGAAGTCCGGAGCCGAGGAAGTGCATGCCCCTTGGTACTCGCACCTGACCTACGACATCGTGCCGGACAAGGAAGTGGTGGTCCACCGCCCGGATGTGTTGATCGTGGAGGGGCTGAACGTCCTGGCTGCCGCGCGCCCGCGGGCGGACGGACGCACCGGGCTGGCGCTCAGCGACTTCTTCGATTTCTCCATTTATGTGGATGCCAAGACCTCCTATATTGAGCAGTGGTACGTCAACCGCTTCCACAAGCTGCGGCGGACGTCCTTCACGGATCCGGAATCCTATTTCCACCGCTACGCCTCGCTCACGGACGACGAGGCCACCGAGACGGCGCTGGGGATCTGGCGCAGGATTAATGAACCGAACCTGAGGGAGAACGTGTTGCCGACACGCGGGCGGGCGCAACTGGTGCTCACCAAGGATGCGGACCACTCGATCCGCAGAATGCTGCTGCGGAAAACCTGACATGGCCGCCTTGAGGGCTCCGGTGCTCGCAGCCGGCGTGGCCGCCGTGCTGGCCCTGCTCACCGGTTGCGCCCCGGCGGGGGAAACCGCTCCCCCTCCCGCCGATTCCGCCGGCACGACGACGGCCGCACCGGCCCCGTCCGAGGGCACCACGTCCCTGCCTGTCCCCGAACAGAGCCCGAAGGCTTCCCGGAAGGACGGCGACGCCACCGGTGGCGGGAAGAAGGACGGCGGAAACAAGGGCGGAGCCCAGGGTGGCGGACAGAAGGACGGCGGGAAGCAGAACGGCGGTGCGAGCGGCGGCGGGAAGAAAAACGGCGGTGCGCCCGGCGCCGGGGAGGACCACACAGACCCGGCGAGCATCGCCGTCGTCGTCAACAAGGCGCGGCCCCTCAATCCGCTGAACTACTACCCCGTGGACCTGCGCCAACCGGCGGTGAACCTGGGTACCGGCGGGGAATCCGCGCTGCTGCGGGACGCCGTGGCGACCGCCACCGAGGACATGTTCAACGCCGCCACTGCCGACGGGGCGTCCATGCTCATGGTCAGCGGTTTCCGGTCCTACGCCACGCAGGTGAGCACCTACAACCACTGGGTGCGGCAACACGGCAGCGAGGTTGCCGCGGACATGATCTCGGCGCGGCCCGGTTATTCGGAGCACCAGACCGGGCTGTCCCTGGACATCGGCGACGCCACGGGGGTGTGCAACCTGCAGCAGTGCTTCGCCGACACGGCAGCGGGCAGCTGGGTGGCCAACAACGCCGCGCGCTTCGGGTTCATCATCCGCTACCGGCCCGGCGCCGAGGCTGTGACCGGTTATTCGCCGGAGCCTTGGCACCTGCGCTACGTGGGAAAGAAAGTGGCTGCGGAGATGGCCGAACGGGGCATCGAGACACTCGAAGAGTACTTCGGTTTGCCCGGAGCCGCCCGCTATTCGTGAGCGGCGACGAGGCAGCGCCACCTTGCGGCGGCCTCAGGTCCCGACCCCGAGGCATTACATTTGGCCACATGATAAACGGATTCAAAGAGTTCATGATGAAGGGCAATGTCATTGACCTTGCCGTGGCCGTGATCATCGGCGGAGCCTTCGGAAGCGTGGTCAATGCCTTGGTCAACAGCGTGCTGATGCCGTTCATCGCCGGGCTGGTCGGTTCGCCGAACTTCGACAGCTTCCTGCTGTGGAACTTCAACGGCAACAACGTCGCATTCGGCGTCCTGCTGACCGCCATCGTGAACTTCCTGCTCATTGCCTCCGCGATCTACTTCGTCATCGTGGCACCGATGAACCACATGATCGAGCGGCGCAACCGCCGCCTGGGGATCAACAGGGAAGAGGAGGCTGTCGACCCGCAGGTGGCGCTGCTCACCGAGATTCGGGACGCGCTGAAGGCGCGCAACCAGGCGTAAGGGCGGCCTCCGGAAGCCCGCCGCTACCGTCGCGCGGGGCGTTCCCGCAGCGCCGTAGGAAGGGCCTGACGTTTTGGCCCGCTCGGCGTACGCTGTGAGCATCACCATCGGGAGCCTGCTGGAGGGAACTCCCGACACCCCTCACGCAAGAATCAGGTGAAACCTCCATGCGACCTCATCTCCCCCTTTCCTTGGCGGCAAGATTTGCCGCCGCGCTGCTGACCGCCCTCGCCCTGATGCTGACGGGGCTGCCGGCCTCCGCCGGCCACGTTGTCTCCGACATCCCCGGTTCGTCGTCGGGGTGCACGGACCGAATCATCGACCTGCCGGACGCAACGTCGGCGGAGGGCATCGCCGCCGGGCGGGGCAGCACCTTCTACGCCGGCGATCTGCTGGCGGGCGACATCTTCCGTGGCGACATACGGCGGGGTACCGCCGAAAAGTTCATCGACGCACCGGACGGGCGGTTCGCCGTCGGCATGGCTGCCGACACGCGGCGGAACCTGCTCTTCGTGGCCGGCGGGCCTACCGGCAAGGCGTATGTCTACAACACACGGACCGGAGAACCGGTGGCCGAGTTCCAACTGAACGACCCCGCCAGTTCCTTCATCAACGACGTAACCCTTGGCCGGGGCGGCGCGTGGTTTACGAACTCGCGTGAAGGCGAGCTGTACTTCGTGCCGATCGGCCACCGCGGGCAGCTGGGCAGCCCGCGGACACTGCAACTGAGCGGTCCTGCCGCGGAAATCCCGGGCGCGTTCAACCTGAACGGCATCGTGGCGGCCGACCACGGGCGGAAGCTGATCGTGGCCCACTCGGCCAACGCGGCGCTGTACACCGTCAACCCGAGGACCGGTGCCAGCGGGATAATCTCCGGCGTCAGCGTCCCCAACGTCGACGGGTTGGTGCTGAAAGGCCGCTGGCTCTGGGCGGTCCAGAACATGGACAACCAGATCAGCGTGATCAAGCTGGACCGCCGGTTTGACTCCGGGGAGGTCGGGTCAGTGATCACCAGTGACGCCTTCCAGACCCCGACCACCGCCGCGCTGTTCGGCCATCGGCTTGCCGTCGTGAACGCGAAGTTCGACACCGGCAACCCGCCGACGGCGGACAGCTACGAGGTTGTGGTGGTGAAGGCCTGGCGCTGAGAGCTACCCGGCACGAGACGGCGGCTTGGCCGGACCGCAACCACCGGACCGGCAGCTCGCCCGCCCTACTCGGAGGCGGCGGCCGTCTCCAACGACAGGTGCGCCTTCACGGTCCGGGCCAGTTCCTCGGCGGTAGCCTGGGCGGTCTCCATGTCCGCGGCTTCGACCATCACGCGGACGACGGGCTCGGTGCCGGACGGGCGCAGCAGGACCCGGCCGGTGCCACCCAGCGCGGCGGACGCGGCCGCCACGGCCTGCTGGAGCGGCTGGTTGGTTTCAACCCCCGACTTGTCCACGTCCTTGACGTTGATCAGGACCTGGGGAAGCCGGACCATCCGCTGCGACAGCTCCGAGAGGGGCTTGCCGGACTTGGCCACCTGGGCGGCCAGCTGCAGCCCGGTCAGGACGCCGTCGCCGGTGGTGGCGTAGTCCGAGAAGATGACGTGGCCCGACTGCTCGCCGCCCAGCGAGTAGCCGTGGGCGCGCATGCATTCCAGCACGTACCGGTCGCCGACGGCGGTTTCCTGGATGCGGATGCCGGCGTCCTGCAGGGCAAGCTTCATGCCGAGGTTGCTCATGACGGTGGCGACCAGGACATCGTCCTTGAGCCGGCCGGCTTCACGCAGGGCCAGCGCCAGGATCGTCATGATCTGGTCGCCGTCCACGACTTCGCCGCGCTCGTCCACGGCCAGGCAGCGGTCGGCGTCGCCGTCGTGGGCAATGCCCAGGTCGGCGCCGTGCTCGACGACGGCGGCCTGCAGTTTCTCCAGGTGGGTGGAACCCACGCCGTCGTTGATGTTCAGCCCGTCCGGCTCGGCACCCATCACCACAATGTCCGCACCGGCGGCGCGGAACACCTCCGGCGAGCAGCCGCTGGCTGCACCGTGTGCGCAGTCGAGAACGACTTTCAGGCCCTCCAGGCGGGCCGGCAGCGTCTGCAGCAGGTGCAGGATGTAGCGGTCTTCCGCGTCCGCGAAACGCTGGATGCGTCCAATTTCCGCGCCCGTGGGCCGGACGCGCGGCTGCGCCATCTCCTGCTCGATCGCGTCCTCGACCTCGTCCGGCAGCTTGTGCCCGCCGCGGGCGAAGAACTTGATGCCGTTGTCCGGTGCCGGATTGTGCGAGGCGGAAATCATCACGCCAAAGTCCGCCGCCAGGTCCCCCACGAGGTACGCGGCCGCCGGGGTGGGCAGCACCCCGGCGTCGTAGACGTCGACACCCGCACTGGCGAGGCCGGCCTCCACGGCAGCGCTGATGAACTCGCCGCTGGCGCGCGGGTCGCGGGCGATCACCGCCGTCGGGCGCTTGCCGTCTTCAACTTGCCGGTGGCCAAGGACCACTGCGGCGGCCTGTGCGACCTCGAGCGCGAGCTCTGCAGTGATCAATCCGTTGGCCAGTCCGCGGACTCCGTCGGTACCAAATAATCTAGACATCGCGACCCATTTTACGGCAGGGTGCCAAGCAGTCGGTCCATCTCCGGCCGGCAGTCGCGTGGAAAGCCCTGTTTTGGTGGCTGACCCTGCCGCGGGGCGGGTCTCCTCAAGCGGTAGCGGAGGCGCGAGGCCCCGGCCACGTCCCCCGGGTACGGCCGCTTGAACGCCAGTGAGGCCCCGCAGCCATGCTGCGGGACCTCGCGGTGGAAGCCAAAGCTCCGGAAGCGGTTTAGCGCTTCGAGTACTGCGGCGCCTTGCGGGCCTTCTTGAGACCGGCCTTCTTGCGCTCGATGATGCGAGCGTCGCGGGTGAGGAAACCGGCCTTCTTCAGGGTCGGGCGGTTGTTCTCGCGGTCGATCTCGTTCAGTGCGCGGGCAACGCCCAGGCGCAGCGCACCGGCCTGGCCGGAGGGGCCGCCGCCGTGGATGCGGGCGATGACGTCGTAAGCGCCTTCCAGATCCAGGATCTTGAACGGATCGTTCACTTCCTGCTGGTGCAGCTTGTTCGGGAAGTAGTTCGCCAGCTCACGGCCGTTGATGGTCCAGTTGCCGGCACCCGGAACCAGACGCACGCGGGCGATAGCCTGCTTGCGGCGACCCACGGCGCCTCCGCCTACGGTGAGGGCGGGGCGTTCCTTCTTGGCGGTCTCGGTGACCTCGGATGATTCCGAGGTGTAGCTGGTGAGGGTTTCGCCCTCAGCAGCAGTGTTCAGCTCTTCAGCCACGATGCTCCTTGAATTAAGTTTCTAGTGGTGGCCGGCGCTACTGGGCGACCTGGGTGATTTCGAAGGTCTTCGGCTGCTGGGCAGCGTGCGGGTGCTCGGCGCCCGTGTAGACCTTCAGCTTGGACAGCTGCTGGGCAGCCAGGGAGTTCTTCGGCAGCATGCCCCTGATGGCCTTCTCAACTGCACGAACCGGGTTCTTCTCCAGCAGTTCGGCGTAGTTGACGGAGGACAGGCCACCCGGGAAACCGGAGTGGCGGTAGGCACGCTTCTGTTCGAGCTTGGCGCCGGTCAGGGCGACCTTCTCAGCGTTGATGATGATGACGAAATCGCCCATGTCCATGTGAGGAGCAAAGGTCGGCTTGTGCTTTCCGCGCAGCAGTGTTGCGGTCTGGCTGGCAAGACGACCCAGGACGACGTCGGTGGCGTCAATGACGTGCCACTGGCGGTTGATATCGCCGGGCTTCGGAGTGTACGTACGCACGGTTTTTGCCTTCGTTTGGTGTTCTAAGGTAGCGGCGCATTCTTCACAGAACACACGCGCAAAGTTGGTGATGCGCTACCGGAACTTCAGGTGAGGACTGAAATGTAACCAGTGGCCCAGAAAGTCTCGGCTATTTCCGTGGACCAGGTTGGCCCTGCAACTGGGCCGCCACACGGACATAGCGTATCGAGGTTGGACACGCACAACGACTCCCAAGTTTATCCTGCCGCGCGGGGTTAGGTCAAAAAGACCCAGAACAGCACGACGACGCCGGTGCCTGGCCGGGCGCCCTGAGGCCGCCGGCGGCGCGGTTTAGCTGCCGGCGGCGTTTAACTGTCGGCGCTCCCGGTGCCGCTGCTGCCGGGGAGGTTCAGGCCCAGCAGGGCCTTGATGCGTTCCTCGGCCTCCGGGCCGCTTTGCGCGGCTGCCACGTTGGCTTCGCTGACCGCCTGGACCACTTCATCGCGCTGGATCTTTACGCCGCGCGGGGCCTCGATGCCCAGGCGGACGCCGTCGCGGCGGGCATCCAGCACGGTGATGACAATGTCGTCACCGATCAGGATCCGCTCTCCGGGTTTTCGCGTCAGCACCAGCACGCGTCAACTCTATCGCAGCTGGACTTGGCGCCGGGGCAGGCCGCGCAACCCATCGCGGGCGTCAGAGCCAGGGGGCCTCGGCCGGCTCGCCGTCCACCCAACCCACCGGCACCCCGAGTGTGTTGACCGTCTTCGGCGAGCTGGTGTGCCTCGTTCCGGTGACCGCCAGGCCGTCGGGAACGACGACCCGCTGCACGGCCTGCACCCAGCGGTCGGTGTCCTCGGCCTTCCGCCCGGCGTCCACCGCCAGCCAGATCTGGTCGGCTCCCAGTGCCGGCAGGAGCGCGAGCAGCTCCAAAGACGGCGTGAGCGCCTGACCCAGGCCATAGGCCACGAAGACGCTCTGTCCGCGCTCCACGCCTCGGGCACGGGCACCTATCGCACTGTTGCGGTCCTGCACCGGTCTCCGGACATCGGCAGCATGCGCACCGCCCATCTTCACCATGTTCCCGCCGCCGGAAATCCAATCGGCGGCCTCGGACGGCGCACCGTTAACCGCTGGCGCCGCGGCGGCCATGGAAGTGGCAGCCTCCAGGGCAACATCGCCCTGGCCGATCACCAGCACCAGGTCCCCCGGGCCGTAGAGCGGCACCGGGATGGCCGGCTTGCCGGCCGGGCCCGGGCCCGCGGCCCGCTGGGCCTCCTGCGGCTGCGCCGGCCCGTCCTCCGTGACTGTGCCGACGACGACGCCCGTGCCTCCCCAGGCGTCGGTCTGGCCTTCGGTGCGGGCCGAGCGGTGCGGATCCGGGTCGATGGCCTCCGTGGCAACCTTTTCAACCTCCTGCCCGGCCTGCTCCTCCTGCCCGGCGTGCCCGGCCTGCCCATGCTGCCGCTCCAAAGCCTCGGTTTCCGGGGGTCCGGCCGCCGCGCGCCGTCCCGTACCGGCCGCCCGGGTCCGGGATCCGGTGGCCTCCAGGGAACCGCCGGCCACTGCTGCCGCCGGCATGGCCGAAGCTGCCGTAATTGGGACCGGGGCTGCTGCGGCTGCGGTGGCTGGGGCTCCCGTGGCTGGGGCCTCCGTGACGGGGGCTTCGATGGCCGCTGCACGGGCCTCCGGTCCCCGCGCGGCCACGCCGCCTGAATCTGTGCCCGCAGCCTCCGGGGGTTTCGGGTCGGTCCGCCGGCGTCCCGAGCCGGGCCCTGCCGCGGCGGCTCCGGAGCCCTCCGCCGGCCCGGCTGCTTCCGGCAGCGGTTCCTCCAGCCGGGCGCCCTTGGGTAGCCGGGTGGGCCGCGCCGTGTTGAAGGTCAGGTTGTCCATGATGACCGCGAACTGGTCGGTATGCGTGGAGACGTGCAGTTCGGGCGCCTTGCCGTGCAGCCTTGATTCGGTGCGCTCGGCGTCGGCCAACAGCGCGGCGATTCCGGCGCGGGCCTTCTGGTCCAGGGCGTGCTGGCCGCGCACGGTCGAGGCCGGCAGTTCCACGGTGACTTCGTAGTGCTCGCGGGCGAAGAAGCCGCGGATGCCGCCGACCGTGACCTTTTCGGCCGCGACGATCTTCGCGTCGGGCCCGTGGTCGGCCAGGACCTTGGCCTTGAGTTCCTGGAGGGAGGCGCCTTTAAGCTGCAGCCGTCTGGCCGACACGTACTACCCCCACGGTCTCGATCTTCACGTTGGCGGAGGTGACCTCCTGGTAGGACAGTACCGGAAGTCCCCCGGCCTGCGCCGAGACGAGCCGCCGGATGGCCGGGCGCAGCGCGGGCGCGCACACCAGCACGGCGGTGAGGCCGTTGGCTTCCACCTTCTCCAGCGCGTTCCGCAGCGAGGCCAGCACGGCTTCGGTCCGCTCCACCGAGAGCAGGATCTGCGTGCCGTGTTCGGACGGGCGCATGCCCTCCAGCATCGACTGCTCAAGCGTGGGATCGATCATGATCACGCGCAGCAGCTGCCCGTCCAGGTACTGCGCGGTCAAGGCCGGGCCCAGCGCCTGCCGGGCGGCCTCGATCAGCCCCTCCGGGTCGGTGGAGGACTTGGCCTTCAGCGCCAGCGCCTCGTAGATGCGCGGCAGGTCGTTGATCGGGATCTGCTCCGCCAGCAGCCCCTGCAGCACGCGCTGCACCTCGGCCAGCGATAGCAGGGACGGGGTGAGTTCGTCGACGGCGGACGGGTTTACCGACTTCACGCCCTCGGTCAGCACACGCACGTCCTCACGGGTCAGCAGCCGCGCGGCGTTGGCGGAGATCAGCGAGGACAGGTGCGTGACCAGCACGGAGACCCGGTCGATCACGGTGGCTCCGGCCATCTCCGCGCTGTGCCGCATCTCCGCCGGGACCCATTTGCCGGCCAGCCCAAACACCGGCTCCACCGTGGCGACGCCCGGCAGCGATTCCAGGTTGTCCCCCAGCGCCAGGACCTTGCCCGCCGGTGCCTCGCCGCGGCCGGCCTCCACGCCGGCAATCCGGATCACATACGTGGACATCGGCAGGTCGATGCTGTCGCGGGTGCGCACCGGCGGCACCACCACGCCCAGCTCCATGGCAATCTTCCGGCGCAGCGCGCGCACCCGCGCCAGCAGGTCGTCGGAGGCGCCGGAGACCAAATCCACCAGGTCCGGGGCCAGCTGAATCTCCAGCGCGTGCACCCGCATCTGTTCGATCAGGTCCTCGGTAGTCTCCGAAGCGGGAGCCGCCTGACCCGCTTCGGCGGCAGCGGCGTCGTCGTCCTTGGCTTTGGCCGCCTCCGTGGCCTTGAGCCGCTGTGCCATGAAGATCAGGAACGCGCCCACCAGGATGAACGGGATCTTGGGCATGCCCGGGATCAGGGCCAGCAGAATGGCCGCGCCGCCGGCAATCATCAGCGCCTGGCGGGACTGGGTCAGCTGGTCGGAGGCGTCCGAGCCCATTTCGGAGTCGGCGTTGGACCGGGTGACGATCATGCCGGTGGACACGGCCATCAGCAGCGCCGGGATCTGCGTGACCAGGCCGTCGCCGATGGTCAGCAGGGTGTAGGTGCTGACCGCGTCGCCGATCTCCATGCCGCGCTGCAGCATGCCGATGGCGATGCCGCCGATGATGTTGATGATGATAATGATGATGCCGGCGATCGCGTCGCCCTTGACGAACTTGGACGCGCCGTCCATGGCGCCGTAGAAGTCCGCTTCGGCGGATACCTCGGCGCGGCGTTCGCGGGCCTGCGCGTCGGTGATCAGGCCGGCATTCAGGTCGGCGTCGATCGCCATCTGCTTGCCCGGCATCGCGTCCAGCGTGAAGCGCGCGCCCACCTCGGCCACCCGCTCGGCGCCCTTGGTGACCACCACGAACTGGATGACCACCAGGATCAGGAACACCACTGCGCCGATGATGATCGAGCCGCCCACTGCCACGTGGCCGAAGGCCTCGATCACCTGCCCGGCGTAGCCGTCGCCCAGCACCAGCCGGGTGGACGCCACGTTCAGGCCCAGCCGGAACAGCGTGGCCACCAGCAGCAGCGACGGGAACACGGAGAAGTCCAGCGGCTTCTTCACGAACATGGTGGTCAGCAGGATCACCAGCGCCAGCAGGATGTTCACGATGATCAGCACATCCAGCAGTCCCGCCGGAATCGGCACCACCAGCAGCAGGATGATGCCCACCACCCCGATCGGGACGGCGAGCTTGGAGAGGTTGCGGTTCATCAGTCACCTCCGGGTGACGGTAGGGACAAGGCTCGGCGGCCCTGCCGGGTTGAAGCGTGGGCGGCGGCGTCGGCGTCGGTCATGGCCGGCTCCGCCATGGTGTGGACGCCAACGGCGGTGCCGCGGGCCTTCAGGCTCATGACGAAGGCCAGCACGCGGGCCACGGCGTTGTATAGCTCCATGGGGATTTCCTGGCCGATCTCGCAGGCGGCGTGCAGCGCCCGGGCCAGCGGGACATCGCGCACCACCGGCACGCGGGTGGTTTCGGCTTCCTCGCGGATGCGGGCGGCAATGTTTCCCGCCCCCTTGGCCACCACGCGCGGCGCCGACTTTCCCGGTTCGTACTTCAGCGCCACCGCGTAGTGGGTCGGGTTGACCAGCACGACGTCGGAGCCTCCCACCGCGGCGATCATGCGGTTCCGGCTCATCGCCAACTGCCGCGAGCGCCGCTGCGACTTGATCAGCGGATCGCCCTCGGAGTTCTTGTTCTCGTCGCGGACTTCCTTCTTGGTCATCCGGGTTTTCTTGCGGTTGCGCCGGATCACCACCATCACGTCCAGCACGGCCAGCATCAGGCCGGCGATGATTGCGGTCTGCAGCAGGCCGGCGGTGCCGCCGCCCGCAGCCTCAAGCAGCGAGGCGACCGAGAGCCCGCCGGCGGTCATCAGCACCGGGACCAGCCCCTGGATCACAAAGTACAGGGCCAGTCCCACCACCACGGTCTTCAGCAGCGCCTTGGCACCCTGCCAGAGCGCCTGCATGCCGAACACCTTCTTGAGCCCGTTGACCAGGTTGAACTGCTGGGTCTCGGGTTTGAACTTCTTCCAGTGGATGCCGCCCTGCAGCGCCGCACCCGCGATGACCACGGCGACCACGGCCAGGAACATCGGCGTGAGCGTGTACGTGATGGTGCCCAGCCCGTCCTCGAGCGCCTTGACCACCAGCCCCGGGTCCGGCGACTGGATCATCCGGGTGACGGTGAACATCTGGTCCGTGCCGGCCTGGGAGGCCCGGTCGATGGTCATCGGCAGCATCAACGCGGCCGCGCCCACGCCCAACCAGGCGGTGAGGTCCTGGGATTTGGAGAGCTGGCCCTTCTGGCGGACGTCCTTCATCCGCTTGGGGGTGGCTTGCTCTGTCCGTTCTTCGGACGTTTCCTGCGACATCTAGCCCACCCCCGTTAGCGCCGTCACGGCCTGCCCGGCGAGCGAGGAGACAATCCGCGGCAGCGCCACGAACACCACGCCGGCCAGGGTCAGGGTCAGGAAGATCTTTAACGGGAAGCCCAGCGCAAACGCGTTCAGCGCCGGGGCCACCCGCGTGAGCAGGCCCAGGCCGGCGTCGGCCAGGAACAGCACCACCAGCAGGGGTCCGGCAATCTGCACCGCCGCCAGGAACATCTGCGTCACGCCGGTGATGATCAACTGCACCGGCTCGGCCAGGTCGACTCCCCCGCCCAGCGGCAGCGCGGTGAAACTGCGCGCGAGCCCGCCAATGATCAACTGGTAGCCGTCGGAGGCGAACAGCAGCGCCAGGGCAGCCATCTGGAACAGCCGGGTGAACTGCGCGCCGTTGACCATCGACTGCGGGTCGAACGCCTGCGCCATGGAGAAGCCGCCGAACAGGTCGATCAGCGTGCCCGCCGACTGCACCGCGGAGAACACCACCAACACGAGGAAGCCCAGCAGCGCGCCCACCAGGATCTCCAGCACCAGCGCGCCGAAGAACCCCGCCGTGCTCATCGGCTCGTACCCGTTGGCCACCCGCGGGGAGACCGCCAGGGCCAGTCCGACGCCGAGCATCGCCTTGATGCGGGTCGGGATGGCTCCGTAGGAGAACGGCGGGGCAATCAGCAGGAAAGCCACCATGCGGACACCTGCCAGCATGGTGGCCTCGATCCACGCCTGGTCGAGCGGGATGTTCATTATCCGCCGCCGAGCAGGCCGGGGATTTTCTCGAACATTTCCTGGGTGAAGGAGACCATCTCGGAGATCATCCAGTGTCCGCAGATCAGCAGCGCCACGGCCACCGCCACGGCCTTGGGCACGAAAGACAGCGTGATTTCCTGGATCTGCGTCATGGACTGCACCAGGGAGACGGCGAAGCCCACCACCAGCGCGGTGACCAGCACCGGGGCGGAGAGTTTGGCCGCGACCAGCAGGCCCTGCAGGCCGATGTCGAGGACGGCGTTTGTATCCACGGCTAGGTACCGTAACTTCCGACCAGGGCGGTGATGATCAGGCCCCAGCCATCCACCAGCACGAACAGCAGGATCTTGAACGGCAGCGAAATCATCACCGGCGGGAGCATCATCATGCCCATGGACATCAGCGCCGAGGCCACCACCAGGTCGATCACCAGGAACGGCACGAAGATGACAAACCCGATGATGAACGCGGCACGCAACTCGGAAATCATGAACGCCGGGATCAGGGTCTGCAGCGGCACGGCCTCCGGATTGTCCGGGTTGGGCAGGTCGGCAGCGCGCATCATCAGCGCCAGGTCTTCCTCGCGGGTGTGCGCCAGCATGAAGTTCTGCAGCGGAGCGGCGGCGGCACCCACCGCGTCCGTGAAGTTCGTGGTCCCTTCCATGTACGGCTGCACGCCCAGCTCGTTCACCTGGGTCAGCACCGGCCACATGATGAACAGCGACAGGAACAGCGCCAGCCCGGCCAGCACCTGGTTCGGCGGGATGGAGGGCAGGGACAGCGCGTTCCGGGTCATCGCCAGCACCACGAAGATCTTGGTAAAGGACGTCATCATCAGCAGCAGCGCGGGAGCCACCGACAGCAGCGTGATGCCCAGCAGCGTGATGACGGCGGACGACGGCGTCCCGTTGGGCCCGTTGATTTCCACCGAGAACCCGCCGTCGCCGTCCGGGGAGCCCGGTTCGACGGGGGCCAGTGGGTCCACGGGGGGAACCGGGGCGACCGGCGACGCGAAGGCGGAAGGCGCGCTCAGGATCGCGGCGGCGACGGCAAAGACCACCGCCAGCAGTAGCGCCAGCAGTGCTGCGGTGGCCAGACGCGGCCAGCGGCCCGCCGTCAAGGCCATCATGCCGGTGCTTCTCAACGCGAACGGACCTGCTTCAGGGCTTCGGCGGTCTGCTTCCAGGTCGACGGCGAAAGGATGGAGCCGGCCAGCGGGGAATCCGGTGCCTGCCCCTGCCAGCCGGCCGGACGCGACGCCCGGCGGCCGGTGCGGACAGAACGGCGTCCGCCGTCGATCGGATACAGTCCGGCCTGCCGGATGGGAATGACGTCGTTGTCGTGGTTCGCCTCGTCGAACTCCTGCGCGGCGACCGGGTGCCCTTCAATCGCCTGTTCGGCGAGCGGCTCGGGCATGGGCGCGGCGGCACGACGGGCAGCGCGGCGCGGGAAACCGGAGTCGGCGTCGGAGGAAACTGACGTTCGGGGGGCGTCCGCAGCATCGGACGAGCCGGACGGGACCGCCGCCTCTGCGGCGGCCTGGTCCTGGCCCGATGGGCGGCCGGTGGCAAGCTCCAGCAGCCGGGAGAAGCTGTCCGCCGTGGTCTGTGGAGCGCGGTGGGCGGGCTCGGCCGCCTCTTCGACCGGCGCCTCACGGCTGTCCAGCACGTGCACGGCCTGATCCGTCACGCCCAGCACGAAGCGCTGGCCGTCGGCGTCAACCACCACGACGGCGGCTTTGGGCCCGATGGTCTGGCGTTCCACCACGCGCACTAGCTTGCGGGCGCCGGTGCGGGCGCCGCGGCTGAAGCGGCGCTGCAGCACCCAGAGCAACCCCAGCACCACGGCCAGCGAGAGCGCTACCCGCAAAGCGAGGACCACTGTCTCCATTTAGAGAAGTCCTTCGGGCACGTCGAGGATCTTGGTGATGCGCACGGCGTAGTCCTGGTCGACGACGACGACCTCGCCGTGGGCGATCAGGCGGCCGTTGAGCAGCACATCGGCGGGGGCGCCGGCCGAGCGGTCCAGTTCGATCACGCCGCCCGGCTCCAGGTTCAGCACATCGCGCACGGACATCCGCGTGCGGCCGATCTCCACGGTCAGCGCCATTTCCACGTTGTTGATGCGGCCCAGCTTGGCCAACACCGAGTCGTCCGCGCCGTGCCCGGCCGGGTTACCGCGCAGCCGGATGGCGAACCAGCCGCCGGCCTCGCCGTCGCCGCCGGTCAGCTTGAACACCGCGGCTTCCGGATCGGAGAACAGCGCCGCGGCGTTGCCGACGCGTGCTTCACCCAGCACACCGGCACCGAGAACGGACGTGGCCGCTTCCAGCGCCGGGCGCAGCAGGTCGGCGGCGGATACCAACGGGGAATCCGTACCCGCGGCGGCGGCCAGCGCGGCCTGGTCGGCCACCACCAAGGCGACGTCGGCCGAGGTACCGCCCACAAAGGATCCGACGACGGCGGAGGCCACCTGCCCGGGCAGCGGTCCGCCTTCGTCCTGGCGAACCGCGTAGAGCGGCGTGTTGGTGGGCAGCAGCCCCAGGAGCGCGTCGGCGGCAGCAGCCTGAAGGGTCTGGGTCTGTGTCATCGGGCGTTCTCCTCGGTTGTAACAATGACTCCGGCCAGGCGGTTGCCGTTGGCGCCCACGGCGGCATGCGCCAGGCGTTCGCCGTTGACGGCAACATCCAGCGGGCGGTGTTGCGGGTGCGGCAGCGGCAGCAGGTCGCCTATGGCCAAGTCGAGGACCTGGCCGGGACGGACGCGCATGGGGGCGAACTGCAGGGCCACGTCCACCGGGATCTGCACCAGCTGGGTCTCCAGCAGCTTCCGTGCGTTGGCCGGGCTGCTCATGGCGAACGAATCACGCAGCTGGGTCAGCAGCACCTCGGCCGGGATAGCCACCGTGGCGGGCGCGGACATGTCACCGACCCGGATTTCAAAGGTGGCAACGATCATCAGGTCGTTGGTTGCCGCCGCCTGCGCGAACTGCGAGTTGTAATGGATCTGGTCCAGGCTGATGGGCGTGGTGAGCAGGGAACCCAGCGAGTAGCGCAGGTCCTCCAGCGCGTCCTCCATGAGGCGGCTGACCAGGGCCTGTTCAATCTGGGTGAACTTGCGGTCCGGATAGTCGTGGCTGCCGTTGCCGCCCAGCATGTGGTCCACCCACGTCATCGCAGCCTTGGTCGGGAACTGGATCACGGCCTTGCCGGTGATGTCGTCGAGGGCACAAAGGACCATCGCGGTACTGGCCGGCAAAGAGGCCGCGTACTCGTCGTAGGTTTGCATCTGGACCTGTTCCGACGTGACCGTGCAGATCACGCGGACCTTGGCGGTCAGCTGGGTGCCCCACTGTCGGGCGAATGTTTCGAAGGCCAACTCCAGCACGCGGGAATGCTCCCGCGCCAGAGTGGTGGGCCGCCGGAAATCGTAAACTTCGACGGCTCTGGCCGGCTTTTCGGGCGCGCTAGAGTGCGCATGTTCCTGGACCGTCACAGCAGGCACTATCGGCAGCGTGATGGGGGATGTTAGGAGTTTGGATAAGGCGGGTCAGCCGGTTCCCGCGGCACGTCCAACGTCGGTCGCCCGGTGCCAGAGGCGGGCGACCGAGTGACCGGAAGATGCCCCGCCGGGCGCCGGTGCCACACACAGGCGAGCGCGCTCAGTGGTCGGAGGACGCCCCGCCGGGCGCCGGAGCGTAGGTGGCGTCCGGCCCCGGGCCGCCGCTCCGGCCACCGCCGGTGACCACCTCGCGCCCGGAGCTTCCACCCGGCTCTCCTGCCACGCGCTCGGCAGGTTTGTCCTCAGGGGCTTCGGCCTCAGCCGACTCGGCCTCGGCCTTTCCCGCAGCTTCAGCTTCGGCGGCCTTCTTGGCCAATTCCGCCCGTTCCGCAGCCGCCTCCTTGGCGGCGCCGGCAGGATCCTTCATGACTTCCGGGATCAGGTTGCGGATGGCTTCCGGCTGGCCGGAAAGCACCACGATGTCCACGCGACGGTTCATGGTGAGATCTTTGTCGCTCCCGCTGGTGGTCAGCGGCCTGGATTCACCGAAGCCAACGGCGGAGATGCGGTTCGAAACCACGCCGCTGTCTTCCACCAGATGGCGCAGCACGTTCACGGCACGCTCCGAGGAAAGCTCCCAGTCCAATGCGTTCGGGTCCAGATGGCGCACCTGCGCCGTGTGGCCTTCCACCTTCAGCTCATAGCCGACCGGCTTCAGCACCGGACCCACCACGTTCAGGACCTTGATGGTTTGCCGGGTGAGCGCCGGTGAGTCGGGCTCGAAGAACGTCTCGCTGCCAATCAGGCGAACGGTCAGCCCGCGTTCGTCAAGCTGGAAGCGGACAGCTTTTTCAAGGCCTTCTTCCTGCAGCCCCTTGGTGATCTTCTCCTGGATGTCGCGCAGGTCGTCGACTTCCTTGATGGCCGCGTCGAGATCGGTTTTCACTTCACCCTCGGTGTCCTCTTCGGCGTCACCACTGGTAAACCCCTGGCCCTCCTCGTCAATGAGTTCCGGCGGCACCACTACCCCTTCAGCCGTATCAACCGCCTGGGTGCGCTCCACGCCGAAACCGGTGGCCAACGAGTTCGCCAGCTTCTCGAACTTCGCCGCATCCACCGTGGACATGGCGAAGAGCACGATGAACATACACATCAGCACGGTGACCATGTCCATGTAGGAGGCCATCCACCGCTCGTCCGGGTGCTCGTCTTCTTCCGCGCCGAGCGGCCGGCGCGGGCGCCGCGACTTCATGCTGCCTTGACCGCAGGCTTGTCGTCGGACTTGCCGGATTTGCCTTCCTTGCCCGGCTTCCCCGAGCCCATCTCATGCTCCGGAACCATGGCACGCAGTCGTTCGCCCAACAGCCGAGGCTGGCTGCCGGCCTGGACCGCCAGCATGCCTTCCATTAGCAGGGTCATGCGTTCGGTTTCCAGGTCGGACAAGCGCCTCAGCTTGCCTCCGATCGGCAGCCAAATGAAGTTGGCGGAGAGCAGTCCCCACAGGGTTGCCACGAACGCCGTCGCAATCATCGGTCCCAAGGTATCCGGGGTGGAGAGGTTCTCCAGCACGTGCGTCAGCGATACGACGGTGCCGATGATGCCGATGGTCGGGGCGTAGCCGCCCATGCCCATAAAAAACTTGGAGGATTGACGATCGGTGCGCGCCTTAGTGCTGATCTCGTCTTCGAGGAGGATCCGCAGTTCCTCGCCGTCGGTGCCGTCGGCGATGTTCTGCAGCGCCCGCTGCATGAACGGGTCCTTTTCCTCGGCCGCCTCTGCATCCAGTGCCAGCAGGCCCTCGCTGCGCGCCTTTTCGGCCAGTTCCACCACTCGGTCAATGACTACCTGCGGCTTCGCAACCTTGCCGGTGAAAGCCCGGGGCAACGCTTTGAAGGCGTGCAGGCCGTCGCTGAGGGTGGTGCTGGCCAAGCCCACGGCAATAGTGGCACCGAAGACCAGGATCATCGGGGCCGGGATGAGGAGCGCCTCGACGTGGGCGCCCTCGAGGGTGATCATGGCATAAAGCGAGCCGAAGGCCAGCAGGAGGCCAATAAGTGTTGCGGGATCCATTTACGTATTCCTAGGGCGCAGCGGCACAGTGTTGCCGGAGTCCACGGAGTCTTCTCCGGGGGCCGGTGCGGCGGGTGGCACGAGGCCGAGCTGGGGGTGACCGTGCTGGTGGACTGAAGGCGGCAGCTCATGGGCCAGGTGCAGCACGTATGCGCGGTAGCTGGCGATCATCTCGATGACCTGACTCATCGTCTCGGTGACGATGTACTTCGCGCCGTCGACCATCACCAAGGTGGTGTCAGGGTTGGCATGGACACGCTCAATGAGGTCAGGGTTGACCGCAAACTGGCTGTCGTTCAGCCGCGTTACTACGATCATTGGCCCCGTCCCAGGTTTCTCGAGGGCTCCGGTGAGCCGCTACCTACTACCTTCGGCCGCGCGCGTGCCGCGGTTAGCTGCTCAGACCCCTTGTCGCGTGCGTTCCCGGTCACGGCCGGCTGGGCTGGGACCTAATTCCTATTTCTCCTGCAGCAGGACATGCGCCCAGTGGCGGTAATTAGGGAGCCACGCTTGCTGTTGGGCGGTGATTGATCCCGCACCAAAACTGGACAGCTGGCATTGCGGGAGGCCTGCTTCATCACGTGGCGTGGAGTGGTTGGGGTGGGACGTGGGTTTGCCAGTAGGAGTTGCGTAGCGGTTTGCGGCGGGGGTCGATGTAGTCCGGCGGGGTGAACCAGGGGATGCCGTTGAGGACGTTGATCTGCCAGTTGCCTTGCTCGATCAGGTCGTGGTGGAGCAGGCAGAGGCACACCCCGTTATCGACGGTGGTGCGGCCGCCGGCCCACCACGGGATGATGTGGTGGGCTTCGGTCCAGAACGCGGGCATGCTGCACCCCGGGAAGGCACAGCCCTTGTCCCGGGCGACCAGTGCCCGGCGGATGGCCCGGTTGAAAAACCGTTGCGACCTGCCCAGATCCAGGATTTCGCCCTCGGACCCGAGGACGGCCGGGATGATTTCCGCGTCGCAGGCCATCCGGCGCACCGTGGTGGCCGAGACCGGTCCGTTAAAGACCGCGCTGCCGCCGCCGGAGAGCAGCCCGGCCAACTGTTCGTACCCGGTGGTGACGATCACCTGCGTCCGGTGCCCGCCCGAATCCGGAAGCCTGCCGGTGTTCAACGCGATCCGGCAAGCCCCGACCAGGCCGGCGAGCAGCTTCTGCGCCCGGGTGGCACCGTCCATCGCCTGCACCACGGCCGGATCCACCGCGGTGGCCGGGTCAACAGCGCTGGGGCCTCCACCGCTGTGACGGGATGCCGAATCGGCGTTGCCTTCCGCGGCCGCCCTGTCCGTCCCGCCCGCACCAGCGGCGCCGGCGCCGCCCCTGCCTGCCTCAGTGGATCCGGTCCCGGCAACATTGCTGTTACCGCCGCCCATGG